>CAJSYI010000011.1 GCA_910573745.1 Muribaculaceae bacterium | reverse complement strand
CCCCGGGGCATCGAGCCCCGGAGGATTTTACCCCAACCTCGGGGATCTCAGGCTCATACCTGCATGTCTCCACAGTCTTCGGACTGTTTAACATTCATTCATAATCTCAAACCCTCTGACCCGTCAATATTTTTCAGGACGCCACAGGGAAAATCCGGAAGATTTCAGGTGAAAAGGGCAATGAAAATATTCCACACTGTGAATTGTAACCTGTTTAGAACCAATGAATTGGAATGTGTGGAAAACTTAAATTTTCCACACATTATAATCGACTTGCAATCAACAAGTTATGATTTGGATGTGGAATATTTTATATATATTGTTTATTGCCAGTATGTTATGTACGGTTTGCGGGAGTCTCTCTTGGCCAAATTGGTTTATGTGGATTGTGAGGTTCTTAATATCATTCGGCTCGCCTGCGTGTATGATTTGAAAAAGAACCACACGAACCATGAATACCGGATTGGTTTATGTGGATTGTGTGGTTCTTATATAATTGTGTGGTTCTTATATTTAACGCACCATCTTGGCGAGAGCGTCGAGGTCGTCGGCACGGTCTATGAGTTCACCGCGTTCGTTGTAGAGAAAGAAGACGGGTATTTTAGAGACGTTGTATTTCAGAGCGTTGGATGAGCGGTCGGCTTCCGGGTCGAGGACGTTGACCCACGGAAGGTTTTCCGCCGCTTCGCGCCATCCGTATTGGTCATTGTCGAGGCTGACCTGGTAGACGTTCATTCCGGCGGCGTGGCATCGGGCCACGGCCTTGTTGATCAACGGAGCGTCGGGATGGGTGAGCACGGAGAACACTACGAGCGTGCGCCGTCCGTTGCCAAGGAGTTCGGATAGGCTGCGGCTCTTGCCGTTGCGGTCGGGGAGGGTGATGTCGATGGCGGTCAGTTCCTTGTCGGCCTGCAGCACCTGCTTTTTCCCTTGTGCCGAGTTGCGTTCGCGCAGGGCGCGGATTGCGGTCTGCTCAAGATACTGAGTCCGGGGGTCTGCGGGCTTGAATTCCTTGAAAGCCGTTGCCACTGCGGTGTAATACTTGATGTCGGTATGGTCGGCCGGGTCGAAGAGCGGTCTGTCTCCCACGGTCTTTGTGAGGACGTAGAAGCTCAGGAGCGAACCGCGTGAGTCGCGGATGTATTTGTCGTAGACCTGACGCTTGAAGTCTGACATGTCGCCGCCTTTGGCTGCGGCAGCCGAGAGTGCGTGGTCGAATTCCGCCATTTTTCCGGCTTGTTCGGAGCCTTCGAGCGTATAGTTGGTGGCGAGTCCCGGCTTGCGCCCCTTCACGTTGATGGTCTCCGTGGAGTCAACGGGGAAATAGACGTATTCGCCGCCGATGCCGAGGCGGTAGACCTCAGGCGCGGCCGGAGAGGGGAGGGATATGGAGAATTTGCCTCCAGGAGATGTCCGTGTCGAGTCTATCGGTTGCCAGCGTCCACGGAAGTCGCTTTTCTCCACCACGACGCTGCTGTCGGGGGCACCCTCGATCTCGCCTTTTACCTTGAACCCGCGTTCGCCGCAGCCTCCGGCCACTATGAACGCCAACAATGCGCATGCCGCGCATAAGCATCTGATTATCCTTTTTTCCATATCGGATATGTCGTTTATCGGTTATTGATGTTCAAAATTACACGATATTCCTGACGTGTACAAAAAAACGGCACCAAAAACTGGCGGCGGGTCATTGCCTTGACTTGGCAGGGACGACCTCGCCACGGGAAATGTACCATACGTAGCCTTCCGTGCTTTCAAGCCGGAGCGCTTTCTGGAGCAGACGCATGTATTCCTCCACCTGCCGGCAGTGGCTGACGCGTTTTTTGCGGTAAGCGTCATCATCGAGCGCGCCCGTCTTGTAGTCCACCACAACGGCGCGGCGTCCGTCGCGGCTGATCATCACCCGGTCGGGGCGTTTGGTGGCTCCGGCGGCGATTATAGGGCGTTCGTTGACCACGCGCCACTCGCCTGAGAACCATCCGTAGCTTTCCACCGAAGCCATTGCGGCGGCGAGCATCCCGGTTGCCTTTCGGGCTTCTTCCGGGGTGATTTCGCCGCTTACGGCGCGCTTTCTTACGGCACGTTCGAGGTCGGATGCCGTCTCCACGTCGGCGAGTATGTCGTGGAACAGATTGCCGAATGAGCGTCCGTCTGCCCGTCTTGCCCCGTCGGTCTCCTCTTCATCGGCAAAGGTGAGTCGGCTCTTGTAGCCCAGCCTTGTGAGCAGCGGTGAAGATGCGTATTTTTCCGCCACCACCACTCTCGTGGCTGTCTTTTCGGAAGACTGTTCCGTTTTGCCGCGTTCGTTTTCCCGTCGTGCCGCAGGGTCGGCCACAGGGTCGCCGTAGGTGATTCTCAACGAGTCTCCAGGCCCGACGTTGTCGGAACGGAAAAGCTCTTCCCTTGCAAGCCATGCGCCGCTTTCGTCGGCTTTTATCTCGTCCACGGCATATGAGGCAGCGGCGTTCCTGTCAGGTGAGAAAAAGTAATAAAGCATGCGGCACAGCTCCCGGCAGTCGGTCGGCAATGTGTCGGGCAGAGGGGTCTTTGAGTTCTTTTTTGCTTTGGTGAGCTTTGTGAAGATGTAGAGTTCCTCTGCGGCACGCGTGCAGGCCACGTAGGCCGTGTTGAGAGTGTCCATCGTTTCCCCGTAGAGGTTTTCCGTGAAAGCTTCCCTGAGCGGGGAGGCGGGCATGAGCCTGTGGTCAATCTTCACCGGAAGCAGCGGTGGGAGCGCGGGGCCGCCGGTCAGTCTCAGCATGGGCTTCAGCCACAGGTATGAATCGTGGGAGTTGCCGGTCTTTGAGGTCTTCCCGAACGACGGCGAGAAGTCGGGAAGAATCACGCATTTGAATTCCAGCCCTTTGGACTTGTGGATGGTCATGACCCTTACGGCGTCGGCCCCTTCGGGCGAGTTGATGGAGAGGCGTGAGCCTTTGGTCTTCCACCAGTCCACGAACGATGCCGCATCGGCCGGATAGTTTCGGCAATAGTCTATCACACAGTCTTGAAATGCCGCGATGAATGCCGCATCGGTCTTTTTAAGCCCCGCCGGCACCATTTCTCCTATCACGGCTTCTACGAGCGCGGGAAGCGTAACGGACGGCATTCCGGATATTATTCCGGCGAACTTACCGATGCCTGCAGGGTCTTTGAAGAACTCTTCTATCTGGCGGTCGGGGTCGAGTTCCTGGTGTGAGGCTATGAAGAGCGAGAACATGGCTTCCGCGCCTGATTCCGGCATCGGGGGTTCTCCGGATTCTTCCGCGTCAGGGAGTGAGGCGACCGACACCATCTCCAGCGCGGCAACGATGATCCGGACTGCACGCGATATGCCTATCTTCAGCGACTCGTCGCTTATGAAGTCGATGCTCCTGCGCGCGTCAGGACGGGAGTTGTAGGCTATCAGATGGCTTATAATATCCGCGCCTTGGGAATTGCGCTCCACGAGGACTGCGATGTCGGCCATCCTGTAGCCACGGTCGACCAGACGGTCGATCAGGGGTCCTACGTGGGCGAATCTGTCCACACTGCCGTCCGGGTCTGGCTGGTCCGCGTCGGGGTCGATGAAGTTCATCTCCACGTAGCCGGAATCCTCCGCTTCGCCTTTGCGCGGATACTGCACTACGTTGGAATACAGGGTGGCGAGCGAATGTTCCTGACTGTTCATCCCAAGTTCGCGTCCGGCCATGTCGAGATGTGCTGAGGCGAGGGTGAAGAGCGTGTTGTTGAACTCCACTATGCGGCGCATGCTCCGGTGGTTGGTGTTCTCGGCCTTCTCAGTCCCGGCAGTCCCGAACGGCATGCGGCGGAATTCCTCAGGGACTTTCGACGTGATGAGCGACGGGTCGGCGTTGCGGAAACGGTAGATGCTCTGCTTGGCGTCGCCGATGATGAGGTTGTCGAGCGAACGGCTCACGGATTCGCGTAGCAGAGGCCGTATGTTGTCCCATTGCAGCGCGGAAGTGTCCTGGAATTCGTCGATGAGGTAATGGTCGAGGCGTGAGCCTATGCGCTCGTAGATGAAAGGCGCGTCGTCGTCGCCTATGACCTTTGACAGCATGGTGTTCGTGTCGGAAAGCTCAAGAAGGTTGTTGTCCCTGAGGAAGCCTTTCACGTTCTCGCGTATGCGGTACATCAGGGCAGGGAAAGGGAGCGTTGGCATGTAAAGCCTCCATAGCAACGCTTCGTCGGTCGATGCCAGTGCTTTCCAGTTGTCGATGGCCGCATACAGGCTTCTCACTGAATCGGCGAGTTCGCCGAGCACGGCGGTCGAAAGCCCGTGTTTCTTGGATTTTGACGACAGGCAGGCCTCGTCTTTGTCGGCCAGTTTGGTCTGGAGCGTCGTGTATTTGAAATCCACGGGACAGAATATGTCGGATGAGCCGATGGTCTTCTGCACGTGCGACGCGAGGTTGTTCGCCCCGTTGGCCTTCAGGTCGAGCCCGTGGCGTGAAAAGGCCTTTGCGGCTTCGTTCGCGGCCTCTACGGCCTGTCTGTGGGCTTCACGCAGCGGCTTCTCGATATGCTCCGCGTATTCGGCGATGACAGCCGAATAGTCTTCCGTGCGGTCGAAGTAGCCGTCGAATTCCCTCTTCATGCGCTTGAAGTCCTCCTTTTCCATTTCGCCCACTATCTCCTTGAGCCTTTTGCGCAAAGAACCGGAGCGGGAACCGGAGCCGGCGGCAAACATGTTCCAGTGCGAACCGGCGTCGGCGGCGTCGCGCATCAGGCGTCCGATCCAGTAGACGGTCTCAGGGTCGGCGTTCCCCTCGCTGAGGCTTCTGACGGTCAGGTCGATGCCCGAGTCAATCAGGAAAGCGTTGTCAAGCTCCACCTGGTAAGAGTCGTTGAGGTCTGCTTCGTAGGCGAAAGTGCGCAGCACTGTCTGGAAGAACGAGTCTATGGTGGAGATCTGGAAGTCGGAATAATTGTTGAGGAGCGCGTTGAGCGCAAGCCTGCAGGCTTCGCGTATTTTCGCTTCGGCAACACCCAGCTTTTCTATGAAATGCTGCAGGTAATCGGTCTTTTCAGCATCTGCCGAGCGTCCGGCCAGGTCGGTCAGTTTCTCGATTATGCGGCTTTTCATCTCAGCCGTGGCCTTGTTGGTGAAGGTTATGGCGAGAATGTGAGAAGCCGCGTCCTCGATTTCGTCGGGACGGCGGAGGCGGGTTTTCCCGTCCTCGTCGCGGATTGATATTAGCATGCCGATGAACGACCGGGCGAGCGTGTATGTCTTCCCGGAGCCGGCTGAGGCGCGTTGAAGGAGAAGCATGTTTGTGGAAATTGTCAGGGAAGCCGGAGGCTCATAATTTATATCCGAGGTCGCGGAGGATTTCTGCGGCACGGTCGCGCCAGTCGCCCTGGAGCAGTATCTCGCCGCCGCGCGAGCTGCCGCCGACCCCGATTTTCTGTTTGAGCGTCTTGGCGGTCTCGGCCACCTCTTCGTCGTTTCCGGTGAAACCGTAGATTATCGTCGCGGTTTTCCCTTTACGCCCTTTCCGGTCGAGTTCTATGTGGAGCTTTCCGCCTTGACTGCCGGTTTTTCCTTGTGTTTCTTCCTGAGCGGTCTCTTCCCCCTCGGGGAGAGTGCCGCTTGCGCCCAAAGCGGCAAGCGCGTCTTTCCAGTCCATTGCCATATGTGTCTTTTTCTACAAAGATAGCTGATTGTCCCGGAATGTGCAAGTCCCGGAATCCTTTTTCGGGAAACCGGGACTGTGGTTTTTGGTTCGTTGGTCTTCAGAATATCACCTGCAGGCGGGCCATGAAGCCGTTGACGCTCATGGAAGGTGCGTCGGCGCGTCCCCATGTGTGCGTGTAGCTGTAGTGCAGACGGGCAATCATGTACTTGTTGATGTAATAGTTGAACGTGAAGGAAAGGTCGTTCATACGTCCGCCGTAGACTCCGGCTGAGGCGTCGGTGAGCGTGGTGTAGTTGTAGTTGAGCACGCATTCGAGCGCGCCTTTCTTAGGCGTGGCCAGTCCTGCGTCGGGCATGGAATAGGAATAGTCGCCGCCGAGAATCAGTCCGCGCAGGGTTACGTATGCTCCTTGTCCGGTGAATGCGCGCAGGCCGTTGCGGCGGTTCACGCGCTGGAAGAAATACTGCGACTCGAGGGCCACGGGGCCGTAGTTGAGCAGAAGCTCGGGGGTGAACTTCCAAAGGTTCATGGCATGGTCCACGGTGGCGTCGAGGGCCGTAACCTGGGCCACGCGGGTCGGGAAGTTGCTCTTGAACTGGAAGGAATTGTGAGGCGTTTCAGGGTCGTTGACGTTCTGAGGCGTTGCGAATCCTCCGGAGAAGCCCACCTGCACCACCTTCCCCTCTTCATGGAGCGGACGGGCCACGAGACGCGAACGGAATCCCCAGCCTTCCTGGGTGAACTGGTCGGGCCGGAGCACTACCGTGGTGGCTTTCGGCTCCACGTGGACGCTTCCTGTGCCGAAGAACTTGTCGCCGTTGTAGACGTACATGAGGCCGATCTGGCGCGAGTCGTTGAAGACCGCGTTGCTCACGGGCTCTTCCATGGTTGGCTTCATGGATGAGCTTGTCGCGCTCTGGAGGCCGTATTGGTGGATGAACGAGCCGGCGCGCAGAAGATGCTGGTCGTTGAAGTCGTATTCAAAGAACACGTCTTTGAGGCCGACCTTGTTGTAGGCGAAGCCCACGTCTATTTTCGCTTTCCATTTGCCGTATTGCATCTTGGCTCCGAGACGCACGTCGGGGATGGCGAATCCGTCCTTGAACTGCGGCTTCTGCGGTGTGGCGTAGATTGCGCCGTCGAGGAGTATGCGGCCTGTGGGGTTGATTTTGAACTTTGGCTCGTCGTTCTGGGCCATGGCTGCATTCGTGCCGCAGAGAAGCGCGGCGGAGGCGATGAGTATGGTCGTCTTCATAGCTGAAAGGGGATTTATGGTAAATGTTCGGTCTTTAGGGTGCGAAGCCGTCCTGACTTCGCGTTTTTTGTGGAATCGGAATGGTCAATTGTTCCTTTTGCCTGGCTTCACTTTCCCGGCTTTCTTGAGCTGGGAGAACTCCTTCTTTGCCTTGTCGAGCTGCTTGTTGAAGCCTTCGTCGGCATGCAGTCGTGCCACCGCTCCGGCAGCCACCACCCGGCCTGCGTCCACGTCGCTCTGGAAATGGTAGCCGCAGATTACGCGCGATTCGCCCATCTGGAATCCACGGTCAAGGATTTCGTCGATGCGGTCTGGGTTGATTTCGGAAAGGACCAGTGCTGTGGCCCATCCGATGGAAGTGTGGCCGGAAGGATAAGAGCCGTTTGTGGAAAGCTCCTCCTGCTGCTCGGGATTGCATGTCATCTCCTCAAAGAAAGCGAATGGGCGTATGCGGTTGTAGTGGTTTTTCGCGTCGCGGGTGGCGAGGTCGCCTGCGTCTTCACGCATTCCTACCACGAGTTTGTATATTTCAGGGGTGCCGTCTTTGGTGATGTCGATTCCGAAAGCTTCGGAGAATGCACGCGGCACACCGTCTCCGTCCACACGGGCGTCTTGGAACGCCTGTTCGCCGCGTTCGGTCTTGCGCTGGGCCTTGCCCCAGTCGTAGCGTGCCTTGTCGTACAGGAACTGCACCGAAGCCATGTCCGGCGGGGGCGGAAGCAGCTCGAGGCTGTTGGCCACGTCCCCTTCCTGGAGGAAAAAGACTTCAGGCTGAGTGCGGTGGTCTTTGATTTTCGACGTAACTGCTGGTGCGGTCTGGGCAAACGCCCCAGTTGCGAATACTGCGCCCAACAAAAGTGCGGAGATTCTCAATGCTTTCATAATACGGTTGTTTTTTGTTTAGTTAAGAATTTCGGTCTATAGCTTTTGCATCCTTTGTCAATCTCGGATACAGAATCATAACGCCGGACGGAGTTGATTGGTTTTTAAGAGGCAGTTTAAAAATGACTGTTAATTTGAGATTGCGCGTCGGGAATGTTTTTCTCGCTGATTTGCCGCTCTTTCGCGAAAAATTGAGTAATTTTGTATTGACAAATGTTCAGTAATAAGTTTCTGCAAAAAAATAAGAGTGTGTTTGGAATTTCTCTTCAGGATTTTTTATGGAGAATTTCGGGACGGATTCGCGCATGCAGGCGAGGGAGTGCAGCGGGCTGCACGACCGAGGCAAAGGCGTGAAGACGCACGAAAGGCCCATAAAGGCACACTCAAGAACATATCACGGCATTTTCACGTCCTTTCCGGCCTTTCTGCATAGCGGGCTATGCGCCTCGTTCCAAGACTCGGAAAGCCCTGTAAAACTGCCTGTAAAAATCAGAATAAAAATTCAAACACACTCTAAGATGACAGTTCAAGAAATCATATCCCAAGGCGTCGCTGACGCTGTGAAATCGCTTTACGGCGTTGCCGTGGCTCCTGAGTCCGTGAACCCTTCACCGACCAAGAAGGAATTCGAGGGCAACCTTACCGTAGTTGTTTTCCCGTTCCTGAAGGCTTCCCGCAAAGCACCGGAGGCCACTGCCGCTGAGATGGGCCAATGGCTTAAAGAGAATGTTGATGCCGTGGCTGATTTCAATGTCATAAAGGGTTTCCTCAACATATCGGTCGATCCGGCTTTCTGGCGCAACCAGCTGCTCTCAGTCGCAGCTGACGACAGTTTCGGCTTCCGTGAGGCCACGGAGGATTCGCCGCTCGTCATGGTGGAGTATTCTTCGCCAAACACCAACAAGCCGCTCCATCTTGGCCATGTGCGCAACAATCTTCTCGGATATTCCGTGGCGCAGATTCTTAAGGCCAACGGCAACAGGGTGGTCAAGACAAATATCGTCAACGACCGCGGCATACACATATGCAAGTCGATGCTTGCCTGGAAAAAGTGGGGCGAAGGCGCTACTCCGGAATCGGCCGGGAAGAAGGGCGACCACCTCATAGGCGATTTCTATGTGGCTTTCGACAAGCATTTCAAGGATGAGGTGAAAGCCATCATGGAGGAGAAGAAGATTGAAAAGGAGGAAGCCGAGAAGCTGAGTCCGCTGATGGAGGAGGCCCGCGAGATGCTCCGCCGCTGGGAAAAGGGCGACGAGGAGGTGCGGTCTCTGTGGAAGATGATGAACGAGTGGGTGTATGCCGGCTTCGACGAGACTTACAGACGCATGGGCGTGGACTTCGACAAGATATATTACGAGTCGGACACTTATCTTGAAGGCAAGGACTTGGTGCTCGGAGGCCTTGAAAAGGGTATAATGTACCGCAAGGAGGACGGTTCGGTATGGGCCGACCTCACTGCCGACGGTCTTGACCACAAGCTGCTGCTCCGCGCCGACGGCACGAGCGTGTATATGACCCAGGACATAGGCACGGCCAAGCTGCGCTACCGCGATTTCCCGATTGACCGTATGATTTACGTGGTCGGCAACGAACAGAACTATCATTTCCAGGTGCTTTCGCTGCTGCTCGACAAACTCGGTTTCAAGTGGGGCAAAGACCTCGTTCATTTCTCCTACGGGATGGTTGAGCTTCCGGAAGGGAAGATGAAGAGCCGAGAGGGGACGGTGGTCGACGCCGACGACCTCATGGCCACTATGATTGCCGATGCGGCCGATGCTTCTGCCGACCGGTTCAGGGACATGCCGGCTGAAGAGGCGGCTGAAATCTCGCGCATGGTCGGCCTGGGCGCGCTGAAGTATTTCCTGCTCAAGGTGGATCCCCGCAAGAACATGCTTTTCAATCCCAAGGAATCAATCGACTTCAACGGAAACACGGGGCCGTTCCTGCAGTACACTTATGCGCGCATACGCTCTGTGATGCGGAAGGCCGGCGACATCGACACGGCGGCTATGGCTCACGCAATTCCCAATGAGAAAGAGACCTCGCTCATACAGAAAGTGGCCGATTTCCCCTCGATTGTGGCAGAGGCAGGACGTTCGCTTTCTCCGGCTCTGATAGCCAATTATTGCTATGACCTGGCCAAGGAGTACAATCAGTTCTATCACGACTATTCCATCCTGCGCGAAGAGGACATGGCGGTGAAGGCATTGCGTCTTGAGCTTTCCTCGGTGGTGGCCCGCACGCTACGCTCAGCCGCGTCGCTTCTGGGAATCGAGATGCCGGAACGCATGTAGAAGTGAAATTTTTCGCCATTTCCGACGTTAATATTTTACATACAGACAGAATCAAAACATAACACAAATGGATTACTTCAATCAAAACACTTCCACGCCTCCGCCGTATTACGGCGGGAGAAGCGTTACGGCCCAGACAAATGCCGTAATGAAGCGTGTGTATCTCAGAATGTTCATCGGGCTGCTCATATCGGCCTTCGTGTCCCTCGGTGTGGCTTCGTCTCCGGCGGCTTTGGCCTTCCTGTTCGGCAACAAGCTCGTCTTTTGGGGCATGCTTATAGCGATGTTCGTGATGGCGTGGGTGATTCCGGGCAGGCTCAACAAGATGTCCACCACGACATGCATGATGTTGTTCTGCCTGTTTTCAGCCCTTATGGGGGCGTGGATCGCTCCCATATTCCTGGTGTACAGACTCGGCACCATAGTCTATACGTTCTTCATCACGGCCGGAACCTTCGGGGCGATGTCGGTCTACGGTTATTTCACCAAGACCGACCTCTCCAAAATGGGTTCTTTCCTGATGATGGCTCTGTTCGGACTTATGATAGCGATTGTGGTCAATATATTCTGGGCCAATTCGACTATGGAATGGATCATTTCGATTGTCGGCGTATTGATTTTTGTCGGTCTCACCGCGTGGGACACGCAGCAGGTGAAGCGGTTGGCCGCGGCCAACCTTGATCCGGCTCTTGCCGACAAGCTTGCCACGATGGGCGCGATGAACCTCTATCTGGACTTCATCAACCTGTTCCTCTTCCTTCTCCGCATTTTCGGAGGCAGCCGAGACTGAGGCCGGGAATGAACCGTTAAGAAACAGAAAGGCTTGCGACAATCAGAAGTCGCAAGCCTTTCTTGTTTCATTTGCTTTCTGCCATCGGCCGATTATGGCTGATGGCTTTAGGATTCAGTCGCGGTTGCGCGGGCCGCGGTCGCCTCTGTCACCGTCGCGGCGCGGGCCGTGTTCGCCGTCTCTGCGTGGGCCTCTGTCGCCATCGCGGCGCGGACGCGGGCCACGGTCGCCGCCTTCACGGCGTGGACGGCCTTCACGCTCCACGTAGCCTTCCGGCTTGGGCTGGAGCGCACGCATGGACAGACGGTATTTGCCGGTCTTCTTGTCAATCTCAATCAGCTTGACTGTGAGCTTGTCGCCCTCTTTCAGGCCGCTGGATGCCATGTCTTCGATGCGGTTCCATGAAATCTCGCTGATGTGGAGGAGTCCGTCGCGTCCGGGCATGAACTCCACGAATGCGCCGAAGTCGAGGATGGAACGCACCGTGCCTTCGTAGACTTCGCCCTCTTCAGGCTGCGCGACGATGGCCTTGATGCGTGCAAGGGCCTTGTCGATGCTCTCCTTGTCTTTTGAAGCGATTTCCACGCGTCCTACTCCTGTCTTTTCGTCCTCGTCGATCGAGATGACTGTTCCGGTCTCTTCCTGTATGCCTTGGATCACTTTGCCCTGAGGGCCGATTACGGCACCGATCATCTCTTTCGGAATCTCGATGGTAACGAGGCGAGGAACGTGAGGCTTGTAGTCCTCGCGCGGAGCCGGGATGGTCTCGTTGATTATGTTGAGGATATGCAGACGGCCTTCCTTTGCCTGTGCGAGGGCTTTCTCGAGCACCTCGTAGCTGAGTCCGTCGCACTTGATGTCCATCTGGGTGGCGGTGATGCCCTCGGTGGTTCCGGTTACCTTGAAGTCCATGTCGCCGAGGTGGTCCTCATCGCCGAGGATGTCGGAGAGTATGGCATATTTCACGTTGTCGGCATCTGAGATGAGGCCCATCGCCACGCCGGCCACAGGACGCTTCATCTGGACACCTGCGTCGAGAAGGGCAAGCGTGCCGCCGCATACGGTTGCCATGGAGGACGAGCCGTTGGACTCAAGGATGTCGCTGACTATGCGGCAAGTGTAAGGGAAAGCGTCGGGGAACATGCGCTTCAGGGCACGGTGTGCAAGGTTGCCGTGTCCGATTTCGCGGCGTCCTACGCCGCGCTGCGGACGGGCTTCGCCGGTGGAGAAGGGCGGGAAGTTGTAGTGGAGAAGGAAGCGTTCCTTGCTCTGGTTCAGCACGTCGTCGATGATTTTCTCGTCAAGCGTGGTGCCGAGCGTGGCGGTTACGAGAGCCTGGGTCTCGCCACGGGTGAAGATGGCGGCTCCGTGAGGCCCCGGAAGATAGTCCACTTCACACCATATCGGTCGGATTTCTGTGGTCTTGCGGCCGTCGAGGCGGATTCCCTCGTCGAGCACGCAACGGCGCATAGCGTCTTTCTCCACGTCATGGTAGTAACGCTTCACCATTGCGGTGCGCTGGTCTTCGCTGTATTTTTCGAGCTGCTCCTCGGTCATTTCGGGCAGAGCCTCGAGGTATTCGTCGCGGATTGCCTTGAAGGCGTCGTTGCGCCAATGCTTGTCCGCGCTTCCGGTCTTTGCGATTGCGTAAGCCTTGTCGTAGCATTTCTCGCGCACGTCGGCACGCAGTTCGTCATCGTTGATTTCATGGCAATATTCGCGCTTGGTCTCCTTGCCGGCCTCCTTCATAAGCTCGATCTGTGCCGTGCAGTGCTTCTTTATTTCCTCGTGGGCCACCTTGAGGGCTTCGAGCAGCTCTGTCTCGGAAACCTCGTTCATCTCGCCTTCTACCATCATGATGTTGTCGTAGGTGGCGCCTACCATCAGTTCGATGTCGGCACGTTCCATCTGGTCGAAAGTCGGGTTGATCACCCATTCCCCGTCCACTCGTGCCACGCGCACTTCCGATATGGGGCCGTTGAAGGGGATGTCGCTGACGGCCAGTGCAGCCGATGCGGCGATTCCGGCAAGAGCGTCGGGAGCGTCGTTCTCGTCGGCTGAATACATGGTTACGTTGACGAAAGTCTCTGCGTGGTAATTGTCGGGGAAGAGAGGACGGAGCACGCGGTCTACAAGCCGCGATGTCAATATCTCGTAGTCGCTGGCGCGGCCCTCACGCTTGAGGAAACCGCCCGGATAGCGGCCGATTGATGCGTATTTCTCTTTGTATTCCACCGTCAGTGGCATGAAATCCACGCCTTCGTTGGCTTCCTGGGCCGAGCATACGGTGGCGAGCAACATCGTGTTGCCCATTCTGACTTCTACCGCTCCATCGGCCTGCTTGGCAAGCTTGCCGGTCTCGATCGTGATTTCACGGCCGTCGGGGAGGCAGATGGTTTTCTTGATTGGTTTTAGCATAAAATCTTTATTGTTTTTCTTCGCTATGAAAATTCACGCAAAGTTACGCATTTTTCTTGACACGTCCCCATTTTACACCATAATTAATGTGTTGACAATGCCGTTTTCTTCCTGTTGGCTGCGTTTTGGCTTGCAGACTTTTGCGGGAACGGAGAAAAATGACTAACTTTGCGCAATAACCAACATATTTTCAATCTTGGACACAGATCCTTTGCCAACGCCCTTGGCGGCGTCGATAAACCTTTCCATACTTCTTCAGCGTGCGATAGAGTTCCATGCGCCCGATTCGATGAGTTGGGCCGCGTGGTCGGTGCTTATTGTGATTGCCTGCGTCTGCCTTATGCTTTCGGCTTTCGTGAGCGGCAGTGAAATCGCGTATTTCGGCCTTACGCCGGCCGACATCGACGATCTGCGCGACGAGGAAGACGACCCCAAGTGTTCTCGGGCATATTCATTGGTGAAAAGGTCGGAACAGCTCCTCGCTACGATTCTCATATCCAACAACCTTGTCAACATCACAATGGTCGTGCTGATGACGTTTGCCATCAACCAGACTGTAACGTTCAACAGTTCTGTGGTCAACTTCTTGGTGCAGACCGTCTTCCTGACATTCCTCCTGCTCCTTTTCGGTGAAATATTCCCGAAGCTCGTGGCCCGAGGACGCACCTTGGCATGGGTGAAGAGCGCATCAGGTTTCCTTTCGCTGCTTTTCCGCCTCACTGCCCCTTTGGCCAGGGTGATGGTGAAATCGACAGGAATCGTCAACCGCATAGTTACAAAGAAACAGGAGACCATCTCGACCGACGAGCTTGAAAAGGCTCTTGAGATTTCCGACATGCAGGAGGGCAAGGACAAGGAGATGCTTGAAGGGATTCTGAGTTTCGGCGAGAAGGAGGTGTGCGAGATTATGATTCCCCGCATCGATGTAACTGCCATCGAGTACCATGACGGCTACAGGCAGGTGCTTGATACGATAACCACTACAGGCTATTCCAGGATTCCGGTCTACGACACTTCGCAGGATTCCATCCGCGGCATCCTTTACAGCAAGGACCTGCTTCCTTATATAGAGACCTGCTCCGACGGCTTCAATTGGCAGAAACTTCTGCGTGAGCCTTATTATGTGCCGGAATCGCGTATGATAGACGATCTTCTTGAGGATTTCCGCAAGCGTAAGATGCATATGGCCATAGTGGTGGATGAATACGGCGGAACTCGCGGCATCGTTACCTTGGAAGACATAATCGAAGAGATAGTGGGGCAGATTGACGACGAATACGACCATGAGGAGCGGATGTACAAGAAAGTTGGCCCAGGGACGTTTGTCTTCGATGCGAAAGTGCCGTTGGGCGATTTCTGCCATATAATAGGCGTCGATGATGAAGAGCTTGGCGATGAGGTGGAGGCAGAGACTCTGGCCGGGCTTCTGCTCGAAATAAAAGGTGATTTCCCTCAGCCGAAAGAAACGCTGGAAAGGGGACGCTGCCGGTTCCTCGTGCTCGATATGGAGCGGCACCGCATCACGCGAGTACGGGTTTCGGTGGATGATCATCAGGAGAAACAAGGGGCCTGATATGGTTCGCCCGCAGTGGATTGTCAGCGGATTGTGCAGGCTGATGCCTTTCAGGACAATCTCTTAGAGTATGGTTGGAATTTTTGTTCAAGATTTTTTATGGAGGATTTCGGGACGGATTCGCGCATGCAGACGAGGGAGTGCAGCGGACTGCATGACCGGGGCAAAGGCGTGAAGACGGCCGAAAGACCCATAAAGGCACACTCGAACGGCACACTACGGCATTTTCACGTCCTTTCACTCGTTTCACAGGCCGCCATGCGCCTCGTTCCAAGGCCCGGAAAACCCTGTGAAACTGCCTGTAAAAATCAGAATAAAAATTCAAACACACTCTTAGGTGTATTTTTAAATTGCAGAAATAACGATGGAAACAGACTTCATATATTGGCGGCATCTGACTCCTGTGGGAATCAAGGTCGAAGAGATTACGGGTCGTGAAGACAAATCCGGGCTTGTCTGGCTTGATATGGCTCGGCAGATTTATTGTGAGAACGGCAGGGACGGGGTATTCCGTGCAGTTCTTCACCTTGATTCGGGCGTTCCGCTTCTGGACGGCGAGCAGACGAGGATTTCGGTAACCCATACGGACGGGCTTCTCGCGGTGGCGTCGTTGCCCAAGACCCCGGAAGCCGACTTGCGTGGATTTTCGCTGCGTACATCGCTTGGCATAGACGCTGAGCGTCGCGACCGCGAGCAGGTGATGAAGGTTCGCGACAAGTTCCTTTCTGATGAAGAAAAGACCCTCGTGGGCGAATCTTTGGATGCCAACATCATCGCGTGGACATCGAAGGAGGCTCTGTACAAGTCGTCTCTGTATCCGGGCCTTGACTGGCGCAAAGACATCAGGCTCTTGAAGCTTCCTGTTCCCGGGGCTCCGACGATGCTGAAAGGCCAAAAACCGCCGACGGTAGGTCTGGCAGAAATTACGGTGCCTGAACGCGGTGTTGTCCAGATGGAACTGTACTGCTACTATTCAGAAGATTTCTGCATCACGCTTGCCTATTCCCCGAAGTGTGCCAAGTACAACCGGGGATAGGCTTCGGGCATTCCTGCAAGTATTGGTATTACAGGATGCTGCGTAGCTGAAGGCATACGACCGTAATTCCCAAGGTGGCGATTATCAGCATATACCTGTTTTCTTTGATTATCTCTGCTATCTCTTTCATGGCATAAATGTTTTTATGATGCAAAGTTAGAGGCTATTTAAAAATGCTTGTTAACGCAGAGCCGGAAGATTTGTGATGTATTTATCCCTGCAGCGAAGGAGCATAGCGGGCTATGGGACTGAGCCGAAGGGATAAAGACGCGCAAAGGTTCCGGAATGACGGCAGGCATTACCACAAAGCCTCTTTAAAAGAATTTAATGTTTCAGTCTGAATGGTGTCTTTTCCGTTAATCCGCATTTAATCGTCGGTCACATATCCCGATATGCTCCCTCCTCATAAAGTGCGCCTTAACAAAAAATCCACCACTCTGCGTTTAACAATGATTTTTAAACAGCCTCTTAATCCATGCGGCTGCATCATCATTGCAGTTGCATTTTAATGAGTGTTAAAAAGGTTTTGTGTTGCCTTTTCAGAAGCGCACGCCTACGCTTGCCGACAGATTCTCGACTGAACTGAAGAGTGAATAGTCGCTGCTTCTGTACCAGCTTCCGTCGAATGCGGCCTGTATGCCGAGGAAGAAGTCAGAGATGTTCCAGGTGAGCGACATCTTGCCTTTCACGCCGAGCGACAGCATGTCCTGCCTGCCCTCGAGGGAGTCGTCGAAGCATCTGTTGATGCCTACGGCAGGAATCACGGTGGTGTTGTAGAGCCAGTTTTTCGCGAAGGCGAGATTGTAGCCGTATCCGGCCATAAGGCAGAAGTTGTTGTAGTGGAATTTGTATTTACCTACAGGAAGGGTCAGGTATTCAAGGAGATATTCGGGGAGGGTCGTGAAGTCGAGAGATACGTTGCGGTTGGCGTATGTGAAGCCGACGATGAAAGACCCCGCGCTTTTCTTTTGGTATTTGGAGAAACTGTAGGCCGCACCTTGGGAATACCGCCTGTGGTTGAAGAAATAGTATGCGTCAATCCCGTATGTGCGCATGAAGACTCCGGGGAAATGTTCCTTGAAAAGCCTGCCGTTGTTGTATTTCCCGAAAGTCCTCAGATAGCTTCCTCCCGTGTTTTCGTTGTAGTAGAGTTCTACGGAGAATAGCGCGCAGCTGAATCCGGTACCCATCTTCTTGTGCAGAATGGGCTTGTTGCCGATTATATTGCTCATGTCGAGCGAATAACCTACGCTTACGGCCATATACTGCAGATACGCGCCAAGGTTGCAGTATATGTCGCCCATGAGGCGCATAGGCATGTCGTGTCGGAAATTGAATGCGTAACTGTCTGCCCAGTTGTCGTTTCGCAACACCGCTTTCCATCGCTTGCCTGTCCCGGCCACATAAGTGGTGTCGTAACTGTTGAATGTCCGGTCGGCCCAGTTGTAGACTTTTACGCAGAAACCGAGGAAGCGCGGGTATATTACCGTACTGTCCTTCATGTCCAGATTGCGGCCTTTCAGCCTGTTCCACCACCAATCAGGGCTTTCTTTGCGGTCTGAAGGTTCCGTTTCAGGATTCAAGCCCCCCCGCAAGTCCTGACACAGTATTTCTTGAGTGCGGTTCAGGTCGATGCCATGGCCTTCAGTTTCCGGATTGATGGTAACGGTCTTGTCTGAGCTTGCCATTGCCAGCCCCGACAAGGTGATGACGAGCATCACTGCCGTAAGCGTCAGCCTGCGGACTGTCTGTGCATAGGATATGGCTATGGTATGCTTTTTCATCAATTTCCGTTTTGAGCGTGCAAAATTACAAATAATTCCTCAATGCGCGCCGGGATGGATGTGCGGAAAAGATGATTATACCAATTTTACGGTCAATCGTGCGAATCTTTGAGAATTCTGAGGGCCTCCTCGGCTTTGTCGGCCTCGGCGTAAATGCTTGTGGTTCCGATGCCGCCGTAAGGGGCGGGGAAGAGTTCGGAGCCTGCGCTTTCAACCACTTCGCATGCTATGCCGTTGCTGCGAAGCATCCCCGCATCGATATGTGCGCTTTCCGGGTTGCCGTATGTCTGTATGAGAGTGAGTCCGGTTTTCATTTGATCTTCATTTGATTGAGCTTTTCTTGGTAACGCCGGGCGTTGGCCTGATGTTCAGCATAATCGGCGGTGAAGTCGTGATAGCCGGAGAAGTCGGCCCGTGCGCACATGTATATGTCGGATGTGGGTGCTGAGCCGAGGAACGAGTCTATTGTCTTGGGGTCTGAGATGCGTATGGGACCCGGTGGAAGCCCTTCGGTGCGGTATGTGTTGTAAGGGGAGCCGAACGCGAGATGCGTTTTGTTTACGCGCTTGATTGAGAAATCGCCCAGCGCGAACTTTACCGTAGGGTCGGCCTGGAGCCGCATGCCCTTCTTAAGGCGGTTTAGGTACAGGCGGCATATCCTGCCTTTTTCATCGGCTTTGCTGCTCTCTTCGTCTGCGATTGACGCTATTACGGCCACCTGTGCAGGGGTGAGTCCCAGGTCGGCTGCCTGTGATTTTCGCTTGGCGTTCCAGAAGCGTTTGTATCTTTCCCCGATTTTCTTTATGAATTCCTCTGCGCTTGTGTTCCAGTACAACTCATAGTTGTCTGCGATGAAAAGGGCCATCGCGTTTTCCGGAGTTAGCCCGTAAGGCTTTGTCGTTGCCGGGTCTGAAAGCGCGTCGAGGAGTTCTTTCTTGCTGAGGCGGAGACGGCTTGATGCCTTCTCTGCAAGCTCTTCGCGTGTGCGTATGTTGTTGAGAGGCATGTCCACGATGTATTGCCGTCCGCGCCCCAGAAGCCTCGCTGCAGAAAACGCGGACTGCCCTTGCCTGATTTCGTATGCTCCGGGACGCAGATGGAACGCCGACATCATCAGGTTGGCGGCTCTCATGGTGCGCGACGCGAATCTGCTGTCGGTATGTTTTTCGAGCGAGTCGGCAAGTTGTGCCTTGTCGCCGTTTTCCGGCACTATTATGACGGCTCGTGCCGGAGACTTTGATGTGAATGTCTGGACTGCGAATGCCGCTATTCCTCCGGCTATGGCGAGGACTATGGCAATCGTTATGGTGCGTATGGGCTTTTCCCCTTTTTTCAATTCTTGGTTTGATGGCATCGTCATTTGAACCGGTTGATTATCGATGATATTTCTTTTGCGTCGTAGGGGGTGATGTTGGCTATCGGCAGGCTCAGCACTTCGTCGGCAAGCCGGTCAGCCACAGGGAAATGCCCCACGATTTTTCCTTCATAGCATCTCTGCCGGTGGGGAGGTAAGGGATAGTGGATCATTGTTTCCACTCCGTTGTGGCGTAGATGCTCTGCCAATTCGTCGCGGCGTGAGCAGCGGACCACGTACTGATGCCAGGCCTGACGGAAGTGCCTGTCGCGTGGCGGTTTGGTAATCAATGGATTTGTTATTGCGCGGTCATATTCCTGTGCGGATGCTTCACGGCGGTCGCGTTCGGCGACGGTATCGGGCAGCTTTACGCGCAGCATTGCGGCCTGCATCTCGTCCATTCGGCTGTTGAAGCCTTGGAAATCATAGCGGTATTTGCGGCTTCCTCCGTAGTTTGACAGCTGCCTTACGGTTTCGGCAAGAACCGGATCGGAAGTCACGACCGCCCCCGCATCGCCCAAGGCTCCGATGTTTTTCGCAGGATAGAAGCTTATGGCTGCTGCGTCGCCGATGCTTCCGGTGCGTATGGAAGTGTCTCTCCCGGAGACGTTTATCTCCGCGCCTATGGCCTGGGCATTGTCTTCCACTATTATTATCCCCGCGTTCTTTAGCCGCTCCAGCCCTTCGGCGTCGTAGGCCGGGAAACCGTACAGGTGCACCGGAAGGGCGGCCCGTGTGTCGGCATCTGCGGCATCGGCCATCATGCTGAGACTGACGCTCATTGTGGAATAGTCGGGGTCTACCGGCCGGGGTTTGAGTCCGAGCTGTGTCAGAGGCAGCACCGAAGCTATGAACGTGTTGGCCGGGACAAGCACCCCGTCGCCGGGTTTGAGACGCCCAAGCTCCATAAGGGCCTTGAATGTCAGTCTTATTGCCTCGAGCCCGTTGGCAGTGCCAACGGCGTGTCCTGTCCCTAAGAAGAGGGCGAGTTCCTCTTCAAAAGCCTTGGTCTCCGGGCCCATAAGGTACCATCCGGAGTCTATCACCCTGCATGCGGCCTCTTTCAGCCTTTCGGCGAATCTGGCGTTGGTGTCGGCAAGCCTTTGGAATGGGTATTCTTTCATAATATGGCCTTTTGGTCTTCGGGTAACGCGGCCACATATCGCTCGAAATCTTCGTAGTCGCGTATGTAGTCTTCCTCTTCGTATTCCCTTGAACATATGGCGACCACCACTGTGCCTGTGGTGAAATCGTGCATTGTCCGCCACGTGCCCGGCGGAATCAGGAGGCCGCGGTTGGAACGGTTCAGCCTGTAGCTCACCTCTTTTTTCCCGTCTGTCAGCCTCACTTCAAGCGAGCCGGCTACGGCTATCAGCACCTCTGCGCATTGGCGGTGCGCATGCGCTCCACGGGTTTCGCCGCCTGGCACGTCGTAAATGTAGAAAACTCGCTTGATTGGGAACGGCACATGCCTGGAACCCTCTATGAACGAAAGGTTTCCGCGAGGGTCGCAGATTTTGGGGAATTCTATTTCGGCGGCTTTTGTGAGTCTGTTCATGGCTTTTCTTTTTTAATCTGCAAACCGTGAAGACGGCCTTCGGGCAGTCTCCACGGTCAATCTCTTTGGTCTCAGTTGTCGCGTTTCAACGCGTATGGTTCATTTCTTGTCCTTGTTCTTTTCGAGCTGCTTCTCGAGGGCTTCGAGCGCGAGGTCGATCGCTTCCTCGAACGAGTCGGCCGTCTTTGATGCGAACAGGTCAGGAGTGCCTGGCACGGTCAGTTTGATGCCGGCTTCCTTGTTGAGGGCTGTCTCGGGTTTGATCAGGCGCAGGTTCACGTCTGCTTCTGTGATGCATTCAAACCTGCGGGTTAACTTCTCTATTTTCTTATTGACGAATGCGACGAGTTTCTCACTGATGTCGAAATGAATTGCTTTGATGTTTGCTTCCATATCTCTCTTTGGATTTAAAGGGTTGATATTCGGGACTATACTCAAGATGTCGTTGTCTGTCTGAAGATTTTGTGCCGGTTCCACGGTGCGAAAAGACCGACAGCTTACGTAGTCCGTCTACAAAGATAAACAAAATTCCCGGGACTTTTGCTATGTTTCCGTCAAAAAAACATTATTTCTTTTCGCGGGGATGCGCGGCGGAATAGTTTTTTTTCAGTTCGGCGAAGCTCAGATGGGTGTATATCTGTGTGGTGGCTACGGAGGCGTGTCCGAGAAGTTCTTTGACGGAATTTATTCCGGCTCCGTGGTTGAGCAGGGTGGTGGCGAAGGTGTGCCTCAACACGTGAGGGCTTTTTTTGGCCACGGAGGCGTTCATCAGTTTCTCTCTCACTATTGACGTCAGACGCTTTTCGGTGATGCGTTTTCCTTTGTGGGTGAAAAGGAGTCCGGCCTCCCGCCCGGTCCCGCATGATTCTTTGGGTTCTGACCTGCGGAGTGTCAGATATGCAGAAATCTCGTCGGCGGTGTCCTTGCCGAAAGGGATGATGCGCTGCTTGTTGCGTTTCCCCGTAACCTTCAGTTGCATGGAGATGATGTCAGCGTCAGCGTCGCGGAGTGAGATTATTTCGGCGCGGCGCATTCCTGTGGTGTAGAGGAGCGAGGTCATTATCCGGTCGCGCAGGGAATAGAAGTCTTCCGGAGCGTCAGGTCTGGACACTATGCGCTCCATCTCTTCTTCCCTCACGAACTGCGGCAGGGGCTTGTCTGTCTTTGCCAGGATGATGTCTGTTGCCGGATTGCTTTTGGTTATCCCGCGTTTCAGCAAGAAGCGGTAAAACGTGCGGAGGCTTTGGGTCTTGCGCCTGATGGTGCGTGGCAGACCGCCGTCGTTGGCAAGGCTGCCGAGCCATAGGCGTATGTCCGCTGTAGTGGCCGATGCGACCGCTTGTCCGGAATCCTCGACATTTTGCAGGCTGCCTGAAAGGAATGTGGCAAACTGGCTTATGTCGCAGAGGTACGCCTCAACTGTCAGTCGGCTGCGGTTGAGTTCATATAGGAGGTGTTCCTCGAAAAGTTCGGTTAAGGGTTTCCTGTCGGCCATTGCAGACATTGTTGTTATACAACGATTCAGTGCGGATTCAGGAGTTGAACCCGCACCAAATGTATGCTTTATTGATTCTTTTCGTCCTAAGCGAAAGAATTAGGGGAGACGCCGCGATGATTACTGCTCGGCCTGGCGGAGCTGCTGCACGTAGATGGCCTTGATCATCTTCTTGCGGTTCGTTACCGACGGCTTTTCAAATGCCTGGCGACGACGCAGTTCCTTTACAATGCCTGTTCTCTCATATTTGCGCTTGAATTTCTTGAGCGCCCTTTCGATGTTCTCGCCTTCTTTTACTTGTACGATTATCATTTTTATTGTTTTGTTTATTTGTTTTCTGTTGATTTTACGCGCCTTTGCAGACGTGCATTCGTTTTGCGGTGCAAAATTAGGCATTCTCTCGCGTTCCGCAAAATTTTTCTCCAAATTTTTCTTTATTTTCCTTTTTTGTCAGTTTCGGCGCAGATTGGGGAACATCTTTCGCAGGCGCACAAGGGCGTCTTTTGCCTTCGAACCGGCCACGACGCAGCTCACCGCGCCGACTATCATCACAAGTCCGATGCAGAGGCGCGGCGTAAGAGTCTCTCCGAATACGCTTACTCCTATCACGACGGCGGTTACCGGTTCAAGCGCGCCGAGTATCGCCGTCGGGGTCGAGCCGATGTCCTGTATCGCAGCCGTGGTGCATAGCAGTGATATGGCGGTCGGGAAGATTGCAAGCGCGGCTATGTTGCCCCAAAGCGCAGGGTCGGCGGGGAGTGTCAGCGAACCGCTGAGGCCTGCTTTAAGCGCAAGCGTTGTCCATCCGAATAGCAGCACATAGAACGTTACGGCGAGCGTGGGCACTTTCTCGAGGCGGGAATGGTTCACGTAGACTATGTATATCGCGTAAGTGAGCGAGGACACGAACACGAGGAGCGTGCCGAATGCGCTGAGAGGCTGTTCTCCGCCGTTGTAGAGAAGTCCGATGCCAGCCGTGGCTACGGCAATCGCGCCGACTGTCAGTGCAGATATCTTCTCTTTGTATGCCACGGCCATTATTACCGCCACCATGATTGGGTAGACGAAAAGGAGCGTGGAGGCTATTCCCGCGTCCATATACCGGTAGCTGAGGAAAAGCGAGAGAGATGAAAGCGCGAACACGAATCCCATTGCCGCCAAGGGGATGACGTTGCCCTTGCCTGGGCTTAGCGTGCGCCTTCTGTACAAAAGCATAAGGGCAACTATCGGCAACGCAGCGAGATAGCGGAAGAAAAGCACCGAATCGGGGTTCATTCCGTCTTCATACAGAGGGAGTGCGAAGAGCGGGTTCATCCCGTAGGTGGCCGCTGCCACCGCGCCGAGTGTGTAGCCCCGGAGCTTCCTTCTTGTCTTGAACGTCACGGCTGTTTGAATTTTGAGGCGACTTCGTAGACTCGTTCGAAGATCACGCGGTCGGCATCGGTGATGGGCACGTTGCGCCTTGACATGACGCGTTCGGCAATGTCGTAGAATCTCTTCAGCGGAACGTCTTTGAACCCGGTTCCGGGCGCGCCTTCCAGGAAGCTCGGTATGAAGGGACGAGGGAAGCCGGCACCGTGCAGGTTGACTCCTACGCCCATGACTGTGGCCGTGTTGAGCATGCAGTTCACTCCGATTTTGGAATGGTCGCCCATGATAAGGCCGCAGAACTGAAGGTCGGTGCGCATGAACGTGCGCCGCGCATAGTTCCAGAGCCGTATCTTGGAATAGTCGTTCTTGAGGTTGGATGCATTCGTGCCGGCCCCGATGTTGCACCATTCGCCGATTACGGCATTTCCGACGAAGCCGTCATGCGCCTTGTTGGAGAAGCCGAAGAAGACGGAGTTGTTCACTTCGCCTCCTATCTTGCACCAGGGGCCTATCGCGGTCGCTCCGTAGATTTTGGCTCCCATGTTGATTTTTGAATGCGAGCCGAGCGATAAGGGGCCTCGCAGGCACGCTCCCTCCATCACCTCCCCTTCGCGGGCGATGAACACAGGGCCGTTCTTGACGTTGATTATTGCGCCTTCCACGGATGCTCCCTCTTCAAGGAATATGGCCGGTTGGCCGTCAGGAAGCAGGTAGTCGCCCACTACGGTGTTGGTCGGCGAAAGCGGCTGGGACTTGCGTCCGGCGGTGAGGAGGGGATAGTCTTCCGATATTCCTTTGTGGCACAGGCGGAACACATCGTAGACATACGTCAGCATATCCACTTCGCCGTCATAGTCCACGGTGTTCTCGGGAATTGTCCCGGCATCCTGTATGGTGTTGAATTCCGCCAATGTGCCACGGTATGCGACAAGTTCGTCGCCTATGGAAAGCGCGTGCCCGGCCTTTAGACCCTTTACCGCGTTGATGAAAGCCTTGTCGGGAAGTATCCATCCTGCCACGAACACCGCCTCCTCGACCGGCGAGAGAGGGAATTTCAGCCGCAGGTAATCCACGGCGAGCGTGAGGCAACGGCAGCGGGAATGCCATTCCCATTTCTCCTTGATGGAAAGTATGCCTACGCGGAACTCCGCGATGGGGCGGGTGAAAGAAAGGGGCAGCAGGTCGTCATGCCGCTTTTCGGAGTCGAAGAGCACTATCGTCATCGGCTTCACGTCGCACCATGCGTCCTTTAGTGATGTCTCTTGAGATATGATGTTGTCCACTTGTCCAAAGAATTTTTGCAGGCTGCAAAAGTAGCAAAAAATCCCTGAATCCCAAAATTAATGACAATGGCAGTGCCTTTCAGGTGCCGGCGTCCTGCTGTCGGGATTCTGTTCCGATTTATGGTCGGTGTGAAAACAGATATGGACGGCATCCTTTCGATTGCCGTCCATATTTGCTTTGCCGGATGAATGTCAGATCTTGGAGTTCACCACGTCGAGGATTTCGGCCTCGGCTTTGGCGGCTTTCTCTTCGATTTCGGATCCGCGTGCGATGAGCGCGTCGGCTTTTGCGCGGTCTTTGAGACCGGAAGCGTTGATTTTGACGTTGAGGAACGCTCCGCGCACTGCGGCGCGTGCCGCGAGTGTGCCTACGCCGGCGTCGGTAACTGATGCAGGGTTGCCGTTTGATGCCATGTTGCGGAGGAGGTCGAACGTCTCGAATGCAGTTTCCATAGTGTGCAAGGGCACTTCCGTGGCGTAGAGCGTAGCGCTCTCCATTGCCTCTGCGCGTGCGGCCTTTTCTGCATCGGTCTTCTTGGGCATCGCGAACACATCCATGATTCGGTTGAATGCGGCAGTGTCCTCGTCAACGAGGTGGAGGAGGCGTTCCATGAGTTCCTGCCCTTTTTCCGCGGCATTGGAGAATTCCTCCCAACGGTCGTCGTATGCGGCTTTGTGGGAGGTGAGGTTGGCCACCATGGTGCCGAGGGCGGCGGCGAGCGCACCCATGTAGGCGGAGATCGAGCCGCCGCCAGGGGCTGGCGATTCGCTGGCCGTCTCTTCCGCGAGTCCGCGGGCGGTCAGGTCGATGAGCTTCTTGGAGTCGGTGTCTTCCACGAGATATTCTATCACCTTCTCTTTCGGGTCGAACGGCTTGAGTTCGTCAAGTCCCATCGACTTCACTGCGATTCGGATGATTTCGCTGTCGGGGATTCCGACCGAACGGTGCTGTTTGCGGAGGAAGTGTTTGCCTGCGTCGATGAGCGTGCGTTTCGGCACGAGGCCCACGATTTCGGTGCCGGTAACGCGTACGCCGCGTTCGTTGGCTTTCTTGCAGACTTCGTCGAAGGCTACGTGGAGCGGAGTCGTGGCTATGTCGGTGATGTTCATCGAAACCTGTGCGATTCCGTATTCATCGATGAACCAGCCTATTGCCTTTGTGCCTTTGAGCGTGCCTGGGATGTTGATGGGTTTGCCGTTCTCGTCCTTTATGGGTTTGCCGGTAACCTTTCCGCCTTCACGCATCGGACGTCCTTTCTCGCGCACGTCGAAAGCTATGGCGTTGGCGCGACGGGTGGAGGTCGTGTTAAGGTTGTAGTTCACGGCGATGAGGAAGTCGCGTGCGCCGATTGTTGTGGCTCCGGTGCGTGCCACACCCTCGTCGAACGGGCGGTTGCCGAAGTCGGGGCCTTTGTCCTTGTTGCCCATCTTTTCCGGAAGTGCCTCGTATTCGCCTGCGCGGCAGACCGCGAGGTTGCTGCGTTCGGGGGTGAAAGCGGCTGCCTCGTAGCAATATGTCGGCACGTTCAGCTCTGTTGCCACGCGCTCGGCGAGCTTGCGTGCGAGCTGGGCGCATTCCTCAAGCGTAACGCCGGCCACTGGGATGAGCGGGCATACGTCGGTCGCGCCCATTCGTGGATGCGCGCCGTGATGGCCGCGCATGTCGATGAGTTCGGCGGCGCGCCTGATTCCCTGGAAAGCGGCCTCTACCACCGCTTCGGGTTCGCCCACGAAAGTCACCACCGTACGGTTGGTGGCGTCGCCCGGGTCTACGTCAAGCAGTTTGATGCCTTTTACTTTTTCTATCGCGTTGGTGATTTCCTTGATTTTGGCAAGGTCGCGTCCCTCTGAGAAATTGGGGACACATTCGATTATACGGGTTTTCATCGGTACTGATAAAAATGATTGTTCCTTTATGGCTGCAAAATTACGCATTATTTCCGAGTTACGTGAAAGTTTCTGCACGGAATTGGAGATAAGGGATTTTTTTTGTAATTTTACGGCCTCATTAATATATGCAAACCCAATACCAAAGATAATGAAGAAGAATTTCGAATACCTCACGCGCCTGCGCGAGGTGATGAAGCAGCACGGCATTGATGCCGTGGTCATAACCGGCACCGACCCTCATCAGAGCGAGCTGCCGCCGCATCATTGGCGCGGCCGCGAATGGCTCACGGGTTTCGAGTCGGGCAACGGCACCAACGGCACAGCCGTAGTCCTTATGGACGAGGCTTATTGCTGGACTGATTCCCGCTATTTCATCCAGGCTGAAGAGCAGCTGAAGGACACTGGCTTCAAGATGATGAAGGAGGACGGCCCGGAGGCGGTTGACCTCATCGGCTGGCTCGCCGGGCATTTGAAGGAAGGGCAGACGGTAGGCATCGACGGAATGACGTTCTCCGTCTCGCTTGCCCAGCGTCTCCAGCAGGAGCTTTCCGACAACGGAATCGGGCTCAACGACGGTTTCCCGCAGTTCGACTACATATATCCGGATCGCCCCCAGCGTCCGAAGAACGAGCTGTTCATCCATGATGAAGGAATCGTAGGCGAAACCGTTGATTCCAAAATCAGGCGCGTCCTTGCAGAGGTGAAGGCTGAGCTTGCCAACGCGGTGCTCCTGTCCGCTCTCGACGACATTGCGTGGGCAACCAACCTGCGCACGGCCGGCGACATCAACTTTTCTCCGATTTTCGTGGGATTCCTTTATCTCGACGAGTCCCGCCGCATACTTTTCGTTGATGCGGAGAAGGTGAATGCCGATGTGAAGGCCCATCTCGACAAATACGGCATCGAAGTCAAGGGATATGAAGATGTGCTCTCGTTTGTGGCTGCGCTTCCGAAAGAGACGCGCTTGCTCCTCGATCCGGAGAAGACGGCGCGCGGAATCTACGACAAGGTGGGGTGTACCCCGGTCTTCGGCGGTTCGCGTGTGGCCAAGCTCAAAAGCATAAAGAATCCCACAATGCTGAAAAACCTCGCCACAGCAATGGAAAAGGACGGAGTCGCCCTTACCCGCTTTTTCATGATGGTGGAAAAGGAATATCCTTCGGGCAAGCTCACAGAGGTGGAGCTCGGAAAGCGGCTGCGCGCGTTGCGTCTGGCCGATCCGGCATGCGTTGACGAGAGCTTCTCGGCAATCCTCGGATGGAACGGGCATGGCGCGATAGTGCATTATGAGGCCACCGAAGAGACTGACGTCGCGATTGAAGGGGACGGCCTCCTGCTTGTGGATTCCGGCGGACAGTACACTTACGGCACCACTGACATCACCCGCACCGTGGCTCTTGGCACGCCTGCGGAGGAGCAGAAGCACGACTTCACGCTTGTGCTCAAAGGCCACATAGCCCTCGGCACGGCCGTGTTCCCTGAAGGCACCACCGGACACCAGCTCGACGCTTTCGCACGCCAGTTCCTGTGGAATGAAGGCAAGGCTTACTATCACGGCACCGGCCATGGCGTGGGCTTCTTCATCAATTGCCATGAAGGCCCGCAGAACATCCGCCTCAACATCAACCCGACGCCGCTCCAGCCGGGAATGATCACGAGCAACGAGCCTGGCCTCTACCTTGAGGGTCGCTATGGCATACGTCTGGAAAACCTCATCGTAACCGTCCCGGCGATGGAGACGGAGTTCGGACGTTTCTACAAGTTCGACACGATGACCCTCTTCCCGTTCGACACTGCCCTTATGCAGACGGAAATAATGACGGATGCTGAAATAGAATGGGTGAATGCCTACCATGCGGAGGTGCGCCGTCGTCTGACTCCGCTCCTTTCGGCTGAGGAGGCTGCCTGGATAGAGAAGAAGACTGCTCCGATTTCCCGTAGCAAATAAGTGAAAAAGTCCATTTTACCCGATACTCGGAAACCAAACTAACATGGCCATAATAAGATCAGTAAGGGGCTTTACGCCTGAAATAGGAAAGGATTGCTTTTTGGCGGACAACGCCTGTGTGATAGGTGATGTCGTGATGGGCGACGAATGCAGCGTCTGGTTCGGCACGGTGCTCCGTGGCGACGTCAATTCCATCCGCATAGGCAACCGCGTGAACATACAGGACGGAAGCGTCCTGCACACGCTCTATCAGAAATCGACCATTGAAATCGGAGATGACGTGTCGATAGGGCATAATGTGGTGATACACGGCGCGAAGATACACGACTATGCCTTGATTGGCATGGGTGCGGTCGTGATGGACGATGCCGAAGTGGGAGAGGGCGCGCTTGTGGCTGCCGGATCCGTGGTGCTGAGCCGCACGAAAATCGGTGCGCACGAGCTTTGGGCCGGCGCTCCTGCCAAGTTCGTCAAGATGGTAGAGCCGGAGAAGGCCAAGGAGATGAACGTCAAGATAGCCCGCAACTATCTGATGTACTCCAAATGGTACGAAGACACACAGGAATGACGGCACGGGTCAGAGGTGTCGTCTGGCGGTTTTCAGACGGCCTCTGAATCTGATGCGGACAAATGAAACAGAGCCGGAGGTCTCGCGACTTCCGGCTCTGCAATGTTTTCCATAATACTTTTTCAAACTAACCTAACGTCATGAAACGATTTTCTGCCATTATAACATCATGCGGCCGTTTTTGGTTCGTTTTTGCAAAGTGGTTTTTTGGGACGGTTGTTTTTTATGGACGGAAAATTTGCATAAGACGCTAATTGTTAGTAACTTTGCATCGCTTTAGGGGCAAAATGTACTTTCGTGGCAGTTAATCGGTTGATTGTTAATCGGTTGATTGTATGGCGTGGGTGCGGTCGCGATGTTGCGGATGCCTCGGAGAAGCGTTTGAAAAAGGATTTTATAAACAAACATAAGTAACAACAAACTAAGATGCCTACTATTCAGCAATTAGTAAGAAAAGGACGCGCGGCTCTCAAGGACAAGAGCAAATCGCCCGCTTTGGACTCATGCCCCCAGCGTCGCGGTGTCTGTGTCAGGGTCTACACCACTACCCCCAAAAAGCCTAACTCGGCTATGCGTAAGGTGGCTCGTGTGCGTCTCACCAACGGCAAGGAGGTCAACTCCTACATCCCCGGTGAGGGACACAACCTCCAGGAGCACTCCATCGTGATGGTGCGTGGCGGTCGTGTGAAAGACCTTCCCGGTGTGCGTTATCACATCGTTCGCGGCACCCTTGACACGGCAGGCGTGCAGGGCCGCACACAGCGTCGCTCCAAGTACGGTGCGAAGCGTCCCAAGGCAGCTAAGAAATAAGCCGCCCTTACCTAAATCATCAACAAATTTTTAATCTCGTTTTTGATTTATTTTGGACGGCTATCTGCGGAATCTGCCCGCTCTTCGCAAGAATGGTTTTACGCCATAATATATAGAGCGAACGCAGTGTTTCGCTAAAGGTTGAGTAAATCCCCGGCGCACACGTTGCGGTTTGCACGACGGCCCTCTCAGCCGGGCGTGGGGATTGAAGATCTGAGAAGCAGCCAAAAACAAAAACAACACGTTTTTTCTAAACCAATGAGAAAGGCAAAGCCAAAAAAACGGGTGATCCTTCCGGACCCCGTCTTCCATGACTCCCGTGTTACCAAGTTCGTGAACCATCTGATGTATGACGGTAAGAAGAACACCGCATTCACCATCTTCTACTCGGCTCTCGAAATCGTAAAAAGCAAGCTTCCCAACGAGGAGAAGTCTGCACTTGAGATATGGAAGAAAGCTCTCGAAAACGTAACTCCCCAGGTGGAGGTGAAGTCGCGCCGCATAGGCGGTGCCACTTTCCAGGTGCCTACCGAAATCCGCCCGGACCGCAAGGAGTCGATCTCAATGAAGAACCTCATCATCTATGCCCGCAAGCGTGGCGGAAAGACGATGGCCGGCAAGCTCGCCGCTGAAATCGTCGATGCCTTCAACGACCAGGGCGGAGCGTTTAAGCGCAAAGAGGACATGCACCGCATGGCCGAAGCAAACCGTGCTTTCGCTCACTTCAGATTCTAACCCCCCCATTTTCATTCTTCAAGGAGAACGTTTTTCAACCATATAAGAAATGGCTAAACACGACGAGCTTAAATTCACAAGAAACATCGGCATCATGGCTCACATCGATGCCGGAAAAACCACTACTTCGGAGCGTATCCTCTTCTATACCGGTCTTACCCACAAGATCGGCGAGGTGCATGACGGCGCAGCCACCATGGACTGGATGGAGCAGGAGCAGGAGCGCGGAATCACAATCACTTCCGCCGCAACCACGACGTTCTGGAAATACAAGGACGACAAGTTCAAAATCAACCTTATCGACACTCCGGGACACGTTGACTTCACTGTGGAAGTGGAGCGTTCGCTCCGTGTGCTTGACGGCGCCGTGGCTGCTTTCTGCGCCGTGGGCGGCGTAGAACCCCAGTCTGAGACCGTATGGCGTCAGGCCGACAAGTACAATGTGCCCCGTATCGGATATGTCAACAAGATGGACCGCTCCGGCGCAAACTTCTTTGAGGTGGTGCGCCAGGTGCACGACGTGCTGGGTGCGACCCCGCTTCCTATCCAGATTCCCATCGGGGCCGAGGAGAGCTTCAAGGGAGTCGTTGACCTTGTTGCGATGAAGGCCATATTCTGGCATGACGAGACGATGGGTGCCGAATATTCCGTCGAAGACATCCCCGCCAACCTTCAGGCCGAGGCCGAGGAATGGCGCGACAAGATGCTCGAGACCCTCGCCGAGACCGACGAGGTGCTTATGGAGAAATACTTCGACGACCCCTCCCAGATCACGGTTGACGAAATCAAGGCTGCAATACGCAAGGCCACGATCAGTATGCAGGTCAACCCGATGATTTGCGGCTCATCTTTCAAGAACAAAGGTGTGCAGACGCTGCTTGACTCGGTTTGCGCATATCTTCCTTCGCCGGAAGACGCAGGTGCGGTGGAAGGCCATGCCGTAGGTGATCCGGATGAGATCCTGACCCGCGAGCCGAGCGCAGACGCCCCGATGGCGGCTCTTGCGTTCAAGATTGCCACCGACCCGTATGTGGGCCGTCTGTGCTTCTTCCGCGTTTATTCCGGCGAGATTCCCGCCGGCTCTTATGTGCTCAACAGCCGCTCGGGCAAGAAAGAGCGCATTTCGCGTCTGTTCCAGATGCACTCCAACAAGCAGAACCCCAAAGAGGCCATCGGCTGCGGCGACATCGGTGCTGGTGTGGGATTCAAGGACATCCGTACCGGCGACACGCTCTGCGACGAGAATGCGCCTATAGTGCTTGAGGCTATGGAGTTCCCCGATCCTGTGATCGGCATCGCCGTAGAGCCTAAGACCCAGAAGGATCTTGACAAGCTCGGCGTTGGACTTCAGAAGCTTGCCGAGGAAGACCCGACATTCCGTGTGGAGACCAATGAGGAGACTGGCCAGACCGTCATCTCAGGTATGGGTGAGCTTCACCTTGACATCATCATCGACCGTCTGCGTCGTGAGTTCAAGGTAGAGTGCAACCAGGGCCGTCCTCAGGTTACTTACAAGGAGGCAATCACCAAGCCCGTCGAGCTTCGTGAAGTGTTCAAGAAGCAGACCGGCGGTCGCGGTAAGTTCGCCGACATCATCGTGCGCATCGAGCCTGCCGACCCCGACTTCGAGGGTTCGCTCCAGTTTGTCGATGAGGTCAAGGGCGGCAACGTCCCCAAGGAATACATCCCTTCCGTTCAGAAGGGATTCCAGACGGCTATGAAGAACGGCGTTCTTGCCGGTTATCCCGTAGAGCGTCTTAAGGTAACTCTTATCGACGGCAGCTTCCATCCGGTCGACTCCGACCAGCTTTCGTTCGAACTTTGTGCCATCCAGGCCTTTAAGAAGGGTTCGGAGAAGGCAGGCCCGGTTCTTATGGAGCCTATCATGAAGATAGAGGTGGTTACTCCCGAGGAGTCAATGGGTGATGTGATCGGCGACCTCAACAAGCGTAGAGGCCAGGTAGAGGGTATGGAGACAAGCCGCTCAGGCGCGCGCATAGTGAAGGCCAAGGCCCCGCTCGCCGAGATGTTCGGCTATGTTACCGCGTTGCGTACCATCACTTCCGGGCGTGCCACGAGCACAATGACGTTCAGCCACTATTCCGAAGTGAGCAGCTCAATCGCGAAGGGCGTGCTGACCGAATGCCAGGGACGTGTTGACCTTATCAAGTAACCGTCAGGGACACATCACTTCTTTAACCAGAACAGATACACAAAAGATATGAGCCAAAAAATCAGAATCAAACTCAAATCATACGATCACAATCTTGTCGACAAGTCGGCAGAAAAGATCGTAAAGACGGTGAAATCCACCGGTGCTGTTGTCAGCGGTCCGATTCCTCTGCCCACGCACAAGCGCATCTTCACTGTCAACCGTTCGACTTTCGTCAACAAGAAATCCCGCGAGCAGTTCCAGCTTTGCTCGTTCCAGCGTCTCATCGACATCTACAGCTCTACTTCCAAGACTGTGGATGCGCTGATGAAGCTCGAGCTTCCCAGCGGCGTTGACGTTTCGATCAAAGTCTGACATACCGGATTTCCGGGCGGCGGCCGTTTTTGGCTCATGCCTGTGTGGGCCGCGCCCGGAATTCCCCTCGACTCCTCGAACCAACTACCAACAGATACAAAAAAACAACGTTTTAATATCAAAGTAAAGAAATGCCAGGATTATTAGGAAAGAAAATCGGAATGACATCCGTTTTCAGTGCCGACGGAAAAAACATTCCGTGCACTGTTATCGAAGTAGGTCCTTGCGTGGTTACTCAGGTCAAGACAGTGGAGACCGACGGCTATGAGGCTGTTCAGGTGGGCTTCCAGGATAAGAAGGATAAGCACACCACCAAGCCTATGGCGGGTCACTTCAAGAAGGCCGGAGTAGCTCCCCAAAGACACTTGGCCGAGTTCAAATCTTTTGAGACGCTCCCTTCGCTGGGCGACACGCTTACCGTGGATCTCTTCACGGAAGGCAGTTTTGTCGACGTGGTCGGCACCAGCAAGGGTAAAGGTTTCCAGGGCGTAGTGAAGCGTCATGGCTTCGGCGGTGTGGGTCAGGCCACGCATGGCCAGCACAACCGTCTCCGCGCCCCGGGTTCGATTGGCGCGTGCTCCTATCCCGCAAAGGTGTTCAAGGGTCTTCGTATGGCCGGACACATGGGCAACGAGCGCGTTACTGTCCAAAACCTTCAGGTGATAAAGGTGCTCCCCGAGCACAATTTGTTAATGATCAAGGGGTCTATCCCGGGCCACAAAGGTTCAATCGTTTTAGTTGAGAAATAATGGAAGCAGTAGTTTACAACATCAAAGGTGAAGATACGGGGCGCAAAGTCGTCCTCAACGATAAGGTCTTTGGCCTCGACCTGAATGAAGGCAACGCTAAGCACACCGTTTATCTCAGCGTGAAGCAGTATCTCGGCAACCAGCGTCAGGGAACCCACAAGAGCAAGGAACGTTCAGAGGTCAGCGGCTCGACCCGCAAGCTCGGACGCCAGAAGGGCGGCGGCGGTGCGCGTCGCGGCGACATCAACTCTCCGCTGCTGCGCGGCGGCGGCACGGTGTTCGGTCCGCGTCCCCGCGACTACCGTAGCAAGCTCAACAAGAAGATGAAGGCTCTTGCCCGCAAGATCGCCCTCACTTCCAAGGCTGCGGAAGGCCAGATCTTCGTAGTGGAGAACTTCACTTTCGATGCCCCGAAGACCAAGAGCTATATGGCCATCGCCAAGGCTTTCAACCTTGACGAGAAGAAAGTGCTGCTCGTGATGAACGGTGTGGACCGCAATGTGCTCCTTTCGGTGCGCAATGTGCCCAACGCCCTTATGATGCAGGCTATCGACCTCAATACTTACGCTCTGCTCAACAACGATGCGATTCTGGTGACAGAAGACAGCGTAGCAGTCATTAACGAATTCTAAAAAGGAGAACCGATATGGATATCCAGATCAAACCAATCATCAGCGAGAAGGCCAACGCTTGCAGCGATAAGCTCAACTGCTACACTTTCGCCGTTTCGCCCGACGCAAACAAGTTCCAGATCAAAGACATCGTCGAAAAGCTCTACAATGTCCGCGTCGAGAGAGTGAACACTGCGAACTATGCAGGCAAGCGTATGCAACGCTACACCAAGAAGGGACTGATCCGCGGCCGCAAGCCGGCCTTCAAGAAGGCATACGTAACTGTAGCGGAAGGACAAACAATCGACTACTATAGCAATATCTAAAGAATAATGGCAGTAAAGAAATTCAAGCCCACTACCCCTGGGCAAAGACACAAGATTATTGGTGTATTCAAGCGCGAAGTGGCTGTCCGCAAGGACGGGGAGCTGGTTGTGCGCAAATCATCTGCTAACGCACCAGAAAAGTCTCTTACGGTCGGAAAACGCTCCACCGGCGGCCGCAACTCCGCCGGCCAGCTCTCCACCCGCTACCGTGGTGGCGGCCACAAGAGAAAATTGCGTCTGATAGATTTCAAGAGAAACTACGACGGAATACCGGCTACGGTGAAGACCATCGAGTACGATCCCAACCGTTCGGCACGCATCGCGCTTCTCTACTACAAGGACGGCTCAAAGGCGTATATCATCGCGCCCAACGGCCTTGAAGTGGGACAGACCGTGATCAGCGGCCCCGATGCGGCTCCTGAGGTCGGAAACACGCTTCCCTTGTCGAAGATTCCCGTGGGTACTCTGATCCATTGTATTGAGCTCCGTCCCGGACAGGGCGCCGCTATGGCGCGTTCGGCCGGAACGTTCGCTCAGCTCACCTCGCGCGAAGGCGACTACGCGATTATCAAATTGCCTTCAGGTGAAACTCGCAAGGTGCTTCTCACATGCCGCGCCACCGTCGGCGTGGTCGGCAATGCCGAGCATGCTCTTGAGCAGAGCGGCAAGGCAGGCCGCAGCCGTTGGCTCGGCCGCCGTCCTCACAACCGTGGTGTAGTCATGAACCCTGTAGACCACCCGATGGGTGGTGGTGAAGGCCGTCAGTCCGGTGGCCACCCGCGTTCACGCACAGGTCTCTACGCCAAGGGTCTGAAGACGCGCTCGCCGAAGAAGCATTCGAACAAGTACATCATTGAGAGAAGGAAAAAGTAAATTTGATTAATCTAAGGACACAATTATGAGTCGTTCACTTAAAAAAGGACCGTTTATAAGCGTAAAGCTTGAAAAGAAAGTGGCCGCCATGGACGAATCCGGCAAGAAGTCGGTGATCAAGACATGGAGCCGCGCCTCGATGATCTCACCGGACTTCGTAGGCCACACTTTCGCAGTCCACAACGGCAACAAGTTCATCCCGGTCTACGTGACAGAGAACATGGTGGGCCACAAACTGGGTGAGTTTGCACCGACGCGCACATTCCGCGGACATGCCGGCAACAAGAAGAAGTAATGCTTCTCGTTTCTGACAAGAGTCCGAATACCGCATTCCAAAAAGAACAAAAAACGAACACAATACAATGGGTTTAAGAAAAAGACAATCAGCTGACGCTATAAAGGAGGCCCGCAAAAGCGAGTATTTCGCCAAGCTGCGCAATGTCCCCTCGTCGCCTCGCAAGATGCGCCTGGTGGTGGATATGATCCGCGGCCAGGAGGCATTCAAGGCCCTGGGCATCCTCAAATTCTCCAACAAGGAAGCTTCCAGAAAGGTTGAGAAGCTTCTCCGCTCCGCAATTGCCAACTGGGAGCAGAAAACCGAGCGCAAGGCAGAGGCCGGCGACCTTTATGTGAAGACGGTCTTCGTGGACTGTGCGCCGATGCTCAAGCGCCTCCGTCCCGCTCCGCAGGGACGCGGCTACCGCATCCGCAAGCGTTCCAACCATGTGACTTTGTTTGTAGACACTATCAATAACGAAAAAGCTTAAATCAGGCAAGATGGGACAGAAAGTAAATCCGATTAGCAACCGCCTCGGCGTAATCCGTGGCTGGGATTCAAACTGGTACGGCGGAAAGAAATACGGCGAGACCCTCCTAGAGGACTCAAAGATCCGTAAGTACCTCCGCACGCGTCTTGCCAAAGCCAGCGTGTCGAGAATCATCATCGAGCGCACTCTGAAGATGGTTACCGTCACCATATGCACTTCCCGTCCGGGCGTGATCATCGGCAAAGGTGGCCAGGAAGTGGACACCCTCAAGGAAGAGCTCAAGAAGCTTACCGACAAGGATGTCCAGATCAACATCTACGAAATCAAGCGTCCTGAGCTTGATGCCGAGATAGTGGCTTCCAACCTGGCTCGCCAGATCGAGGGTAAGATGGCCTACCGCCGTGCGGTGAAGATGGCCATTGCCTCCACGATGCGCATGGGTGCCGAAGGCATAAAGGTGCAGGTCAGCGGACGTCTCAACGGTGCGGAAATCGCGCGTTCAGAGATGTTCAAGGAAGGCCGCACTCCGCTTCACACGCTGCGTGCCGACATCGACTATGCTCTTGTCGAGGCTCACACCAAGGTTGGTGTGCTTGGCATCAAGGTATGGATCTGCCGTGGCGAGATCTATGGCAAGAAGGAACTCACGCCTTCCTATGCCATCGGTGTAAAGGAGCCGGGCGGCCGCCGCGAGCGCGAGCGTAAGGGTGGCTTCCGCGGCAAGCGCAACAGCAACCGTTGAGGCTTGCGTCAGAGATAACTACAACAAATCAACAGACTCTAACATCCAAGAGATAAAATGTTACAACCGAAAAGAACGAAATTCCGCCGCTCTCAAAAGGGCCGCATGAAAGGTGAGGCACAGCGTGGCCATCAGCTTGCCTTCGGCTCGTTTGGCATCAAGACGTTGGAATCGAAGTGGATCACGGGCCGCCAGATTGAGGCCGCACGTATCGCCGTTACACGCTATATGCAGCGTCAGGGTCAGATATGGATCCGCATTTTCCCGGACAAACCGATCACCAAGAAGCCTGCCGAGGTGCGAATGGGTAAAGGTAAAGGTAACCCCGAAGGGTTCGTGGCGCCTGTCACCCCCGGACGCATCCTCATAGAAGTGGAAGGTGTATCATACGACATCGCCAAGGAGGCACTCCGTCTGGCTGCCCAGAAGCTTCCGGTAATAACGAAGTTCGTGGTACGCCGCGACTATGACCCCTCGCAGAACGTGTGATCCGTCACACTGATGTAAACGCATAGACAGGGCACCCGGCCCTTAAAACAGGGTCGGGTGCGGTCGATGCACAACGAATAGAACAATAAAAAAATGAAGAAGGAAGAAATCAAGGAATTAAGCATTCAGGAGCTGCGCGACCAGATTGTGGTCGCCGAGAAGGCTTATCGTGAATTGAAAGTAACGCACGCGATATCTCCCATCGACAATCCGGCGAAGATCACCAAGTCTCGCCGTGAGATTGCCGTTATGAAGACCGTGTTGCGTCAGAAGGAAATTGCCGCCGAGGCGGCAGCTTCCGAAGTCAAAGAATAATCCCAGAAGTATTTGAAAAATGGAACAGACAAGACATTTAAGAAAAGAAAGAATCGGGGTTGTTTCGAGCAACAAATGCGACAAGACCATCACGGTCGAAATCAAATGGAAGGAGAAGCACCCTATCTACGGCAAGTTTGTCAATAAGACCAAGAAGTACCATGCCCACGATGAGAAGAACGAGTGCTCGATCGGCGACACAGTGCGCCTGATGGAGACGCGTCCTTTGAGCAAGACCAAGAGATGGAGACTGGTAGAAATAATCGAAAAAGTTAAGTAACTATGATACAGACCGAATCAAGACTCACAGTAGCGGACAACAGCGGCGCTAAGGAAGCACTCTGTATCCATGTACTTGGCGGTACCGGCCGTCGCTACGCCTCTGTAGGCGACATCATCGTGGTAACGGTGAAGAACACCATCCCTTCGTCTGACGTGAAGAAAGGCACAGTCTCTAAGGCAGTGGTGGTGCGCACGAAAAAGGAAATCCGCCGTGCCGACGGAAGCTATATCCGTTTCGACGACAATGCCTGCGTGCTCTTGAACAACGCGGGTGAAATCCGTGGCACGCGTATCTTCGGCCCCGTGGCCCGTGAGCTTCGTGCCACCAACATGAAAATCGTGTCGCTGGCACCTGAAGTACTTTAACTCTTAACAAGAACATTCTTATGGCAAAATTGCATATAAAGAAGGGCGACACGGTTTATGTCAATGCCGGCGACGACAAAGGCAAGACCGGAAGAGTCCTCGAGGTGCTGGTGAAGAAGAACCGCGCCGTCGTCGAGGGAATCAACATCGTCTCCAAGAGCACCAAGCCCAGTGCCAAATACCCTCAGGGAGGCATCATCAAGATTGAGGCCCCTGTGCACATCTCCAACCTCAATGTGGTAGACCCGAAGTCGGGCAAAGGCACGCGCATAGGCCGCCGTCGCAGCGAAAACGGGAAATTAGTTCGTTATTCCAAAAAATCTGGAGAGGAGATTAAGTAATGAGCACTACACTGAGCAAAGAATACAAAGAGAGAATCGTTCCCGAGCTGACGAAGGAATTCGGCTACACTACCGTGATGCAGGTGCCTAAGCTCGAGAAGATTGTGATAAACCAGGGTCTTGGCGCGGCTACGCAGGACAAGAAGCTTATCGAGACCGCAATCAACGAGATCACTGCCATCACAGGCCAGAAGGCTGTGGCTACCCTTTCAAAGAAGGACATCGCGGCTTTCAAGCTGCGTAAGAAGATGCCTGTAGGCGTGATGGTAACCCTCCGCAAGGACAGGATGTATGAATTCCTGGAGCGTCTGGTGCGCGTGGCCCTGCCCCGTATCCGCGACTTCAAGGGTATCGACTCCAAGCTCGACGGACGCGGCAACTACACGCTCGGCATCACTGAGCAGATCATCTTCCCTGAGATCAACATCGACAGTGTCCCCAAGCTTCAGGGTATGAACATCACGTTCGTAACCTCCGCAAAGACCGACGAAGAGGGCTTCGCGCTGCTTAAGAAGTTTGGCTTACCGTTTAAGAAATAATACCTCATCATGGCAAAAGAATCAATGAAGGCGCGCGAAGTGAAGCGCCAGAAAATGGTGGCTAAGTATGCCGAACGGAAGGCCGCTCTGAAGAAAGCCGCCCTCGCCGACGCTGAAGGCAACATCGACTATGAGGCTCTTGCGAAGCTCCAGAAGCTTCCCAAGAACGCTTCGCGCGTGCGTCTGCACAACCGTTGCGAAATCACTGGCCGTCCGAAAGGCTATATGCGCCAATTCGGCATCTCGCGTATACAGTTCCGTGAGATGGCTTCCGCAGGTCTGATTCCCGGCGTGAAGAAGGCAAGCTGGTAAGTGATGACCGACGATATGCCTTTCAAGGCATAGGTGAAACTGACATAAGATGGGATTCCGGGCATTTCGGCCGGAGTCCCCTTTTTTATACGATATAGATTATGCTTCATTTCGAATGTGATTATATCCGCGGGGCGCATCCGAGTGTCTTGGAGGGCATTGTCAGGACCAACATGGAGGCGTCTCCGGGTTACGGTCTTGATGACCATTGCCGCAGGGCAGAGCGGCTGATTCTTGAGGAATGCGGGATTCCTGAGGGTAGGGTCTGCTTCCTTGTCGGCGGCACTCAGACCAATGCCTGCGTGATTGATGCGCTCTTGCATCCGCATCAGGGAGTGGTGTGCGCCGAGACAGGTCATATCAACGTGCATGAGGCGGGTGCCATTGAGGCTTCAGGGCACAAGGTGCTTGCGCTTCCTTCCGGCGACGGTAAGATTCGGGCTTCTGCCCTGAAGGATTGCGTGGAGAGGTTTTATGCCGATGCGACTTATGAACATTGCGTGTTTCCCGGTATGGTCTACATTTCCCATCCCACCGAGGTCGGCACGCTTTATGGTTTGGACGAGCTTGAGGCGTTGGGCAGTGAATGCCGCAGGCTCGGGATGCCTCTTTTTATGGACGGGGCAAGGCTGGTCTACGGATTGGCTGCGGACGGCACCGACGTTTCGTTGAAAGACATAGCGCGCATCTGCGACGTGTTCTATATCGGTGGGACGAAAGCCGGCACGCTTTTCGGAGAAGCGGTTGTAGTGCGTGTTCCGGAGCTGCTTCCCCATTTTTTCACCTTGGTGAAGAGACATGGGGCATTGCTGGCCAAGGGCCGTCTGCTTGGAGTGCAGTTCGAGACGCTTTTTTCCGGAGGCCTTTACAAAGAGATAGGGGAGCATGCCGTCAGGATGGCCATAAAGCTTAAAGAAGGCTTTGTCAGCAACGGCTACAGGCTTTGCGTAGATTCGCCGACCAACCAGCAGTTCATCATCTTGCCTAATGAAGTGATGGACAAACTTGCGTGCAAGGCGGAGTTCTCTGTCTGGGGCGTGCGTGGGCAGAAGGAGACTGCGGTCAGGTTCGTTACTGACTGGTCTACGTCGGAGGCTGATGTGGATAGCCTTCTCGATTCGTTGCGGGGGTGTTCATAAACGGGGATTGACCGTTAAATTTTATTAAAAGTGCGTGTATGGCAGGCACTGCGCATTGCCATACGGCGCGGAATTGCTAACTTTGCGCGTAATTTTTGGCCGGAAGAAGCCGGAAACGGCGGATTGCGGTCAGAAAAAGACATATCGTGAGTATTAAATATTGTTCAGACATCTGAATCAATTTAAACAACAAAACAATGACTGATCCAATAGCAGATTATTTGACCAGATTGAGGAATGCCATCCGTGCGGGACACCGCGTGGTGGAATGTCCAGCGTCGAAAATTAAGAAGGAGATCACCAAAATCCTGTTTGACCAGGGCTACATCCTCAACTACAAGTTTGAGGAAGGAGAGACTCCTCAGGGCGTCATCAAGATCGCCCTCAAGTATGACCCGATCGACAGGGTCAACGCCATCAAGAACCTGCATCGCGTGTCGCGTCCGGGACTCCGCCAGTACACCGGCTACAAGGACATGCCGCGTGTGCTCAACGGTCTTGGCATCGCGATCCTTTCCACATCCAAGGGCGTGATGACCAACAAGGAAGCCAAAGAGCAGAAGATCGGCGGCGAAGTATTGTGCTACGTTTATTAATCAAAGGCAGGAGGTATTTATTATGTCAAGAATAGGTAAAGCACCCATCATGATACCTGCCGGCGTTACGGTACAGGTTAAGGACCATGTTGTAACAGTCAAGGGTCCTAAAGGCGAACTTTCACAGGAAATCAACCCCGACATCGAGGTAAATGTCGTGGACGGGCACGTTGAAGTAACCCGTCCTGACGACGAGCGCGAGCACCGTGCCCTTCACGGTCTTTACCGCGCGCTGATCAACAATATGGTTGTCGGCGTCTCCGAAGGCTACAAGAAGGAGATGGAACTCGTCGGCGTGGGCTACCGTGCCGCTTCGACAGGCCAGGTGCTGGAACTCTCGCTGGGTTATTCGCACGCTATCTACATCAAGCTCCCCAAGGAAGTAAAGGTGGAGGCCAAGTCCGAGCGCAACAAGAACCCGCTCATCATCCTCGAGAGCTTCGACAAGCAGCTTCTCGGGCAGGTGTGCGCCAAGATACGTTCGCTCCGCAAGCCTGAACCGTACAAGGGCAAGGGCATCAAGTTTGTCGGCGAGGTTATCCGCCGCAAGTCCGGCAAGTCGGCTAATGCTAAATAATTAAATCAGAAGGCAAATCATGGTATCCAAGATAGCAAGAAGAAATAAAATCAAAACCCGCATACGCGGTAAAATCTCCGGTACGCCCCAGCGTCCCAGAATGAGCGTCTTCCGCTCCAACAAGGGGATTTACGTACAAGTGATTGACGATCTCGCAGGCAACACCCTCTGCTCAGCCAACTCGAAAGGCATCGAAGCCGGCAACAAGACGGAACAGAGCGCGAAGGTGGGCGAGGCAATCGCCAAGAAAGCCATGGAAATGGGCATCACCGAAGTGGTGTTCGACCGTAACGGCTATCTTTTCCACGGTAGAGTAAAATCATTGGCCGATGCAGCCCGCAAGGCCGGTCTTAAATTTTAAGAGGAATCATGGCAAAAAGAAACAACAGAGTAAAATCGACGAATGATCTTGAATTGAAAGACCGTCTTGTGGCCATCAACCGCGTAACCAAGGTTACTAAGGGCGGACGTGCGTTCAGTTTCGCGGCCATAGTGGTCGTGGGCAATGAGGACGGCGTTGTAGGCTGGGGTCTCGGCAAAGCCAACGAGGTGCAGGCTGCCATCGCCAAAGGCGTGGAGAGCGCCAAGAAGAACCTCATCCGCGTTCCCGTGCACAAGGGCACCATCCCCCACGAGCAGGAAGCCAAGTTCGGAGGCGCACGTGTGCTTCTCAAGCCGGCTTCTGAAGGTACGGGAGTGAAGGCCGGCGGCGCAATGCGTGCCGTGCTTGAGAGCGTGGGCATCACCGACGTGCTTGCCAAGTCGAAAGGCTCGTCCAACCCGCACAATCTCGTCAAGGCGACAATCGCTGCTCTCGACGAGATGCGCAGCCCGGCGCAGGTGGCCCAGAACCGTGGCATTTCCGTGGAAAAAGTGTTTAACGGCAAATAATTAGAATAGAAATGGCTAAACTTGCAATCAAACAGATCAAAAGCCGCATCAACTGCCCTGCCGTTCAGAAACGCACGCTTGATGCCCTCGGCCTGAGAAAGATGAACCGTACCGTGATGCATGAGGACAATCCTTCGATTCGCGGCATGGTGAAAGCTGTGCATCATCTTGTAGAAGTGACCGAAGTGAAGTGAGACTGATTCCGCATCCCGGCGTGGCTTCTGGGCCTGAACCGGGAATGGGGGGACAAGGACACAAGAACAAAGAAAAAACAGCAAAAAAAGATGAAACTACATAATCTCCTGCCTGCTGTAGGCAGCAACAAGAAGAACAAGAGAATAGGCCGCGGTCCGGGTTCGGGCTACGGCGGCACGTCTACGCGTGGACACAAGGGCGCGAAGTCTCGTTCGGGCTACAAGCGCAAGATCGGCTTCGAGGGCGGTCAGATGCCGCTTCAGCGCCGTGTGCCGAAGTTCGGTTTCAACAATATCAACCGCGTGGAATACAAGGCAGTCAACCTGGATGCCATCGAGGCTCTCGCCGAGGCTAAAGGTCTGTCGAAAATCACGGTTGACGACATGCGTGCAGCCGGACTTGTTTCGAAAAAGGCGTTGGTGAAGATTCTCGGCAATGGCGCAGTAACACGTGCCATTGAGGTAGAGGCCCATGGCTTCTCGAAGAAGGCCGAGGAAGCAATCACCGCAGCCGGCGGAACAGTCACAAAAAAATAACTTGAACAATGGGATTTACACAGACAATCAAGAATATCTGGAGCGTGGAGGATCTTCGCAAGCGCATAGGCATAACGCTGCTGCTTGTGATCATCTACCGCTTCGGGTGCTATGTGGTGCTCCCCGGAATCAATCCGGATGAACTCATGGCATTGAAGAACTTCACATCCGACGGCTTGATGCAGCTTCTCGACATGTTCTCGGGCGGCGCTTTCTCGCAGGCCTCGATTTTCGCGTTGGGTATCATGCCTTACATCACGGCCTCGATCGTGATACAGCTTTTGGGCATGGTGCTTCCTTCTTTCCAGAAGATGCAGCGCGAGGGTGAGAGCGGACGGATGAAGATGAATCAGTACACGCGTTATCTGACGGTGCTGATTCTGCTGCTCCAGGGCCCGGCATATCTTATGAACCTCCAGTATCAGGTTCAGGCTGCCGGCGGCCATGTGGAGTTGGGCTTCTTCACGATTGCTTTCATGACCATCGTTCTTGCCGCAGGCTCCATGTTCATCATGTGGCTCGGCGAGCGCATCGATCAGAAGGGCGTGGGCAACGGCATATCGTTCATCATCCTTATCGGCATCATCGCGCGTCTGCCTGAAGCATTCATTCAGGAATTCACGGGACGTCTGATGAACTCCGCCGGTGGCGGCCTTGTCATCTTCCTTCTTGAGATTGTCATCCTTCTTGCGGTTATAGCCGGCGCGGTTCTGCTCGTGCAAGGCACACGCAAGGTTCCCGTGCAGTATGCAAAGAAGATTGTGGGCAACAAGCAGTATGGCGGTGCCCGCCAGTACATTCCCCTGAAGGTGAATGCGGCCGGCGTGATGCCCATCATATTTGCCCAGGCCATTATGTTCATCCCCATCACTCTTGTCGGGTTCAGCACGAGCCAGACGGGATTTTTCGGGGCTTTGACAGACATGTACGGCTTCTGGTACAATCTCATCTACTTCTTAATGATTGTGGCGTTCACGTATTTCTATACGGCAATCACGGTGCGCCCTGCGCAGATGGCAGAAGAGATGAAGCGCAACAACGGCTTCATCCCCGGCATCAAGCCAGGCAAACCGACCGTGGAATATCTGGACTCCATCATGTCGAGAATCACTCTCCCCGGCTCCATATTCCTCGGAATCGTGGCCATCCTTCCGGCGATTGCTTATGTGTGCGGCCTCAACCGCAACTTCGCGCAGTTCTTCGGCGGGACTTCTCTCTTGATTCTCGTGGGAGTGGTTTTGGATACGCTCCGCATCATTGAAGGCCACTTGCTTATGCGCAAGTATGACGGCCTTATGAAAGACGGGCGCATCAAGGGTCGCACCACAGGCAGCTCGGCATTCTGATGAGTGTTTCCCTAAATAGTCTTACAGATTCAGGAATAGGAAATCAAGCAACCGGGAGTTCTCAGAAATGATATATCTCAAAACTGCAGAAGAAATCGAGAAGATGCGTGCCGCAGGCGACCTGACGGCGCGCACGCTCGGTGAAGTGGCGCGGTGGGTGAAGCCAGGCATCACGACCCGTAAGCTTGACGCGATAGCGAGGGAATTCGTCCTTGACAACGGCGGACGCCCTTCGTGTCTCGGATACCAAGGCTTTCCAGGTACGCTGTGCATCGAGGTCAATGAGGTCGTGGTCCATGGTTTTCCTTCGGACTACGTTCTTGAGGACGGAGACATAGTAGGCACAGACCTCGTTGTGGAGCTTGACGGCTACAATGGCGACAGCTGCTACACTTTCCCTGTGGGGGAAGTGGACGAGGCGGTGATGAAGCTGCTGACCACCACTAAGGAGTCGCTTTACAAAGGCATTGCGGCTGCATGTGCCGGCAAGCGTGTCGGCGACATCAGCAATGCGGTGCAGACCTACTGTGAGCGTCGCGGCTACAGTGTGGTGCGTGAAATGTGCGGCCATGGCATCGGGAAGTCGATGCACGAGTCTCCTGAAGTTCCCAATTTCGGGCGCAGGGGAATCGGGCCGGTGCTTCGCGACGGCATGTGCATAGCGGTGGAGCCTATGATCAATATGGGAAGCAAGAACATCACGATCGGCAACGACGGATGGACTTGCCGGACGCGCGACCGCAAGCCGTCTGCCCATTTCGAGCATACGATATGCATCAGTGGCGACGAGCCGATCATCCTAACTTCTTTCGAGTACATCAAGGAGGCAATGGGCGACAGGTTTGTCTGAACGCGGTTTCTTATATCCTGAAAAGGTTATAAAGGGAAAACAAAGGAATCAAATAGGTCATAATCTAAGAGGAAAATGGCAAAACAAGCTGCAATAGAGCAAGACGGAGTGATACTTGAAGCATTGTCCAATGCAATGTTCAAGGTAGAGCTTGAGAACGGACATGAGATCACCGCCCACATTTCGGGCAAGATGCGCATGCACTACATAAAGATACTTCCCGGCGACAAGGTTAAGGTCGAGATGTCGCCCTACGACCTGTCTAAGGGGAGAATAGCTTTCCGATACAAATAAAACAGACACCAGATATGAAAGTAAGAGCATCAATCAAGAAGCGCACGGCCGACAGCAAGATTGTGCGCAGAAAAGGAAGATTGTACGTAATCAACAAGAAAAACCCGAAGTTAAAACAACGTCAAGGATAATCCTGCAAGAAAATCCTACAGACACAATTTTTACGACAGAAAATGGCAGTAAGAATAGTCGGCGTAGATTTGCCGCAAAACAAGAGAGGTGAAATAGCCTTGACCTACATCTTCGGCATTGGCCGGAGTGCCGCCAACACCATCCTGGCCAAGGCGGGTGTAGACAAAGACATCAAAGTGAAGGACTGGACAGACGACCAGGCAGCCGCCGTGCGTGAAGTGATCCAGAGCAACTACAAGGTGGAGGGCGATCTCCGTACGGAAATCCAGCTCAACATCAAGCGCCTTATGGACATCGGCTGCTACCGTGGCATACGCCACCGTCTCGGCCTTCCGGTTCGCGGACAGAGCACCAAGAACAATGCGCGCACGCGCAAGGGACGCAAGAAAACAGTCGCTAACAAAAAGAAAGCTACTAAATAACAATAGAATATGGCAAAGAAGACAGTCGCAGCCAAAAAGAGAAACGTCAAAGTTGACGCTATCGGTCAGCTCCACGTGCATTCCTCTTTCAATAACATCATCGTTTGCTTGGCCAACAGTGAGGGTCAGGTCATCTCGTGGTCTTCTGCGGGTAAAATGGGCTTCCGTGGCTCGAAGAAGAACACGCCCTACGCAGCGCAGATGGCGGCGCAGGACTGCGCGAAGGTGGCATACGACCTTGGTCTGCGCAAGGTGAAGGCCTACGTGAAAGGTCCCGGCAACGGACGCGAATCCGCAATCCGCACAGTGCATGGCGCAGGTATAGAAGTTACAGAGATAATAGACGTAACTCCGCTGCCCCACAACGGTTGCCGTCCTCCGAAACGCAGAAGAGTGTAAGATCGATTCATATTTGTGATCCCAGACAGTCGATGTCCGCTCAGGCGGGTTGTTCAGGAGCCTGAAATCATATTTGGTGGCACGCTGGGACGCGGCAAACCGCTGTCCCGAATGCACGGGTAATGCTCCTGAGGGCGTCGGGGAAAGACAAAAGAAATTCAAAACACCAAAAAAGCATCTGTCAGACGTAAGGCCGGGCCGCGAAGTCAAGGCTTTGAAAGCGAAAGACCGTCGGGATTCCCTTTGAGGGCATCCCACCACCTACCTCTCAGACGGTCGCGGCTGCGCTAAGGAGAATGGCTGAGGCCTGAGGCTGCGAATAGACAGAGGCTCAAAACGAAAAAACAAAAATGGCAAGATATACAGGTCCAAAGACAAAAATCGCCCGTAAATTCGGGGAAGCCATCTATGGCGAGGACAAGGTTTTGGCAAAGAAGAACTATCCGCCGGGACAGCACGGTCAGAACCGTCGCCGCAAGACTTCGGAATATGGCTTGCAGCTCCGCGAGAAGCAGAAGGCCAAATACACTTACGGAGTGCTCGAACGCCAGTTCCGCAATCTGTTCGACAAGGCGGCCCGCACGAAGGGCATCACAGGTGAGGTGCTCCTCCAGTTGCTCGAGAGCCGTCTCGACAACATCGTGTACCGTCTTGGCATTGCGCCGACACGTCCGGCAGCGCGCCAGATAGTGCTTCACAAACACATAACTGTCAACGGCAAGGTGGTCAACATCGCGTCTTATCGCGTGAAGCCCGGCGATGTGGTCGCAGTGCGCGAAAAATCCAAGTCGCTTGAAGTGATTGCCGACTGTCTCGCAGGCTTCAACCACAGCAAGTATCCTTGGATCGAGTGGGACGAAAGCATCAAGGGCGGAAAATACCTCCATCTTCCTGCCCGCGAGGACATTCCTGAGAACATCAAGGAGCAGTTGATAGTAGAGTTGTATTCTAAATAATAAACGATAGAGACCCATGCCAATTTTAGCATTTCAGAAGCCCGAAAAGGTTATAATGCTGGAGGAGACGAATTCGTTCGGCAGATTCGAGTTCCGTCCTCTGGAACCGGGATATGGCCAGACGGTAGGCAACGCGCTCCGGCGCATCCTCCTGTCTTCTCTCGGGGGCTTTGCCATCTGTTCGATACGCATCGACGGCGTGGCCCACGAGCTCGACACCATACCCGGAGTGAAGGAAGATGTCACGAACATCATCTTGAACCTCAAGCAAGTGCGGTTCAAGCAAACGGTAGAAGACACCGACACAGAGAAGGCAGTAGTCAACGTTTCGGGAGTTGATGTGTTCAAGGCCGGCGACTTGGGTAAAGTGCTCAGCGGGTTTGAGGTGTTGAATCCGGATCTGGTGATCTGCCATCTGGATTCATCCGCAAACTTTCAGTTGGAATTCACGATCAACAGCGGGCGAGGCTGGGTTCCTGCCGACGAGAACCGAGAGCTTCTCGAAGGTGCGGATCCGAGCGTGATCGCCATCGACTCGATCTATACTCCGATCAAGAACGTGAAATATGCGGTGGACAACTTCCGTGTCGAACAGAAGACCGACTACGAGAAGCTGCTCCTCGAGGTTACTACCGACGGCTCCATCAGCCCGAAAGACGCGTTGAAAGAGGCTTCAAAAATCCTTATACAGCATTTCATGATGTTCAGCGACGAGAAGATGACTCTCGAACAGCCTGCCGAACAGGATGAAGACGAGTTTGATGAGGAAGTGCTTCACATGCGGCAGCTTCTCAAAAGCAAGCTGACCGACATGTCCCTTTCTGTGAGGGCGCTCAACTGTCTCAAGAGCGCTGAGGTGGAGACGCTCGGCGAGCTTGTGGTGTTCAACAAGAACGACCTTTTGAAATTCCGCAATTTCGGACGCAAGTCGCTGACTGAGCTCGACAACCTGTTGGAAAGCCTGAATCTCTCCTTTGGGATGGATATTTCAAAGTATAAATTAGACAAAGAATAACAACGATGAGACACAATAAAAAATTCAACCACCTTGGCCGCAAGAAAGCTCATCGCGAGGCTCTGCTTTCGAACCTTACGATTTCCCTTATCATGCACAAGAGAATTTTCACCACTCTGGCTAAGGCGAAAGCGCTCCGCATGTATTGCGAGCCTCTGATCAACCGCTCGAAGAAGGATGATACCCCGAACCGACGTCTAGTGTTCAGCTATCTCCAGAACAAGGAAGCCGTGAAGGAACTTTTCGGCGTGATTGCCGAGAAGGTCGCTGACCGTCCGGGCGGATATACACGCATCCTCAAGACCGGCCACCGTCTTGGCGACAACGCCGAGATGTGCATGATCGAGCTTGTTGACTTCAACGAGTTGCTTCTTGGTGAGAAAGAGACCAAGAAGGCCAAGACCACCCGCCGTTCGCGCCGTAAGAAAAGCGCGGATGCGGCTGAAGCAACAGCTGAGGCACCTGCAACAGAGTAAATCCCACGAATCGATAAAACCGGGCAGGCCGAGAGTGATTCCACTCCCGGTCTGCTTTTTTCTTATCGGCTTCTTTAGCACGGGTGCGCATATCTGTGGATGTTTAGATTATTCAGACAACGCTTTCGGACAGCCTCTTAGACTTATCTGCACATTGGTTTTTGGAGCTGCTTAGGCGAAAAATCCGGGTGTCTGTGCAGCATTTCCTGTTTTTTTACATCATATACTTATAACAACTATTTTTTCAGTAATGATAGGAATAATGATTAGGACAGTGGCTTATATGGTGATGGCTTTGGCATTTGTGGCCTGTACGGATGATCTTAGCGCGAATGAGCAGCCAATTGAAGGCACCGCGGCAGTGTCGGGTTCGTTGCCCGTGTTGCACATAGAGACAGAGAACCGTGAACCGGTAGTTTCGAAGACCGAATATCTTGACGCCTCGTATTGGATTGAGTCGGCAGACGGAAAGGGTGGGCTTATTGGTTCGGAAGATGAACCTTTGCCGATGCAGATACGAGGAAGAGGGCATTCTTCATGGTTGAGTCCCAAGAAGCCTTACAAGATAAAGCTGGGTAATAAGACTGAGTTGCTGGGCATGCCCAAGAACAAGCATTGGGCATTGCTCAAACCGACGGAGAACACCGTGGCCGGGCTTCAGTTGGGCAGGATTATGGGCATGGCCTGGACTCCTGACTTCCGTCCTGTCGAGGTTGTTCTCAACGGAGACTATATAGGCCTCTATTTTCTGACGGAGACAATCCGCATTGACGAGAACCGCGTGAACATATATGAACAGAAGGATCAAGAGACCGATCCGGCATTGATTGAGGGAGGATGGCTCGTGGAAGTAGACAACTACAGGGACGAATGCCAGATCACCATTCCTGAGAACAGCCGTTGGAACCTTACACTCAGGTATCATTCTCCCGAAGACTTGTCGGACGCGCAGCTGCAGTGGCTCACCCGAGAATTCAAGTCCATCAATGCGGCGGTGTATTCGCCAGACAAGACCTCGACCGACTGGGAGGAGCATTTCGATGTGGAAAGCATGGCACGTTTCTTCGTCCTGCAGGAGGTGATGGACAATCCTGACGGTTTCCACGGCAGCTTCTATCTCCATAAGGACAAGGGGCCGGACACCAAGTGGATTGCCGGGCCTATATGGGATCTCGTATGCTACAACCGTGAAAAGACCGACTACACTTTCAGGATGAAGGTGCATTATGGGTTCACACCTCACTGGATAGGGGAGCTTATACAGTATGACAGTTTCTGCGAGGCGGTGGAAAAGGTCTGGAGAGAGGTTTATCCTAACAGGCTTTCAGAGGTATTCGGATACATAGACGAAACGGTTCTTCCGCTTGCGCAGGCATGGGCAAACGATTGCGCAAGGTGGAATGAAGACCCGTCGCAGACCGCCCGGCTCAGGGCGGACAGGATAAAGAAAGCTTTGCGTCGGAATATCGACTGGTTTGACCGCCATCTTCCTGTAAGCCCTCAGTCATCTCTGGACGTAGTGTCTGCCCGCCGGCCGGACGTTGCAACGAAGGTTTTCAATCTTCAAGGCATCTGCATAGGTGAATATGCCGATGAGGCAGAAGCCGTCTCCGGGCTTGGAAAAGGGATATACATAATCAACGGAAAGAAGACCGTGGTCAAGTAGTCGGGTCAGCCGGTCAGAGGATGGGGGAGAGGAGGCGGACCACAGACTCGAAAAGGCGTTGAAGCACCGGGCGCGAATGCCATTGCGAGAACGTAAGCTTGGTGGAGAGGCTTATGTCGTCGAAGAAAATGTCGCGCATCTTCCGGTTCACTTCGCGGTCGTAGACAAAGAGAGTGGTCTCGAAATTGTTCTCAAAGCTGCGGAAGTCGAAGTTGGTCGAGCCTACCGCTACCAGATCCTCATCGATTATCAAAGCCTTTGCGTGGAGCATGCAAGGGTTGTAGAGGTAGACCTTTATGCCGGCTTTCAGGCATTGTGTAACAAAGGAGAATGATGCGAGCTGGAGGAGCTTGGAGTCGCATTTCCTCGGGATCATGATTCTCACGTCTACTTTTGCGAACGCGGCGGCTTCGAGCGCATGCTGGAGCGCGTCGGTCGGGAGAAAATAAGGAGTCTGGAGATATATCGACTTTTTGGCTGATGATATGGCTTTGAGGAAACATAGCGAAAGGTTGTCCCAAGTGTCCACCGGGCCTGAGGAGACGAGCTGCATCCCGACATTGTTGGCAATGGATGCGGATTTCGGCAAAGGGTCGTCGTAGGACAGTGGCTGGCCCATGAACGACCAGTCTATGGCGAATGACAGAATCAAGGATTCCACTATGTCGCCGTGCAGACGGAAATGAGTGTCCCGCCATGCAGGCTTCCCCCCGGTCTTCTCTGTGTATCTGTCCGCGATGTTCATTCCCCCGATGTATCCCGTTTCGCGGTCTATGATGACGAGCTTGCGGTGGTTGCGCCAATTGATGCGGTTGGCGAGCTGGGGGAAAGTAACTCGGAAGAACGGGTGCACGTCCACGCCGGCATCGCGCATGCGGCCGAAAAAACGCGACCTTGTGGAGAAGCTTCCCACATGGTCGTAGATCACCATTACTTTCACTCCCTGACGGGCTTTCTCTATAAGTATGTCGGCTATTTCGTTTCCGAGTTTGTCGTCGGCGAATATGTAGTATTGTAGCAGTATGGAGCTTTTTGCGTTTCTGAGGTCTCTTTTCAGAGCCTCGAACTTGTCGGCTCCGCGTGTGAATATCTCTATTTTGTTGTTGACGGTGAATTTGGCCTTAGAAAGCGAGTGGGAGAGGACTACGAGCTGTCTTCTGTCGGAAGATATGCCGGTTTCGTTGAGGTTCACGTTACGGGTGGCGGTGGCGCGCATCAGCTTGCGCTTTTTGTGCCGGGACACCATCCTGATGCTTTTCAGGCTGCGGCCGAAGAAGAGATAGAACACGAGTCCGGCCACGGGGAGGAAAATCAGGGCTATGACCCATGCGAGCGAGCGTATGGGATTGCGGTTTTCCCTGAGCACCACAACGATGCAGGCCACAATCGTGATTACGTATGCGGCGAGTATGAGCCAGTTCACCCACGAAGACCAAGAGGTTAATAATGCATTCACATCAAGCCTGCTTTGTGTCGTACTCGAAATTTTGCGCTAAGGTAATCAATTCCGTCGAGAGACGCAAATAAGAGGAGATAAATGGCGAATTTCCTTTATATAAAAAATCCCGGGAACTGATTTCACAATCTGTTCCCGGACGATAGCTTAACTAAATTCTTACATGTTAGATTTTCTGAAAATTTTCCGATGCAAAGTTAGGTAAAATTCAGTGAAATCCATTTGATTTTGTGTTAAAACAAGTTAACTGGCATCGTTCCTTTCTCCGTATCGCCTGAGGTATTCGTCTGCGGTGATGCAAAGCTCTTCATACCATTTTTCTCCGAAACGTGCGCTAAGCGGGTCTTTCAGAAACTGATATGCCCTGATGCCAAGCTTGCGGCCATGTGTCTCCGCGCTCTTGCATATTTTCCATATGTGAAGATTGACGGCTGTGAATCCGTCGTATTGCTTGAGTCTGACTGGATAAAGGCGGCATGAGGCCGGTTTGCACCATTTTGTGCGTCCTTCGCGGTATGCCTTTTCAAGCGCGCAGAGCGTCTTTCCGCCCGGGGCGTAGGTGCAGAACACGCAGTCGCGACCGTTTACGATAGATGTTACGAGGTCGCCTTCCTCGTCCACATACGCCACGCCTTGGTCGTTGATGGTTTCCTTTGCCGCAGGAGTGAGGTCGGCCCATGCCTCAGGCATCGATTCTTCGATGCGTTCCACTTCCTCAATATTCAGCGGTGCTCCCGCATCGCCCTCTACGCAACAAGCCCCGAGACATGCGTCGAGGTCGCAACAGAAGAAACGTTCTATAAGGTCGAGGGAGACGAGGGTGTCTTGTATCTGTAACATTCCATTTATGTTTTTTTGCGCGATGAGGCGCGCAGTGGTAGCAAATTGTCGTTGGGGAGACGAGGCGGTAGTTTTTAGGGTGCTTGCATTTGTATCTTAGAGTATGTTTACTTTTAAACCGTATTAACAAATAGGAGTGTGCGATAATAAGCTTTCAAATAAAAGTAAACATACTCTTAGCGTGAGAAGAGCTGGGCGGTGCCTATCAGGCGGTCGGCTCGTGTGCCGGGTTCTCGCAGATATACGTATACCTGATACTCGTTGCCGGTCTCGAACTTGTTTCCTTCGAAGATTGCCGGATCTGAGACTTTTGGGTCTTTTCGCGGCACTGCCACGTACTGATAGTTGTAGGAACCCTGCTTCAACGGGATGTCGAGCCTGTAGGAACGGGATGCGGGGTCGAAACGCATCCTGTTTGCATCCGAGAAGGAATCGTAGGCGAAGTTTCCGTCCACGAATACGTCTGCGTTCATGATTTCGGGATGTTTCAGCTCGAAATGCACAGTGATGTAGTCTGCGCCGAGGTCAGGGTCGGTGGCGTTGTATTCATCTATCTTGAAACGTCCGTTTTGAGTGAGGTCGTATATGTAGGATGATTCAGCACGCGGTCTGTCCGTATGCACCCATGCGTGGTAATTGCGTCCGATGAACTTCACTGAATCCACGTTCATTCCGGGATAATCCGCCCTTACGGTCTCGAAACGCCTGTATTCGTTGCCGGCAGGGAAGATAAGGTCGGGGCAGTGTTCGTAAACGAGCGTTCGACCTTTGATTTGCTGTGGATGGGTCAGTGTGCGTGTCCGGTCTGGATGCCCGTTCTGGCTGACAATGAGCACTATGTCGGTGAAGGGACTCCGTATCTGGAACTCCCCGGGGTTGACTGTCAGGTTCACCTGCTGCCATTCGGTGTTCAGTCCGCGGTCAGTGCGTGATGTAGCTTCGCCCGCCACGGCGACCGTATTTTCGCTTACGCAGAAACGCGTCTGCAACACAAGTTCCTCGGGATTGTCCTGAGGGAACACCTGCAGCAGATAGTTGCCGCTTTTGAGCGGACGCATGTCGGCGTTCGGAACCTCTATGCGGTAGTTGACGTAATGGACATATGTGTTCGACGAGAAGGCATAGTCTGTTATGTCGGCTACGTTGAATCCGTCAAGGTATTCCGATTCCACGAGCGAGGAACGCGTCCAGTCGGAGTTGCAGTGCAGAAGCCTGTACTGCAGATAGCTGATGTCGTCGCCGAGTTCGTCGAAAGAGATGAGCATGCGGTCTTCCGAACCAAGCCTGACCACCGGCATGCCCATGAAATTGTCGGCGTTGGTGGTCTGCAACGTACGGAACCTTGGGTCGGCGATGCGCGTGCGGGTGTCTGTTCCCGGCGTTTGTGAGAACACCGGAAAAGCCGCGCAGGCCGACAACACGAGCGGTATGGCCTGTCTAAGCCTCATCTTTGCAATAGCGGTCGTGGAGGATTCCTACTCCCTGCATTATCAGTTCGTCGCAAGGCACCGGGTGTTCCTTCCCTTTCAGTTCGCGGCAGAGCAGGCATCCGTTGGCCTCTTTGAAAGGAGCGGCGATTTCTCTCACAGTCCTGTACGTCTCTGCCTTCCCTTTCGGAGATGCGTCGCCGAGCATTCCGGCCACGAAGGCGAATGCCGACACCACCCCGCAGACTTCCTGCATGCCGCCTATTCCGCCTCCGAACCCTGCGGTGGCACGTGCAGTGGTTTCTTCGTCAATTCCGGTCAGGTCGGCAAATGCCATCGCCACCGTCTGGGCGCAGTTGTAGCCTTGGCGGCGTATGCTTTCAGCTTTCTTCAATCGTTCTTCTTTGTTCATGATAAACTACCATTTTATCGGTTCTTTTCCGTGGGCTATGAGGTATTCGTTGGCGGCATTGAAATGTCCGTTGCCGAAGAAACCCCTGTGTGCCGATAGCGGCGACGGGTGAGGGGAGGTCAGCACAAGATGGCGTCCCCGGTCGATGAACGCCCCTTTCCTGATGGCATCCGATCCCCAAAGCATGAAAACTATGCCCTCTCTTTCCTCCGCCAGCCTGTGGACGGCCATGTCGGTGAGCCGTTCCCAGCCCAGTCCGCTGTGCGATTTGGGCTGATGCTCCCTGACCGTCAGGGATGAATTGAGCAGAAGCACGCCCTGCCGGGCCCATCTGGACAAATCTCCGTCGGGAGGGAGAGGTGAGCCTGTCTCGGCCTGTATCTCCTTGAATATGTTGACGAGCGAAGGAGGCATCGCCACTCCCGGACGCACCGAAAAGCATAACCCGTTGGCCTGTCCCGGCCCATGGTAAGGGTCTTGTCCGATTATGACCACTTTCACGTCTGCAAAGGGGCAGGCATCGAAGGCGGCGAATATCTCTCCAGCCGGAGGATACACATGCCCAGGAGCATTGTATTCCGCACGTACGTGGTCGGCGAGCTGTGCGAACCAGTCGCTGCCGAAAGCGTCCGCAAGCCGTTCTTTCCATTGTGGGTCGATTCTTACGTCCATATCGGTTAAAGTGTATTTCTGATGCAAAGTTAGCAACAAAAAACCAGTATAGCGCAAACTTTTGGGGATAAGTGGCGGCGGTTTCCGAAAAATTAACTACCTTTGCACCCGGAAACTGCGGTATTTGACCGGTACCGGTATGTTTTTCAGACGATGCACCCATAGTTCAATGGATAGAATAATGGATTCCGGTTCCATCGATTGGGGTTCGACTCCCCATGGGTGTACAACATTGCATCAAATAAACAAGGAGCGGTTTTTTTTATTGAGAAGTCCCGCTCCTTGTTTATTATATCTGTGTTGCACCGACTAAGATGATTCTCAGGCTATCTCCGAAAGCATGTGTTCGAGGTCTATGGCCGAGACTTTTACGTGGAGCTTGCCGTCCTTGGCCACGGATATGTTGCCGGTCTCTTCGCTGACTATCACGCACACGGCGTCTGTTGCCTGGCTCATGCCCAATGCGGCGCGGTGGCGCAGGCCGAGGCTTTTGGATATGCTCATGTCGTGGCTCACCGGCAGGATGCATCCGGCGGCCTTCATGCGGTGCTTGGCGATTACCAGAGCACCGTCGTGGAGTGGGGAGTTCTTGAAGAATATGTTTTCTATCAGACGCATGTTGATGAGCGAGTCAATCATGTCGCCCGTCTTCTCGTAGTCGTCGAGAGGCATCGCGCGTTGCCATACTATCAGTGCGCCGGTCTTCGATTTCGACATGCTCATGCATGCGTAGACCACGGCCATCACTTCCGAATGCGCATGTTCGTCCTCTTTTTCGTGGCGGAAAAGCCGTTTGAATATTTTCCATTTCCCCTGCGAACCTATGTCTATGAGGAACCGCTTTATCTGTTCCTGGAACAGGATGACAAGCACTATGAGGCCTATGTTCATGAACTTGTCGAGAATCGTGCCGGTGAGGCGCATGTCGAAAATCTCATAGGCCACTACCCAGATTACGATGAATGCCAGCACGCCGTAGAAGAGCGAGAGGGTGCCGCTGTTGCGCATCATCCTGTAGAGGTAGAAGAGCATGAGGCCGACAAGCAGTATGTCTATTATGTCTTTTATGCCGAAATCTATCATGGGTTTCAGGTTTTAGGCTTTTGTCATTGAATGTTCAGAAACCGGAGTTCCTGCGCAGGAGGCCGAGCATCTTCACTGTCTGGACGGCCGGCAGCACTTCGTGCACACGCACTATGTCGGCCCCGAGCTGGAGCGCCATGGCATCGAGCGCCACGGTGGGAAGGGTGGATTCTTCCGGAGTTATGCCGAGCGGCCGCCATATCATGGTCTTGTGGGAGATGCCGACAAGCACCGGCATCCTCATCTTCCTGAATTCAGGTATGGCCGCCAGAAGACGGTAGTTCTGGTCTATGGTCTTGGCGAAGCCGTAGCCGGGGTCTATTATGACGTCTGCCACGCCGAGCGCATGCAGTCGTGCCGCCTTGTGGGCAAGGTCGCTTATCACGTCGGCGGCCACGTCTTCATAGTCGGTCATCGACTGCATGGTCTGGGGCGTTCCCCGCATGTGCATAAGGATGTAAGGCACTTTGAGGTCGGCCACTGTGTGCCACATCTCCGGGTCGAGCGTGCCGCCCCCTATGTCGTTTATGATGTCGGCCTGCCAGTCCTCCACGCATCGCCGCGCCACTTCGGCGCGGAAAGTGTCTACGGAAACCACTGTTTCCGGATGGCGTTTCCTGACGGTTTCCAGAGCGAGGGCGAGGCGTGAATATTCCTCTTCCGGACTGACCGGGTCGGCTCCGGGCCGGGTGCTGTAGCCGCCGATGTCTATTATGTCGGCTTCTTCGGCCAGCATGCCGTCGAGACGTCGTGCTATGGCGTCTTGCGAGAACGTGCGGCTTTGGCTGTAGAACGAATCGGGCGTAACGTTGATGATGCCCATCACTTTCGGACGGCTGAAGTCCATCAACCGTCCGCGTATGTTGATTGTAAGCGGTGTCTGTTCCATATATTTCGTGCGAAGTTACGAAAAATCAGGGAAACTTCACGCCTGATTGGCCGATTATTTGTAACTTTGCAGGCTGAAACAGAAAGAAGTAACAATGCAGGACATCCGAAATATAGCAATCATAGCCCATGTGGACCATGGCAAGACCACGCTCGTAGACAAAATGCTTCTCGCCGGACATCTCTTCCGCGACAACCAGTCGACCGGAGAGCTGATACTCGACAACAATGACCTGGAGCGTGAACGCGGCATAACGATTCTCTCCAAGAACGTGTCCATCAACTATAAGGGCACTAAGATAAACATTATCGACACTCCGGGACACGCCGATTTCGGCGGCGAGGTGGAGCGCGTGCTGAATATGGCCGACGGATGCCTGCTTCTCGTTGACGCCTTTGAAGGCCCGATGCCGCAGACGCGTTTCGTGCTGCAGAAGGCCATCCAGATGGGACTTAAGCCGGTGGTGGTGATAAACAAGGTGGACAAGCCCAACTGCCGCCCCGACGAGGTGAACGAGATGGTGTTTGAGCTGATGTTCAACCTCAACGCCACAGAAGACCAGCTCGATTTCCCCACAATATACGGTTCTGCCAAGCAGAACTGGATGAGCACGGACTGGCGTAAGCCTACGGAGGACATCACCGCCGTCCTCGACGCAATAATAAACCACATTCCCGCTCCTACACAGATTGAGGGCGCCCCTCAGATGCTGATAACGAGCCTTGACTACAGTAGCTACGTCGGCCGTATTGCCGTCGGCCGTGTGCACCGAGGCACTCTGCGCGAGGGTATGGACGTGGCTCTCTGCAAGAAAGACGGCTCGGTCAGCAAGCAGCGCATCAAAGAACTGCACACTTTCGAGGGCATGGGCCGTAAGAAGGTGGGCGAGGTGAGCAGCGGCGACATATGCGCCATTGTCGGTTTTGACGGGTTCGAGATAGGCGACACGGTCTCCAAGATCGAGAATCCGGAGCCGCTGCCGCGCATTGCCATTGACGAGCCTACGATGTCAATGACGTTTACCATCAACGACAGTCCGTTCTTCGGCAAAGACGGCAAGTTCGTTACGTCGCGCCACATAGCCGAGCGTCTCGACCGTGAGCTTGACAAGAACCTGGCTCTTCGGGTGGTTAAAGGCGAGAATGAAGACAAATGGACTGTCTTCGGGCGAGGTGTGCTTCACCTCTCAATCCTTATCGAGACCATGCGCCGGGAAGGATATGAGCTGCAGGTGGGTCAGCCGCAGGTTATCATAAAAGAGGTGGACGGCAGGAAATGCGAACCGGTGGAGGCTCTGACCATCAACGTGCCTGAGGAGTATTCGTCCAAGGTGATTGACATGGTTACGCGCCGCAAGGGCGACATCATGTCGATGGAGACGCAGAACGACCGCATAAACATAGAATTCGTCATCCCTTCGCGCGGCATAATCGGCCTGCGCAACAATGTCCTGACAGGAACTGCCGGCGAGGCCATCATGGCTCACCGTTTCCTTGAATACCAGCCTTGGAAAGGGGACATAGAACGCCGCACCAACGGTTCGCTCATCGCTATGGAGGCAGGCACGGCCTACGCCTACGCCATCGACAAGCTTCAGGACCGCGGCCGATTCTTCATTTTCCCGCAGGAAGATGTGTATGCAGGTCAGGTGGTCGGCGAGAATGCGAAGGAAAACGACATTGTCGTCAACGTTACAAAGTCAAAGAAGCTCACCAATATGCGTGCCAGCGGCGCCGACGACAAGGCCCGCATCGTGCCTCCTGTGGTGTTCTCGCTCGAAGAGGCTCTTGAATACATTAAAGAGGATGAATACGTGGAAGTTACGCCCAATCATCTCCGCCTTCGCAAGATCATGCTCGACGAGAACGACCGCAAGCGAGCCAACCGCTCCTGAACCTTTCTGCCACACAGTCCGTTATACAATCACAACGGGCTGAGAGATTCGCTATGAAACCATAGGAATCTCTGCGGTTCCGGAGGCTGCCACGACCCGGTGAGGAACGGCAGCCGAGGCTGCAATCCCGAAGCTCCCGCTTCAGGAACGCTTCCCCGGGACAGAGTTCCGGCCCGTTTAAGGTGAATGTTCCAGCCGGAAGCTGAAACCGTTAATGCCGCAGACGGTATTCTCGGATTCAAGACCCGGCAACCATATATAAACAGGGATTTTTAATAGGCTTTTTGAAGCCAACCTGAATCCGTAATCAATCGGGATTCATCCAGAACACTGACAGGCCGGAAGGAAAAGGACCGCAGCCACTCCCGCCGACGCGAAGTCGCTTGCAGCGAACGGAAACCGTTTTTCCGCCGACAACCGAAAAAACATTGAAACAAAGCGGAGGCAGACGCATTTTCGCGTCTCCTCCGCTTTCCTTGTCTGCCTGTGCCTATATGTCTGCATCTGGATTCATGCTGTCAATGCGGCGGTATGGAGCGTGAGTCTATCGGCGGCTGGTGGGGATGGTGTCGCGTAGGAAATCGCGGGGCGGAGGCACATGCGTGTGCGATGACGCTTTTTCGTGAGGCTTTTTGCGTCGTGAAGATTTTGCCTTTTTTCGTCTGTCATTTTCAGCCCCGGGAACCATTGTGTCGGAAACCTGCTTGACTGCAGTCGTCGAATCCGATGGCACAATCGTAGTCCGGGCCGGAGCAGGAGTTTCCGGCCCGGACATGTCCCGTTTGCGAACGAGGATCCATCCGATGTTTGCCAGTATCAGGCAGCTGAGCACTATCAATCCGATGCGCTCCTTGGGATTGAGAGGGTACTTCATTCGTGTTCAGAAGGGATAGCCGATGGCAAGGTGGAAGGCGAATGCATCCTTGAACTTGATGTTGAAGTAATGCGGGGTGCCGTTCCGGTATGGGGCATGTATGCCGTAGCCGAGGTCGCCGCGTATCACTATCATGCCGATGTCCACGCGTAGGCCTACGCCCGTGCCTACGGCGAGGTCGCGCAGAAACGAGGATGCCTTGATGCGTCCTCCCGGTCGGGCAGGGTCGTTCTTGAGCAGCCACACGTTGCCCGCGTCGAGGAACACCGCGCCGTGCAGCATGCTTATGATCGGGAAGCGGTATTCGGTGTTGATTTCAAACTTGAATGTGCCGGTCTGGTCGAAATATCCGTTCACCTGGTCTTTCGGAGCGCGGTAGCTTCCCGGCCCTATTGAACGCACCGTGAACGCGCGGATGGAGTTGGCTCCTCCGATGTAGAACTGTTCGGTATACGGGACTTCGCGCGAATTGCCGTAGGCGTGTGCGGCACCGAGGAGTACGCGGCTCACGAGCCAATGATTGGTGCCTCTTATGAGACGGCGGCTGTAGACGAGCTGCACCTGCCCTTTGACGAACTGGGAGAACGGCGTGCCGAACATCCTTTTCTCGCCTTTCACTCCGCAGGCTCGCCAGATGCCGCTGAAGATGTTGCCCGCTTCCGTGACTGTGGCGGTGAGGTTGATGCCGTTGATGCGTTCACGCTCAAGGAACTTGTCGAGCGTGTATGTATAGCTCATCTGCGGTATGAACTGGCTCTGGAAGCTCAGTGCAATCGCCGGGTTCTGGTTCATTATGCTGTCGAAATCGGCGGTGGTCTTCATCAGCTTGGTGTATGACAGCTTGAAAAGAGTCAGCTGGTTGAGCACGTTGCGGAACGACCGCCATTCATATGAGAAGGAGGTGTTGAACTGCGCTATCTTGAAGTAATGCGGACGGTTGAGTATGCTTGCGTTCAGCGAGATGTTGGTCCAGTTGAGCTCGCGGTGCGACTGCGGGATGAATCTCGGGGCCAGCAGCCGCGGGAACGCCAACGAGCCTGTCAGGCCGAATTCATAGCTGTTGAATACAGACGAGCGTTCGCCGCCTGTCTGCCATTCATAGTTGGCATTGAACTGCACGCTCAGCTTCTCCGCGCCGCCGAAGATGTTGTAGTTGGTAAGGCCGAGAATCAGACCCGGGCCGAGATACGAGTTGGATTTTGAGGCTGCGTTGACCTCGATCGAGGCTTCGAGCGGACGGTCGAACTTGCAGGTGATGTAGACGTCGAGCTTCGGGTCGGTGAGCGAAGTGTCGGCAGGCACGGGCTGCACCTGTATGGAACTGAAGATGCCGAGACGCGAAAGGCGTGTCTGCGTGCGGTCCATGTTGCGCACAGAGAAGAGGCGTCCTTTCCTGAACGTGATGCATGAAGGGACAAGCCCTGCCCGCAGGCGTGCCGGACGCATTATGACGAGCTGTCCGCGTTCGGTCTGGAGCGTGTCGGGGATTCCGGGCTTCCTGTTGCTCTGACGCTCCACCACTGTGTAGACGTTGCCGACACGGTATTGAAGCGTCGCCTCGCGCGGCATGTTGTCGGCAAGTGTGAGCTTGAGCGCAATCTTCTTGGGAGTTATGGTGCTGTCTGCAAGAAACTCGATATAGTCAGGGCGGAAATAATAGTAGCCCCTGTTGCGCAGTCGGTTGGTGATGCGTATGCGCTCCGCTACAAGGCTGTCCACGCAGAAGCGTTCCCCTTTGACAAGGTATTTGCTCTTCCGTGCCAGTGAGTCGATGAAGTTGCACAGTGAAGAGGAGTCGTTCTGTAGATATATGATGCTGTCGATGGGGTATGGACGGCTAACGTCGAGGTTGTAGCTGATGCGCGCCTTCTTGTCGTTCTTCTTGTCATAAAGGAGTTCGTACGATGCCTTTGAGCCGAAATATCCGTTGTTGTCGAGGATGTCTTCAAGCATCTTGACTCGCACTTCGGGACGGACGTCGGAAATCAGCACCGGCTGCTCCACGAGCTTGCGGTAGAGCCATCCTTTCAATCCTTTTGCAGAATCGTTCCAGTTGTTGTAGACCCACAGGCCTATCGGCAGCGGCGAACGCCAGTAGGGGGACATGAGCTTGAACGGCAAAGGGTTGTTGGGGGTGACGTTGATGGTCTTCTTGAGGTCGGCCACCATCTCGTCGGGAAGTTTCTCCTTTCCGGCGTGGGCGATGTCGAACTTCTTGACACCAGTGTAAAGAGTCTCGTCGGGGCCGAGCCGCTTGGTGGTGGAACATGCCGCGAGTATGGCCGCGAGCACGGCGGCAGCCACGAATGCTGCCAGGCTGCGCATTGATATGTAGCGTCGGGAAGTCATTTTATGTCAGTGTCGTGTTTTACGGTTTCGATGGAATCGTTTTCTTTCGCCGGGTCTCTCCTTATTATGGAGTCGGCGGTTGCAGGCGCATCCTGCTTTTTCCGGGAGCGGTGGAACCGGAACAGCTGGCGCAGGTTGCTCATCCGCCTGCGCATCACGAAGCCTACGCCCGTCTCGGTGATTTCGCCTTCAACTATGCTCTCGAAGCCGTTGTGGCGGAACAGCTTCAGGTACATGCTGAGCGTGTTTGTCTGTTTGAGCATATACTCGAATGATATGTCGCTCAGGAGGTTCTGGGCGAAATTCTCGTCGGCCGAAGCATCTGTGGAATAGTTGCCGCCTACGACAATCTTGAACTTGTTGTTGAAGAGTGATTTTGACACCTGATAGCTGTAGCTCGTCGTGGTGGAGCTTTGCCCGTTGAGCGATTTGTCGTATTGGTCCACTCCGAAAGACAGGTCAACGCCACGGATGTTGTTGGCCGCCCAGGAGTTGATTTGCGAAGTCAGGAACCCGTAGAGGGCAGAGTTGGCCATGTTGGCCGCGCTGTTTGAGGCGGTCTTTGTCCCTTGTCCGCTGTATTGGCCGGTTACGAGCAGGTTGATGGCTTGCTGCGAACGTTGGTCGGGGCTCATTGACTGGAGTTCGTTCTGGATGGTTATGTCATCGTCCGAAGAGAGGTCGAAAGCCACTTTGGGGGCAGAAAGCGTGTTGGATACTGAGAGGTTGACCTTGAAGTCCACCAGGCTCGTGTTGCCGCTTGGCTGCACGACGTTCACTTTCATGTCGTCGTAAGCGTCGATGTGGAGAAGCGGGTTCATTATGTCGCCGTTCCACAGCACATGGCTCGAAGGCACGAAAACGAACTTCTTCTCGCCCATCACAGGCAGGCCGTAGCGGACGAATCCCTCTCCGAGATTGAGCTGCCCGGTGAGGCGCATGTCGCCCATGAAGTTCTGGAAATACCGAAGCGAACCAGACGGGGAAAGCTCCACCCGGTCGGTGCCTTTGTTGGAAAGGAAGACGGTGGCCTGTGTGCCCGGGGCTATGTTGAGCGACGCGATTATGCGCATGGCCATCTGTGTCTCCACGCTGTCGGTCTTCTGCACCTGGGTCGTGTCCGAGAACTGCACGAACGTTACCACCTCGCCTTTCGACTGCTGCTCAACGAGGGTCTGTGCGTCGGTCTGCAACTGATAGTTTATGTCGGTGGAGTTCAGGACTGACAGGTTGGCGTTTACGTCGAAGTGCTTCATCGGGCCGCGTGCCGAAGCGTCGAGGTCTACGAACAGTTTGCCGTATATCTGGCTTCTGGCACGCTTGTCGTTGCCTATCAGCTGCACGTTCTTTCCGGCCATGGCTATGTCGAAGCGTATGTCATTGAAATGGCGTGCGTTCACGGTGCCGTTGATTGCCAACGGGTTCTTGTTGGCGGCGAAAATCTCGAAGTCGTTGAATCCCACCACGTTGTCTGTTACGGTCAGAGGTTCGTCGTCAAAGCGCAGCGAACTTCCGATCATAGGGATGAACACCCTTACCGAATCGCATGCTATGGCTCCGTTGAGCAGAGGGTCGGTGAAGGAGCCGCCCAGAGCCATTTCGCCGTTGAGGGCACCGTGGAGCTGGGCCATATCCGCGCCCAGGAACGGATTTGCCACCTTGAGCGGGAACTTGGTCAGCTTCAGCTTCACGCCTTTGGGTGTGAGGCCTCCGCTTACGCTGTCTTTCAACAACGCTCCTTGGAGCGTGAGTGCAGGCTTGCCGTCGATTTTGAGCGATGCCATGCCGCCTGAGTTGCCCTTGGCTCCCATGCCGGCCTTCACGGCCAGCTCGAAGTTGCCTACGTTTTTGCGGTCATAGATGAAATTGTCCACGTTCACGGTTCCGTTGCCCACAATCGCCTTGCCGCGCATGCCGACGCGCATGTCCGCGCTCACCGAGGCTTTGAGCGGCGGGGCGAAGACCGACATCTGGAGGAAGTCTTCTATATGGATGTTCTTGAGGTTGACGTGCAGGTCTTCGCCGCCGTCATTCCTCGGTTCGGTGAGGAGCATGATGCTGCTTTCCGCGCTTTGTGCGCGGAGGTTGGCGTCGATTCGCGAGTCCGCGAATGTGTATTCCACATGGTTGTCGGCGTTTAGTGTCCACGGCAGGTACGCGATGGTGGCCTTCAGCGGAGAGAAGTGGACGGTTACGAGCGAGTCCATGACTGCGGCCGTGAGGCCGAGGCGGTAGCCTGTCTTGCCTTGGATGTTCTGCTGGTTGAGGAACACTGATGCACGGTTGCCGCCGAGATATCCGTTGATGTTGACCTGGGCAAACTCGTCGAGCGTTCCCGGTGCGTTGCCTATATGCGTTCTGTAGTCGATGAGGCTTCCGCGCTGGTCCAGCCGCAGGGTGGCGGTGTCTATGCGCAGCGAGCCGGTGTTGAGGCAGAGCATGCCGATGCTTGCCCGTATCAGTGAGTCGTTGCTTATCGTGGCATAGACGGTATCGACCGACATGCCGGAGGCGGTCAGGAACTGGTGCATCAGTCCCCGTCCAGAGGCGTATGCGTCGAGGCGGAAGTCGGGGAGAGCGGCCTGAAGCTCTTCCACTTCAAGATGGCGTTCCTTTATCTGTTTGCTCACCATCGGGGCCACGGCGGTGAAGCAGTCCACCACGTGCTTTAGCCCTGACGCGCTTGAGAACTCAAGGTCGGTGCCTTGGCTTTGGATGCTGGCATTGACCGAGACTGGTGTCGAAAGCAACGACGCCGTGATGCCTTGCGGAAGCCGGAAGTATCCTTCTGGCATGTTCCAGTCGAAGTTGTCCACTTTCAGATCCACGTCGTAAATCCAGCGTTCGGGGCTTGCCGAGCCTTGTGCGTATATGTTGGCGTTGCCTGATGAGAGTGTTTCGGAAAGCCCGAGGGCATGCAGGTCTATATGGTTGATGCGTGCGCGGATGTCGAACGTGTAGTCGTCAGGAGCGACCGTGCCGTATGCGTCGAGTGTCAGGTCGAGGTCGGGGTCCGGCGAATTGAGGTTTACCTTGAAGTCTCCGTTTCCGAGTTCAGCGTGGAGGCCGATGTTTCTGTAGTCGTGGCCTTTGTAAATCGCCGAGCCTACCGAGACGTTGGCGAGCGTATGCGCTCCCGGTTTGGTAGGATTGAAACCTGCTCCGCTGGCCGTGATGTGGGCCGTTACCGACCCTATGCCCATGTCGGGCAGGAACCTCCCCGCCTGCAGGCCCTTTATGTCCATGTCTGCCTCATAGCTTTCCGAAGTGAGCGACACGCGTCCGTTTCCTACGGCGTCTCCTGCCTCTGACAGAAGCCGGAAGTCGGCGGCATACGTCTGCCGGTCTGCCTCGGCCGACCCTTTGAGCGACAATCCCGGTATGTCGTAGCCGGTGCCTCCGAGGAGCCTGTCTACTGTCTTCGGCCCTGAAAGGACGGCGTCGAAGTCCACATTGCCTTTCATTTTCTTTATGTCAAGCGGATTGCGGACAGAGCCTTTGGCCACGAGGTCGAACACCTGCGGGACATTGACTTTCAGCGAGGCGATCTGCATTGCCGAAAGCGAACCGTCGGCCTTCAGCTGGAGCTTGGCCGGACGCTTTGAGGGCAATGCGCGGAGGTAGCCGTTCAGAGAAGGCATGAAGCACCCTATGTCGGACGGGGCTATGTCTGCATCGGCCAGCACGCTTGTCTTCGCGTCAGGATTCATTGCCATCAGCGCGAAAGGCACGTCCGCGTCGGCGAATATTTTCGATGACGTGGTCTGGATGTTGAGGTCGCGGATTCCGAGTCCTACGGAATCCACGGTGATGGTGCCTCGTCCGCCCGTTATGGTCAGTCCGCAGCGTTCACGAGCCATCAGGCGCGTGATGGGCAGGCGGATTTCCGATGCCTTGTTGTAGAAGCCGTTCATTCCTATGGCCACGTCGCTGACGCTTATGTAGTTTGCGTCGAAGCCTGGCATCGGCTTTGCTCCTTTCACGCCGTAAAGTGCTGTGAACCGGTCGAGGGCCACGCTGTCGCCGCGTATCACCATCGGCGGCCCGGGTACAGAAACCGTGTCCACAGGCGCGGGATGAGCCTTTATGTATTCTGCGGTCGGGGTAAGATATGTGGCTGAGCCGTCGGCCACGCCGAGATAGCCTACGCTCACTTCATTTGAGCGCAAGTCCACCACTCCTTTGTGCAGTTCGAGGTCTTTGGTGCGAAGGTCGAGCGTATCTATTGTCGGGAGCATTGACATGGCGAACCGGAAGTTTTCGAGTTTCAGCCGGTTGGCCTTGATGAGGAACGGAGTGGAAGACGTGTCGTTGGGTGTGGGCTTCTTCTTCCATACGTTCATGTACAGGCTGACATAGCCGTCTCGCAGCAATGCTTCGTTGAGGTCTATGATGCTGGTCTTTATGTTGGCCGAGCTTTTGGCGTCCACGTCGAGAAGGCCTGCATGTATCTTCATTATCATCGAGCTGTCGGGGCTTACCATACGGTAATACCCGTCCACAAGTTTCAGGCTCTTGAGTTTTATGTCGTTGTGGAAAAGGGGAATCAGCTTCACGTCGGCCACGAGTTCCTTCGCCCTGACCATGGTGTCTCCGGTGGCTTCGGTTATCGTTACGCCTTTTAGCGAAACGTCCAGCGGGAACTTTATCCTGAATTTCTCTATTCCTATTTCCATTCCAGTGGACTTCTTCACCACGGATGCCGCCACGTTCTTGAGCAGCGTCTGAACCGGCGGGATGTATGCCGCGACTGGGAGCAGCAGCAATGCCGCGGTGATCCATCCGAGCGTTTTTAGCGGGATTCTGATCCATGCAGGCTTTATCAGATGCTTTTTCTTCTTCCCGGGCTTGTCTTGGGTATTGCCGTTTTGTCCGGGGGCGTTTTCCGGAGAGCTTATGTCGGTCGGTCTGTCGTTCACCTTTTCGTATGGTTTTTGCCTTTGCGAGGCAGAGTGGAGTCGTCGGTTGCTGTCTGTAGTGGAGGTTCATTCAGTCCATCGTGGCTGCATCATCAGAAACAGCTGTGCGGCTATCATGCTGCCGCCTGCATCGGCTATCATGTCGGCGGTCTCGAAAGTCCTGCCGAGCCCCATGATTTCCTGAAGGAATTCGATTCCTGCCCCTGTTCCGGATGCCACGGCCACGGCTAATGTGGCCATCCATACCGGGATTTCTTTCCACCCCGTCTGCCTTTGGCGGTCGGCCAGGATTCCTATCGTGAGCATTCCGAACATGACGGCATGCACGAGTTTGTCTGCGTCGGGGAAAAGAGAAACGCTCGTGTCCCCCAGTGGCTTCGGAGCCAATGTGAGCCAGCCGATCATCAGCAATGTAGAGATTGTCATGATCCATGCCGGAAGTTTGGTGATTAAACTTTTAGCCTTGTTCATAATGCAAAATTAAGCAATGTTAATAATCTTTCAACTATGTTTTGCCCTTTTTTGTTCGATTTTGCTTTGAATCAGCCTTCGTTTTTCCGACGGCAGTGCCGTAGTCTGCAAAGTTGGCAAAAAACAATCGGTTGGGGTGTGGGCATAAAAAAATTGATTGTCATCACGACAACCAATCATTTATTAACCTTAAAATCTAATACCATGAAAAACTCGTTGTATCTGTAGAACGCAGGTTCGGGGCAAATGTTTGTCCGAACCTGCGATTTTAACATATTTTTTTGTTGAAATGAAAGGGTTTTAGCGGATGGTAAGAGGGAGAGGAGGAAGAGAGAGGGAGGGGAGAGGGGAATAGTGCGGTTAAGAATATGGTGTTTAGCGTATCGATGCCTTTACGGTGCGGTTTCCTGAGCGCACGATATATATTCCCGTGCCGAGGGCGTTGAGGTCCAGGCTTTCTGATGCGGATGCCACACGCATGCCGGCCGTTGTATAGGCTTCGATTGTGGTGTCGGAATAGACTATGCCGTCTTCTATGCGTATTGCGTCTTCTGGCATTATGTCATCGATTCCGTTGTATTCCTTGTCGTTGATGTGTGTGAAGTTTTTCCATACCGGAGCTTCACGGTATGCTTCCACGGCTGATTCAGGCACGTACAGCCTCACTTCTGAGTAGAACTGTTTTCTGAGTTCCTCTTTGAATTCTTTTCCTCCGAAGAAGAAGTCGTCGTCCACGATGTCGAAATGGTCGTCGTTCTGTTCATGCACCGGCGGCACGGGAGAGTCGATGTGTATTTCCTCGAGCGCCCATTGAGGCGTGTTGGTCTCCTGGTCGGGAGCCCAGAGCGCGAGGCAGGCGTGGCCCATGCGGCGTGTGCCTGAGCCGATATGCACTTTGGTAACGTGTTCATTGCCTTGGAAGGCGTCTGTGCGTATCCATTCCACGGAGTTCGGAATGGTTATTTCGGTGAAGCCCCTGCAGTCGGCGAAAGCGGATTTTCCTATTTCTTCCACTCCTTCTTCGATTGTGAACGCAGTCATATCCTGGCACCACAGGTATGCGCTGTTGGGTATGATTTTGACTGTGCCCGGTATTATCGGGTTCTTGATGCCAGACTTGTTGAATGCGGCGTGGCCGAATGTGGTTATGGTCGAAGGCAACGTCAGTTCTTTCAGGGAGGCGCACGCTTCGAATGCGCGCTCGTCTATTGTCGTTAGCCCTTCCGGCAGAATCACCTCGCTAAGGCTCAGGCACGACCCGAAGGTCAGCTGCCTTATGGAGTCTATTCCAGAGGGGATCACGATTGTCTTGAGGGCGGTGCATTCCGAGAATACGGCTCCGTCATATCCGGTGGCGGTGAATACGGAGCCGAGCACCGTCAGCGATTCAGGCAGCTTCACGGAAGTGAGGCTGGTGCATTGACGGAATGCTCCGTATCCGATGCTTTCCACGCCTTCCGCGAAATCTACTGTCTCTACGGTGGCTTTCCAGAACGCATAAGGCTCTATGGACTTCACTGATGCCGGGACGCTCAGGGTCTTTATGGCAGCGTTGTAGAAAGCCTGCCGTTCGATTTGGACCACGTCGTATTCCGTATTGGAATCCGGGTCTGTTACCTTTTCAGGAATAGTGATGTCGGTCCCTTCTATATATTTCTTTACAGTTACAGTGGCGTCGGAAAGCGTGGAGTATTCCAGTCCGCCTACTGTGAAGCCTGCCGCTGAATTCAGTCCGAGTGCCGCTAAGGCAACAAAAAGGATGGTCTTTGATGATTTCTTCATAATCGGTTTATTGAAAAGTGTGTGGATGAAAAGTTATCTGACGATGGTTTTGATGTTTGTCCCGGCCACACGGACTATGTAGAGTCCTGCGGGAAGCCGGATTTCGCGGGCGGATGTGCGTGCCGCGAGTTTGCCGGAAACCGACCATACTTCTGCAGTGGCGTCGGTGCCTTCTATTGAGATTCCTCCGTCTATGCATTTCACGGATATGGCGTTTCCGACTGTTTCCTCTATGCCGACGCTTATGTTGATGCGTTCTGCGAACTGGTTCCAGCAGTCTGCAGCCTCGTATGCGGCATCGGCTGAGTTGGGTACGCGTAGTGGCGCAAATTCGTATGTGTCAGGGTCAAACGTGTTGGTGTAGGCTGCCGGGGGCACTTCGGAGTAGCATGACACCGATGCCAGTGCGGTGCATCCTTTGAATGCCTCTGCGGCTATTTCCGTTACAGATGCAGGGAATGCGACGGATTTCAGCTTGCAGTTGTAGAAAGCCTGGGAGCCGATGGTCTTTATGCCTTCGTTGAGTGTTATGTCTTCCAGTCCGCTGTCGTAGAAGGCCTGTTCTGACAGGTTTTCGAGGCTGCCCCCTATTTCTGTTTTCTTGAGGGATGTGCAGCGCGCGAACGCGTTCTTTCCTATTGATGTGAGGGCGGGGAAGCTGAATTCGGAAGTGAGGGCGGTGCAGTTGTAGAACGCGCTTTCGCCTATTGACGTGATTTCTCCTTCGAAAACTACCTCTTCAAGAGCCGAACACCCTTCAAATGTCTTGTCGGGGACTTCTGTGATTCCTGACGGGATGGTGATTGACTTGAGTGCTGTGCATCCCGTGAAGGCAGAGCCGTAATTGCCGTATTGTTCGCCTCCGAGAACTTTGAGGGATGTCGGAAGATTTATCTGTGTGAGCTGTGAACAAGAAGGGAACGAGCTGTAGCCAAGTTCTTCGACGCCTTCTTCAAACGTTACCGACTTCAATGAACGGCAGCTGTTGAAAAGCATAGGCCCGCATTTTGTGATTGTGCCTGGGACGACGCATGAAGTGATTGAAGAGCTGCGGAATACACCGTATTTGATTGAGACGACCGTGTATTCCTTTCCGGTCGCTTCGTCGGTCGCTTTCGGCGGAATCACGAGATCCGCCGCGCCGGCGAAAGATTTGGTGATTTCGCAGGTATTTTCGTCGAGTGTCGTATACTGCAGGTCCCCGGATGTGAAGACGTCGGCGTATGAGCTGGCCGTGTTTAGCGCGGCAATGACGAGAGCATACGGTAATGTGTAAATCTTCTTCATTCTGAATCGGTTTAAAAAGGTGAACGGGCTGTTTTTTTGCAGGCAGAAACGTTCTGTATGCGTGGCAAAGTTATGAATAAAAGAAACGAGAAATCGGATTTTTGCAGTTAAAATTTGTTAATCACATTAAATTTTGCAAATTGCAAGCTGGTGGTTGCATAATGCCAGAGAACAGTGGGGGGATGCGGTGGTAGGGGAATGTGTTTAGTTGCAATTTGTCAAATCGGTTTTGCAGAATGGCGGAAAACTGGATAAATATCCTGTCAAAATGCTGATGTTCAGATAGTGACATTTTGCTATAAACCGATGTTTGACGGTTATGTGGTGTGCATTATTTGGTGTTTGCCGAGATGGGCGTGTAGACATGTCTTTGGCATATTCTATGTGGCCTGAAGACGGTGTGGAATCATTGCTTGTGGCGTAAAATATGCTGAATCGAGAGAAGTGCATATAAAACTTGTGTATAATCCCGAAAATACGTAACTTTGCATCGTCTTTTGACAAAAAGCGTGCCGGGCAGAGAGAGCCTCGGCTTGGGCTTTTTAAAGAAAGGCTTTTTAACAATCAATTTAATTCTCTCATTATCATGTATCTTACTCCTGAAAAGAAGGCAGAAATCTTTGCCACTTACGGACAGGGCCCGACCGATACAGGCAGCCCGGAGAGCCAGATTGCTCTTTTCTCTGTACGCATCAAGCATCTCACAGAGCACCTCAAGGCAAACCACAAGGACTATGCGACGGCTCGTTCGCTGAAAATCCTTGTAGGTCAGCGTCGTCGTCTGCTCGATTACCTGATCCGTAAGGACATCAACCGCTACCGTGCCATCATCGCGAAGAAAGAGCTCGGTATCCGCAGGTAAATCATCAAGAAAAGTTTTTTCATGGTTATGCCGGCCTCATTTCCGCTTGCGGAGTGGGGCCGGCTTTTTTATGCGTAGTCCTCCTGTTGGCTTAGAGGCTGTTTAAAAATCATTTTTAAACAGCCTCTTAATACTCTAACAATGGCAACACGAAGCAGTGCCGTAATATGCTTGCAGGCATTATTGTTGTGGTATGTATGCGACAAATTTCCTCCGGAAATCCATTGCGGAGGAAACATAGTCGGACTTTAAACAAGCCTGCCTTATGGCTTACTTGCTTGCGATGCCGTCGCTTACGCTCAGTGAGAGGCGGCCTTTGGCACGGCGGCGTGCCAACACCTTGCGGCCGCTCTTGGTGGCCATTCTCTCGCGGAAGCCGTGCTTGTTGACGCGACGGCGGTTGGAGGGCTGAAACGTTCTTTTCATCGTGTATTGTGTTTTATGTTTTTTCGGTTGAGATTTTCGGAGTGCAAAATTATCAAATCATTTCCGATTGACAAAATTTCAAGGCCTAAAAATGTTCTTTTGTCCGCTTTTAAGCCCTTTTTCATCGTTTTAATTGACTTGCTATTGCGGGGTTGGCCGCTTTTTTGTAATTTTGCGTCCTGTCCGCGCCGGGTGTTCCGGTGGCGGTGTGTTATCGGAATAACGACAATAATCAAAAAATACCCTACAGCGATATGATGAACGCTCAAGACATCAAGAACGGCACATGCATCCGCATGGACGGCCAGCTATATTTCGTAATCGAATTCCTTCATGTGAAGCCCGGCAAGGGCAACACGTTCATGCGCACGAAGCTCAAGAACGTGGTTGACGGCCGTGTGCTCGAACGCCGCTTCAACATCGGCGAAAAGCTCGAAGACGTGCGCGTGGAGCGTCGTCCCTACCAGTATCTCTACGCAGACGGCAATGACGACATCTTCATGAACAACGAGACTTTCGAGCAGGTTCCCATCAACAAGGAGCTTGTTACCGGTGCCGCTTTCATGAAAGAGGGTGACGTGGTGGAGGTGGTCAGCGATGCTTCCACCGAGACGGTGCTTTATGCGGAGATGCCTATGAAGACTGTGCTGAAGATCACTTATACCGAACCCGGAATCAAGGGCGACACCGCGACCAACACGCTCAAGCCCGCCACGGTGGAGACCGGCGCTGAGGTGCGCGTGCCGCTGTTCGTCAATGAGGGCGACTCCATCGAGGTCGATACCCGCGACGGCAGTTATGTAGGCCGCGTAAAGGCTTGACAGCCTTTGCTGAATCATAATCGGGCCGGATAAGCCGCGTGGACGCCTTGATGGCGGATGCCGCGCCGCTTTCCGGCTTTTTCTCATATCCAACATCTTAAGCCATGAGCCAGCATCCAGTGAAAGACCTGCTTTTCTCCATAATAGTGCCTGTCTACAACCGCCCCGACGAGGTGGCCGAACTTCTCGCGAGTCTGGCCGTCCAGACCGACCGTGGTTTTGAAATAGTGATTGTGGAAGACGGTTCCACTGTCAGATGCGAGTCTCAGGTCAGGGAATATGAAGGGCGGTTGCGCCTTAAGTATTTCTATAAGGACAACGAGGGGCGGAGCCCGGCGCGCAACTACGGCATCGTCCGTTCCGATGGAGGCTATCTCGTGTTCGTGGATTCGGACTGCGTGCTTCCGGAGGACTACATTGAGAACCTGCGCCGCTGCCTGTCTGCGACTTATGCCGACTGTTTCGGAGGCCCTGACGCGGCCCATGAGTCTTTCACCGACATGCAGAAGGCCATCAATTACAGTATGACGTCGTTTCTGACCACAGGCGGCATACGTGGCGGCAAGATGCAGCTTGAGAAGTTCGTGCCGCGCACTTTCAACACCGGCTTTTCCCGCGATGTCTACGAATGCGTCGGCGGTTTCCGCGAGATGTTTTCGGAAGACATCGACATGTCCACGCGTATCCGCAATGCCGGGTTCTCAATAAGGCTGTTCCGGTCGGTTGTGGTCTATCACAAGCGTCGTGTCGATCTGAAGAAGTTCTGGAGGCAGGTGCATGTGTTCGGTATGTCGCGCATCACGCTTCAGTTGCTGTATCCCGGCTCGATGAAGATAGTGCATTGGCTTCCTGCGCTTTTCGTGATTTTTACGCTTGTAATGGTTGCAGGCGCGTTTTTCTGGAAGTGGATGCTTGTCCCGTTGGCGGTTTATCTTCTTGCGGTATGGATTTGCGGCATCGTCGCCACGAAGAGCCTCAAGATAGGGTCGCTCGGTGTTGTTACGAGCCTTGTCCAGCTGTGCGGCTACGGCACAGGATTCATACGTGCGTACATGTGGAAAATACTTTTGCGCCATGGGCGCGACGAGCGTCAGGAGCGTGAGATGCGCCGTGGGAAGTAGTTTCCGGTCGTTTCAGTCTGCTGGATGAAGAGGATATGGAGGTGAGGATATATGAGGCGCAGGCCGATGTCAGGCCTAAGACCGTCAAGGAGCTTGACGTTGACGACCAGCCGCGTGAGAAGGCTGAGAAATACGGATGCGGCTCGCTTTCCACAGCCGACCTGTGGGCTTTGATACTCCGCACGGGTCTTCCCGGTAAGCCGATAACCGAGCTTTGCCGCGACCTGATGCGGGAGAACGACGGCCGTCTCCACAACCTTGAGCGGCGCGACCGTCGTGAAATCCTCCAGATCAAGGGTATAGGCAAGACTAAGGCCATACAGATCGAGGCGGTGCTTGAAATCGTGCGCCGTTACTGCAACGAGGAGCTTTCGGAGCGTCCGGTGATTTCATGCGCCAATGACATAGACAGGCTTATGCGCCATCGCATCGCGAATCTCGGACATGAGGAGATATGGGTGGTTCTGCTCAACCGCAAGAACGCGGTGATAAGCACCCGCAGGATAACGTCGGGGAGCGCGACGGCTTCTGTATTCGATGTGAAGGCGGTGATGAAGAACGCCATTCTTGAAAACGCCGAGGGTCTTGTCCTGTGCCACAACCATCCGAGCGGGAATCTGCGTCCGAGTGTGCAGGACGACCAGATAACCCGTGCATGCCGCGAAGCCTGCGAGACGCTCCAGCTGCGTATGCTCGACCATCTTATCATTGCCCCTCAGGGCTATTATTCTTATCTTGACGAGTCCCGTCTGTAATGGATTCGTTCATTTCTACGACACTCTAAATGCCGAAACTTATGAAAATGATGCATGCATTGGCGGCAGCCTCTGCCGGACTGGCATTTACCTGTCCGTCCTGCATATCTTCAGGGCATAAGTCCGCAGCCAACCATACGCACGCGCTGGAACAGGAGCTTAAAGAAGCCGTAAGGGACAGGCCAGGACGAATAGGCGTGGCGGTAATTATCGGCGGCCGCGACACTGTCGCCGTCAACAATACGCCGGACTATCCTCTTATGAGCATGTTCAAGCTCCACGAGGCTTTGGCCGTATGCCACACGCTCGATATGCAGGGAGTTTCCTTGGACTCCGTTTTGGCAATCGACCGTAAATCGCTCAATCCCGACACGTGGAGCCCTATGCTCAAGGATTATGGGGCGGAGGAGTTTACGGCTACCGTGGGACGGTTGCTGGAGTATATTCTGATTGACAGCGACAACAATGCCAGCAATCTGCTTTTCGACCGCATAGTTTCTGTGGATGAGACCGACCGCTTTGTCCGCAGGTTCACTTCCGGCGATTTCCGTTTGGTCTATAAGGAGTCTGACATGCAGGAAGAGCATGCGAGAAGCTATGACAACCGCACGTCGCCGCTGGCTTACGCCGAGCTTGTCAACAAGGTTTTCACCGACAGCGTGGTAAGCCGCGACAAACAGGAATTCGTGCAGCGTGCCATGGCGGCGTGCGGCACAGGGACGGCCCGCATCGCGGCCGGACTTGCCGGGACGGACGGCGTGGAGTTTGCCCACCGCACCGGCTCTGGATATGTCAACGGGCGCGGAGAGGTGATTGCGGTCAATGACGGAGGCTATGTGCGCCTTCCCTCGGGTGAATGCTATTCCATAGCCGTTTTCATCAAGGACTGGGCTGGCCCGCAGGAAGAGGCCGAGAAAGCGATGGCGGAAATCTCCGGAATCGTATGCCGTCATGTGTCACGGCGTTGATTTTTGAGGAAGCGGCGTTTGAAAGTCAGTATGCGGCGGAGGCGGTCGTTGAGCGTTGAGTCAGGGAGAGTGCCGTCGGCGAGGGCGCGTTTCACGGCCTCTATCCCGGCGCGCGTGTCAGTCGGTGATAGGATGATGTCCGCGCCCGCGAGTATCGCGGCCACTGACGGGTCTATGTCTCCATCATAGCCTTTTCTCGCCCCGCCCATGTTGAGCGCGTCGGTGAGAATAAGGCCGCTGAAGCCGAGGTCGCGGCGCAGGAGATCTGTGATGACGGCTTCTGAAAGGGCTGCTGAACGCATCTCGGGATCGATTGACGTTACCGCAAGGTGTCCGATCATGACTGCGGAAAGACCTGCGGATATGTAGCTTCGGAACGGAGGGAGCGCGTGTTCATAAAGATACGACAACGGCTTGGCGATCACGGCAAGGCTTTTGTGGCTGTCCTCGTCTGCGCTTCCGTGGCCGGGGAAATGCTTTGCCACGCTCACGATGCCGCCGTCTTCGAGTCCGAGGGCGTAGGCAATGCCGAGGCGGCTCACGGTTTCGGGGTCGGCTCCGAACGACCTGCGGCCGATGAATCCTTTTGGGTCTGATTCGACGTCGAGAACCGGGCCGAGCACCATGTTTATCCCGGTTGAACGGCAGTCGTCGGCAAGCGAACGTGCGTGGTCATAGACGGTTTTCTCGTCGGCGGAGTTGCCGAGCGTGGCAGCCGAAGGGACTGCGGGAGCGTCTTTGAGCCGCATCGCGAGACCTGTTTCCGCATCGATGGCAATCCACATCCCGGGGTCGGAAGACAGTCTCCGCAGCGTGTCGGCTATGGCACGCGCGCCTTTCGTGTCGCCCTTAAGAAGGATTATCCCTCCGACGAAGTGCTTGGACGCATATGCGGTTATCCGTGCCAGTGTGGCTCTGTCGTCCGATGCGTATACGGCCGGCATGAAAAGCTGGCCGACCCGCTGTTCCACGGTCATTGTGCGGATCAGCGAGTCGGTATGGCTGTATGCGTTTTTTGTGTGTCCTTGCATTTCCGAGGCGTGGGCTGCTGTTTCGGGCGCAGGCCTTCTCCTGCAGCCGACCAGGCCTAAGACCGCCGCAGCCATTATGGCCAATATGCAGAGCCTCGGGAGCATCGACCGTCAAGGAATGGTGATTTCTTCCTGGAACCGTCCTGTCATGTCAGGAGCTATCGGCAGGCCAAGGCCGGTGAGATGGTTGATGTAACGCATCATCGGGACGGCCATCTCCGCATTGTCGCGCCACAGGAGCTTGCCGCGTCCGAAGCCTGCGAGGTCGTCGTTGCCTGCGGCCACATAGTCGATCGTGGCCACTGTGTAGGTCTTTTCCGGGTCCATCTCCCTGCCGTCAACCACCACGCGCTTGAGGTTGTGGTCTTTGTCCACTACCACGCGGACGTTCCCGCTTATCCCTTCGCCCCCTTTCTTGGCTGCGACCTTCAGCGCATCCATGATGTCCGCGCCTTTCACGGCTGTGATGACCATATGGTTGGCGAAGGGGAATGTGGCAAGGATCTGGCTTTCGGTAACGTCGCCTTTTGGCATGTTCTGGCGTATTCCGCCCACGTTCATTACGCCTATGTCGAGCCTTTGCGGCATTCCGTCTCTACCGTTGATGCTGTCGAGGACAAGCTGACCGAACCATCGGGCGTAGTCTGCCGCCCAGTTGGCGTATCCTCCGTTCCGGTCGTCGCTGTCGAGGTCGTGGAGCGAGCGGCCTATGACACGGTTGTTGACCGAATCAACCATATGTTTGTAAGGGGCGATGAAGCCTTTGATGCTCTTGTCGAGTCTGTCCGCCGGGAAGCGGTCGGTGATGTCGATAAGCTCGTAGTCGAATTGCGCCGGGGTTGTCTTCTTCAGCGCGTCGAGGTCGATTTTTATGTAACCGAGCTTTTTGCCGTATTTCCCTGTCTGGGCTATAAGCACAGGACGCCCGGCGGCATTCTCGACCACGGATGGGTATTTCCCTTTGTTGCCGGGTTCGATTACCGTGTGGCTGTGTCCTCCGATTATTATGTCGATGTCCCTGCTGGCCTTGGCGAGGTCGTAGTCAGTGGCCTTGTCGTTTTCCTTGACGGCCCCGATGTGGCTCACCACCACCACCAGGTCGCATTTCTTCTTATCTTTGAGGAACGCGGCGGTCTCGTTGGCGGTCTTTATCACGTCTTTGAACTTCACGCCCTCGATGTTTTCCTTGGATATGAGGCTTTCGGGATCCACGTTGATGCCGATGAATCCGATTCTCTTCCCTCCGGCTTTCTTTATCACGTATGGGTCGAACATCCCTTGGAGCTCGGTTCCTGAGAAATCGTAGTTGGCCGAAAGGCGGTGGGCCTTCACGTCTTTGTAGCGTTTCGCCAGCTCTTTCATTCCGTTGTCGAATTCATGGTTGCCGAGGATGCGTATGTCGTAGCCGAGCATGTTCATCAGCGGGTACTCCACGTCGCCTTTGAAATACTTGAAATACAGCGTGCCCTGCACCATATCGCCGGCATCGACGAGGATTACGTTCTTTTCCGCTTTCCGCACGCTGTCTATGATGGCTTTGCGCTGCAGCACGCCTCCCCGCCCGTCCTTGTCGGGGTCGATGAGCGAATGCGTGTCGTTGGTGTGGAGTATCACGAGGTCTTCGGCACCCGTCGCGAAAGGGACGCTGAGCATTATGGCCGCTGCGGCCTTCAAGAGGAAATGTCTGTGGTTCATGTCTGTTTTCCGTTTTTCCGCCGGACGGACAGACCGCAGGCGAAAGATTCTGCAAATGTAACAAAATAGTCGGAAACTCTGTTTGTATGTTTCCGACTATTTTTGTAAATGTCAAGATTGTTTTTCAGGATTGTTCTCTGAATCCCTACTTCAGGATGATTGACTTGGCTTCTCCGAGCTTGCCGACTTCATCATCGCGATTGAGTTTCTTGCCGTAGCTGAAAGACCATGAAACAGTGATGTTGGCAAGCTGGTGGTAACCCGGCGACCGAGATATGGAACGGAAGGAATAGGCGGCACTGTTGAAGTCTTTCCATGAGTCTATGTATGACTTTCTGAACGGGTTGCTGAACTGCACGTCGATGAACAGGTCTTTCCATGACCATGAACCGCCTATGTAGAAATATGCCGGTGTCTTGATGTCATACCATGTGGAATACGATTTTGAGGATGGTGTAAAGTAAGCGTTTATCCTGAAGTTGCCCAGATAATAGGATGCGCTTATCCAGAAATGAGGTTCCCATTTGTCCCTGCGCGTCAATCCTCTTTGGGCGAAATACCTGGCTCCGGCCGACAGTGCCACTGTAAGGCGGCGTTGGAAATACTCGCCTGAAAGGTTCAGGCTGAGCGTGGTGTTGGAATATGAGCCGTCGCTTACCACGTCGCGCACCATCATCGGAGTTCCAGATTCAGAGATTTCTTCGCTGTAGATCGGCACTATGTACGCGAGTTCGGGATAAGTAATAGTATAAAAAAGTAGAATCAGCAGCTTGAAAAAGTTGCCGATTCTTTTGGTAATATCACTGATATTTAGTAATTTAGAGGAACCAAACAATAAATACGATATCATGATTACCGAGAG
>CAJSYI010000010.1:81347-86220 GCA_910573745.1 Muribaculaceae bacterium | reverse complement strand
CCCCGGGGCATCGAGCCCCGGAGGATTTTACCCCAACCTCGGGGATCTCAGGCTCATACCTGCATGTCTCCACAGTCTTCGGACTGTTTAACATTCATTCATAATCTCAAACCCTCTGACCCGTCAATATTTTTCAGGACGCCACACTTCTTTATTTCCCAAATGTCGCGGACCGGACTTCTCCAATCCGACTGCAAAGTTAATCATAATCTTTGGGATTCAGCGGATTATTGCCGATAATTTTGTAAATTTGCATTCTAAAACAGCGCAAAAATGACAAAAGAAGAACTGCTCGCAAGGCTCAATGATATAGAATGGGACGACTTCGAGGTAAAGGAAGCGTCCGGTGGTATTCCCAAATCCATGTGGGAAACCGTAGGGGCATTCTCCAACACCGCAGGAGGATGGATTGTCCTTGGTGTCAGGGAGACAAAGGTCAAGAGCGTGTCAACATACGAGATAACGGGCATTGAAAAGGCCGAGAAGATGGAACAGGACATCATAAGCACCCTGCGTTCCGTCTCTAAGTTCAACGTGCCTATTCTCGCCACCGCACAGCTCCTTGATTTTGACGGAAAGGCCGTTCTCGCCTTCTATATACCAGCGTCGGCCAACAAGCCTGTCTATTTCGGCAATAACCTGAACAATACGTTTGTCCGAGTCGGCAGCGGCGACCAGCGGGCAACCGACATTGAGATAGACATACTGATGCGTGAAAAGACATTCGGCATGAAATCGGAAATGGAGGTTGACGGTACAGGGTTCGGAGACCTCAACACGCAGTCGCTCCAGACATACCGCCGCCGAATAAAGGACTACAACCCCGATTTCCGTTACAATGATCTCGATGACGAGCAGTTCTGCATAAAGACCGGGATAATCAGTCGTGGGAAGCTGACTTACGGTGGCTTGCTTATGCTTGGAAAAGGAGAAATCGTGCAAGAATATGTACCTCACTTTTGGATTGATTACATTGAGATTCCGGGCACAACATATTCTGATGCTGACTGCCGTTATACATACCGTATGCCTGAGCAGGAAAATATCTGGGAATATTTCAAGGTGCTCTTGCAACGGCTGCGCCTGTATGTTGACAATCCATTTATGGCGGGGCCGGACGGTTTTTCGCCGGAAGATAATTCCCAGTTGTATTGTCTCAGGGAGGGGCTTGTTAATCTTCTCGCTCATGCAGACTATTTCAGCCCGATGCACTCTACCATAAGGGTATTCAATGACAGAATCGAATTCCAAAATCCCGGACGCTTCGCCGTGCGTATCTCCGACAAGCCCGGTAAGGTGAAATCGGTGCCGCGCAATCCCAATATCATAGCCTTCTTCCGCTACGCAAGACAAGGCGAAAATGCCGGATATGGTATTGACAAGATAATGCGTTGGACAAAACTCACAGGTCTTGAAGTTGATTTTGAAAGCGATATAACATCATCGACTGTCACCTACCCATTGCCATCACAAAAAGGTGGTCAGAAAGGTGGTCAGATAAACATAGACAATGAAAATATTTCCGCTGACAATCAATGTAATACACATAGTAAAGGTGGTCAGAAAGAGGTGGTCAGAAACAGTGGTCAGAACCAAGGAGAGGAAACGAGAGCCAGGATTGTTGAGGCGATGCGGAAAAAGCCTGAAATTTCGCGTCGGGAGCTTGCCGATATAATAGGTATATCCCCGTCAGCCATTCAAAAGCATATCGAACACCTCAAAGAAGCAGAAATCATTATCCGTCTCGGCAGCGATCGAAAAGGACTCTGGAAAGTGTTGAAATAATTTGGTTATGATAAGCATGATGAAGGAAATAACAACACGGCTCGCAGAGGTCAACGGAATTGTCAGCGGTTATGACGGTGGTGCTATACCTTTTGAACAGGCGTATGCGCTTGCACGGTTCTATTATGACTTTCAGGACACCAACGCGCTTATAGCCGATGCTGAGGCGATGGTAGGTGAAAATCCGGAACAGCTGAAAGAGATTGCTCTTTCCCTCAAAGCCGAGACCGCGACACTCCTTAATAATATAGGGAAGCTTGACGGCGTTGATTTCCGAGAGATTGCAAACGCTCATTCACGGCGTTACCATGACATATTCCAAGAGACTTCCGACAAGCTTAATCCATACTGGAAGAGGTACTGCGAACTGAACAACCGTCTTGACTACTTACCTCTCGACTCAAAGGAGTATGCCGAGGTGGATAAGGAGTGCGATGCTGCAAAGGCTGAGCATGATAGACGGCAAGTCGATGTAAAGAGGATTTATGCCGAATATGAGCATGAGAACCGGCGCGCCGGGGATGTCTTTTCCCTTAAAGCCCCACACCTGTATGCGCTTGCCGCCAGACTTGACGGCATTGCCGGGAGCATACTCAACGACCTTGACCGCATGGAGAAAGGGGAAAACCGATGAGCGGAAGCCTGCTGCTTGAAACCGCCAAGTGGCGTGACGTGGTTGAATTAGGGCTGTGCATGGCGATCCACGACGTATGCAACGACAGCCAGTTTGAGAACTGCACCCCTCTCGATTTTGCAAATTTCCTTAACGTGAGGGAAGTGACAAAATCCATAGCCGTGTTGCCGAAAGAGAAACTGCGGGTATGCTACATGGTCTTTGCCGTGGCGAGGAACATCAGCCCGAGGAAGGAGGCGGAGACTTGGGCGCGGTTGTTCCTCCAACGTTGCGGCATCGCCAAGTCTTACTATGACAAGCACCGCTCCGACATCTGCGCCGATTATGCCACAGAGGACAACCAAAACTACCGAAAATCCATAGACGGAGCCATCGAGGAATGGCGTTCAAGGCGGAGAACCCCGTAATATCCCAACTTCTCCCCATCTGCAGCATATAATGACATTTTGCAAACGCGCTATGCGGCTGAAATCCAGCACATAGTGCGTTTGCCATTTTTAAGCTTTCCCCACGGGACGCACATTATGCCACATAGGAACGGCTGTAATTTTGCATCGGAATACAAAGGCTGACAAGTCTATCAATCAGCACATTCCATAATCAAAGAATACAAACACATAAATTAAAGAACCGATGCAGACAAAACGAAAATTACTCAACTCGCAGGAGGCCGCCGATTATCTCGGCTTCTCCCTCTCGTACTTCCGCAAGATGATGATGCGTCGCGTAATCCCGATGTACAAGCCGAGCGGCAAGCTATGTTTCTTCGACCCCGATGACCTTGACGCATACCTCAAGAGTGTCCGCATATCCTCGCAGAATGAAATCGAAGCCGAAGCCGCCCACTATCTCGCGAACAAGAAGCCTCTTTAACCACTCACAAATCCAATTATTAAAGACTATGCCGACTGATATATCAACCACGCCGGGAGGAAAGCCCGGCAAATCATCGGAGACCAAATCCAAAGAGTCAAAATCCGGGACTCAGAAGAAAACCCAAATCATCATGGAGTTTCTTGGCGGATGTACCCCATACGAGGCCGACGCGCTCCGTGCCATGCTATCTATCGCGACAGGGAAAAGCACGTTGGAGACCATGCCGCAGTATGAACGCTCTGCGCTCAACCGCTATCTCAACTTCGGATGCGACAAGGAAACCGGAGGTGTGGATGGCATCCGCGCACATCGGCAGATGCGGGCACTCGGACTGATAAAATCGGTGTCGCAATATGTAGGCAAGGAAGAGATAATAGCCATCACCATAGTACTGCTCACCGTATCTTCCGACAGGCAGGATATACAGACGGTGTTGAACAATCTTCCGAAATTGCAGACTCCGGGCGGTGGTGCAAATGTAGGAAACGCACCTTCAAACGCGCCGGTGCCGAAATAGAGAATCATCGTCATCCCTTTTTTCCCTCCGTTTTCATTGTTCCCCAATCCTCAATTAGAAAATTGTTGGAAGAAACACACAAAAGGTATTTGAAAACATAATCTTATGAGAAAAGAATATCATGGAAATATTGACTGACAAGCAAAGGGACAAGGAGAACTGCCGACAAATTATCATATACAGATTTTCTATCTTGAAATTTCCAATCTTTGGCATTTCGCCAATAAACCATCTATCAGAAAACAAGGAACATGGAACAACAAAATCAATATCCCTTTTCATCTGTCAGTATCCGGCTGACAGAGAAAGCCGTCGAATGGCTGTCGGGAACAACCGCCGACATTGACGGCAAAGCAATCAGCAATATGGCAATATTCAGCGAACTGCTGAAAGAGATGCGTACAGATCCCGGATATGACGACACTTTCCGCAGACCGCTCAACCTGATGCCCGGTCAGGCGCAGTTCTCGGAAATCGGCCTTGCAGAGAAATGGAATCTTGGACGGAAGAAGATGCACAATATCCTTGCGAGAATGGAGACCGCAGGGCTGGTGGCAATCTATAACTCGCGTATCGGCTCGGCAGTCTCGTTCTCCTGCATAATGGGCTGGAAGAACTCCGACGGAAAACTGGTGTCTAACGGATTCTTTGCAGATAGAGAGCCGAATCAGATGTGCCATGAATATCCAGAAGTACAGGTCTGAAGACAGTGTTTTTTGAGAAGTGTTGCGAGATATGTTTTGGTGTTACCCTCGCTCCGCTCGGTTGCACCAAAACGCCTCGCCCCTCCCTACGGTCAGGGGCATGGCCGCTCGCAGGCTCGCACCCGATAATCAGTTTTACAAATCACGAATATCCGATTATATGAATCATAATGATAATAGCCCCGACAATAATGCCGGAAAGACAAGGCGAAAGAAGTTGCCGCCGGAGGCTTTGCGGTCATGCACCGTCACTACCAAGATGACAGCCGCAGAGCGTGAGAAGATACACGACATTGCCGCCGGATGCAACCTTACTCCGAGCGACTACATGAGGCAGCGCGCCTTGGGCTACGAGCC
>CAJSYI010000010.1:0-81137 GCA_910573745.1 Muribaculaceae bacterium | reverse complement strand
GGCACTGCTTCACAACCTCGACGGTTGCCGTGTCGATATACTCAACTTCGCCAACGCACTTGCCGGAATGAAGCATGATGCGAGAATCATACTTTTTCAAAAGGTCTCCTTCATGCTCGACTGGTACAGGCTGGTAGTGCCGATTACCAACGCCGTCACAGAATTTCTTAACTCCGTGATAAACGGTGGACGATTAAGTCCGCGCACAAGAAAAACCATTATCAAAATTTGAAAACATGATCGCGAAGGCAAAATCAATATCACACGGCATCAACGCCCTGAACTACATTACAGGCGTGTCGGCGAACAAGAAGCATCCGGAGAAAATATTTCATATCTGCGACAACTTCCTCCCTCCCGGCATAGACCCTTTGGGGATATGGAACTCGGTCAGGCTTGATTCCATGTCCCGACCACGCATGAAGAACAACCTTATCCGAATAGAGATCAGTCCTGCGCCTGAGCATACGCGCAACTTCACTCCTGATAACTGGAAACAGATCTGGCAGGATTTCGTCACGGAATTTGACCGTCAGGAGTTGAAAGACAAAAAGGGTCGGTTGCTATCTCCGAAAACGAATCTCGCAGAAAGCAAGTCAACCGTGTGGTTGCACCTCGAATCCGACAGCGGCATACCTCACCTCCATGCGGTTGTTAGCCGTCTTGACGAAAATGGGAACATCAACAATGACCGAAACATCCATTTTCGGGCACAACGGGCGGCGGAACGCATCGCACGCAAGCGAGGCTGGCAGACAGCGGCCAACATCCACGACATAAACCGTCAATCCGTAAGCCGTGACTGCCTTGATGTCCTTAGTCAGATGAGGAAATGGTCGATTGACGATTATTTCGCCAGACTTGAGGCGAAAGGATATGATGTCAAGGTTAGGGAAGATGAAAAAGGCGTAATCCGTGGATATATCCTGAAAAAAGGAAACGCCAGGTTCAAGGCATCCGAGTTAGGCAAAGGTCGCAATCTTATGGCATCCAAACTTGAAGGAACGTGGAACAAGTTGCGCCCGAATCAAGAACGGCAGACAAAAGCCGACAGCAGGGAATCCGATATTCGACCGGATTATACCTCTTACAGACCCGATACCCGCCGTGTCGAATTCGAGCACGAAAGCAATTCATACACCCGGTTTATCCCCGAAAAAGTCATGCAGGTGTTTTATGACGAGTTCGACAACCGTGAAGTGGATAATTGGGCAGACCTTATGAACGAGGCCTGCTACCACTTCGCCGTTGCAATGAGCTATATGGCGTTCCTCAATGCACCTGCTCACGTTTCCGGTGGTGGCGGAACATCGAACAACGACCTGCCAAGGAAGCGCGACAATATTGAGGAAGAGATAGCCCGTGCCCGTCGTTGTGCCGAAGCCGCCCGCTCAAAGATAGGAATTGTACGAAAACGAGGTTTCAGAAGATAAACACCCATTATGGCTCTCAAAAAATTTGACATATCGGAGGTCTGTAAAGCTGGGGCTGATGAAAGGAACGATGAACTGCGACAGAGCGAAATTGACGCACAGAACAATCTTGCCGGACAGATCCGGATCTTCGTAAAGGAGGCTCCAGACATCATGGAGGCATTGGATAATGCACTGATGAAACTCGATGCTCAAAAATTCTCGACCTCGGTAAGCGACAACATGAAGAAGACCGTCAGCGAAATGACGAGAACCTTCATCGCCGGGGTCAAACCGACGGTTGACCGGATTGACAACAGGAAAAGGGTTTCCCTTCCAAGTCTTGTGTTCTATGTGGCATTTGAAACGCTGATATGGCTGCTCATATTCTTTGCATTGGTAGTCTATGCCTCCGGTCAGCCCAATGTCTCGGAAACACTGCCCGGCATAACAGGAATGACATTCTTATTCTGGCTTGTCTCGACGGCAGTCATCATCTACCTCTCACGAAAATTCAAATGGTAATGATTATGCAAGTAACAAAAACAATCATCAGCCTAAATATGCTCTGTTCCGATACATTCCCAATAATGCCGATAAAACACCTCCGTCGGGGCTGTTTTGTTACTCACTTAAAAAGAATGATTTGTTACGCGTTGACAATCACTGCAAAGCATGAATATATTGAAATTTTCCACCAATATTTTTTCAACCTGCCTCCCGACAACGACTATATCAAGTGGACTGTCGGAAAGGCCATGTATATGGCCGACGGCACGGCCTTGAAGCAGAAGCAGGCCCTTGACGAGAACGGATTTTATTCCGACATAATATCGTCGTCGGCCGTATGCACCATAATCTGCGACTCGATACAGTTCGACGAGCATACCCGCCGCTTCAACTACTACGGCACGCAGATCATCAAGAGGCGCACACGCGACCTGAAACGCTCCATGCTCACCACCGGCTCCATAGAGAACGTGCCGAGGACGCAGAATAATCCCCATGGCCTTATGATAACCAACTGGCGCACACTTGAAAACAAAGACCTTGATTATTGACAACGGTTATGAAATCATTAAGAAAGACAATACGGGACGGCAGGAGCAAGGCCGGAAACGCCTTAGGCTCATGGCTCCGCCCGAAGATGGGTGCCATAGGAGCACGCTACCGTCTGGCGGCGAGAATCCGCAAGGCCAACTCATGGGCCACCCGGCACCCCCGACGCACTTTCGGATACGTCGTCGGCTCCCTGTTGCTGATACTGGTGTGCGACATAATTGTTGCCGGGGCGCACATGGAATCGAAAGACCCGAATTTTCACTCAATCGCCAAGGTTGAGCCTATCTTCAGCGGCTTCCGCACCATACAGGCCAACAAGGATGCGCAGCGCAGGAGGCTTCTGGAGATTACGGGCGACGGACAGGCCGTGAAGCACGAGCTGGACTCGCTGATGGCCATTCCGCGCAAGACACACGCCGATTCCATAGAGATAATCAGGCGTTACAGGCAGCTCGAAAAGATTGTAGAATCACTCAAACAACACGATAATGAAAAAGATTAATTTCAAACAGCCGAAGTATATCTTTCCGGCAGCGATATTCGTTCCGCTGTGCTTCCTGATATACTTCGTAATGCAGACTTTCGGAGGAGGCGGTGACGACAGACAGGCCGTGGCGACCGACCGTATCAACTCGACACTGCCGGAGGCAAACGCCGAGGCTCCCGGTGACAAGATGTTCGAGATGTCGCGACGCTTCGGCAACAAGGACGCCTTCACAGCGGTGGGCGCGCTCGGCGAGGAGCAGGAGGAGCGCGAGGCCCTGGAACACGGTTATTCCGATGACGAGTTAGACCGCATCGACGCTGCCGAGGCCGAGCGCATACGCCAGCAGCAGGAACTGGAGGAACTGGAGCGGTCGCTTGCGGAATCACGCAGACATATCAATTCATACGCCTACGGCGACGGCTACAATCCGGCCGACCATGAACCGGCCCTTGATCCGAGGAGCGAGTATGCCCGTGACCTGGAGGCGATACAGCAGCGCAGCTACGAGAGGCAGAAGGCCATCGAAGCAGGCTTAGGCATCGGACAGCCCGATGCGGAGGAAATTGAAAGGAAGCACCGCGCAGATTCCATAGCCGGAGCCAAGGCTGCGGAGCGCGAGAGGAACCGCCCATTGCTTGTGCTGAAATCGCGTGACACCAACGTCGACAAGTTCAACACCGTGTCAGGCATTGCTGAAAACGCCGACGCTCCGCTCATACGCGCCATGATCGACAAGACTACCAAGGCGCACGAGGGCACGAGGCTCCGCTTCAAGCTCCTTGACGATGTGACTATACACGATGTGAGGCTTCCGAAAGGCACATATCTATACGGGACGGTAACGGGGTTCGGGCAGCAGCGCGTCCGCGCGGCCATAACCTCAATACTCGTGGGAGGAAAATTCCTGAAAGTTAACCTCTCGGTGTTCGACAACGACGGCATGGAGGGCTTCTATGTTCCCGAATCCGCCTTCCGTGACTTTATGAAGGAGGCCGGGGCAAGCACGGTGCAGCAGAACATCAGCTTTGAATCGGAGAGCGGCTACGGCTCCGGAATATCTGGCGAGGCTATCGCACTTCAGGCTTTACAGAATATGTATAACTCGGCCACTTCCGCCGTGTCGGCCAATATCCGCAAGAACAAGGCGAAAATCAAGTACAACACCATCGTTTATCTCATCAACTCAGACGAGGCTTATTGAAAGACAAACAACATATCATTATGAATATCAGAATAATTATCGCGGCTGCCGCGCTGTGCGCCGTCGCATCACAGGCTTCGGCCAAGGAGAAAATCTATGTCAACTCCGATGTAACCACCCACATCGTCATGCCGGAGAACATAAAGATGGTGGATCTTTCCACCGCCAAGATTATCGGCAACCAGTGTGCCGACAACATAGTGCGTGTAAAGCCGTTCATGGAATCCGACTCGCTCCCCTCCGGCTACCGCGAGGGTGAGCTGATGGGGACGCTGACGCTCATAGGTGAGCGTCACCTCGCACAGTACGAGGTGGTATATACCTCCGTTCCCTCCCGTGCCACCTCCATACACCGCGTGCCTTATTCGGGCATGGACTCTTACATCAATCCGGAGGTATCAATGCCGCAGTCAGAGATGGCCCGCTATGCCTGGGCTGTCTATGGCAGCGGACGCAGGTACAACCAGGTCGTGTCTAAGGCTCATGGCATGAAGGCGATTGTCAACAACATCTATTCGGTGGGCGACTATTTCTTCATAGACTACTCGTTGCAGAATCGGACGAAAATCCCATACGACATCGCCGAGGTGCGCGTGAAGCTCACCGATAAGAAGGAAGTGAAGGCCACCAACTCGCAGACCGTGGAGCTGACCCCGGCATACTCGCTCAATCTCGCCCGCAAGTTCAAAAAGAATTACCGCAATGTGCTTGTGCTCGACAAGCTGACGTTCCCGGACGAGAAGGTGCTTCGCATCGAAATATCCGAGAATCAGATAAGTGGCCGCGTAATCACGCTCACTATCGAGTATGACGACATTCTCAATGCCGACGGTTTCGACTCCGACATACTCAGGAACCTGCCTTACTCATATACTCCCCACATCTACAAATAATACTGATAATACCGAATCATTATGAAGAAGATTATTCTCGCCATGATATGCGCCGTCGCCTCCCTCGGAGCCTTGGCGCAGGACAGCAAGCTCACCGTAAACGCCGGATTCCTCTTCCCCTCGACGCTCAACTCCACCGTCGGCTACGAGCGTTCATTCACCTACGGGAATGCTGTGGAGATATATGGTGAAATCGGCAATCACTGGAAATCCGGCCCCGGTCAGTTCTGGAAAGGATATTACTGGGACGGCGGCCTGATCTACAAGCACCGCCTGCACCGCTACAAAAACGGCAGCTTCCGTGTCCGCTTCGGCCCGCAGTTCGGAGCGGTGGAGCGCAGGTTTTTCATCGGCATTGAGGGTGGTTTTGAATATAACTATGTGTTCCAAAACGGGTGCGAGTTCTCGATCATACAGAAGAACAACGTGAATTTCCTGCATGGCGACACGTTCCGGAACGGCCTCATGCTCGGATTCAAGATACCGTTATAACCGGATTATCCGAATAGCTCCGAGTGGGAGCCAAGACGCACAAGGTCTATCTGGTCAGTGTCGGGGTCAAACCATATAAGGAGGAAGTCACTCTCTATATGACATTCCATATAACCCTTGTAATCACCGGTCAGCATGTGTGGGTTGTGCTTTTCCGGAATCGGCTCCTCGTTTGCGAGCCTGTTCAGGATCTCTTTAAGCTCCATGACCTTCTTAGGGTTGTTTCTGAACCGCTTGTAGTCCTTCTTATATTGAGAGGACGCTTTCAGCTTTTTCATAGCCCCATGGATTTCTCCATTGCTTCGATGGAAGTCAGGTCAAGGGCGGGCTCATCACGCAACGCTCCGCTCTCGGCCTCCTTCATCGCGGCGAGAGTCGTGGCGTTAGGCTCGTGATAGGCGGCGTCAAGCAACAGCGTTTCGACATAATTGTTAAGGCTGCGGTTCTGACGCTTCGCAATCCGCTTCAGCCGCTCGATCAGGTCAACGGAAAGACGGAAACTCTGATTCTTCTTTTCAATAGCTATATCCATATCGGTAATCTTTTATACTGCAAAGTTAATGCTTTTATATTACAATAACAACATCTTTAGAACATAAGTTGTATGGCTTTTGAGGAAACAAAGGAACAGCAGCAGATGTATAACTACTTCCGTAGCTGCATCTACATCTTCCTGATAATCGAGATTGTGATGAATCTGCCGATAACGGCGGACAACCGTGTGACGCAGTTCATCCTCGACCTGCTCGGACGCTTCAAGGTGTTCAGTTCCGTGGCAGGGTGTAAGGTAGCGGAGCTGATATGTATATGCGTCGTGTGCATCGGCACCAAGGCTAAGAAGGCTTTGAAGTTCAATCTCAGGACTATGGTGATATATCCGGTGCTGGCCGGGCTTACGCTTGTCGCACTGTGCTTCATCTTCCATGCCGGAGAATGGGGCTTGTCGATATTCGGATTTCCGGCAAACCGCATAGTGTATGCCTTCTGCTCGGTTGTCGGCACCATGCTTGTGCATCAGGGGCTTGACGGAATCGCCAAATACTATAACCACAAGGTCGGCGAGGACAGGTTCAATTTCGAGAACGAATCGTTCCAACAGTCTGAGAAGATTGCGGAAACTCCATATTCGGTGAATATCCCTATGATATACTATTACAAGCGGCGGATGCACAACGGTTGGATCAACATTATCAACCCGTTTCGTGGCACGATAGTGTTAGGCACTCCCGGCTCCGGCAAGTCTTTCGGAATCATAGACCCTTTCATACGGCAGCACTCCCGGAAAGGTTTTGCGATGATGGTATATGATTACAAGTGGCCCACATTGGCAAAGACGCTTTTCTACCAATACTGCAAGAACCGGCACTACGGCCATCTGCCCGCAAACTGCGGATTCCGTCAGGTAAACTTTACCAACGTGGAGTATTCAAACCGCATCAATCCTATTCAGCGCAAGTATATACCCGACCTTGCTGCGGCTTCGGAAACGGCGGCGACGCTGCTTGCCTCGCTAAACAAGGGAGGCGGCGAGAAGAAGGGCGGCTCGGAGGCGTTCTTCACAAATTCGGCGGAGAACTTTCTTGCGGCCATCATATATTTCTTCGTAAATTTCCATCCGACGGGGTTTCTTAAAGGGAAGAAGCTCAGACGATTTATCTCATATGAGGGGAAGAGGCTGGAACTTGTGATACGCAACTGGGACGACTATAACGCCATAGATGAAAACGGAGCGGTGGTGCTTGACTTCGTGGACAGCAACGGCAACGACGTATCGACCGACGAGGACAGGATGTTTGTTGACCTTAACGGATTCTCCTATATAGACCGCCTCGGCAAGCTGATACTGATTGACCGCTGCTGGTACGAGGACGATGCCGGAAACGAGGTGGTGCCGGATACCGTGACCGGAGAGTTTTCCGATATGCCCCATGTGCTGTCGTTCCTCGGACGCAAGTATTCGGAGGTATTCGATATTCTGATGATGGATGACAAGATAGCCTCGCTGATGGCTCCCTTCAAATCGGCATACGAGAACAAGGCCAACGACCAGTTGGAAGGCATGGTGGGCACGTTGCGCGTCAACGCCGCCAGGCTTGTGTCGCCGGAAGCCTACTGGGTGTTCACCGGTGACGATTTCGACCTGAAGATTTCAGACCCGGAGAATCCGAGCTATCTCGTGATTGCCAACGACCCGGAGAAGGAGCAGGTCATAGGCTCTCTCAACGCGCTTGTGCTTAACCGCCTGATTACCCGTGTCAATTCCAAGGGGAATATCCCGGTGAGCATTATCGTTGACGAACTGCCGACCCTGTATTTCCACAAGATAGACCGACTAATCGGCACGGCGCGAAGCAACAAGGTCGCCGTGACTTTAGGATTTCAGGAGCTTCCGCAACTTGAGGCCGACTACGGCAAGGTGGGTATGCAGAAAATCATCACAACCTGCGGCAATATATTCATGGGTGCGGCACGAAACAAGGAAACTCTTGAATGGGCGCAGAATGACGTGTTCGGAAAGGCGAAGCAGACATCAACCTCCATAACCATCAACGACTCCAAGGTATCTACATCAATCTCCGAAAAGATGGACTATCTCGTTCCGGCGGCAAAGATAGCTGACATGGCGACGGGCTGGCTCGCGGGTCAGGCGGCGCGTGACTTCACGGCTACAGACAAGAGCATGATGTCGCATTTCGACATCGAGCAGTCGGAGGAGTTCAAGACCACCAAGTATTTCTGCAAGACCAATTTCGACATGGCGCGGATAAAGGAGGAGGAATCCCACTATGTGGAGCTTCCCAAAATATATACATTCGCCAACGAGCGCGAGAAGGAGATTATGCTCAACCGCAATTTCAAGCGCGTGAACCGGGAGGTCGAGGACATGGTGAAGGAACTTCTCGGAATGCAATAATATATAATGCCATTATCAATGAATAACACCGCCTCATTCAGCATACCCCTCTCCCTCCGGGCAAGCGGTAGCGCATTGAAGATTATCGCGATTCTCTCGATGGTGGCCGACCACTGCGCTTATTTTCTGATGGAGCCGGACGCGCCGTTTTACGGTGTGTTCCGCTCCTTAGGGCGTATAGCGTTTCCGGTGTTCGCTTTCCTTGTGGCGGAGGGCTTCGCCCACAGCCGCGATAGAATGAGATATTTCCTTATCCTGGCATTTGCCGGGATGGTAAGCGAAATTCCGTGGCTTATGCTCAACGGGGCCGACGGCACGCATAACGTGATGTTCACGCTCGCCCTGGGCGTGGCGGCTCTTGCGGTGTTCGACCGGCTTTGCGAACACGGGCCGCTGTCATTCGTCGGGGTGTCAGGCATGACCGCTCTCGCATGGTGGCTCGGCACGGATTATGACTGGCGGGGCGTGCTGATGATTTTTCTTTTCTACATCCTCCGGCACGGCACCATGCGCCCGTGGCTGGAGCGTTCATCGACGCATTTCCCCTCGCAGGCCCTCTTGCAGATTATCTTCACATTCCCCCTTATGGCCCACTACGGCATAGCCGGAGCGGTTCTTGCCTCCGCTGTCATCTTCCTATACGACGGCACAAGGGGCTTCATAAGGGGCAACGCCGCCAAATATGCTTTCTATGCCATCTATCCAGTTCATTTGTTGGCGATTGCTATGTTAAAACTCCTACAATAGAGGAATCTTATATAGAAAAAAGTATCGGTAATTTTTGCAAATTTACCGATACTTTTTATGTTGTCTTGGGCTTTTTATTCAGTCAGTAGGCTTATTAGCAGTAACATATCGTTGGTTACCACTCGTAGGCTTATCAGGTTCCGTCATTACCAGATTGCCCGCAGAAAGCAAGGGGTTAATATATCCATCAATAAAACTCTTTCTATCTTTTAATCCTAAATGTTTCATTATCTCCATTAAGGATTTAGGTTCTATGCAAAACTCCAATAGCAACTGTATCTTTTGCTCCTTACGGAGTGTTTTCTTAGTATCTTGTGGGGTATCTTGTGGGGTATCTTGTGGGGTATCTTGTGGGGTATCTTGTGGGGTATCTTGTGGGGTATCTTGTGGGGTGCTTGTTTTTACCTCTCTTTTAAGTGCTAACGTCAGAACCACAGAATCCGGACGGGTTTCTTCTTCAACTGTCGGGTTTGGCAAACCGAGATAGTTCCAACCCCCAACAATTTTGTCAACTCCGCTTCCCGCCTTTTCAGCTCCGCCAAGACGCATAAAGATATTCTGGAGTATCGGATTACGGCAAATGCTACGACCACCTTTGAAATACTGCTGTTTTGAAACAAGCATCATACCGGGATTCCGGAAAACAAACTTGTCATCAGTATGTTCTACCACTATATTGCCCATAGCACTTATATCACTATGTATTATGCAGTTAATAAGTGCCTCTCTTACGGCATCATGTGCCGGTGTTTCTTCCTGTCGCACACCATCCTTAATCATAAATGGCCGTGGAAGTGACTGAATCATGCGGTTATATACTCTTATATAGAATTGATAGAGATTGGCTTCCCAAAGACCATCCGGATAAATTCTATTAGTCCATCTGACACTTGAATCTTCAGTACCTATTCTTTCCCTATAATCTACAAAGTAAGAAGGGTCAGCCGCAACATTTGTGATACTTTCATAGTTGCCGAACATCAATAATCCTGCTAAAGTCAGGCCCTCTTTGCCTGTTTCAAAGTCGATGGCATACGCACCGATCTTTTTCATAAAATCCATATCGCTTATGGAAGTCCAGGGATGAGTCGGCTGTAGAGTTGCAAAAGTTTGTCTGTATTGTCTGAGCGATTCTTTGTCTATATCGCGCTCAAAGTTGAATCCACTTAAAATACGGGCATCCTGTGAGTGTCGGTCATGTTCGGCGTCTGCAAACATACGACGGACTTCCGTATCAGTACATAAGTAGTCACCCTCATGGTTTCTACGATACGTATTCCCAAAAGGGTTAGAGCCTACATACACCGGCCTTAATTCATAATTTGCTCTCGGTATCTGACAGATAAGGACATAAGAACCGCCAATATTCTCTATGGTTATATCTGATTCACGGGGAAGGCAGACACTTATCTTACCTCGGTTATGAGCACAATCCCAGAATATCTTTTTGTATTTAATAATAGTCGCTTCATCAAGCCCATCGAAATGAAACTTGTTGTTTTTCTCAGCTACTCCAAGTACGATAATCCCGCCGTTAGTATTTGCGAAAGCAGAATAGCTCTCCCAAAAACTACCGGGAAAACCGCCTTTAGCAGATTTGAACTCAGTCTGCGCAGATTCACCAAGAGTTGCCAAACTCTTGATTCTATCGTTAAGGAGTATTCCGTTTTCTTCCATTCAATATATGATTAAACAATTACAATAGCAAAGGACAAGCAGCACTTACCTACTGACTATCATACGATTTATCAATGCAAAGTTACAAAATTTATTTGAGAAAGACGCACCGCTGACGCTCCAATTCGGGATTTGGCCTTAATTACAGCTGTTTCAGCACCCGGATAACGGCGCGGATATAGCCCGGATCCTCGGCATAGCCGATGTTTTTAAGCCACAGCAGATAGTTTCCGCCCTTGTAGCGATACTGTACCTTGGTATAGTATGCCCTGACGCTCTCTGTCCAGTGGGAGAACTCGTAATATTCGCCCGTCCTCGGATTGGTAAGCCCGAAAAGATTGTGCTTGTTTCGGCAGACTGACGACTTGAACCATCCAGTTTCAAGAATCGCTTGGGCCAGCACTATCTTCGGGTATTTGATACCGTTCCTCCTTATCTCTTCAACGAGATTCGGAATCGTCAGCTCCGGCAAATTACGGTTATGCCCGCTATCCGTCCGGGATTTGCTCACTGTGCCAGAATTGCGGAATACCGAGTTGTTATCATTCATTTGATTACTGTCAGATTTGCATTCTTGCAGAGGCTTGATATTGGTAATTATTTCTTTTTCAATGACTTTATCCGTCTTGACAGGATTGTGACCCACAATGGGGCAATCCTTGGTGATGGTATGGAACTGGGCCATCGACGAAAAGGGAACCGCAATCATGGCGGCAAGTGTCAGAATTGTGTCCAAAGTGTTCATATGCGTATTTCCTGTAAAATAATTTTGTCGCTGACAAGTGGTTGACGCCACGAATTTAACCCTATTAAAGAACCCGTATGAAAGATTCGGACACAATTTTATCGAATCAGCTCCCATATGAACAGTTGGCAAAACTGGGCCTTGACCGGGAAAAAGTTGAAAATTTACCGCAAGAGGTTAAGGAAAAGCTGATTAAAGGAGAAGTGACGCCGCTTATGGAGGTGTCGTTACCTGCCAGGAATGGCATGGTGATAACATTACCACTCAAACTCCAGCTCGCTGCCGACAAGGACGGCAACCCGACGCTGATAGCCTACCCGGTGCAGCGCGAGCTTACTGCCGAAAAAAGTAATGAACTCCGGCTGTCACAACAGGAAATAGACGCTCTCCGACGTGGCGACGTGCTGCAAAAGACCGTCGATATTGACGGCGAGAAAACACGCCGCTATCTCCAGCTCGACCCGGAAACAAAGTCCATAATTCACCGCCGTGTGACGGATGTGCAAATTGAGCAGAGGCTCAAGGACATGGAGAAGGTGAATGACATCGAACTCGGCACACAGCAGAAGCAGCAGGTGCGCGAGGGGAAGCCTATGGAACTGAACGTAGGTGGCGAGAAAGTCACCGTAGGCATCGACCTCAAGGAACCGCAGGGCTTCAGGGTCGTGCAGGGCGATATGAAGGAATGGGAGCGTCAGCAGAAGCTCCGTTACGACGACCTCCATCCCGAATACCTTGGTCTGGTAATGACCGACAGGAACCGCTGGGAGTATCAGAAAGTAGTCGAGCATGATTCCAGGGAACGCGCCATAAGGCATGACCCGACCGGCAAGGAAGAACGCAAATCCGGCCTAAGACTCTGACACATGGCCTGTACAGACAAGGAGGTCAGCACCGCCACGCTCGCACGGCAGTTTGACGAGATGAAGGCGAGGCATCCCGACGCTATCCTACTTTTCCGCTCCGGCGACAGATACGAGTTATTCCGTGAGGACGCAGAAAAGGCGTCGGCAATTCTCGGCATAGAGACCCGGGAGCGAGTGCTGTCCGGCAAGACCGCGATAAAGACAGCCGGATTCCCCCACCATGCCCTCGACACATATCTGCCGAAACTGGTAAGGGAAGGCATGAGGGTCGCTATCTGCGAGCAGCTTGAAGACCCGAAGCGGAAGAAAAAGGAGAAGGAGGGAGTCGAGACACCAGAACCGAACAAAGAACCAACCCATAAAGAAAAAGATATGCCAAAGAAAAAGAAAGAGAAGGCTCCCCAGGAGGAGCCGGCAAAGACCGTCAGGGCATCGTCTGACGGCGAAACCCCGAAGGAGAAGAAAGCCGAATCACAGTCAGCCGCACAAGGCGAGGCTGCGGCAGAGCGAAAGCCCCGTGAGCCCCAGATGGTGACAGTCAACGGCGACAAGGTGACGCACGGCCACGCCTACCAAAGCAATGTAAACCCGCAGGACTGGTATTTCACCGCCAGGCTCAACGGCGAGCAGTTGAAGCCGCAGAAGATGGACCCCGCCGATGTAGCCGCCTACGAGAAGAAAGAAATCACCGTGCCGGAACTTATGCAGCGTTATTATCCGACAAAACTAATGCCACGGGTGCCGGAGGAAGCCTTCAAATATCCCAACGGACTTGCCGGACCGTCCGGCCCGCTGACCGTTGACAAGTTCAATGTGTATAAGGAGACCGACGAGACACGCGCCGACTATGGCAGGTACAAGTTCTATGCCCAGGTTGGAGACAAGAAGATGTCAACACCGGCCTCGCGCGAAGACCTTAACGCCTACTTCGACCGCGTTATGACGCCCGGCCAGCTCGTTGAGCGCAACTTCGGCGAGCGTCTGCACCTTCCCTCCCACTACGCGCAGTTCCGACTCCCGGAAGGGATAGACCCCAAGGGTGTCCGTGTCGCCAAAGACCGTTCCGATGGCAGATGGAAGGTGTCGGCCGACCTCGGCGAAGGACGCGGGCGCACGTCGAAGCAGGAAATCTCCTTCGACGACGGTTATTCACTCTTCAAGGCCAAGAGCGCGACCCGCGAGCAGATAGCCGCCAAATATCTCGGACAGGAGATAACTGCAAAACTGGCCGCGCCGCTGTCAATGGAGAAGTCTGCCTCCATGAAAATGTAATACAGAACGAAAACCTATAACAGAATACCACAATGGCAAGATTAGAATACGACGAGCTTGTGCAGCTCCTCCAGGACGGACAGATAGGACATCTCCGCTTCATGCTGGAGAGCGACAACGCAGAGTCATACCTCGAATGGTGCGAACAGCATGGCATTGAGCCGTCCGACGAGTCGGCGGAGTTCTACTACGACGAAACCGAGATTGACATGATGGAGCGACAGCTCATAGACGACGAGAACTATGGCATCTGGAACTGACGGGTTCAACAGTTCCGGACAGCAGGCCCTCGACCGCTTCGCACAGATGATGATAGAGCGCATGGAGCGTATGAAGGCGTCGGACTGGCGGCAGGGATGGATCGGGGGCGCGTCCTCCGTCGGCCTTCCCCAGAACGTGACCGGGCGCAACTACTCCGGCTCAAACTCCTTCTTCCTCCAGCTACATTCGGCCATGAAGGGCTACGAGCTTCCGGTTTTCCTGACCTTCAAGCAGGCGCACAACTTCAAGGCGCACGTCCTCAAAGGCGAGAAGGCCTTTCCCGTAATATACTGGGATATGCTGGTGCGTGACAAGGACGGAAAGAAGATTAGTTCGGACGAGTACAGGGCCATGTCGCAGGAGGAACGGAAAAAACTCGACGTGATACCCTTCATCAAGGCGTTCCCGGTGTATAACCTCGACCAAACCAATTTTCGCGAGGTGCAGCCGGAGCGTATGCAGAAGTTCCTCGACCGCTTCAAGGTGCCGGAGATACGCGACACGCAAGGGATGTACGCGCACTCCGCCCTCGACAACATGGTGGCGCAGCAGACTTGGCTCTGCCCCATACAGGCCGACCGCAAGGAGAAGGGGGCATACTATTCCCCATCGCGCGACATAGTGGTGCTTCCGATGAAGGCGCAGTTCAACACCGGCACGACGCCGGACGAGGTATATCGCGACGGCATGGAGTTCTATTCGACCATGCTCCACGAGATGGCCCACTCAACGATGACACCCGAAAGGCTCAACCGCGAGGCGGGGTCGAAGTTCGGCGACCCGAAATATGCCAAGGAAGAGCTTGTGGCGGAGCTTACCGCCGCGATGATCTCCCACTCGATGGGATTCGACACGAGCGTCACCGACAATTCGGCCGCATATCTCGATTCCTGGATTACGGTGCTGAAGCAGGAACCGAAATTCATAGTGTCGGTGATGGCCGATGTCAACAAGGCTTCGGAAATGATACTCGACAGGGTGGACGCACAGCGTCTTGCCCTGGGCGAGCAGCCATATCTCGCGAAGAATGACCCGTGGGTGCCTCCGTTGGAGGACGAGATATGCCCTTTCAAGAACGCCTCCATAGTGAAGACCCGCTCCGGCGATTTCGCCATACGCGCCTCCTACAACGGCGTCGATCTCGGAATGAAACCGATTGAGCGGTCAACAGCCCGTATGTATTTCCAACTCACGGACGAGCGCGAGAAGCACGCATTTCTCGGCAGCACCATCCGCAAGCACTACGGGTCGGAGATTGCCGGCATAGACCGCAAGGCGTCCAAGTCACTGTCAATCGCATAATCCTATGGCACCGGGTGACTACAGAATAGATTTCAAGGCATTGAAGGCGCGTGTCGGCATCGATGACGTTGCCTACTCGCTGGGCTACCGCCTTGACCGCAAGGCCGGGGTCGGACGTTATATTGAGCTTGTATTGGGAGAGGGCAAGGATAAACGCGATACGATAATTGTCAGCAACCGCCGCGACAAGGCCTCGCAGACATTCTTCCGGCGCGACGGCTCCAAGGGTGACGTGGTGAGCTTCATACGCGAGAATCTCAACTCGTTCAACGCCTCCGGGCAGAATGAGTGGCAGCGCATAGCCAAGGTTATGGCGCAGTTCGCCAATATGCCTGAACCTGACTACGGCAGGGAGCGCGACTATGTGAGGGCCGCGTCGGCACCGCAGGTGTTCGACCCGAAGCGTTACAGCGTCCGTCCGATAGACCCCGACCGGATTCCACGCCTCTTCTCGCAGCGCGGCCTCTCGGCTGATACGGTTAAGGCACTTTATCCCTTTATCTACCTCGTGTCAGACCGCCGCAACGAGAATTTCAACGGCTTCAATATCGGCTTTCCCTATACTGCCGCCGACAGCGACAAGATAAGGGGCTATGAAATCCGGGGTATGGGTGGCTACAAGTCCAAGGCGGCTGGCACCGACTCTTCCACCGCCGCATGGGTGGCCGACCTCTCGCACGGCAGGAACGGGCTTGTGCGCCATGTGTTCTTCTGTGAATCGGCCTTCGACGCTATGGCCTTCTTCCAGATGAACCGCACACGGCTGGGCGAGGACATCGCCCTCGTGTCGCTCGGCGGCACATTCTCCGACCGTCAGGTGCAGGGGGTGATGGAGCGTTTTCCGAACGCACGGGCGTATGACTGCTTCGACAACGACCTTGCCGGGCGCGTCAACGGCCTGCGCCTCATGGCACTGGTGGAGGATATTCCGCTGAAAATCACCAAGACCGATGCCGGGCTTATGGTGGAGGCGAAAGGAAAGATCTTCGATGTGTCGCCGGAACGCTCCATATACACGCAGGTGGGCACCCATATCCCGGTGCGCTACCGTATGGGGCAGTGGCAGCCTCCAAAGGATTTCAAGGACTGGAACGACTGTCTTTTAGGCAGACGCACCGAGCCTAAGATAATGCCTACCAAGCATGAACGTGACGATAACCTTGCCGAAAGACGCAATTCCGGCATTAAAATGTGACAGACCTATGAAGATAACGACAATATTACAGCCATATAAGGCCGGGATTCCGGCGTTGCTCGCTTTCTCCCTTCTGTCGGTTCCGGGAGCGCAGATAACGGCGCAGCAGACCGACCCGACGCTCACGGCGGCGGTGATAGCGCAGACCGCCGAGCTGAAAAGCATACACAAGAAGCGCAAGACCACCCAGGAGCGGATAATAGCTGCCGAGGCCGCCGTTACCGTGGCTCTCGACCGGGTTCACTCCGTGGAGAACAAGATGCTGGAGTATCTTTCCAACGCCCAGGGCGCGATGCAGAACCTCTACCAGATCAAGCGTGCCGGGGAGCTGGTGCTGACCGAAATCCCGAAAAACTGCGACCTGCTGCGGAAATCGGTGCCGGGACACCTCAAAGGCACGGCGATAGCCCTGCTGGTGTCGGACGAGCTGACCGACGCGGCGACCCAGATGGCCGCCCTGTATCCCTTTATGAAACAGCTCGTGACCTCCGGGAGCTACAATGTCACCGATTCGGATGGCAACAAGCAAAAGCACAAGGTGAACCTGCTCAACTCGGCCGAGCGGTACTATATCGCCAACGAGGTCGTGACGCGCCTCGAAACAATAAACACCGACCTGTGGCTGCTGGCATGGCAGGTGCGCACGCTCTCGTGGAACGACCTCTGGTTTTCTCTCGACCCGGACGGCTGGGCCTCGGTGATGTCGGGAAAGGCTATCGCCGAAAACCTTGTATGGGAGTGGAACACCATCAAATACCGGTAACGAGAATACAGTTAAAGACAATCAACATTTTTATATTTCAATATGGATAACGAAACAAAGATTATCGGCCGCTGCCCGGTGTGCGGCGGCAACGTGGTAAAGACCTGCAAGGGCTACCGCTGCGAGAACAATACCGGGGAGGACGGCAAGTGCGGCCTCTTCATCAACGGTGTGATCGGCAACCGCAAGATGTCCGATGACGAGATTGCGAAACTGCTTGAGAAGCGGAGCATATTGCTCGACGGCTTCGCCACCAAGGAGTGGAAGGCTTTTCCAACGGTGCTTGTCATGGGTGACGACGGGGTTATATCAATGGAGTCTATTGTGGCGCGTTGCCCCCGGTGCGGCGGAGAGATCCGTGTCGGAGCAAAGGCGTTCAACTGCTCCAACTACCGTCAGGAGGGGAATCCCTGCGATTTCGTGATATGGCGCAACATAGGCGGCCACCTGATGACGCTCGACGACGTGCGCGAGATATGCGCCGACGGCGTTACATCACGCGAGATAGAGATGTATGGCGAGAACGGCGCGATATACCGCCGCAAGCTCGGCCTGTCACCCGACAAGACAAAGGTTATCAAGGTATGAGGCCGGGAACGAAACTCGCAATAATGCTCGCCTCCGGCGCGTTGGTCTGGGGGATTATAGCGATGGCCGTGTGCTGGCGCGAGAAGCCGCAGAAGCGGGCCGTAAGAGTGGCGCAGACCGCCCTCCATGCCTCGGTTGACAATCCTGAATCGGTGAAGGTGATTGCCGTCAGCGATCCGGACAGCGTTTTCGGACGCTGCTACATCGACGACGAGGAAAAGATGGCGATAGCCGTGTCTATGATGAAGGTAAACGAGAGGGTGATGTCGCAGACCGACAACCTCGGCAGCATGGACTTTGACAATCCCGCCCTCCGGGAGCTTGTCGAGAGGCAGATGTCCTCTATGTCGGCCATGCGCTCCCTTATGTCGTTGGAAGGCCCGGACGCTCCCCGAAAGCCGTTCAGCGGCTGGAAGGTCAAGATAGAGTACGAGGCCGTATCGGAAAGCGGCACTCCCTACCGCTCGGAATACTGGTTTATCACCGACCGCGACGCGCAGTGCGTGGTAAGCTCTTTCGAGATACCGTTGCTGTAAACAATATTCATCATTCAACCAACCCGTAAACACGATTATATCAACTCCAAAACAACTAACGCTTATGAAGGATCTTCTTAATCAAATCGAAACTCTCACCACCTCGTTTATGAAGGACGCCTCGTCGCAGCTTGACAAGGGTAACAAGGCGGCGGGGCTTCGCGCCCGTCGCGCCTCCCTGGAGCTGGAGCCGCTGCTAAAGCGGTTCCGCAAACTGTCACTGGCGGCTGCAGCCTCCGGCAAAAGACAAGATTAGCATCAGGATGTTCTGGCAGGGACATTCATTATCCACTCATTATTGCGGCTTCCATTTTACTGCCATTCCAAATAATAGGACAATTTCTTTGCTATCCGGGAATCTCTGTGCGCGAGCATGGGGATTCTCTCTTCTGTCGGCCCGTGGCTCTCGCGCCCGTGTATTTTTCGTTACAAAGTTACGGCTGGCGGTGACGGCGGCAAGCGACCGCCTTCGGCTTGCCTGCGTGAAAAAATCCGGCAGCCTTCCGCGATTTGTGCCAAATCGGGTATTCCGTATTTTTTCGCTTGCCACGCTTGCCTTGCGCCCCCTGTGCCCTCCGTCCTGATTGTATCGAAAAAATCACCCGGACGCGAGAAGCCGCAAGGCTTCAGACAAAAGGGAAAAAACAAACATTTCTCAAACATCTAAAACCCTTTTAATTATGGAAGCAGCAAACCATACCAACGCCAACAACGCAGTAAACGTGACCACAATCGCCCTCTCGCTCATTCAGCCGAGTGGCTTCAACCCCCGAAAGAGTTTCGACGAGCAGGCTCTTACCGAACTTGCCGATTCTATCCGTCAGCACGGGGTGATACAGCCTGTAGGGTTGCGCCCCATACCCGGCACCGACCGATACGAGATAGTGTTCGGCGAAAGGCGTTACCGCGCCTCGCTCATAGCCGAGCAGACGGGAATCCCGGCAGAGATATATGACAACCTTTCCGACAAGGAGGCGGAGGAAATGGCGATTACCGAGAATCTGCAACGGCAGGACATCGCCCCTATGGAGGAAGCCTCGGCTTTCCGTCGCCTCATAGAGAGCGGACGCTACGACGCGCAGTCACTCGCCGTGCAGGTAGGCAAGAGCGTGGCCTATATCCGCACCCGAATGAAACTTACGACCCTCATACCCGAAATAGCCTCATTGCTTGACACGGACGACATCACCGTCAGCGTGGCCTCCGAGATATGCCGTTACGGCGAGGACATCCAGCGTGAGGTTTACGAAAAGCACCTCAAAGACGGTCTGCCGTACAATAGTTGGCGTGGCATGAACGCCTCTAAGGTGGCGCAGATGATAGAGCGCGACTTCACAACCGAGCTTTGCCGTTACAGCTTCGACAAATCAGCGTGTGCCTCATGCCCCCACAACACCTGCAATCTGCTCCTTTTCGTGGAAGAGGGCTACGAGGGAAAATGCGCAAAATCCTCATGCCTCAAAGAGAAGCACACCGCATACCTCGCCGAAAAGGCAGTATCCATGCTTGCCGAATACCCCGAAGCCAACCTCTGCCAATACCAATACGACACCAACGAGGCGGTTGCCTCGCGCCTTGCCGAAATGGGCTACGAGATAGAGACCGTAAGCGATTATCCCAAACGCTTCCCGACCGAACCCGACGCACCGCAGAGGGAGGAAGATGATACCGACGAGGAATACGCGGATATGGTGCAGGACTATCAAGAGGAAATGCAGGAGTATTACACTGAACGTGCCGAACTGCTCTCAAAGAGCGAGGCAGGAGAAATAACCCTCTATATATGGGTTGGGCTCAATGACGTGACCCTCGGCTACAAGGCTGTGCCCGTAAAACAGCGCGAGGACGGCAGTGCCTCCACCGCGATAATAGCCGACTTGAAGGCAAAGGATATGCGTAACAAGGAGATAGCCGTTGAGCATACAATCGCCGACACAAAGGAGCAAATCAAAAAGGTTGACATCACCGAGGCGAAATTCTCCAACGAGGAAGACAAGATGATATATTTCTTCCTGCTCTCATCGCTTCGCAGGGAGCATTACGAGGCCGTGGGTCTGACCGACCGTGACCCATACAAGGCTCTCGACGACATGGAGAAAATGGCAATCATCGCCAAACTCAACGCCAAGACCAAGGCGATTATCCGCAGGGATTTCCTTATCGCCAATTTCCAAGGCGCATACCGCACCAACGCAATATCCGGCCTCCTTTTCGCTTTCGCCAAGAAGCACATGCCGGACGAGTTCGCGGCAATCGAGAGCCAATACAACGAGATATACGAGAAGCGTCACAAACGCCTTGAAGAGCGCATAGCGCAACTCAGACCTACCGACTTGCCGGAGGCTGAACCCGAGGCTCCCGAAACTGCCGAAACGCCCGAAGCCGACGAGCCGGAGGAAGCCGTGACCGACCCTGCCGAGGAAATTGCGGCTGAACCTGCCGATAAAGCACCCGAAGAAACCACCGAAGAAACCACCGAAGAAGCCGAGGTCATTCAACCCGACCCTGCCGAGGACGCACCGCAGGGAACTGACAACGACACCGAAGAAGCTGCCGCCTAAGCGATAGGCAAATGTTTGAGCAAGCCACCCCAAACCGAATGGTGCGGGGTGGCTTTTGCTCGTACCCGACCAAAAGCCGCCGGTTTTGGAAACCTGTCAGCCAGACTGATTTGGAAAATTGTTTATCAAATAAGCCCCATAGGATATTACATATAATCAGGATGTCGGGGAAGACTGCTACTAATTGACAGATTTCTGTATCTGAAAAACGAGGGAGACTATTTTAATTAGTGAATAACATTCATTGCTGACCAATTTAGTAAAACAAGATAATAGGTTTGTGAATACCTATATTATATATGGACTCAAAACTTGTATGTCAGCATCAAGTGAAACCCAAGCTGCTTGCTCTCTATATGAGGACTTATGGTTGATGTTCCCCCATCTCTTATGGTCAATCCATCATAATTGGTATTTCTGATATACATATCGAATCCTGCCGTGAAATACAACCTTTTCCAAATGTCATAGCTAAATGATGCCTCAAAATGATTGAATGAAGAATTAGAGGAATCACCTTGCACATTGACAGGCTTGCCTTCTGGTGTAGTTGACCAATCAAAATCAGAATCATAGCCATTCCATGTATAAATCTTGTAAAACTGGTTTGCAAGCCTTAACGACAGCCTGTCATTCCAAAGATTAAGATTTGCTCCCGCCTTTATTGAGAATCCTGATCCCCAGTTGTAGTTGCGGTGATAGTCACGATAGAAGTCGGTAAGGATTCCCGCCAAAGCTATACCGTTTAGATGCAGAAAACCGTCAATTCTCATTATCGGCAATGGCTTGTATCTGAACATAACGCCGCCTCCGACCGAAGCCGGGGCACCCAGCTTGTACGGTACGGCGCATGGAAACAGTTTCGAGCTGTTTCTCTCTTCGCGGATTGTGTCAGAGTCAAAAAAGTCAAAATGCTGGTATAGACCAACATTTAGGTTTAAATCTTTTTTATCCACAATCTCCTTTGAAAGAAGTCTGCCGACAATCTCTGCACGACTTAAAAGCGGCTGAGATTTTATTCCCTGTACTTCAAGCAAGAAAGTAAAATAATCGTATGGAGCTTTCGTTGTCTCAGCAAATTTGTCGCCATACTCTATATTTACTTCCGCCGCAACGCCTGCCTTGGTACCCTCGTCATTATCCCACAATGTAAGCAATCGTCCGCCTAACGATAGCTCTACACTGATTGGGGGAATTCCGAAATTGCGTCCGGGAGTATTGCGCTTTTTCCAGGCATCACCGGAAAATATACGGGTAAGTCCCCTCATGGGGTTAACAACGAATGCAGCAAGCTCCCTTCCAAATCTTTCCCCACCCGATGCTCGGTCGTCGATGATAAGGTCGGAAGCCCTGTAAAGCACCTCTCCGATAGCGGCACCGCCCACAGGGGTGGCTATTATATCGTTTGTAGAGGGGTATTCACACTCCATGAACATCTCCCACATGGCACTGCCTCCTATGGCAAACAGTTCCGACTGCCAGAAATTATAGCCGTTGGAACGCCCTGCATTGAAGAAAATTGATCCATTATAGGGATGGTCGAACATATTGGTATGCAGATGGTCGTCATCCCACTCGAAGCCGTGCCGGAAATTCTCTTTGATGGTGCTCCATGATATATAGGCATAGTGCCCGTCAAGCACATAACGGTCGAACGCCCATAAACCGATATTGAAACCGACAGTCTCTCCGGCAGCGCGCCAGAAATGCTTCTTTCGATACCTTGCAACATCAATACTGTCTGGAGGAACCACCTCCGAGACAGTGTGTGAGTCTTGAAACCGGAGTTTGCCCGAAGATATAACAGATAAGGTATCCGCCTTCTCTAATGTGTCGGTGTCAATCTGGGAGTAAGCCGGCAATATTGCAGCATATACTGATATAATTACTAAAAGCAAAAGTCTTTTCATATTGTTCATCTCATCTTATTCAGTTGGAAATGGTCCTACAATCTTCATTACATCAATCTCACTTTCTGCCATAGTATAGCACCCCAATATGCCAACTCCGCCCTCTATGTTAGAGAAAACCTTTACCGGGTCAGCAATGCCGAGGTCAATCATACCACCCTGCAGCCCTTTGTCTCCCGTCTGGTTTATCAGAACGCTTACAAGATAGTCATAATATGCCTTGGAGATTGCATAAAGTCTGAATCCACGCTTCATCTGTGTTTTTCTCCATTCATTAGACCCTTTTACCATCTGCACTATTTCCTTGACTACAATGGTGTGTTCTTTACCATCAATCCCTTTGTCAGAAAAAGGAAGCCCGTATGGTGAATATGGCTCCCATCCTGGAAGTGTGGAATGGATTTGGCTGGCAAGCTGCTGAAATACAAGCTCATGGGCAAAGTCTCGTTCTCCCATCCTGATGTCCTTGCCTCGCTCCACCGCGTCCCATTGCAGAAAATAATAATTGTCTTCATCCGGACGGTCTGTAAACGTAATGCCATACGTGAATATAAAGTCTGAGTTGGTATAGATACTTACCGGACCCTGCCGCTCTACCGAGACTCCTTCTATGCTGGCCGCATCCGGCATAATGTCGGATGCGGAGACGAAGGTCTCTGAGTATTCGGTGCTGATAGTAACCCTGTCACCAGACTGTATTTTTATATCCGATATATATAGATTTCTTGTTTTATCATATTCCATGATTCCTCTTCCAACTTCGTTTACCTTAACCAATATGTTAAGGTCTTTCACGTATGTCCTGTCGTTATGGATGTCGGAAAAGAAATAGGTCTTTGTCGCCGACACCTGCAGTGAAGAATCCGGACATACCAAAGAATTGATGGTAAGGATATTCTCGCCGTCCTTGTCGCGGTATTCGTCAAGATCCACCTCGTGATAGCACGAGATAAGCATGACCGGGAACAAGGCTGAAAGCAGATATTGTTTGTTTCGCATTTTTTAGAATGAATATGTATAGGAGACTGATGGAATTATAGGAATGAAGCTCAACGTCTTGAACGCTCTGTGCCAGTTATCTTTGTTGGCGGAGTCAATAATGTTGTTCTCATTGTCTTTCTTGATAGTTATGGCATTCATCCGACAATAGGCATTGTAGAGACTGAAATTCCAAACCCCGGAACGTCCGTTCTTATATGTCTTGTAGATGCTCATGCCGAGGTCAAGCCTGTGGTATGCCGGAAGACGCACATTGTTTCTCGATGAATAATAGTCTATTCCGTCAACTTCGTTGCCGTATCCCGGAGGACCTACTGTAGGCGCGTCGGGGAACTGGCTCCCAGGTATGTCATAGTTATACATCGAGAGTGTGAGCCGGTTGCCGGTCATATAAGTCCACCCGGCATTGAAATCTATTTTGTCGTTGAGCTTGTAAGACAGGTTTATATTGATTTTGTGACGGTTGTCAAACTTTGCAGGGAACTTTCTTCCGATATTCAAATCCTCAAACTTGCGCCAGTTCCACATCAGCCCGTAACCGAGCGAGCCTGTAAACCTGCCCGCCTCCTTTGTAACACTAAAATCCAGCCCGTAAGACCACCCTTTCCCGGAAGTGAGTTTCTCATTCCATGAGAGTCCGGGATTCAGTACAGATACGCCTTCACGATATTCGAGAAGATTGTCCATGTCCTTATACCATCCCTCAAAAGAGAAATACATATACCATGGAAGGTTGCCGTAAAATCCCAGTGAATACTGGTCACTTCTTAGAGGCTTGAACCCTGCGGCGACGGGTTGCCAAAGGTCGGTTGGAAGACTTATATAGTTGTTTGAAACCTGCTGCACATATTGGTGCATTCTCGCATAGCTTGCCTTGACGCTATAGTTTGTCCCTATGGCTATCTTCAGAGATGCCCTTGGTTCAATATTGGAAAATGTGTGTCCCTGAATTCGGCAAAATGTCCCTCTAAGACCTAAGTTGAACGCTATCTTGTCATTGAAGTTTAGAGTGTTGTCAAGGTATGCAGCCAGTTCATTGGATGAGATATGAGGGCTGTTATTGTCATCCTCACTGCATTCCCCGTCGGAATAGAATTGGTTTACAAGACCTTCCGGCAGATAGTCGTGGCTGACAAACTCTATTCCGGCTCGAAGCCTGTAAGTTTTGGAGAAATCGGCAAGATAGCTTGTCCTGACACCGATGTCGGCGATGCTGTTTTTTGTCCGACTTTTGTTATATCCGTATGTGTCAGAATCCTCCAGATCACTCTGATATTCCCTTTCCTGACGGTAGGTGGAAGAATATTTGGAGTAATATACAGATGTATTCCATATCCCTGGTCCGAGTCTGTAGTCGAATGCACCGAGCACACCCCAGTTGCCCCATGACAGACGATTGACATCCTCATCAAAGAAACGGGTGGTTGACTCAGTGTCGTCAGGCACCGGTATGCCGTCAGGCCCCACTACATAGCTCTCATTCTTACCCTCAAATTCACGCAGGCCTATTTTGAGGCGGTCATGACCATAATATCCTATTATATAAGCCGTCATGTCTTGGTTAAACTTGTGGTCAAGACGGAGATTGAGGTCAGTGAAGCTATATCCGGCAATATGTTTCTTTCCTTTTTTCTTTTCAACCGCGTTCATTATTGCAAGTGTCGGTGCCGAGACCAGGTCAATCCATGAACGCCTGACACCTATGGTAAATGCCGTACGGTCTTTTATAACAGGTCCGGTAAGGAAGATATTGGCGCTGAGCAACCCCACGGAAAACTTTCCATGAAACTTTTCAAAATCAGAACGCTTCATGGCAACATCAGTTATTGAAGATATTCTCCCTCCGTAGCGCGCAGGAAATGCGGCCTTGTAGAAGTCAACACGGCTTACAGTCGGGACATTGAACGACGAGAATATGCCTCCAAGATGGCTAACATGATAAAGCGGTAAACCTTGGTAGAGAAAAAGGTTCTGGTCATTGTCTCCGCCTCTCACATACATTCCCGTGAATCCTTCGACACCCTGGGAGACCCCAGGCAGAGTCTGCAATGCCTTGACAATATCAGGTTCGCCAAACATCACTGGTAAGTCCATTACCATCTTGTTACTTAGGCTTATCCTTCCCATTTCCGGAGCGTTGAGGTTGCGGTCGGCACCATAACCCCGTACTTCCACTTCTTTCAGTACATTGACTTTGCCGACTGAATCGGACGTGGCAAAGCCGTCTTGACCTAAAACACAGATGGCAGGGAAGCAAAACAGCCCTGCCATAATGGCGATTATCCTTAATGTCATTTTGTAGTTAGCTTAAGGATAAGACCTTTATTCTCGTGATGCGAGAGGGGATCGCCGGTAAACTCGCCGACGTACTCATATTCTATATTCTGTATCATGGTCGTGCCTTTGAACCCCATTATATTGGAGACAGTCACAAACGACGACTTATCGCCTTCCAAGGGGAAGCCGGCAATCGATACGGTAGTCGTATAAGTCGGATCCGACGGATGGGCTATTTGGTCCGGATCCTTATCGGGGTCTAAATTGGCATCTAAAAGCCTTGAAGTCAATGTTACAGAGGATACTGTCATGGTCTCTTTTCCGTCAACACTGAACTCAAGTTGTTTCCCCGAATAAATGCCGTCGCGATAGCTTGGAGAATTGGGGAGTGATGGCTCAGTCTCCTCATTATTGCAAGACAATATTACTAATGGTACTATAAAGAGCCAAATCCTATATATCAATTTCATTATTTATTCTTATAAAACTGGGGTTTAGCGAATCAAAGCTACATTTTAGAAATTTACCCCTGCTACATATTACTGCGGCAGGGGTAAATCATAATATTTATACATCACACCCTTAAATTGAGGGCTGGTATTGACCTTTCTTCGCAAATAATAATTTGAAAGAAGACATCTTATCATTAAATCCCGGAAGGCTCGGATATTTTTTTACCGAAGTAGGAGGAGCTACACAAGTAATGGTGCGATCACTGAAATTACGATCATCGTAGCCGATAAATACAGCCTCAATTTCAGAACAGGGGTATTCAAAATAACCCAATTTAAAGATTTTATTGGGATCATCGGGCATGTTGTTTGTCAAGATTAGAGACGAACACTTATCGTTAAACTCCCAAGGCTTATTTTTTAAGTTGGCCACCTCAGTATAGATAATCGAGTCATTCAACTGGAAAGAATAGTTTCTATCCTTGAAGTCTCTATCATCATATAATGTAACCTCAGCCAAGTCATTGTACCCTGCACGCGTAAGGGCTACGGCAAGAGCAGCATCAACAGCCTCAATACTCTCATCCACCTCTATACCATTCGAATCGAGATTATTCTTCAAATCAGGATAGAATGTAATGTTGTGCGAATCTTTGGCAGAGATAGACCAATCCAAATCGTTCGCAAGCTCTTCGGCATAGATTGCCGAGAACTCCGAGTCAAGGAACAAGAAGTCCCCATTCTCGTCATAAGAAGTTGGCACATTCTGGTAAGTTTTGCCTTTATATGTAATATTAAGGCATTCGACCAATTCACCAGATCTGGTCGAAATTTCTTCGTCCTGTGGGACAGGAACACCCGCATCGTTACTACAAGACCAAAGTCCCGCGATTGAAGCAACGAGCAAAGAATACAATAATGTTTTCTTCATCTGTTAGTTGTTGTATATGTTTTTATAGTATAGCGCAACAAGAGGATAATTGTTCAGCAGTGTAAAAATCTTAGGAATAATTAACATTTAGAGCGTTACTTCTTCTTGATGAATTATTTTGCAAAGTTATAAATTATTTTCTAACCCTCCAAATATAAAATTATTTTTTTGATTTGCGAACCACAAACAGTAGCACAAATAGCATTTGGATTAAAGCCTAAATATAACATAACTCTCTGTAAATTAGCAGATAATATCATTAGTGCCCTTTGCCACTACAACGATGAGGAGTTCTGACATCTATCTATACATCTTAGGGAAACCTACCGGGCTGAAGCCGAGGCAAAGCGGAGCGAGGTGTGGGCGCATGGAGCGCATCACGCCTCACTACCTTGCATTCCTCCGCTCCCTCCCGAATACCTGATAATCCGGGCTATATGCCATGTCCGTGAGCCGGGAGGCACACCGACATCACATATAGCCTTTCGTGTGTAAACCGGCCGCGCCACAAGACTGAAGCCTCCGTGAAGGCGGCTTCCGACTTGATCCGCGCTCTATGCCCGGAACACCGCAACCCCGATGCCGTGAACGGCATCCGGCCTGCCGCAACCTGCCGGTTAAGGTCGCCGGATATACTTTTTTGTTTGAAAACCCTGCGGGCTTCACCTGCGGCGGCGTTTTTGTGTGCGAAGCTACGGCGGACGGGCGGAACGACAAGTGACGCCGCGCTTGAGGTCGGAGTTCCGCGCCCGTGAGCCTCCGCATTTTTTGTCGCTCAAAAAATGGGTATCCCGCGCTTGCCCTCTGACTTCACACTTGTCTAATCCGCCCCGGTGGTCCGCCGTGGTGTATGCACAAAAAACATACCCCCTGCGGATGAAGCCCGGAGCTTCAAGCCAAAAGGGAAAAAACAAATTCAAACACTAAAACATGGACTATCAAGCAGCAGCAACCATCATCGACCGCAATTCGGGTCTTTACGACATTACCACCAACGAGGGCAGAGAACGCAGACGCCTGTTTTTCTCCACACAGGGCTATATATGCGAGTTCGCTCCACGCTCACGCAGACGCGGCTACATCATACCGCAGTCAACCGTAGCCAACTGGCTCGGAGTAGTGAAAGTGGAGAAGCCTGAAGCAAATATTGTGGAAAAGTTCAGGCGTTACGCCTCGCGTGCCACCTTCCCCTCGGCTTTCGTGCGAAAATGCCTCATGGCAGACCCTACAAAGGGCTGTTACGAAAACCGGCTCACAACCGGCACTCGCATAGATGGTGAGATTATCTCCCTCAAAGCCGTGGAGCGTCATGCGCCGTGGGCGGTAGAGGAATTTCGCAAGGCACTTGCCGAAAGGCGCGCCTACCATTCCGGCAGGTTCGACTTCCGGGGTTATGACGGCACCCTATGGATAGAGATAGCTGACAAGGACGACGGATATTATCGCAAGGGTGACATCAAAGCTGGACTAAGCAAGGAGTATCGCGGCTGTGGCAACGGCTACTACTATCTGTTGATTGACAACGAGCACTTTATAGGAGTTGATATAGACTGATTTATAAACCGCTCCCTGCGCGGTCAGAGGCGCAGGGAGCATAAACACAATACCGATATGATTACAACTGAAATCAACTACAAGGGCAAGGAATACACCTGCCGTATCGTGAGAAGCAACGAGGGCGAGGAACTGATAATCGCGGGAACAAGCCTGCTTGATGTCCTTATGCCTTATCCTGCAACCGACGGCTCGGACGGCTTCGCCGACAAGGAGGCTGAAAAGGTCGATGAAGATATTTTCTTCTATACCGCTGACAGCAACCTCGGTCTGCCCGATGACGCATTAATCGAGGAACTTAAAGAGGATAATCCGGAATGGTTTGATTGACAAAGCGAAACGATTATGAACCGAAAAGAGGAAATACGAAAAGAAGCCGCCGAGCGGTATAAGGACAGCGATTTTCGTGTGCCTAATATGTATTGCTTCATAGAGGGCGCGGAATGGGCTGACAAAAATCCATGTCCCGAATGGCATAGGTTTTCGGAGTGTGTGCCGGAAAAAGGACAGGTGATAATATATGCCGTAATCGAGGCTGATTTCAAGATAGCCTCATATCAGCTAATGCAGTATGACCCGTTACTACCCATGCCGCAAGGCGACAATGTGAGCTGGCTGGCAGTACCCGAATTATAGAACAGTGGGGCGTGAGGCGTATATACGTGTCACGCCTTGCTGTTTTGGGCGCGGGTCTATGGAATACCAATGTGCCGCCGGGTCTTTGGATGACCGCTCTCGGAACGATGGCCCTGATCCGCTTCAAGGCTGACGCTTTGGAGCGGATGTTTTTATGAAGATTTTTTCCTGTGAATTATTCGCTGCCGACAGGATTGGCGTTTTTCCGTGCGAAATTACCGCGTCCGGGAGGAACGGCAAAGGCCACTTCGTTTGAGGTCGGCGGACTGCGCCCGTGAGCCTCCGCAACCTTCAGCTCGAAACCGAGCCTTCGGTTTCAAATTTTCTCGTGCCTCCAAAATTTGGGTATCCCGGTCTTGCCGCTGACCTCACCCTTGCCTTATCCTCCCTTTGGCCGCAGTTGCGCATTGCACGAAAAACGGCCAGCCCTGCCGGGAAGCTCAAGAGAGCTTCACAAAAGGGAAGAAAATAAATATGGAATTTAAGCGAAATAATCAGCTGTATAAAACATTTATAATCCTATATATAAGAGTTTTATTGCTGCGAGTCAGATTCTCATTAATTTCCTAAAATACCCATTTGGAGATTATTTTTGTTACTTGTTTTGATACTTTTATCGGATTTATTTACTACCTTTGCAATCGGATATAATGTACTGAAAAGCAATGGGTAGAAAAAGAACATCAAAAGTAGATAAAAGTCCGTACAAGTTACGCCGTCGCAAACTTGCGGACGGGCGCGAGTCGCTTTTCATAGACCATGCCATTAACGGGAAACATGAGTATGAGTTCCTTAAACTGTATCTTCTGCCCGAAGCAACCGAAAAGGCAAAGCGCGAGAATGCCAAAACACTGCGCAGGGCTGAGGAAATCATCATCGAAAAATGCAACGCCCATATACAAGGTATATCGGAGGCAATAGAGACACAAGACAAATCCGGAATCCTTCTATGTGATTATATCGACATCCTGATTTCCTATTATAAGGAGCGCGGTATGAATACCTACAAGGCTCTTGTCACGGCACGAAGAAATTTTGAAGTTTTCAGGCCGGGCACCAGACTGTGTGATGTGGATAAGAAATTCTGCATTGATTTCAAAGACTGGGTTTTATCTTATCGCAGTCCTAAAACCGGCAGGGTGCTGGCAAGGAAAACCGCTTTTGGATATTTTTGGCATCTTGCGGATATTCTCAACAACGCCATGCGTATGGGGTATATCAAGAGCAATCCGTGGACGCTTCTTAATACTGCCGACAAGATCACTGAACCGCAGTCCACTTGTAGTTTCCTCACTCTTGATGAGGTCGGCATACTGGAAGCCACACCATATAAACATGACCATATCAGACGGGCATTCCTGTTCTGCTGTTTCAGCGGGCTTCGTATTTCCGATATGCTGAATCTCCGGTGGCAAAATATTTCTAAAAGCGGAGAAACGGTAGTGTTGTCGTTTATAATGAAGAAGACAAGAAAGCATGTATCGGTTCCCCTCTCATCAAAAGCGGTGGAATATCTGCCGGAAAGGGGTGTCGCGCCATCCGACAGAGCTGTCTTTGATGCTCTGCCGAGCAAGACCAGAATTGGGAAACATCTTAAAAAATGGACTAAACAAGCCGGTATAGGCAAGGAGATACATTTCCACATGTCGCGCCATACGTTCGGAACAATGCTGATGACTGCCGGGGTTGACCTCTATACGGCAAGCAAGATGATGGGACATTCCGATGTGCGCGCGACCCAGGTTTACGCAAAAATTATCGACAGTAAAAAAGTCGAGGCGATGAATCTCCTTGACAAGGTTTTATAAATGACAAAACTAAATAATATGACCTCTCCCAAAAAGAAAACAAAACTCAAAGAACCTGTCAGAGTGCGCACCAAGAAACTCGCTGACGGTTCAGAATCCTTCTATCTTGACATATATGTCAATGGGAAACGTAGTTATGAGTTTCTTAAACTCTATCTGCTTCCTGAAGTCAGCGCGAAAGTCAAGGAGCAGAACAGGGCGACCCGTGCCGCAGTGGAAGCCATAAAATCCCAGCGTATAATAGACATAACCAACGGAAAGGCCGGAATAAGGCGCAATGCCGGGTGGCAGAAACTTCTGCTGACGGACTGGCTCGACAAATTCAAGGCCGCGCAGGAACGCAAGGGCATACGCAATATAGCACTTTTGGGCAGTGTTATTAAAGTCGTGACACTGTACGGCAAAAAGACCCGCATGGGTGATATAGACAAGAAATGGGCACTCGGCTTCATCGACTGGCTGCAGAACTCATACAACAGGCAGAACAAGGTGAGCGAGGGAATTAGGAACAGTGCATACGCGCCAAAGGAAGGCCGTATATCGCAAGGCACGGCGGTGAGCTATATCTCCCAGCTTTCGATTGCGCTCAATGCCGCTGTCCGTGCGGAAGTACTCGGCGAAAATCCGTTCATGCTGCTTTCTGCGGCAGAACGTGTGAAAAAGCCCGAATCACAACGACAGTTCCTGACGATTGAAGAATTAAAGAAAATCACAGCCACCGATTGCTATAATCCGGTTGTGAAACAGGCATACCTGTTTTCATGCTATTGCGGACTTAGAATGAGCGACATTTACGCCTTGAAATGGAAAGATGTGCAGATGAATGACGGCAGATACCTGCTGTCGGTTGTAATGAAGAAGACATCGACACCTGTTTATATCCCGCTTTCCAACAATGCGCTCGCATGGCTTCCTGAAAGAAATGAAGATGAAAACTCCCCCATTTTCTCAGGGCTGCCGTCTCTGATGACAATCAACAAGATTCTCAAGGTTTGGGCAAAATCCGCCGGAATAGACAAACATCTGACTTTTCACACATCCCGCCATACATTCGGAACACTCATGATGACCGTAGGAGCAGACCTTTATACGACCTGTAAGCTGATGGGGCATTCCGATGTCCGCACAACGCAGATTTACGCAAAAATTGTTGACAGTAAGAAGATTGAGGCTGTCAACCTCGTTGACAAGATGTTTGAGAAGAGAAATGAAAAAGAAGAAAACGACTAAAAATGTCATTGCCTGACAGCAAGTTACATTTGCACAAGGCTAACATTTTGAGAATCGTGCCAAATACAGCCTAAAACATTTTGAGAATCGTGTGAGATTGATTATCTTTGCACCTGTTAAACAATGGCTATTACATGATATTCAAGCGAAAGATATACCGGGAACTGCAACAATGGAAAGAATCGGACAACGGTTCCACAGCCTTGTTGATAAAAGGCGCGCGACGGGTCGGAAAGTCAACGATTGCCGAGGAATTTGCACGCGCCGAGTATGACAGTTACATACTGATTGATTTTGTCGAGTGCAGCGACGAGGTACGGGATTTGTTCAATGACGTGTCAAACCTCGATTTCATATTCATGCGCCTGCAGATGATATATCATGTTGAGCTGATTGAACGGAAGTCTGTCATCATCTTCGATGAGGTGCAGAACTGCCCCAAGGCACGACAGGCCATAAAATATCTCGTTAAAGACCGTCGTTATGACTATATTGAGACCGGCTCGCTGATTTCTATAAGGAAAAATGTTGATGGGATACTGATACCCAGCGAGGAACTTACGGTCAATATGTACCCGATGGATTACGAGGAGTTCAGGTGGGCTTTAGGTGACAGAGTGTCCGTACCTATGCTTGAGGAATGTTTCAGAGACCGAAAATCTCTTGGGGATGTAGCCAACCGCTCACTCATGCGCGATTTCCGGCTGTATATGCTTGTGGGAGGTATGCCGCAGGCCGTCGCCACTTATATAGAGACGAACAATATGGAGAAGGTCGATCGCTCGAAACGGGGAATAATCACTCTCTATGAAAACGACTTCAACCGCATAGACCCATCCGGCAACGCATCGCTGCTGTTCCATAACATTCCGTCGGAATTGACACGCAATTCAAACCGTTATATGGCGTGGAGTTCAACAGGCGGGGCAAGAAGTCACGAGCTTGCGGACGTGCTGTCGGAAATGAAGGAGTCAATGACGGTCAATATGTCATACCATGCCAACGATCCGGGTGCCGGGATGTCGTTGCACCATGACACAAGCCGTTTCAAGATGTTTGTCGGTGACACCGGACTTTTCGTAACACTTGCATTTTGGGATAAAAAATTCACACAGAATGTAATATATGAAAAACTGCTGAGCAACAAACTCAGTGCCGACCTCGGCTATGTTTACGAGAATGTGGTGGCGCAGATACTTAAGGCCGCAGGCCACGAACTGCACTACTATACATTTCCGACAGAGAGCGGAAAACACAATTACGAGGTTGATTTCTTGATTTCAGACGGAGACAAGGTTAGCCCAATCGAGGTGAAATCGTCCGGTTACAAGGCTCATGCCTCATTGGATGCTTTCTGCTCTAAATTTTCGTCAAGAATTAAAAATGAATATCTTGTATATACGAAAGATATGCGCAAGGATGGCACTGTATTGTGTCTCCCGGTATATATGACAATGTTTTTATGAAGAAATCTATAAATATCGCAAACCGGCTCGATGAAGTCAATGGGATTGTTGCCGCTTGCAATGGTAGTACGATGTCTTTTGAACAGGCGTATGAGCTTGCACGGTTCTACTACGACCTTCAGGACACCAATGCGCTTATAGCCGATGCGGAGGTTATGGCAGGTGAGGATTTGTCAGGATTACGTGAGATAGCTATTTCCCTCAAAGCAGAGACCACGACACTCCTTAATAATATAGGGCGGCTTGACGGCATTGATTTCCGGGGGATTGCAAACGCTCACTCCCGACATTACCATGCCATATTTCAAAAGGCTTCTGATGAACTTAACCCTTACTGGAAACGGTACTGCGAGCTGAACCACCGCCTTGACTATCTACCTCTCGGCTCAAAAGAGTATGCCGAGGCTGAGAAGGAGTGCGATGCTGCAAAGGCGGAACATGACAGGCGGCAGACCGATGTCAGGAGAATATATGCTGAATACGAGCATGAGAACCGGCGCGCCGGGGATGTCTTTTCCCTCAAAGCCTCACACCTGTATGCGCTTGCCACGAAACTGAACGGCATAGCCGGAAGTATTATAAACGACCTTGACCGCATGGAGAAAGGGGAAGGTCGATGAACGGAGGTTTGTTGCTTGAAACCGCCAAGTGGCGTGATGTGGTTGAACTGGGCTTGTGCATGGCGATACACGATGTCTGCAACGACAGCCAGTTTGAGAACTGTACCCCTCTCGATTTTGCCAATTTCCTCAACGTAAGGGAAGAGGCAAAATCCATTGCCGTGCTGCCGAAGGAGAAACTGCGGGTCTGCTACATGGTCTTTGCCGTGGCGAGTAACATCAGCCCAAGGAAAGAGGCTGAGACATGGGTGCGGTTGTTCCTGCAACGCTGCGGCATCGCCAGGTCATACTACGACAAGCACCGTTCCGACATCTGCGCCGGCCATGCCACCGAGGACAACCGGAATTACCGCAAATCCATTGATGAAGCCATAGAGGAATGGCGTTCAAGGCGCAGAATCCCGTAATAATCCGGCTTATCCCCATTTACAACAGACATATTCGTTTTAACGACGCACTATACGACTGAAATTCAGCGTATGGTGCGTTTGTCATTTTTAACCTTTCCCCGTGAGACCCACATTGTGCCACACGGGGACGGCTGTAATTTTGCATCGGAATCAAAAGGCTGACAAGTCTATCAATCAGCACATTCTAAAAACAAAGAATATCAACTAAAAAACTTTTGTCGATGCAGACTAAACGAAAACTTCTCAACTCTCAGGAAGCCGCAGACTATCTCGGCTTCTCCCTGTCGTACTTCCGCAAGATGATGATGCGGCGCGTAATCCCCATGTACAAGCCGAGCGGAAAGATATGCTTCTTCGACCCCGATGACCTCGACGCATACCTCAAGAGCGTCCGCATATCCTCGCAGGACGAAATAGACGCCGAAGCCGCCCACTATCTCGCGAACAAGAAGCCTCTTTAACCCTCACAAATCAAATCATTAAAGACTATGCCGACAGACATAACAACCACGCCGGGAGGAAAGACCGGTAAATCATCGGATACCAAATCCAAAGAGTCAAAATCCGGGAATCAAAGGAAAACCCAAGTCATCATGGAGTTTCTTGGCGGATGTACCCCCTACGAGGCCGACGCACTCCGCTCCATGCTCTCGATTGCCGCAGGGAAAAGCACGTTGGAGACCATGCCGCAGTATGACCGCTCCGCACTCAACCGCTATCTCAACTTCGGATGCGACAAGGAAACCGGGGATGTGGACGGCATCCGCGCACATCGGCAGAAGCGGGCACTCATACTGATGAAATCGGTGTCGCAATATGTAGGCAAGGAAGAGATAATAGACATCACCACAGCACTGCTTACAGTATCTTCCGACAGGCAGGACATACAGACGGTGTTGAACAACCTCCCGAAATTGCAGACTACGGGTACCAATCATAATGCCGGAAACACGCCGTCTAATGCGCCGATGCAGAAATAGAGAATCATTGCCATCCCCTTTTCCCTCCGTTTTCATTGTTCCATATTCTTCAATTAGAAAATTATCGGAAGAAACACATGAAGAATATTCAAAAATGCAATCCACCATTATCAGAATATCATCGGAGTATGGGTTGAAAGACAGAAGGACAAGGAGACCGAAGTATAAAACCATCGTACATAAATCTCACTTTGTAAAAATCCAAACTTTGGCATTTTGCCAATACACTATCTATAAGAAAACAAGGAACATGGAACAACAAAACATATATCCCTTTTCATCGGTAAACATCTGGCTGACAGCGGAAGCCGTGGAATGGCTGTCGGAAACAACGACCGACAACAACGGCAACGCAATCAGCAACATGGCGATATTCAGCGGACTGCTGAAAGAGATGCGTACCTCTCCCGGATATGACGGCACTTTCCGCAGACCGCTCAACCTGAAACCAGGTCAGGCGCAGTTCTCGGAAATCGGCCTTGCAGAGAAATGGAATCTTGGACGGAAGAAGATGCACAATATCCTTGCGAGAATGGAGACCGCAGGGCTGGTGGCAATCTATAACTCGCGTATCGGCTCGGCAGTCTCGTTCTCCTGCATAATGGGCTGGAAGAACTCCGACGGAAAACTGGTGTCTAACGGATTCTTTGCAGATAGAGAGCCGAATCAGATGTGCCATGAATATCCAGAAGTACAGGTCTGAAGACAGTGTTTTTTGAGAAGTGTTGCGAGATATGTTTTGGTGTTACCCTCGCTCCGCTCGGTTGCACCAAAACGCCTCGCCCCTCCCTACGGTCAGGGGCATGGCCGCTCGCAGGCTCGCACCCGATAATCAGTTTTACAAATCACGAATATCCGATTATATGAATCATAAAGATAATAGCCCCGACAATAATGCCGGAAAGACAAGGCGAAAGAAGTTGCCGCCGGAGGCTTTGCGGTCATGCACCGTCACTACCAAGATGACAGCCGCAGAGCGTGAGAAGATACACGACATTGCCGCCGGATGCAACCTTACTCCGAGCGACTACATGAGGCAGCGCGCCTTGGGCTACGAGCCTCCATCGGCACTGACCGAAGAGGAATCGGCACTGCTTCACAACCTCGACGGTTGCCGTGTCGATATACTCAACTTCGCCAACGCACTTGCCGGAATGAAGCATGATGCGAGAATCATACTTTTTCAAAAGGTCTCCTTCATGCTCGACTGGTACAGGCTGGTAGTGCCGATTACCAACGCCGTCACAGAATTTCTTAACTCCGTGATAAACGGTGGACGATTAAGTCCGCGCACAAGAAAAACCATTATCAAAATTTGAAAACATGATCGCGAAGGCAAAATCAATATCACACGGCATCAACGCCCTGAACTACATTACAGGCGTGTCGGCGAACAAGAAGCATCCGGAGAAAATATTTCATATCTGCGACAACTTCCTCCCTCCCGGCATAGACCCTTTGGGGATATGGAACTCGGTCAGGCTTGATTCCATGTCCCGACCACGCATGAAGAACAACCTTATCCGAATAGAGATCAGTCCTGCGCCTGAGCATACGCGCAACTTCACTCCTGATAACTGGAAACAGCTCTGGCAGGATTTCGTGACCGAGTTTGACCGTCAGGAGATGAGGGACAAAAAGGGTCGGCAGCTCTCTCCGAGAACCAATCTCGCCGGAAGCAAGTCAACCGTGTGGCTGCACCTCGAATCCGACAGCGGCATACCTCACCTCCATGCGGTTGTTAGCCGTCTTGACGAAAATGGGAACATCAACAATGACCGAAACATCCATCTTCGGGCACAACGGGCGGCGGAACGCATCGCACGCAAGCGAGGCTGGCAGACAGCGACAAATATCCACGACATAAACAGCAAGTCCGTCAGCCGTGACTGTCTTGATGTCCTGTCAAAAATGGGCGAATGGTCGCTTGACGATTACTTTGCCCGGCTTGAAGCGAAAGGATATGATGTCAAGATAAGAACTGATGAAAAGGGTGTAATCCGTGGATATATCCTGAAAAAAGGCAACGCCAAGTTCAAGGCATCCGAGCTTGGCAAAGGCCGCAACCTTATGGCATCCAAACTTGAAGAAACATGGAACAAATTGCACCCGGCACAGGATAGGCAGACAAAAGCCGACAGCAGGGAATCCGATATTCGCCCGGACTATGCCGCTTACAGACCAGACACACGGCGTGTCGATATTGTCCATGATGACGAGACCCACACCCGTTTTATCTCGGAACAAGTCATGCGCGTGTTCGACGATGAGTTTGATTTCCGGGAGGTGGAGAACTGGGCCGTCCTTATCAACGAGGCTTGTTACCACTTCGCCGTTGCGATGAGCTTCATGTCGTTTCTCAACACTCCCGTCTATGTTTCCGGCGGCGGAGGGGCATCGAACAACGACCTCCCGAAGAAGCGTGACGACATCGAGGAAGAGATAGCCCGCGCCCGTCGTTGTGCCGCAGCAGCCCGCTCCAAGATAGGAATTGTAAGAAGAAAAGGAATCCGAAGATAACCGATTATATTATGGCTCTTAAAAAGATTGATGTCTCCGGCATCGACAGCGCGATAGCCGAGACGAGAGACGACGAGTTGCGGCAGAAAGAGATCGAGGCGCAGAGCGACCTCGCCTTGCAGATCCGGCTCTTCATGAAAGAGGCTCCCTACATCATCAATGAAATCCGGGAGGCAGCTTCTCCTATGGACGCACAAAAGTTCTCATCGGCAGTCAGTGAGAATCTCCAGAAGTCCGCGACCGAGATGGCTGCAACATTCAACGCCAAAGTCAAGCCGATGACCGATAAGATGGAGACCGCAAGAAACTGCGTCATCATTCCGGCACTCGCCGCCTACATAATCCTCTTTTCCCTGATATGGCTGTTCGTATTTCTCGCATTGGTAATTTTCGCAAATTCCCATGCCATACATTCCGAAGAGATAAATTCGCTTGTCTCCCTGATAATCTTCTTTTGGGTGGTCTCAGTGGCACTCGTCACCTATCTCACCCGAAAATTCAAATGGCACTGAAACCTTAGAATCCCTGTGCGTCAGCATGGGGATTCTCTTTCGATAATATGTTTGGTTACATTCCATCATATCAAAGTATAACTATTAGTGGTGAGAATATCTATGATATGCTCGGTTGTCTTTATGGCAAAATGCCGGACTTTGAGGGCATCGCCATATAGCACCTTCATACCGGATTGCATTAGCAAGTTATAATAATCAGAGTTTTCAACCTCGTATAACGGTGCTATACCCACACCATCCAGTATATCGTTGATTCTGAAATGTTCCAAAGTCACGCGATACGCGAACACTTCTTTGAAATCAATCCTTACTATCCCTTTGTTATCGAACCGTTCCAACTCGACAATAAGATCCGTCGCATTGTAGTCTATTGAATTGACCGAACACTCGCAGTCAATCATCCGGATAGGATTCCATATTTCGTGATTAGCCATATAGTTATTCTTTCTGTTCATTTGCTTCAGCAATTTTTTGAATACCCCAAAACAACAAAAGAAGTATAAGCTGTATTATTGGAAAAACAATCATGCAAAATGCCCAACCCCAACCATTGGCATCCTGTCCTGATATACTTATATACACAGAATAAATGGAATACAAACCAACAATTATTAAATTTGTCAGTGCCCCGCTTTGATGTTTCTTTTTATATAGAGTCAAAGCTAACATTAAAGGTTGGCTTGCTCCGAAAACACACATTATGCCTATAAATTTACTATAGATTGCCATGTAAACACAAGATGATAACATCAATAGTTCAACGACAATCCATGTTATCCAAAATCTCTTATCAGTCAGTTTCATAGTCTATCGGGAACTTAGTCGTTGACAAATCTACACCACCACGAAAGGCAACATCTATCAGGGTGGCTTTAGTGAAATCCACATAGTGTAGCCGTCCTTTATTGGAAATCCAATAATTGAGCCAATTTATGTAATAACCGCCTTTATATTGAGGGCCGCAGAATACGCAACCGGAAATTTCTCCGATGAAACTGCAACGGGTAAAAGATGCAGCAATAAAGGCAGAACGAAAATCGCAGTTAATGAATGAACAATCGAAAAAGTCCGCGATACCGAAGTTGCGTAGTTTCACTCGCTCGAATGTGCAATTACGATAAACCGTTTTACGGGGCATTACCAGAGTAGTGGAACCCATATAGAAATGCTGTAACTTTCCTCTTTTGAAAACACAGCCTATGAAACGGCACCCTCTTGCCATAATATCGGTAAAGTCGCAGTTATCAAAATCACACCGCTTAAAAGTTTTTTTAGTCCACCATTCAGCCAAGCCTCCGTTGCAAAAAGAAGCCTTCTTAAATATTTGATTGCTATAATGTTTGCTTGTTAGTTTCATGGGCGAAGATACAATCCGTTTCTGGTTACAATTTCAACAACCTGATTTTTTGGCACGGCAGTATGAACATGCATATAATAGTCGTAGCCAAACTTGACAAGGAAATTATGTGTCTTGTTGGAGAATACAGCCCAACAACATTCTCGCAGGCATAGGCGAAGATAGTCCGGACAGTCCTTTAGTGAGATTCTTAATCCTTGTCGGATTGTCTTTGCTCTTTCAATAAGGCCATGATTCAGTTTGTGACCCTTAACTGAATTTACAATATCCTTTGAATCACCCTCCATGTAACTCACTATAAGATATGAACAACCAGCCAATTTTGCTAAATCAATAGCCGTATCAATATATCGGTTCTCCGCTTCAATATACTCATCGGCTGTGAGTATTCCATCTGCAAACGATTTGCCAATATCAGAGATTGAAGTCCACTCGTTATGAATGTAGCATCCTTCAGCATCATAGAACTGCGGACGATATTTTGAAATAGAATAGTCCCTGTCGGTATCGCCGATAATCATATCCAGCCATTTAATATGCTCATTAACTTGTTTGATCGAAAAATCGCTATATAGCCCACGCCTTCTTATGGACTTATGTGCTTGGAATAAATCTCGTGCCTCAAGATTATTGCCTTCTTGCTGATAAATGACAGCCCTCATATATCTACTATCGTTTAGCAGAGATTCAGCCCATCTTTTCCCTTCGCCATGCTTATAATCAGCGAGAAAAGCCACATCGCAGGCTATGATTGAATTAAACATCTCAGCTGCTTCTTCCAATTTATCATTTGCAGATAATGCACAGCCATAAATATATCTTACCCAATAATCATCAGGAGCTAACTGATATGACTCTTGTGCATAAGTTAATGCTTCGATATATTTCCTTAATTGATAACAGGCACTTGACAGTTCAGCCATGAAATAATATTCATCGGGGTAAGCCGATAACAATTTCAAAAGGAATGACCGCAAATGACTGAAGTCACCAGTCCGCTTTAACCGATTGATTTTCGATTGGATTTTTGTAATATCGTAATTATTCATATTCTTATTCAGCGGGTCTTACTTGCCAACAATTCAATCGGCGGTTCAATATATCACAAATATCCTTCCCTTTCATTGTCAGATTGTGAACGGGTATATTTTCTATCGCTCCAATCTCATTGAAATTGAAGTTCATTATATTTTGTTTCAAATCGGATGCTCCGTCAAACTTATGTATCAGTGGAGCTGTCTTATAGTCCACCGCAATCATTTTAGACGAGTGAATCTTTACTAATCGAAACTTTTTAACATCTGCGTAATTGATAGTATGATAATCACCATTGCGCTGTTTATAAATTCCCAATCTATCTGCATAGATTATTAAAAACGGAATGCGGCGAATCCGTTTATGTGACGCCATAGCAAAGAAAAGCGCACTGGCACCTCCAAAAAATATCATATTCAGCAAACCACCAAAGATTTTCGTTGGCCATTTAGTACTTGGATTTATTATAATCAAATATCCGACAATAGCAAAAGCCAAGCAACAGATGGCATAAAACGTATTTTTCCATACGCTTTGGTAGATTCTTATCTCGGAGTTTTTATCGGTCAGTTTCATGATTATCGAGGAGTTTTCGGGTTTCACTTACGATGTCGTATATAGAATCATTGCCAACGTCAAATGTCAGCGCTTGATTGGAATCCCAATCAAGCCATTTATCGGATGCCAATTTAGTAGGGACTACACTGATTTTATCGTCGTCCTGATTTACAAATACGGAGGTCGAATGGAGGTGAAGCTGTCGCCATGAGCGTTGTTTCATTGCCTTGATTAGTTCCGATGATTTTAGCTCCTTATATTCTTCGCGATTGCTGGCTAAGAAAACTTCGCCAAAAGCATTATTGAATTCTATATCATCACAATCAATTGGCGCAAACTTTATAGGATAATTCATATTGTAGCCGAAGCCGGTCTTGCCATAACCCGTAACGAATATATATTCTTTTGAGGTACGATAAATCCCACATGCCCTTTGCACTTTGGTTTCCACCGGGGCATCAGCTTTGTACTGCCTGCTTATCTTCCGCCAACGGATAATCGCAAGAATTACAACAAGAATGACAAATGCAGAAACGAATCCATACGAAGGGCCGTCGTAATACTCGAACACCGTCATATTGTTTTCGGGATTGTCTTTCTGATACACCACGCCTATGCTGTCGCCAACGGCAAAACCATTGGCATGCATACCACCATTATATGTAATACTATTCACTGTAAAGCTGTAATGTATTATAGGGCCACTGTTGCCTATGTAGCCGATATTTGAAATTACAGTTGATGTATGTTCCGGACTTGCCGACAGAGCATTATATTTGCGATTCTGGAAATACTGACCTACAATGAGAAAAGGCACGAGAATCAGCAGCATAGCACCGAATGGCAAGTGCCTCTCACCCCGCCGTCCAAAGAAAAACCGATATGTCTTGTTGTCTGATTTCATGCAAATTAACTATAACTTTAATCCTCATTTTCAAGGGTATCGCATATGTCACGATAAAGTCTATTAAAGAATTTAAATTCAGCATTGTCAGAGCACTTGCCCTCTATGACAAGCATACAATCATCATCATAGAGCATGGAGAAGTCATTGAAATCTATTTTCAACTTATATATTGAAAAATCTTCTCTGTCCGGAATACTCCTGAAAAACTCAATAAGCGAGTGTGGATTAGTAATCGGTACGGATACGATTTCAGAGATATTATTGTCGGATGACTGAATATAGGTCGGTTCATCCGGTTCTGTATTGAAAATTCCGAAGCAATAATTGGATAGTTTTTTTATTGGCATCGTTCCAAAAACTTTATCCAGTGCAAAGAAATCAACTCCGAGAAATTTCATACTTACCCGGCCATCCTTATATTCGATAGTTATATCATAATTCATACTCAAGCGTTTTTATGATTGAACTTCATTATCATAATAGCTGATATGGCGAATACAATCACAGCACCGCCAAAGGCGCCAAGACTCGCCACTGCCATCGTTTCAAAATCACAGGACTTATTATGAAACCATAGGAAACCTTGATATTGATTAGCCCATATAGCCGAAAACATCAGATTCGAGCAGCCAATAAATAAAGAGACTATGTCGGTGGAATATCGAAATACCGCATATCCCAATACCAGTTGGAATATCGGCAAGGTCATACAAACATAGGCGCCCCAATCATAAAACACGGAGCAATATAGTATCTGAAGATATGTTGCAACGCATACAATGAAGATGGGAATAACGGTCTTGCGATTACCTTGATTCCATTTTATCAAGATGGCCAGACTTATCATCAGGGCTAATGATAGACTAATCGTAAGCGATATTGGCATTTCAATTTCATCGGCATTGGCCTTCGGAACAACCCAAAACATAATCATTGCCTCTATAAGAAGCAATCCGATTAATAGCCATCTCCTTTTCGTCGTTAAATTCTCCATCGCGCAGATATTTTGATAACAACAAACCATAAAAGAAATACTAACCCTGCCGATACGACAACGGCGATGATTGTCAAAGGGATTACCCACGGCCAACTTTTATAATAGAATGCCTTTAATGACGTTAATTCTGTTACAACGGTCGGTGCTTTTGCCTTTGCTTCACTGAGCGATTTATATTCCGTTATACTGTCAGTCTTAGTGTCTATTGCAAAGTAATATTCACTTCCTGGTGTTTCGTCGAGATCATAACGTTCTCCCGAAATAGAGTCGCCTGAAACCTTAATTTTAGTAACCCATTCATAGACAAACTGTCCGTCTTTATGGAGAAATCCGGTAAAATTTTCTCGGGTCAAACCATATGTATGAGATTCTATCTGATAACCGTTAGGCAATTCAGTCTTATAATACCCATCCATTCCGCAACCTGTATCAAAGATTGACGCACAGGCAAAATCTCCGACAAGACCGGTGAAATAGAACGAGTATATAAACACGAATGGCGATAACAATGCCAATATAGTGTTACGTTTCCTATGCTTCCTGCTTAGCCAACATACAATACCGGCCAATGGCAATGCAATCACCACCGCCAGTAAAGTAAAGATAATCAGATGTATTATAATTCCGAGTATTAAAATCATGGTAGTTGGATTATAAGGATAGTTTTTCGGTCATCAAATCAATGGTTACCGTAATCTCTTCCGGTATTAGACCCTTGTATTGCACATATTGCCCCACATACTCCGGAGTGTATTCTGTTGTGAGATATATAGTGACGGTCTTTCGCCCATTCTGCCAGACACCAAGGTATTGTTTGAAATACCGGTCAATAGGAAACATCCTTATTATCCTATCGACGGATGATGTGTTTCCGGACTCAACGCATTTGTACCCGCCTCCATCTCTGATTATTTCTTTCGGAAATGAAGATTCCAGAACCCATTTTGCGGTTTCATAATCTTCACGGTCAATATCGAATACCGAATTTTTGCCGTAATAATTCTTTATGGCTTCTTCTTTGCTTATAATTATATCTTTATGTTCCGATTGCTCGTTGTATCTATTCTCAAAGGTCGCCTGATTTATTGCCTCAATGTCTTTCTCTCTGTAATGAGCTGTATTGTATCCCATATGATAAATTGCGACAATAGAAACTGCTATAGCTATAACAATAAGGAGAGCGATAGAATATGCGATTATTTTTCCGGCCTTTTTCATATTATGGAGTAAATTATGAAGAATACGAATACTGCCAATAGTGTGAAGATCATAATATTTACGACATAGCGGTTCTGTTGGCTTGAACCTTCATAATCGAATATTTCGGTTCCGCCAAACTTTTCAATGGCTTGTCTTACGCTCCTGTTTCGGCATAATTTGCCAGATAGTCTTACGTCGTGGAATTTTTCTCGTTTCCCTGCCAAAGTCTTTATGCCCAGACAACGGAAGCAGTGCCCCATAGCGGTGCGCCATGCTATGTCGCATTTCTCGATTTCGTCCCAATGCAGGAGTTTATTCTTGTGCCAATCTTTTATAGTGATTCCGGTTTCATCAATCATCAATACGCTGCGTCCATATTTCACATATTTGAATATGTAAACGACCATGCCGATAGCGAAAAATACCAAACCGCCAACACTGAGAATATTCCAGCCCTCAGTGCAACCGGCCCATATGCACCATGCAGTCATTACGACACATAAGGTTGGTGCAGTAAACGATTCTTGCGCTATGTATTTATCGGCTTTCATATTATGACAGGTATTTGACCATTAAAATTAGGAGTACGCAAAAGACTACAAAACCGAAAAAGGTGTTGGCAAAGGCGTTGTCAAAGTTTGCGAGAACCATATCTTTCGGATTATCGTAACGCAGGCTTTTATATGTTACTTTCTTCCTGAGGATAACTCGGATGAAGAAATATCGGAGGCCCGCTCCAATATGCCGGAATGTTGAACCAAGTATCGAGTACATAACCATTTCAATTAAAGCCTCCATGCCGATTAGTTAATTGAGTGTTTGCCGATAGAAAACAGCATCCGGATTCACTCCTCCGCAAGTGACAAGATTATAGCCAGATGGAATATAAATGGTGTCGCCTATGGTGACAATAGGGGTCGGCACATTCAGATTACCATTAAATTTCCATTCTTTCCCGTCTCTATTTCGACGCAAACCTCTTGACGTTATCCACGGCCCGAGAGTAGAGCGCAAAAAAGTATAGTCTGAATCAAAACATACCACATCGTCCAGTTCCACAACAACCGTATCTCCAACGGATACGATTGTATGTTCTCCCCACCAGATTAGAGTGTCCTGAACCTCTTTCGGCAGTTCAGAGAACATCACAGGCTCACCATCGTTATAGTCAATACTTCGGGAGCAACCGGCGATTACGATTAATGACAATATTGCCGTCGCGATGGCTATATGAATTTTCTTAACTTTCATTTGATAATCCGTATTGTTACTAAATTCAGCAGAATAGCTCCGGGAATGGAGATAATTGCGAAACCTATTGCGATCAGGACAATCCATCCGTTTTCTCCGTTGAGGAAATTAAAAGCCGCTATAATGAAATTAACCCCGATAGTGGATAAATACGCTGCGATGCCTAACAGATAGCTTTTCCTGTCAGGGATGATAAGCCACGCTATCAAAGCCCCGATTATCCAAAACGAAATGATTGTGACAGGAATCCCCCAAAAATCCAACCACTTCTCGCCTGAAACCATATACCACAATCCGCAAGCGATAGCAAAAGTCAGTATGCCGCTAATAGTCGCCACACCAATAAATTTGCCAGTGTTCTTATCTTTCAGTTTCATGTTTTCTCAATTATTATATTGTCCGAACCATCTTCCAACGAGTTTAAGGAATCCAAATGTATATGAGTGCCGGGAGGCACATCTGCTTGCGCTAAATTCGTAAGATGATTAGCCAATGAGAGTAACCCTTCTTTGTTCGCCTTTATAACCATGCCATCCTCACTTACATTGCTTTTGATTTCAAAGCCATTCACCCAATCAAGTATTAGTCCATCGCTTGAAGAATATTTGGGTAATTTCTTTTCTCGGTTTCCTCTTCGCCACAAGTAAACGAACAGTCCGAGTGCCACGAAATAGTTTATCCACATGGCACATGAAAGTGCATCGACACTCAGGTACATTCTTTCAATTATATCCTGAATGTCGAATGGCTCTACAATGTATTTAAGATCGAGATATGCGTTGCAGACTAAAAGCAATTCAATAACTGCTCCTAATCCGAAGATTACACAACCTGATACTTCCTGCCACTTTTTCATACTATCCTCCTAATAATTAACTAATGACTAATTTAATACTTAGTATTACATCGGTAATTCCTACAATTATCAGAGATACCGCAAACCATATTTGTGGCGAACCGACAGCTATCAACATACCGACATAAATCATATACGCTAACGCACAAATCATCAGCAAGATTCGAGATAATACGCGAACCTTATGATTGCGATTGTCATACAAACAGTCGCAAACAATTACAAGTATGCCCGTAACGGAGATTGGAATCCAAACAAAAAAACCGAACACCAATAATATGATGCCTTGAAGGAACCACCAGAATTTGATGAATACATTAATCCATGTTCTCATTGGCTGACCCTCCTTTCTGAATTATGCTGTCATTCCACTCAATCTTCTCTCCATTCAGATACATTTGATTGCCGCTGACAGCATATCCATCTCCTATATATCTGAAACGGCTTGGATTCGCACCATCCAGGACTATCTTTTCAGCAACAACACCTCCACAATCAACTCCATCATAGCAGATTTCATCATGCGGATAATATACACGGTGTTTGTCTCTGGCATATTCAGTTCCTTTGCAAACGCGGAATGTTTCAATATCCGCTCCAAGGCACTCATCTTCTGTAAAATCCATCCCCACAATATACCCCCAATAGATTTTACCGCCGATATTGTCATATCCCATAACCGACTCTCCAATCGGTACAGGCACCCACACGCCATTATCCTTAATGTCGTCGCTGCGATATGAGCATCCAACAAAAAGCAAGGGCATAATTAAGGCTGAGATTAACTTTTTCATCGCCTACCTCCTTTCCGCCATAACTTGATAAAAAGTATGATTCCAGCAATGTAAGTCACAATAAAAAGGACTTCCAAAGCCATAAAATAGTTACTGACTTGCCATAATGGCAAGTTATCCTCGCCTATAAGATCATTTGATATATAGACATACTCGATTGCTCGGAATATGATGAAATTCAATACTCCGATTATCACGCCGACAATAACGCCCAATATTTTCTGCCACTTTTTCATGCCTCTATTCGTAATAATATGTGTTGCTGTAAACCTCGTATTCAATACCGTTCTTATTCAGATAATCTGCAAAGTTCTTGAATGAATCCAGATTCTTGAGATAGTTCTCGTAAGCGGAATAGAATTTGCGACAATCGGCAATCAATGCACTGTCATCATTCAACGAAAGTCTTTCTGATAAGTATTGAAACTCATCTACAATGTGAAGCATATCCAGAATGGCTGAAACCGAAACTCCATTCATACCGTCGAGTATGCCTGACGGTATTTCGTGGAGGGAAAATTCCAAATATGATTTCAAAGAATAATACTTGAAATTCAATACATCAAGATTTTCAGGTTCCACATCAAGAACTAAATCAGCCAACTGTATGGGATTGTACTTATAACCAATAGCGTCACAAAAAATGGATAGCGGACTATTGGCATTGTTATATAACCTATCGTGACCACGGAAACAACTGAACAAAAACTTGATGCCATCAATTCCGTTGTTTTCAAAGTCAGCGGCTACCACAGGAATTATTATGGATTTGATGAAATAATTATTATAGCACAGTTCGCCATAACAATCCCGAAATTCACATAATTCCAGCATTGTCGGGATTTCATCCGTATGAATGTTTTTGGTCCATTCCGAAAGCATGGCATGTCGCTGTTTCCTTTCAGGTTTGCTCAAGCCGTCTTTGCGGAATTGAGAGCATATAGATATGTATTCTGCCAATACCTTATTCATGCGTTACCTCCTTTCTTCCATTGGGCTAACAGTCGCTTTGAGTTGCGGACGATCACAGGATTGTCGCAATTCTCCACAAGTCTGTTGGTTGCGTCCTCGCAAAGTTCCGGAATGACATCATGGAACAGCTTGGCTGCCCAAAACATAAAGTCCTCCCGTATCGTCAGCAACTCCTTCATTATATCCACTTCATCATGGGCTATCAAATATTTGGCGGCATTCTCAATATCCCATTGGCTGTTTGCCTGTTCCTGCTTATCACCATTTTCCAAGGCAGCGAAATACATCACTGATGCGTTCGTGAAAAAACTGAAAGCCTCGTCGCTATCTTCATAATCTGCGTACTCATGCCATAGATTGAAAAACTCCTTTTGAGTAATCAGCTCACATTCATTTTCATTCCAAACCGGATATGATGAAATAAAATAGCTAGCCTCATCGGAGCCAAATCCACTGTCCGGGTCAAGATAACGCTCTTCTCGTGGTTCTGTTCTGATCGCACGGATTACGCCACTCGATGTTGATTCAAAAAATATAATGCCGAGTTCGCCATGATATGTTCCATAGTAGTCGCCCTCGTAATTCATACCGGAGAGCAAACGAAAACTATCTCTGAACTGCTGCAATTTCGATGGTGTCATTGTTTTGACTTTTGTTTCAGCTACGACATAAGCGTATATACATCCCGACATATGGTCAACAACTAAATTCGCCTCTATGCCTTTTTGCTTCAGCCAGTCATAAAAACAGGAGGTAATATATTTTAACGACGCATCAACATCTTTAGGGTCAAGCCACACTCTCGCCCGGCCTTCAAAAATGCGTTCTTTTATGCGCAAATCATACTGCGCGTTTGTATCGTAATCAAAAGTCCAATAATAATTTTCACGGAGTTTCCAATCGCCATTATTTACTTGGTCTTTTGGCAAAAAGGTTTTTATGAATTTTACCCACCATCTGCGCCAACGTGTCATATACCACGATATGCCGATAAAGATTGTAGCGAGGGCAAGCACAATGACACCCTGCAAATTACCGTCCGTTGCTACGGAATAAATAGCAAATCCGGTCATTCCCCCAAGGTATATGATACCGACTGCATAGACTATGCCGACACCGATTTTCTTCAGAATGGTTTTAGCCCGTTCAGGAATCCTGATTTTACCTTTGTCATACAGTCTGACAGTAAGGAAGATCACGACGAGAATCCCAATGACGATTAACACCGCCAATGGTTTATCCGCCATTCTGCCAATAGCGGAAATAAGCACACACGCCACACCTATTTTATACCATATCGGCTTCATCGTGCGACCCTCCTTTCCAAATTGGTGATAAACCTACGCACTTCGTCGGGCGACATATACGACATGGAATGCTTAGGGAATGATATCATTGGGATGTTATCGGAATTTGTCTGCCATTTTGATACGATGACCGAATCTTCCGGCTCATAGTCGATATGATACATTACCGAATCTTTGTAAAAGATTTCTTTGTCCTCATATCTGATTCCAGCAAAATGATCAGGGAATACAAATGAGCTGCAATAGCTGTAATTACCCATAGGCTGAGCCGCATAGACAGTCTCAATCAATCTATTAATGATACGAGCATTTTTTTGATATCTCATTGTGTCGGGGTGATGCATTGTGCGATCAAGAGGCAAGACCCATGCTACTGATATTTCCCCATGTCCGTATCCATAGAAACATCCTGCCACTGTATCGACACCAAACTCATCAATATTTTGTTTATAGTGGCTATATATAGCGTTTTTAGACAACGCCCGAATGAAGATGCCGTGTTTTTCTCCCAAACGAAGTACCTCCGAATGAAGCAGAAAACCATGATGTTGATATAAGACAAATTTTCCTGAAGTTGCACGCACAGTAATCCAGTCCTCATTATACATGATTGACGCAAAAGGCAACAGAAATAACAATGATACGATAAAATCAACACGCAGCCATAACCTTAGGACTTTCGGCTTTTCAAGTTTCCGGCTTATGGGCCATGCAACCAACCCGATTGCATATCCTGTTATAATTATCCAATTTAGAAGATTCCAACGCCATAAATCAGGATACCCTCCCAAACTTTTCATATAACTGGCGAGAGGGAGCAACGCGAGTTGCACCCACACCATCCAAAGCGCAATCTTGTATCGGAGAGAGGTTTTCATATTTCTCCTCCTTTCCCGATATAAATTCCATCGCTGAACGACCGGTGATTGAGGCAATGACGACAACGGAGCGGGCATCCGTGGAAAGCCACAAGCGTGGTGACGCCATCGCCGTCGGTTGGCAGACGGTGACGCGCTATTCCGATGATTCTTGCGAGGCCGTTTCCCATTGTGCCCGGATTTATGCTGTCATTTCTTCTTTGCTATCCCATAAGTCGCTAAAGGGTAGTTCACAACACAAAGTTAACAAGAATAATTGACTTTAAGTGTGACATTTGTCACACCTCATGCGTTTTTCGCCATATTGTGAGGATTTTATAAGCACGGAAGGACCAAAACCTCCTAAAAAAGTGGTAATTTTGCATTATGGAGAAGTTCAACGCCTTTGAGCGTGATATCGATTTCGCATTTTGGAAAGAGATCTGCGAGAATCAGGGTGAGCTACGGCATTACCGCCGAGGCGAATACTTCGAGCATTCCGGTGAGAATTTGAAAAATTGCGGATGGATAAAGAGCGGTGAATTCAAACACGCACTCACCGACAGTGAGGGGAACTTGAAAACCGTAGGCTTCGTATTCAGAAACGCTGTTTTGGCCAACTATTCCGTAATAATGTCCGGAGACCCCATGCCAACATCCATCATCGCATTGGAAGATTCCGATGTGATGGTTGTGCCGACAAAGGTTATCAGGGAATACTTGATATGCAATTCGGAACTAAACCTACGATTCGTACAGTCGTTATTCTCTCAGGCATACGGAACAATACTTGACGGCTATTATTACTCGCCCCTAAAACGCTACCGTCAACTGGTAGAGCGGTTCCCGCGAATACTTGAGCTTGTGCCGCTTGGCGAAATCGCCTCATATCTGAATATTTCCCGCCGTCAGCTCCATCGGTTCCGGGAGACTCCCGACAGTCAGGCCGATTGACACTCTTGACAAATTGCCTGTTTTCGCTTGGCAGATTCATCAAAATTTATTTCCTTTGCAAAGTCAGAAAGAGATTGCAGTCAGCCATATCCATTGATTCACGACCATACCTTTATCTTTCCTTTCCATTCCCTTTTGACCGCCTGACTGCTTCCTACAAATAAAATCCATTTTTGTTACTTGCTTGTTATCTTTCGCTGATATCTCAATCATAAGTCGGTGACATCCAATACTATGCTTTGTCGTTTTATTTTCAAGGGAAAAAAATAACAACTCAAACATTTTAAGACAATGCACGGCACAATCTATCAGTTAGGCACAAGTCCGATAAACGCGGACGAATATATGAATCCCGAAACCATTTCGGAGGGAGAATCTGTATGCATCGGCTATGCGGACGAAATAGCGGAGGCAGAACGTAAAAGCCAAATGGAGGAACTTGTTGAAATACTCCCCAAAGGCATGTTCACACTCAACAACGACCTTACCCTAACCTACAATGGAGGCATCGATGAATGGCGACTCTCCTATGCGGGGCTTATAAAGGAGAAAGCGGAGGCAATAACCCCTGACAAAGCAATGACGTGGACAGGCCCTGTCTATAATCTCCAAATGGCTGTCTTCAATCCGCTTGACACCAACTGCCTTTTCATAACCGACTACGGCACCGGCTACGGTGTGGCTGAACGCTCCATCGAGTTTATGCGCCTTATAAATCTGCTTAATCCGGGTGACAGACTGTATGCAGGCTTAATAGCCGACTATTATTTCTAACACCCCATACCCATGAGAGTTAAAAGAATGACAATCGAAGAGGGCAAGCGGTGGAACATAGACCGCTACCCGAATTTCCACCGTTCCGGCTCAATTATCGGAATGAAACGGCTCTACTACGGCGAACACGCCTTGTTGGTGCGTTGCGGAAACTACATCTACAACGTGACCGAAAATCCCCAAATCTATCACCGCGCACATCTATAAATCACAACAATATGAATACCGACATCGACTTTATGAACATCGCCGAGGGCGACAAGGCTTTTGTCCGTGAATTTGAAAACTTTGTCAACGGCAAAGTGAGCAGCCCCGAAAAGACAGGCAGGGCAATGACCACCATGCACCGCTACCTGCAACAGCAGGCATTCAAGGTGTTCATGGGCTACATGAAAGCTCTCGCCTACAATTACCGACAAGGACACTATGACGACCGCAACGAGTGGGCTTCGCGCCTCGCTGCCGAGGCTTACAGCCACCTCATAGACAAGGAACTCATCTACGACCCCGAATTTGCTGAACTCAAAAACGCCGCCGACTATGTACGATACTGATACCGACTTTCCAGAATACGGACGGCAATGCGACCTCAAAGAGCCGTGGCGCGGCTACCGCAGAGGAACGGTTGTAGGTCGCAACGGCTACCGCCTTATAATAGAGGTGAGCAGCGGAGCGACCATAGAATTATACGAGGATGAAATAGAATTTGACTGATTATGAACAGACTGATGACACCAAGACTGGAGGAAGCCTTCAAGGGCTTCCCCCTCTACTCCCAGGACGGAAAGGGCAAGGACGCCGTATGCGTGGCGATATTCGCCATAGGAAACGCTCGGTGGTTTGTGCTTGAGGGGAGCAAGGAGGGCGATGACACGATAATGTTCTGCATTGTCGTGGGACTCGCAGAGGACGAATACGGCTATGTTTCGCTCAACGAGCTTGCAGGGATTGAGATAGATTGCCGGGAGCATGGCTACGGAATACTCCAAGTCACGGAGGTGCCGTATTTCAAGCCCCGACCCATAGGGGAGATAGCCGACAAGCGGTTGCAGTCTTTCCTCTCCCGACTGCATGACCGCCCCGATGAATGACAGATAACCCGTCAGCCGTGGCGACCGTGCCACGGCTGACACAACCTTATACCGACATGGATATTCAAGATACGATAGACCGCATAACCGAATGTGCCGAAGCCAAAGGCTGGAGCGTCCATACATCAAAGAATCCCAAGGCCGAGATATGGCAGTTCGAGTTTTCCCAATCCACCAAGGCAGGGCAGGATTTCAACTTCTCCGCAGAAATGAAAGACGGCGACCCCGACAGCCTCATAAAGTCAGTGATGGAGTATTACGAGGGCTTCGACCCCGACGAGGAAGCTTATCTCTGGATAGGCGAGGACGGACACGGCAGGAACGGCGCACCGTACCATATCCGCGACATAGTGGCTGATATGGAGGACGCGGAGAGCATGGTGCTTGACCTGCTCGCCGCCCTTGAAGAAACCGATTTCGACCCGACGGAGGAATAGACCCGTTCAGGAATATAACCCGGTCTGCCACAATCTTTTCGGTTGTGGCAGACATAACCATGTTTTTAGATATGTTGTTACAGACCATTATAGATATTGCCGCCAAATGCGGCTGGAGCGTGACCGTCAGCGTGATAGACGTCGACTGTACCGCTTTCGATTTCCGGCGCAGGACTCGGAGCGGCGTGCCGTTCTGCTTTTGCGCCGACATGATAGGCGGCAACCCGGCAACACTCCTTGATGAGATACTCTCGTTCATAGACGCTTTCCAACCCTCTACCTTTGCCCGGCAGTGGTGCGAGCTGTCGGGTGCCGGGGATAACCTTGAAGCGAGAGCTTTGGCGGAAATGGACGATATGCGAACCGAGGCATGGCTTCTCGCCGTTGAGCTGTCAGAGACCATAGCCTCCCCGGAACGCCGCACCCCGCCGTGGCATATCTGGAACTGAACCGGAATTATAGCCCCTTGCGCCGCCGCAGGGCTATAATCTCTATCAGGTCGCTACCTGTCAGGCGTGTGATTCCGTTGATGAACGTTGGTTTGGGAAACCGCTCGTCATGGTCGAAACAATAGTAGAAATACGACCGACTGATTCCGATTATCCGGGCCACCTCTGAAATGGTATATAGTCTGTTACGGTCAATCATAGAGATATTGACCTTTTTTTCGTATCTTCGTTTAGCCATCGCCCCCCGGAGTGTAGGTTTTTCGGAAAGTATTGCCGCGAATCTCCACGAAATTGAACATTTCCTTGCAGCGGTCATAGATTCTGGGTGAATAGACTTGCGAAAGCTGTTGCAGGGAAAGATTGGTAGTGGCGTGTGTGAACTGATTGTCGCGCAGGTCATAACGCCGCTGGAGGACATATTGCATCACATTCTCAAAGTTGCCCCACCGTCCGGTGGGTATTGTTTCGCTACCAAGTTCATCGAAAGCCTGGCGGGAGCTTGTGATGTAGGTCTGGAGGGCATAATAGCCGCCGTCGCGCGATTCGTCGGAAAACTCGGCGCAGATGTCGATTACGTTTGTCATGCGAAACCAGTAGCGCATACCGTCACGGGGAGGGTGTACCTCGTTGCAGAATTGCCGGACTACCCTTAGGAGCGTTGACTTTCCGGTGCCTATGTCGCCCCACAGCAATAGCCCCCGGTCCGGATCGAGGTTGCCGTGATAGTCTTTCAACGCCCAATGCACGATGTCGTTGAGAATCTTGCGCTGGTCGTCGCGGACAACATAGCCGGGGCATACCTTTTTTGCGCATCCAAGGAAGAACTGCTTGTAGGCGTCAATCTTCGTTAAGTCCGCAATCGGGTGTAACCGGCCCTCTGCGGCGTCCCGCATTTGGCTGATAGCCTCCTGCGGATTTATTCTTTTGGGGTACTTCATCTTTTGATTTTTTTATTCTCATCCGGGCCCAGTTGAGAAAGTGTTTCTTGAAAGCCGAGAACGTGGGATGCCAGTCCTCGGTGGTAATTGTCGCATTACTGAAATCATCGGCTACCGCCAGCAGATCTGACGGCTCGCAGTGCAGGCTCATGGCCATACCTTCAATCGTTGACTCCGATTTTTTCAGTTTTTCTAAAAAATCTTTTTCGCGCTCGCGCTTACCATCAATTAAAAGATTTTTTATTTCTTTTCTTTTATGTAAATATGGCCGCGTCCGGCTCTGCGTTTCGTCTGCCGTATCACTCCGCGTTGCATAGTGCTTTTCGATTTGCGTTTTATCAGATATACAGCCCAGCGGAGTATCATGCTCCGGATTTTGCATTTCATACTCAATATCCACCGAACCTTCCGGCAATGGTGCTTTTCCGTTGTTCTGCATATTGAAGCAATACTTTTCAAAGCCGCAGACGGATATAACGGTAACAAGCCCGTTTTTCCTACGGGTAATCAGACCGTCCTCCTCCAATGCCTCCAGAAAAGATATGACAGCTCTCTCATCTGCGTGCCATCGCGTACCAAGATAGGCAATAGTCACAGGCCATTCTCCGTAAGTCACCCGTATGCGGATGTTTGTATCACCCACATACCTCATGCCGGGAGTCTTGGCGGCTCGAAACCTTATTTCAAGCCACCACTGGTAACGTTGCGCGTTATCCCATAGCCAGTGTGTCATATCGTCTTCATAGACAGGCATCCATCTTGGCATAGCTTGTAGGTGTTTGAGAAGAACCGCAGCAGTTCGCTTCCACGGAAAAGCGGGTAAGGACTGGCCGGAACAATCTCATAGCGCAATCCTTCAGGATCACTGGCATAGCTGAACAATTCGATGTCGGAGAGGGCGAACATGGCTGCAACCTCCTGACGGGTGTAGAGTCGCGACGGCTCAACGGCTGGTAGAGAATTTCTCATAAGCATAAGTGTTGTGCCTTCCATAATGAAATGGCAAGCGGGTTAATACCTGCCTCACATCCATCGGTCGCAGTTTCCTTTTGCAGTGAAGCCATTTGATCGCACTTTGAATACTTATCCTTTTTAGATAAACCCGCCGGTTCCACCCAGACCAGTCGAATGATTATTCCGGCGGCTGCACTCCCTATAACTGGGAATGGATTGAACAAATAAACTATCAGACATACCGCGCATTCTCTATTAAAGAGCAGTGACACTCCAGAACCCAGATAATTCCGGACACGGATACCACAAGAGTCTGCATCTTCCAAATACGACAGGACATATGCCTGTTTTTTAGAAGATTCGGCACCAAGTGTATATAAACAATCCGCTATCATCGTGAGTCAGGTTATAAGGGAACCAAGACTTTCCTGGATGGAGCCTTAATTAAATTTTAATAAGTCGCGCTCGGCTAAAGTTTTTACAACCCGGAATCTCACGAGTTACCGAATTTCTGATTCAACACGTCTTTTATATCCGACATCTTGTAAAGCGGTGTCTTGCCTATCTTTACGGGCACAAGGTAACCGTCCTTCTCCCAGCGGAGAAGGGTACTGTATGAACGGTTGAAAATTTTGCAGGCCTCCTCGCGCGTAACCGTCGCAAGCTCGTCGTCATAAGCCCTCTGCTCGTCCTCGGCTTCACGTGTAATGCGTAGAAATTCCTGAAACGCCGCCTTCATGTCGGTGGCGTCAACTACCAGATATACGCCCTTTGGGCCGTCCAGTATGGAACTGATTATTTCTGCTGCCATAATCTATTGTTTTGAATTACGGCACAAAAATAGAGCCCTGTACGTACAGGACTCCTTTAACTTTTTCCGCTAACGCTTATATTTAAGCAATTAAAGTTTAAGCGACAACGCGGAATGATGTATGTTGGTTATGAACGGCTATTGTTTCAGCAACTTGGCTTCCATATCCTTTCCCCAGTCGTCAATGTTGAAGTAATCGCTCGGCGTGTCGATCACATTTGCAACGGCAGGATACGAGCAGGTCATTCCAAGCTCTCGCTCCAATGATTTGCCTTGCGGCTTTTTCAGCAGAAGGCGGTGTTTTATCGCGATGTTGAGTATCATTCCGATTCTTACCCCCTCACCGCACACCGGGGCAACCAGCTCTTTCAGTCGCCTGTATATCTCATCGGATGTGAGGTGGGGATAATCCGGATTCTCCGTAATGTCATAGCGGATGCTTCGGTAGTGTTCTCCGGCCAATTCAAAAAGCCTGTTATACCCTTTCGGGTCTTTATTGTCTGACATAGGGTTGACAACAATCCCTGCCGATTTGGATACATTAGGAAACAGGCTCTCAATAGGCGGCATCCATAGGAACACAATACGGTCATATATCCGTTTTGCGACAGCCATCTTCGCGCTTTCACGCCCATGTTCGGCCACATACCATTCCAGATATGATGAAAGCGACTTGTAAAGCTGTGTAACATAATAATCACTGCCTTTATCCCGGACTTCGTTCCGTATGGCCTTTTCAAACGCAAGCTGATTATCCGTAAGATAGTCAGAAAGTCTTTGCAGAATTTCAGTTGAAACGGAAGCCGAATCATTACGGATCAGCCCAAGTTCAGCAATAATGCAGCCAAGATTGTGCTGTATTTCCACTACATCAATATCCATACATTCATTCAGCTTTGTCCCATAGGTCTATACGACGCTGTATCTCCGATTTCGGGAGGCGGACATTAATAGAGTATAATTCTTTAAGTTTAGCTGCGGCAACTTCCGACGAGACAACGGAATATGCTACCAGCTCATCAAACACGAACAATATGCCCCTGACAGTCAGCTTTTCAGCCTCGGCATATTTCCGGAGCTGCCTGTCACCGGTCAGAAGGGTGATACCATGTTTCCTCGCGTAATAGCATACCGAGCAGTCCGGGATTGAAAGATTACCGGACACCGCCGAATGCTCATCGACAATCTCCATCAGTTCCTCAGGCGTGAAACTCTCCACTTTTATCTTGCCTGCCGCCGCCAGACGCTCCATTTCCCCGCGTTGCCGTAGTTCGGAAATCTCGGCCATTACGAAGTCCACCGTGCGGATCTCATAGGGCAGTTCACATAAACAATCCAGCAGCCCGATTGAATGCAGGTCGATGAATATGTTTGTGTCATTGACTATTATCTCCATCCCGTCACACTAATTGAAGATGTGACCTGACGCTCTCGACGGAGGTGTTCAGCAACACTGCGGCCTTGGAGAAGGTAATGGCTTCATCGGCCAGCGCGCGATAAACCATACGGGCGAAGCGTCCGGATCTCTCGGCGACAGCCCGTGACTTTTCGGCCAACGCCTTGAAATCGGGCAGCCTGTTCTTCTTGGTCTGGTAGCCGGAATAACGTTTGGCAGTAATGACACCGTTCCCATGGAGCGCAGCCATTATGTCATCCACCGATATTCCGAACTGACGCTGTATGTCGGTAAGCTCCGACAATGATATGTCATGTCGGGTATTGCCGACCTTGGCCTTCAGTACGCTTACAGGCAGCAGGAACTCACTGGCGAAAACATTACAGATATTCTCCACCTCTTTTGACGGAACGTCATCAGGAATATCAAACAGAAGATGCCCCAGTTCATGCAGGGCAGTGAAGCGTTTGCGCTCAGTGACAAAACCGCCGTTTATGACAATGAGAGGTATTGAGCCGTTGGCATATCCGCTGAGTCCGTCGAAATCCTTGTCTTCGGCAATCTCTATGACCTTGACGCCGTTTTCTTCAAGAACCTCAATGACATTTGAAACACCGTCATTGCCGAGTCCGAGATAATTCCTTATCTCCATGGCATGGACAGCAGCCTCTTCGGCGGTACGCACTGTCTTGCGCGGCATGGAGAAATCGGTCGAGCAGCCACAAAGCTGTTCAACCTCCAGATAACGCTCCAGTTCCTCTCGTACCCTCTCCCTCACGGCAGAGGCCATCCGTTCCGGGAAACGCGGCTTTTTGCGGAACTCCACATGATTGACCTCCACAGTGAACGGACGAAAGAAATAGTCAATCTTGACACCCAGCGCGGCGGCGAGTGCTATAAGCACCCGACTGTCAGGCATCATAAGACCTTTCTCATACTTGTTTATGGACTGGCGGGTAATTGCCGGAGTGACTGATTGAGAGAGTTTTTCCAAAGAAAATCCCTTCATCAGCCTTGCCTGACGCAACCGGCGTGAAAATATATCGTTGGCTTGCTTGTTCATATCCATGCTATAATTTAGTTGACAAAGTTAGTAAATATATTTTATTTGTCAACCACAATGAGAGGGGAAATGTTCGCATTCCGCGAATTATCCCATCCCTGTGCGATTATTCCATAAGCCCGATAAGCTCTTTCTTCATATCGTCGTCTATGTCGCGGTATCGCGAGAATGCCCGGCTGCCTTCTTTGTGGCCGCTCAACGCACCGACGAGATTCGGGTCTTTCACCTTCTTGTAAAGGTTGCCTACGAATGTGCGCCGGGCAAGGTGACTGCTTGCTATCTCGTTTATAGGACGCTGCTCCTCCTCCCCGGTGGTGGGGTTGAGAATCGTTACGATTCTCGTTATCCCACACTCCTTAAATATCTTCTTGATGGCCACGTTGTATTTCTGCGAGCTTATGAACGGCAAGATCCGCCCCTCGCTGTCCTCTCCCTTGTAGCGTTCGAGAATATCCTTTGCCCTTTGGGTAAGTGGCACACGTATCACATTAGGACGCTCCCCCTTGGTCTTGCTGGCTATATACTCCACCGCGTCATTTATAATGTTGGCCGGAGTAAGGCGCATAAGGTCGGATATGCGGCAGCCTATGCAGCAATGGAATATGAAGATGTCACGCTGGACTGCAAGCGACTTGTTGGCCGACAGGTCAAAATCCGCAATGCGGTCGCGTTCTTCAAGAGTTATGTAGTAAGGTGTGCCGTAATGCTCCGTGGTCTTACCTTTGTATTTCACAAACGGATTGTTGGTGGTAAGTCCTTCCTCAATGGCCCAGTGGAAGAATGTGCGCAGACAGGCGAATATGTTTATTATGGTATTGTCGCCTTTGGGGAACGGACGGCGTGATTTTCGCGCTTTTCTCGTTTCAGCCGGATATTGCTCGAATATCTTGGGGTATTTGTCGAATATCTCCGGCTCGTTGCGCAGGAAACGTTCATAATCCTCCAGTATGTCGGTTGTGAACATCTCGAAGTCAAGTTTTGCAGGTATCTGACGCTTAACTTTCCGGTAAAGTTCAAACCTGTGCAGGCTACGGCTCAATACACCATATCTGCGGTGACGCCACTCCGAAAGTCCGCGCTTTGTCGGAAATTCCTCCACAAGCTCGATGAACTTCTTTTGTAGCTTCTCCTCAACCTCCTTAGGCTTGCGCTCGCGCTTGGGATGATGAAAGCGGTCGATCTCCTTGGTAAGAAATTCTTTGGTAAGACGCTCTACGGGATTGTCCTCGCACAACGCATAGATGTAATCTTCAAGATCTCGAATCTTTCGTTCAAGTTCTTTCAATTCAGCAATCTCTTCCTGGTTGGCGCGAGGCTTGACTATCGTTCCTGCATTGAAACGTGACGGCTTGATATATATGCCGCTCTTCAGGCGGAGTTTTATGTCTTTGGTGAGGCTAAGCCTGAATTGTATTTCAGACCTGCCATTTCCTTCCACTTTGGAAGATAAATAACGTTTGATACTTGCCATGGAGGACAAAAATTTTATGGTGGAGAGGACAAAAAATTAAGTGTTAAAATGCGTTTTATGCCGCATCAACGCTCCGTATCCTCATTTACAAAGTTAGCAATTAATTCTTTAACGGCAAAATATTTTGTCCTCCTTTTGTCCTCCTATTTGATTTCTACCGATTCTTTATGAAAGCGAATGACACCTATTTTTACAATTTCAATTTTGTAATATTATGATATACAAATATTTGTCAATTTTTCCAAAACTCGAACCCACTTCCATATCCTTGCATAGCCTTTCATTTGGTTGCTTCTGTTCTGGGCACCACAAAAGCGACTTAATAAAGTGAATATCACCAAGTTAAGTAGCTTCTTTTAATTTCTACAGGCAAATTACAGGCAAAATTCAAATAATCCGCGTAACTTTTGCCCGCCGATACGCATAGACGGCATTAGAGAGTAAGCCTACTCTTCCTCGTAATAATATGAGTAGTCGATGCCTTTCATGAACATCTCGCGGTCGTTGATTTTGTCAGTCAAGGCTCCTTTCAGCAAGGCTTTGATATGGGTTGAGTCAATAACGCTTTCTCTCATCGCTGTCAGATATTCATTCTTATCAATCCGGCTCCAGTCTACGCACAGTTTCAGCGAGCGACGGAGCATCAGGTCGAGCCAGATGCGCGTGCTGCGTCCGTTCCCTTCCATAAACGGATGTACGACGTTCATCTCTACATACTTGTCGGCGATTTCGTCTACCGTCGTTTCCGGCATACGTTCAATGGTCGGAATGATAGTTGAGAAATGTAGGCAGTTGGCAAACGTGAAACCACCCTTTGATATGTTCTTGGTTCTTATCTGTCCGGCAAACTCATAGAGACCGCCGAACAAGTAGGCGTGAATCTGTTGCAGGCATTTCATGCTGCCCGGCTCCAGAGAGTTCAGCAAACCGCTTTCAAACAAAGTATATGCCTTCTTGCGGCTCTGCCCGTCGATAGTATTGTCGCTATAGGTAAACCAGTCGAGGAACCCGCTCGCCCGGTTGTTTGGATAATGCTTGGCAAGAAGAATAATATCCTCAGCCGACAGCGTATCACTATTATATTGCTTACCGTCAGCAGCGACAATTTTCAGTTTGTGAGTGCCACTCACGAACTGAACACCATCCTGTTTCAGCTTGCGCTTTAGCCAACGCCAATAGTTGCCGGCTTTCGTATAATCCGGCTCATCATTGATAGCACGCACCACGTCAATAGCCGAAAACCACCAGCAGTTATTCTCGTCATCCCAGACTGCCCTCACCTCGCGGTCATTGAAAAACCGTATCGACTTCTTACTCATTGTCCGTAACCAGTTTTATAGACCTCAATTCTTTAGCAAGAGATGGCCGGAATCGATATTCCTGCAGTAAAAATTCGACAATCTCCTTTTGCGTTTTTGCATACCCAAGTTCTGACAACGATTCCAAATCTGCCCTAAAATATGAGTACTTCGATGAATTGACCTTTTTCTTTGGAGGAAAACGGTCGGCAGCGTATGCACGGACTGTACGGATTAGGATCGCCTGCATTTCTTCAAAATGAGTCTGACGCAATGCTCCGGCGTACTTTAACGGAGTCCGATAATCAGTCGAATCCTTTGCCGTTGATTCCGACACAAGGCGGAACAACCAGTCAAACTCACCTTCTTCAATGAGGAATGGGGCGATTTCATCAAGAACCTTATAACCGGTTACATTAGAGAGAAGATTATGATAGAATTCGTTCCATCGGTCTGCGTCAACGAGTTCTTTTAGTTGGCGATAATACTTCTCTTTATCGTTGTAGCTGTTATGGAAGAGTCGTTTCAGATTCTCTATGCGTTCTTCCAGGGTGCCATGTTCAACAAGAAGCTGCTGTTTCAGTTCAAGCCAGTTCGGAGTCCTGGGAGAATAAAAGTAAGAGCCGTTGTCTTTAATTGTCTGAGCCTTGTCAAGCAGAACGATTGCTTCCTGCCAGTTGCCGGCGGTAAGCAACTCATTATAATATTTCAGACATACATCAGGATATTCGATTTCATCCTCCATATATTTATGGGCTTCATCTTCAAGACCCATTGAACGGATGAAATCAATTTTACGGCATACCCAAGCTCCGGCCTCATCACCCAGATTTTCGTCAATCAACGCATCGTATATACCACATGTGACTTCATCTGCCTTTTGTCGTAGCGAAATAAGTTCAAGAATAAAATCGTATGGCGAATCAATATAGCTGTCTATCACATCCTTCTTTTTAGCCGCTTTAATGAGTTTTTTTAAAGAATCAAGAATTTCATGGTTGACATCTTCGCGAATAATCAGAAGTCCGGCAACATTTCCCAGCACATCCATTATATCCTGAATATAGCCTGAAAAATCATCGCCATACCAATCATCGCCATAAAAATCCTCGTCTCTTACCTTCATTCCGACCTCTTTGACGATAACATCACATAGGTCATACAGTTTCTCACTGGACAGTGAGTCTGCATTCTTGCTCCATGGCTTTATCAAGTCATTATAGACATTCCCCCAGTCTGTTGCCTCTCTGACATCATGGCGCGAGAAAAACTCTTTGGTCTCGCGGTCAATCGCCTGACTGAGCTTACGCCCAAAATCCACGTCCTCTACCGGAGGACACAGGCAATTCCGAACATAATCCCTAAAATCAGAATATTTGTCGACCCATCCTGAAACAATGTCGCGCAAATCATCTTCGTTTGCGTTGGCTATCAGTTGTGATATTTCTTTAGATGCATTCATTATTCTTGTGTTTATTTCTTTGCACGGAGTCGCTTTTGTTCGGCTTCAAAGGCTTCGAGGAAATGAATCTCGACCGGGGAGAGCTTATACTGGGCACGCTCGCGGAATTTGTCGTATTCCTCGTTGGCTTTGAGTTTGGCAACTTCGGCTGACACGCTTCCGGCATGAGTGAGCAATTCTTTACCCGACAGCTTCAGGAAGTCATCGAGCTTCTGAATCCAATCTTTCATGTACATCGGCACATGGCTCTTGGCTTGCAGCTCGGCAAAGTCAAGATAAAGATTGACAATGCGGTTTAGCATATCGACCTCCTCTTCTGAAAGATAATTTTTCGCAATCTCTGCCTCATGCTTGGTCGGCATTGCCCCACGCCACGTTGTCAGACCCATGAAATCTTTTTCGGCATTCGCCCTGTCATAAATTACTTCGGCGGCAGTGTGGCCATGAGCGGCGAAGTGCATCTTGTTCTGAATTGTCTTGAAAAACTGTTGCGTGATGGAAGTACGAGGGTCATAGTCTATACTGAGGGCATATATTTCAAGCACCTTACGGTAAAACACCTTTTCAGAGCTGCGTATATCTCGGATTCTCGCGAGCAACTCATCAAAGTAGTTTCCTTGTCCGGCATTTTTCAGCAGGTCATCATTCAGCGCAAAACCCTTAATCATATACTCCTTCAACACCTGAGTAGCCCACTGCCGGAACTGCACGCCCCGATGTGAATTTACGCGATACCCCACACTGATAATCATATCGAGATTATAGTACGCAATATTGCGCTCAACCTTTCTATCGCCCTCGTTTTGAACTGTTGCAAAAAATGCAACAGTTCGATTTTGCTCTAATTCAGTACTTTCATAGATATTCTTAATATGTCTTGAAATGGTCGACTTGTTGCGTTGAAACAGCTCCGCCATCTGGTCGGCAGTAAGCCATACAGATTCATTGGCAAGCCGAACCTCAATCTTCGTCTCGCCACCCTGCGTCTGAAATAATATAATCTGTCCGTTATCCATATATCTTTCTTAACAATGCTGATAATAGTTGTCCGCCTTCGTATAGTTCGGCTCGTCATTGATAGCACGCACCACATCAGTAGCCGAAAACCACCAGCAGTTGTTCTCGTCGTCCCATACCGCCCTAACCTCGCGGTCATTGAAAAACCGTATCGACTTCTTGCTCATTATTCACAATTAAACAAACCATCGATTTTGCTTTTACCATTCCCATTTATTACGTGGGTTACGTCCGACAATTATTGATGGCATCGGTTTTAGATTCTCAAGGAATGAGTTATAATTATTTCGGGCAGTTGCATCCCATTCAATTTCATGAACTGGGATAATTCTGAATTCAAGACCGTTATTTATTTTTTCTCTTGATAACCCCATCGCCCTGAGGTTTCTTCGAATTGATTTGACAGAATTTTCATCATACGTGATTATTGAGAAACGAGGTTTCCGTTTAGCTGTGATTACAGAACTTAATTGCTCTAAAAATGGCTTAAAGTATATGCCGTCAATTTTGCCAAAAGATAATCCATAAACAATTATATCATCTGCATCAAGCAAATCATTTGCCAAATTGTGCGGTTCAATCTTATCACATTTGAACATGAAATCATATTCTTGCGGAAGATTTAGATCTTCATTAAAACCTAACACTATATTTTTATCATTTAGCGAACCATGCATATATTTAATTGGGGGCATCTCATTTTCTGAATAACCTGCAAAATTGCTAAAAATATAGGTCGGATTGGTATAGTTGAATGTGTAGATGAGGTTAAAACCTCCGTTTCTCCTTATGGCCTTAAGGATTTCAGTAGGTATTGTAATGTCAATGTCGTGATTACGCCTATGAGGATAAACAGCTGACAGATAAGTTTGAAGTTGGTAAACAAGAGAATTATAGCTACGCTCATCCTCCTGTACCAGTTCATTATTAACAGGTAGACCTTTTTTAGAATTTACATAGTTATACAACTCCTGTTCAATATCTATCCACCTGATGCGACCTAACTCATCTTCATGCTGTCTGACAAAATTATAGAAATGGTGATGTAGTGATTCAGTTAGGTATTTGCCGGTCGGCGGTTCATTAAACGGCCAAAAGCTATAGTCTTTACCAGCCCGAACATTAACAAAATTTGCATATGAAGTCCAGAATCCGAAAGCAAGGTCGAATCCATTACCTAAAATCAATAGTTTCTTTCCCATTGTATTATGATTTTAAGGTTCTGCGGCTATTGAGATTGAGTCATCGGAGAATGTCGAGTATGGGCGCGGTGAGGAGTGGCGCTTGAAGCTTTCAGCCTGCTCGAGAATTTCCTTGTATACCTCGTCGCGTATTTTTGGCGGATAGCCGGCACGGGCAAGGAGAACAATGACGTTCATCTTCAGTGTTGCGCGCAGATCGCTACGGTTAAGCCAGTCTTCTACATCGCTTTGCTCCTCAACCATCGTCTTTATGGACTTGGCGAGCGCGATCAGCTTTTCATCAGAGAAGTTCTCGATAAAGTCATATTTTACAGCCACCGCTTTTAGTATATCGAAGAAAGCTTTTTCAGCGAGTGAGAGACCGATGGCATCACCTGAACTACGTTCTCCAGCCACTTCCTCCATCAGCTTCACCATCTCGCCGACAACATCATCAATAACGTCGTTGGCAAGCGCAGCATCATCGGAGCGGTCGTTATACTTCTTCACTATATCTTCAAGGCGCTTTGTGAAGTCGACTCCTTTCTGCTTGTTGACTTTGCGCAGTGACTCAATAACCTGTTTGAGAAGCTGCTCCATCAGTTTGACCTTTGTGTTCTTGTAAGGTATCTGATTGATACGCTTCATATAGTCCGACGACAGCAAATCAATCTCTTCATCCGAGGCAACACCAATCTTAGTAATCTCTTCCACTGTGTCAGATACGAGTGCGTCTTTCAGCATCTCTGCAACACGTTTGTTCATCCTGACAGCATCAGGAGCATTGCCCTTGGTGAGTTTTGAGATGATGCTTCTTATGGCAAGGAAGAAATGAAGGTCGTTGACTTCTGCTTCGCTCAACAAGTCGGAGTTACAACAGATGTCGTATGCGCCCTTCATCTTCTTGACATGACGCATGAAGCGCGTTTCCTCCGCCTTTGTCTTCTGTACATATTCTGCTGCCTTATTCAGCACATCAAGCTGCTGCAGTGGAGCACCGGTAAAGAAAATCGACCAGTCAAACCTGTTGAACATACGGCGAATGATGTCAAGCTCATCCTTGACAACCTTTACAGCTTCCTCTATAGTTTCAAGATCGGGTCCGTCAACATCACCGTTGCCTCCATACTGATGCAAAGCCTCGTTCATCTGTCGTTTGATACCGAGGTAATCCACAACAAGACCTTTTTCTTTGCCGGGATATACACGGTTCACTCGCGATATGGTCTGAATAAGAGTGTGCATCTGGAGTGGCTTGAAGCAATACATTGTGTCGAGGCTTGGAACGTCGAAACCGGTTATCCACATGTCCACGACAATAGCAATCCTGAAATTGCTTTTCTCTTCCTTGAACTGCTTGTCAAGAGTCTTGCGGTATTCATCGTTGCCGAGATGATTATATAGTTCTTCGCTGTCTTCATCCTTGTTGCGGGTGATGACCATTGCCATACGCGGCATCGGCTTTATCTGCTCACGTTCTTTGTCGCTAAGCGTTTCTCCTGCCACACATTCCTTGACTTCCGCCCATTCCGGACGAATGCGTATGATTGCCTGATAGAGATTCCAGGCAATGCTGCGACTGCTGCAAACAATCATTGCCTTTCCGAACACAGTTGAACCTTCGTCTACTCTGCGCTCATAATGCTCCACAATATCTTTGGCGATGTGCCCTAAAAGGTCCGGGTCATTGAGGATTACATCTATGCGGGTCATTCGCTTTTTGCTCTCCTCAATTTGGTATTCGCTTGCTCCCTCGTCCTTACACTCTGAGTAGTATTTCTCAATCTCCTTGACCTTGGCTGAGTCAATCATCACTTTGGCAGCACGGCCCTCATAGACAATCTTACGGGTGATTTCATCTGCCACAGCCTCAGTCATGGTGTAACGGTCTACAATTGGGCCAAACACATCAAGGGTGTTGTCAAGAGGTGTGCCGGTAAAGCCGACGTATGTCGCATTAGGTAACGAATCCCGCAGGTATTTAGCGAAGCCATACTTGCGTGTCACTCCCTTCTCGGTAATTTTTGTCTTCATTCCAAGACCTGCCTGTGAGCGATGGGCTTCGTCAGAAATACAGATTATGTTGGCTCGGTCGCTTAACAGTCCTGTTCCCTCCTCAAACTTCTGGATTGTCGTGAGGAAGACACCTCCTGCAGCACGTCCACGCAAAAGCTCACCAAGTGCTTCGCGACTATTTGCCTGTACTATTGTCTTGTCGCCGATATATTTGGTGGCATTGAGAAATGTTTTGGACAACTGGTCGTCAAGGTCAGTGCGGTCTGTTATCAGTACTATAGTCGGGCTACTCAGCCTTTTGGAGCGCATAAGCTGCTGTGCCAGGAAGAGCATTGTGTACGACTTACCGCAACCCGTAGCTCCGAAATATGTACCGCCTTTGCCGTCTCCATCAGGATTCAGACGCGAATGACGGAGAATATTGTTATATAATGCGGTGGTGGCAAAATACTGTGGGTAGCGACACACGATCTTATCTTCATCTTTCGGTGTGTCCGGCAGGAAGATGAAGTTATGCACCACATCAATCAGCCTTTCCTTGCGGAACAGTCCGTGCATCATTGTGAACATCGAGTCGAAAGCCCCTTCGAGCACAGAGTCAGTGGTTTCCGCTTTGTTCCAGCCATAGAAATATTCGTATGGAGCGAAAAGCGAACCCATCTTATTGTTCACTCCATCGCTGATGACAACGAATGCGTTATAGCGGAACAGTTTGGGTATGTCGCGACGATAGCGGCGGGTAAGCTGCTTATAGGCATTCTCAATGGTCGTATTCTGCTTGATGGCGTTCTTAAACTCCAAGACAACAATGGGTAAGCCGTTGACAAAAACTATACCATCAGGGATGCGGTGATGTTCTCCATCGATGGCAAACTGGTTGACGAACTTAAAGATGTTCTTTGCTCCCTTAGCTTGCTCATCAGGCTTGAACTCATCATAATTGACGAGATTGATATATAGGTCCGGCAACTTCGGATCTGTGCGACGCAGAGGGAATCCACGCTGGATAAGACGTAGGGCCTCAACATTCTCTGCATAAACGCCACCACCATCGGTAGTTTCAATCTTGGCAATAGCACGATTTATTTCATCCTCCGTAATACCTTGTGCCTTATGTTGCTCTCGAAGAAAAGCCCGCAGATCATCATAGAGGATAACATCGCGAGTGTCACGACTTATATTCTCGCCATGAACATAGTCGTAGCCCTCTGCCTTAAAAAGCTCGATAAACGCCTGCTCTAATTGTGCTTCGTTGAATACTGACATATTATGACTGATATTTCTTTTTATCATAAAGGCACAATAAACGTCTATAATCACTACCTTTTCGTTGTGATTCTGGAAGATTTCTCAGATACTGTTCAACATCCTCTAAAGGTATTTGACCAGAACTTACCCCATACATTATTGCTGTATGTTTATATGAGTCCGCAATAGTCTCATCGGCAATAATTGATACTATTGTTTTATGATTATGGATTTTCCTGGCCGCCTTTTCTCTAATAAAGCGTGCTAAATTTTTTGTTTGAATCTGTTTAATTGCATCCAGATTGTCTATATCGGGGCATACAACTCCAAATCCGTAAATTGGGAAATATTCCGAATCACTAATCGTTTGCTTATTTATCAATGATATTAAGGATGAGTTGGCTTCTTCGATTATTTTGAAATAATCACGAATCATCTCTGGTTTTGTTAAGAACTGATAGTTCAAAGTCTTTTCGGACCCAATGGCTAAAATTCTGTCACTGTTTTTAAGATCATCTATATTTTCAGTAATCATGACTTTAATAGTTCCACCAGCATATATCTCTTTAACAACTGATTGAACCTTTCTTACATCCATTGCTGATATAGGTAGATTGATTGTAGCCAAGTTCTGATATAAGTTCTTGTAGTCGTCAGTGCGTAATTTGTTAATCCTGATGTTACTACCCTTGACAATTATGTCATGATCTGTTATCTCATGATTGGAAGAGTCTTTTTCATATTCCACAAGCAAAAAGTTATGCCGAACTTTATCTGCTTCGGGAGTGTTGAGTGGTATATATGAGAATATGGTTCGAAGGACTTTTTGGATATTTTCATCCCCTATTCCATACCCAATGAAGATAATAGGATTATGAATGAACATAGAGAGCATTTGAGCTCTTATAAGTTCATATTGCTCATCAAATTGCTTGTAATCTTCGGCTGTGATTATCATTTTAGATACATCCGTAATACAGCCATGAATCTTATAAATTGATCCATAAGGATTGCTTAAGAGGATATCATTTCCAATGAGCGGATTGAATCCGAATATGTCTTCGAGTAAGCAATCATAATTAGTGGTAATGATTGAACCAATATTTTTTCTTGCTTTCTTCAATTCGTCCAATTCTCCATTGACGTCCGCTTTATAGGTTAAATTACCTATGAGTTTTGATACATATATTTTGAAACGACTTAAAGTTATCCCCTCTCTCATCTTTTCATAAAAGACGTCATTAATCGCTTTGAATTTGCCATCACGGTCTTGTTCTAAAACTTGATTAAATTCCCTTTCAATAAGAGATGCAACTTGATCGAGAGGACAATAACCATTGGGCTGTGTACATTTTGCTTTAATATCAAGATAATGTTCGTCGCTTCCCCAAAGGTCTTCACAAATCTTGCTCAGAAGGTCATTCCACGTATAGGTATTCTCTAAATATCTAAATGAAAAGCCAGACCCAACAAAAAGTATCGGGTGGTTCGTGTATTGTGATATGAATTCTTGAATGTTCATTTGTCGCGTTTTTCGATTGAGTCTTTTACTGATTGAGGAAGTGCATCGAATATGCCATCAATTTCTTTGGGTTCTGTAATCAGACGTTCTGCAATGATATTCAGAAGTTTCATAAGCGTTTCAGCTGTTGACTTGTCATCAACATCGAATGCTATTTGACCGGGATGTACAGCTTTGTTACCTATTACTCGAACGGCATCTAAAGCTTTCTGCACAATTACTGGCAATCCTTTTTTTACAAGACTACCTATCATAGTGTCTATTTTCCCGGTTTCACCAAGTTCATTACACAATCGTTCAACTGCAAGTCGCAACAAAGCGCAAGCTGCTCGAGGCGATTTGTTGTAAATCAATGCTGCTTCATTATATAGAGTTCTCACTGAACCAGGCATATCTGAGTTTGGTTCTGATGCAACAATCTCCGGATATATATAATCATCATCATTCCAAATAATTTTCTTCCCACAGGTTTGACAACGGGCTATAGTCAACACATTACTGACGTGTACATATTCGCCATTACCTTGAAAATCTTCGTGAAATTGATGTCTATCGAACTGCATTTGCGAAACTGTGTTACAATGCGGACAAGTAAACGACCGAATGTCTTGTTGGGGAGCGATATATTTGCTTGCCATATATTATAATTTGGATAGTTTAGTGAGAAGTAGGGAAGAAAAGTTGTTAAGTATATCTTCTTCTTGCGCTAATTCAAGCTTAACGGCGCCTATTCTATCTACAACTGAATAGAAGTCAGCGCAAATATCAACCGTAGGGATGAGTATGTCAAACTCCTCAATACTATTAATTGTCACTTGTGCTTGCGCAGAACCGGTTCTTAATGTCGAGGTATCCAACGAAAGCAGATGATAATACAGGTAGTCTCGATAACTTTCATTATTTAGTTTAATAGCTATTGCAAGATTAGTTAAGTAAAATTCTTTTGGTGATTTTACTATCTTACCTGAACCCGAATCTCCACGAGCAATAACTACTATGTGTTGTTTATCATACATCGCTTCATTACAGTATCCCACAACACCATAACCACTAAAAACAGGTATTACGCCATTGTCCTTATCTTTAGGAATTTTACCATATGCGAAGGTTGCTACGTCTTTCATTTTTCCCATGCGCCAACCTTGGGGTAGGTTTTCGGGGTCAATGTTGTCTACGAACATTTGGCGATAGATGGTCTGGGCTGTGGATTCAAGAGTTGCTATGAGGTGGCAATTATTTTCAATACGTCGCTCCACAGCCTGATATTCCGCAACAATCTTCCGCTGCTCCTCAATCGACGGCACCGGTAACATAACATCACACATCTCATCCCACTCAAAAACCTCACGGGCAGAGCCATGCGATTTAAACCGTGCATATCGATCAAACTCCGGACGACGAAACCACATCATCAGATATTCAGGGAGTAGCTTATCAGTGTCGGTAACTTCAAAGACAATGTAAGCCTGTGAGATAATACATGGTTTATCTCCATTATATAAAGCAACGGTTATTTTATCGCCATTACGGGAGGTAACCGGCACATATCCAAATTGGCGAGGTTGTACTACCTTGTAGTTTGCCATGTCCGTGCCAATCGTATTTGCAATAGAAGGTATGAATTGCTTGCTGATACTTAGTCCAAGCAAATTATCTACCGCAAGGTCCCGATTGCGGACATCAACCTGACGTATGTAATCTCCAAGTCTCTTCATGTCTGAGTTATTCATTCTCTGCATCTGGTGATTGAGCGTTATCAGTTGGGAATGCTACCGGACGAGGCTCTAAATGGAGCTCTAATTCGGCATAGGCTATTTCCAGTTCGTCAAATATATAGCGCAGACCTGTCAGCTTATTGCGATTGTTGGCATTTTTCCATAGATATACACCTTCGCCAATCTTCTCATACTTGCGTTGCTCTTCGCCCATTACATGATGAACCCACATGTCCTTCTGTGCAAGAGTTTCAAGTTCATCAGGGTAACGGCGATAAACTTCTCTGACAACATCTATCAGCATATCGACCCAGTATGTTTGCTGGTGTTCTTCGCCAAATAGGGTATAACCTACAAGACTTCGATTGGTAGGATTGAAGTCTTCATCTTCAAGAGAAATTTCTTCGACCGGTTTCGGAAGCGGTTTGAAATTAGTTGTCGGGAACGGATATAGCGAGAAAAGTTTGTCCTTGATCTTGTTAGCACGGTGTTCAAGGTCGCTTAAATGCCATGTGTCGTATGACGTAAGTTCCTGTGTCAGACGATAGATTGAACCACGATAGCCGTTTATGAACTGACCGTTCACCATCTTGCCATTCTTCTTATCCTCAAATTTATTGTTGCTCAACTCGGAGTTAACACCTGTAAGGGTAAGGTTGGCAAAAGTATGAAGGTATTGTTCGTGAATAGCGTCAGCCTCATCACCCAATTCTTTTCTCCATTCCGGAGTCAATGTTTGTGGCATGATGTGTTCGATAGTCGCATCTCCACTTTGCATTTGCTTCTTGACATCAATAAACTCCGTGTGATTGAAATTTTCAAGCCTCTCAAAAAGAAAATGCTGGGCTGCCTTGGGCATCAAGTATACTTTTCGCGTCAAAATATTCTCAGCAAAAACATTGTCGCGAGGTATACGGAAGTTACCTTCACGTCGGAGAATGTGATAGGCAAGAATATCATGATATGGTACAGACAGAAGCTGTTCTGCTTTCTCATATTCCGAAATGGAGCGTAAGACGTCTCTATGAAGAGCGCAAAATGTCTGTGTCAGTGAGTTTGATGACATCGAACAGATTATGCGGCGTGCGAGATAATCTTCAACCAGATCAAGAACTTTCCAGACTTCATCCTCACTGAAGCTGTTTTCAACAGCATATTTGAGGAACGAAATCAGGAACACGTTGATAACATCCGTGTCGAGATTTCTCAGCTGAGCCATTTTTTTACTTAGCCGAGCACTTCTGACCAGTTGATCGTCCTGCATTACTTCAATCTCCGCCATATTGATCATATGATAATAGCGAACATAATCAAGCATCGAGGCCAATTCTGCTTTACGGTCTCGACCTTCCTCCTCCATATATTTTTTCCAATGGAAGTAAAGATTGTTAAGTTTTACAGGCCGCAGAAGGTTGTCAGAGATTGTTATATAATCTCGGAGGAACATCGTTGGCGAATCATTGGTCGCCATCTGTATCTTATGCCAATATTTCTTATAGCACTCTTCCTGATCGACCGGAGAAAGAGACATGAGAAGATAGTTTCGTATCTTATCAGCTTCTTCAAGAGCCAGACCAGTGGAGTTAAGGCTCTCAAATATCAACTGTGGATCATCGTCATTATCAAGGTCTATGCAAATTACCTGAAGTCTATCGACAACATCAAACAGCTCATCGAATGTAAACTGCTGTGGCAATGAAGTCAATTTCTCATAAAAGAAATTGAAATTGTGAGTGATTTTTGATTCCTCGATGAATTGATTATCATCGTATGTAAACAGGCGGTCATAAGCAATGCGGTCTTGCTCAATGGGCAATAACTTGTATTTACATGTCGGATGCGAGCCATACTTAGACCACAACATATTGTCATGGGTCTCTTCAAGCAGGCCTTCCTGACTGACTTTCATCTTCCCGTCCTTCACTGCTTTGATTGCAGCGAGCATTAGTAAGGATGTTGTAGTCAGTCGTTGCTGTCCGTCTATGATAAGACGGTCGAGACCGGAACCTACTGGTGCGGTAACTATTGAGCCAAAGAAGTGGCCGTTTCTATGGCTGTCCTTAAGTTTTACAAGGTCTGAGAAAAGCTGATTACAGTTCTCTTTCTTCCACGAGTAATTACGTTGGTATACAGGTATTACAAGTTGGGAACGACCATTACCCCAAACTTGCTGTAACGGCATTGCTGTCCCTCTCATTTTACATCAGATTTTGATTTCATAACCAAGGGATTTGAAAATTTCAAGAACGGCAGCGCGGCTTTCAGCCTCTTTACGGAGGATGTCGGTAAGCTCGCCTTGAAGCTCTTTCATGCGTGTATCGTAGTCAATGGTTTCGTCCCGGTTGACAAACTCAATATACTTTGAGGGGACAAGAGAAAAGCCTTTTGCCTTGACCTCATCGAATGAAGCGGAATAGCAGAACTCAGGTTCGTTGGCATACGACTCTGAGGCGCCTTCTCTCTGCCAATTGTGGTAGGTTCGCGCTACTTTTTGAATATCCTCATCCGTAAACCGCACATATTTCTTCTCGAACGGTTCGCCCATCTGGCGCATATCGATGAACAGGATTTCACCCTCACGGTCTCGATAGTGGATTTCTTCTCCATTACGGCTGATTACGCGGCCTTTTTTATTCTTGTTGAGAATCCACAGGGTTACCGAAATATCAGTAGAGTAGAACAGATTTCGTGGCAATATCACAATTGACTCAACGATGTCATTCTCAATCATCTTACGGCGGATTGCGCCCTCAATACCGTCAGCAGAAAGTGCTCCGTTTGCGAGAATGAAACCGGCGACACCATTATCTGACAGCTTGCTCACCATGTTGAGTATCCAGCCATAGTTTGCATTGGATGTCGGAGGGGTATCATAGCCAGTCCAACGCTCGTCATCAGTCAATTGGTTATCGGCTCGCCAGTCCTTCTGATTGAACGGAGGATTTGCCATGATGAAGTCAGCTTTGAGGTCCCGATGACGGTCATCGGTAAAGGTGTTGGCTGCATAGTCTCCCAAATCCGCTGCAATACCGCGAATGGCAAGGTTCATCTTTGCAAGCTTGAAAGTGGTCTTGGTGTACTCCTGACCGTAGACCGACACCATACGGCGATTTCCGTGATGGATCTCGACAAACTTCATTGACTGCACAAACATACCGCCCGAACCGCAGCACGGGTCATAGATCTTACCCTCGTATGGCTCAATCATTTCGGCAATGAGATTGACAATTGTCTTAGGCGTATAGAACTCGCCTTTGCCTTTTCCCTCTTTGATGGCGAACTTCGACAGGAAATATTCATAGACGCGTCCGATTATGTCATTGCCATCGGCCGATGCAAGTATATCATCAAAGCCGTCGATCTTATCAATGAGCGAACCAAGCTTTTCAGCCTCAATGCCGAGCGATCTATAATAGTTGTTGGGAAGAGCGCCCTGCAACGGCTTGTTCTCCTTCTCAATGTCCGATAGAGCTTTGTCGACCTTAGACGCAATGTCGGGCTGCTTGGCGTTCTCCTTCAGATACGACCAACGGGAAGTCTCAGGCAGATAGAACACATTTTTTGCAGCGTAGAACTCAACGCTGTCAACGAAGTCCTCCAGACCATCGGCAATTATCTCCTGACGGCGTTTCTCAAAATGAAACCCGGCATATTTCAAGAATATCAGAGAGAGGACAACATGCTTGTACTCGCTTGGCTCGATTGAGCCACGCAGAGCATCACACGCCTTCCACAACATCTCTTCCATCGGAAGACTTTCTTTCTTATTTGTCGCTTTCTTAGCCATTAAACGCGTTCTTTAAAATATAAAAAAACTCCGGCGGCAGTTATCTGAGGGCTGACCGAGCCTGCAACGACTGCTTGGGAGTTTCGGATTGTGGTTGGTTTGGCGGCATCTCTGCCTGTGGTCTTAAACCGTTTCGGCCATATTCAGATTTTTATGGTTGCTATTCATGCAAAGTTACGAAGAATTTCTGAGATGGCAATCGGTTATGTCGTAAAACACAACCGATTGCCATGAAAGTGGTTGCTATTTTCTCGGTACTATCCGATGCGAGCGGAGGAAGGCGTCGAGGTCGGCGCGGCTGACGTAGATTTTGCGGCCTATCTGCGAGAAGGGGATGAGGCGTTGGTCGCGGTAGTTTTGCCACGTCTTGGGGGAGATGCCGAGGATTTCGCGGACTTCGTCGGACTCAAACCAGTCTTTGCCGGGGCTTCCAATCTGGTTTTTCTCGACTATCTCAATGAGACGGTCGAGTTTCTCGTGCAGTGATTGCCACTCCTCCTGGGGAATCATAAGCATGAGCGATGTAGAGGCGGAGTTTAACTGAGGTTTACTCAAGGGAGTTGTCATATTCTTTAGAGAGCTTGACGATTGCTTCCTTGCATTCGTCGAAGTGCTGTCTGAGCAGGTTGTTGATGAAGGTTGTAAGATTGGCTTTGCGGTTTCCACATAGGAGTTGCAACTGTTTGATCTGCTTCACAAATTCAGGACAGATTCTTACATTTGAGCATCCGGAGGGCGGACATAGATACGTCAGATCATCAATAAATCTTCGTCTGTATTCTTCCGCTTGTGCCGTTAGAGCTGAATTGCGGGATTTTGATGCAGAACTTCCCTTATGGTTGATTAGCACCGAGGATGGAGGTTCTTGCGCCGTGGGAATTGATTCCTCTGTAATATTTCGGGGAGCGGACGGCGGTGCTTCCTTAGCACGAAAATTCTCCACAAAAGCATCGGCATCAAAGTCGTTGTCATATCTTTTTGCCATAATTCACTATTTCTGGGGTTAACATACATCTTGACTATTCTATTGGACGCTTTCACTACTACACACCTCTGGCTGTCCGAGCTTACAGTTGAAGCCCAGATAATAGGTTCGCGTTTCGTTCTGAACAGCATATTCCTTTAGACATAGGGCGATCAATCATTCCAAAATTCATCAACTGAATGTGACGGCGTATGTGTTTGGGGTAAATATGCTGATTCAAAAGAATCTGGTATGTAGCGGGAAGCAAATTTCAGCGAGCGCAAGTTCTGTGGCCTTTTCTCAAAAGTTCCATTGGCGAAATTTGAGAAGGCTGAAATTCTACGACAAAAATAGCATGACGTTCTCTGTTGACCCAAATTTTCAGACCTGTCGGGATTATGGAGCCTCGCATTGCCTGAAAGTGTCGCGATTTGTGGCTATGAAGCGGCGTGACTGCAAATCCGCATTTATACGTATAAATGTTTGAATGAATAAACAAACAGATATATGCTTTTGCGTTCTTGCAAATGGATATTCCTATATTTTCACATCAGCACTATCAAACTTCCATTTATAGATAAGTCAATCATGATTTATGCCTATAAGGATATATTAAAACACATAAAAGCGAACTGATTCATAGGTATTTATCAAGTCGTATATACATTCTTATTATAGGAAGTATGCTCAAAAGAGTGCATAAACAGACAGCCTTGTCTCTACATAAGAATACAACAAAGTTAACATCAATAGATACGCAAGTCCAAATATCTGAATATATCGGGGGCCTAAATCTGCCGTCAAATGCCGTCTGTTACGCCAGAATTCAAGTATGGTACCCCTGCGCGGTCAAGAAATTAGGTAGAAATTTCAAACGACCCGCTTCCATTGACCGTCGAATTTCACACCCTGTTCAATCAGATTTTTGCCACATGCAGACGGGAGGAAGCGGAATTTGGCAGTTTCGGAAATTTTTCGTATCTTTAATATGGCATTCGTGGAAACATCCAAGGCCGGATGTGCTTTCTCATTGAAAATCGGCATCCACATGGATGAGCAAGGTATGTTGCAAGGCACTCGAAATAAAACCGGAGCCTCGCAACCCTTGCTCTCCGAGGGAATGGTTTCCTCCAGAGTCGGAACCCCCTTTCAACGCCTGCGGCATTTCTCAGAGAAGTAATCTGCGATGCCATCTTCTATTTTTATGGGTAAATACTCAAACAACAGAGGTCGCAGACCCAAGGCTGACCCTTCCGTGAACCGCTACGTCGTGCGGTTCAACGCAGAGGAAAATGCTCGATTCCTCTCAATGTTCGAGCAGTCCGAAGCCGTCAATAAGGCTGTATTCATCAAGAACTTTCTTTTCCAGAAGCCTTTCAAGGTCTTTGTTGTCGATGAAAACACTCGGATTTTCATCAATCAGTTGTCCTCGCTGAACGCACTCTATCGGACTTGAGGTGTCAGTTACGACACACTGGTAAAGACGCTTCGCGAGAATTTCAGCGAGAAGAAATGCAATACCGCCATCGAGAGGCTGCGAGAAGCAACGATGAGGCTGGAGTCTGTATGTATAGACAATCAAAAACTAACCAAATAGTTCAACCATCGCTGGCAACAAACCATGCAGGACAAATAAGAACGGCGAAAGAAAACATCGGCAGGGAGCGACCTCCTTGCCGACGTTAATTCTCTCTACTCTTCGTTCCGTTTATCGTTCCGGATTGTTCCAGTCATTGTTCCGCATTGTTCCATTGGTGCCGGATTGGTGACACTATCGGTGCCAATCTCAAATTTATTGGCGACATAATTGGTGCCATCGGTGCCATTATTGATGACAACAAAGAATTTGTTGGTGACATTCTATATGGCACCATCTATGACATGAGACGATTGCAATTGAAGAGAGACGACAATTCCTAATCAGAGTAGTTTCTTCAGCTCATCCATATCCGGGAGGGTGTCTTTCAGCATTTCGGGCATTTCTTTAGTTGTAGTATATGTGGCAACGCCCATCGGTTTGTCGTAGTCCTGCATGACGTACTCCACAAAGCTTCTGTTAGCCTCCTTGCATAGGACGATTCCGATAGATGGATTTTCATGCGGCTTTTTAACTTTATCATCAAGGATTCGCAGATAGGTCATCAGCTGGGCAAGATAGCTCGACTTGAATTTGCCCGATTTGAGCTCGACCACTACCAGTGCGTTCAGTTCCCGGTTGAAGAACAACAGATCGGGGAAGAAGTCCTCTGAATATATTTCAAGATGGTACTGATTGCCGACGAAAGCAAAATCCTTACCAAATGTCATTATGAATTTCTTAATATTGTGTACTATCTGTTGCTCGACTACACGTTCATCAATATCCTGCAAATCCCGCTCACCGATCTCCTCAATGTTGATAAAATCCAATAGATACGAATCCTTAAACTGCATGACAGCCTTACGGGCCAGATTCTTATCCTCAATTCGCTCTATAAAGTTATTAGGAGCTTTTCCGGCTTTTTTATACTCACCTTCTGATATAACTTGTTCGAGGCGTGGCACTGACATACGTTCCTCAACACACCTTCCCATGTAATAATACCGTTCCTCGTTATTCTTGCATTTGCGAAGCAGTACGGTATGATGAGTGAACGGAGTTTTAAGATAGTCTTCCATTGGAAATGCCGATGGTGTCTCAATCTTAATTAAACCCAATATATCTTCCACGTTTACAATGTCTTGCAATTCATCGGTTGCAACCGATGAATTAACAGTGTCAAATTCGTCGGTCGTAACCGATGAATTTGAATCAAGGAAAGACCAGCCTTCATAAAACAATCTCATTTCCCTCAATTGGGTTTCTCCGTATCCCCTTAAACCGGGAAGAATCTTCCTAAGCCTTTCGCTGATAGCTTTCAATGCCCCGGTTCCCCATACTCCGTTTCTTGTGTTTAAAGACACATATTTCCCAATGGCAAAATATGTAAACAGTTGCACCCGATTGACACCCTTTGCAGCTTCATATTGACCTTTCAGAATAGCATTCTGTCTAGTCCGGAAAAGTGTTGACCGTCAGATTCAACATTTTTTAGTAAAATGTGTGAAGAAAACAAAAAATTCTGGGACGAATCTCAGATTTCGGCAATCAATGCCTGGCACAGCAGCGGAAAAAGTTTCAGTCAGATTGACGAGGAATACAATTTTGCGGTCGGGACATTGTTTACAATAGTAAAT
>CAJSYI010000009.1 GCA_910573745.1 Muribaculaceae bacterium | reverse complement strand
ATATCTCTAAAAAGTCCAATTTTGATGACTTTTCAGACAAACGAATTATGGAGATACAAAAGAAACTCAACCGTCGTCCACGGGAGAAAATTGACTTCGACACTCCAAAGAAGCGTTTTTTCGATAAGGTTGCATAAATTTGCATTTGCTGTTGGACTCTGCACTGTGGATTTTTTGCGGCGGTGATGCACGTTTTTCCGCAAACTTTCGTTATCTTTGTAAATTAAACCGAAAGGATGGCGTGCCCTTATCACGGGTTGTGAACCCCTCTCCTTTTGGATGTTGAACTGCAAGTTAAGACTATAAATGGCAAGACAATCATCAACCCAAAGCCCTGTCACGCAAACTGGACGCTGGCTCTATTGGGTGCTTCTGGCTCTGATGTGCGTGCCTTTCGACGCCATATTCGGCGAAGGGGAATCGTTCATCACTCCGGCCGTCGCTCTTTTCATCGGCCTGATTTTCGCTTTCATCTTCGGGATACCGTTCCCGAAGTTCAACAAGAAGCTTTCCAAATATCTGCTGCAGGCTTCCGTGGTGGGCCTCGGCTTCGGCATGAACCTGCAGAAGTCGCTCCAGTCGGGGGCAGACGGGATGCTGTTCACGGTGGTTTCCGTGGTCGGAGTCATGGTGATAGGCGTTATGCTTGGCCGTTATATGCGGATTCAGGAGAAGACGTCGTATCTGATTTCCACCGGGACGGCAATCTGCGGCGGAAGCGCGATAGCGGCCGTAGGGCCTGTCCTCAAGGCCAACGAGAACGAGATGGCCGTCTCTCTCGGGGTTATCTTCATCCTCAACGCGATAGCACTCTTCATCTTCCCGCCTCTGGGCCATCTTTTCGGGCTGAGCCAGGCCCAGTTCGGGACGTGGGCGGCCATAGCGATCCATGACACGAGTTCCGTTGTCGGGGCCGGCAATGCCTACGGAGCCGAGGCCTGTGAGCTTGCAACGCTCATCAAGTGCACGCGTGCGCTTTGGATAATACCGTTGGCTTTCGCGACCATGTGGATATTCCGCAAGCGGAAGTCCGGCGAAGGGAAGGCCAAGGTGAGCATTCCCTGGTTCATTCTCCTGTTTGTAGTGGCCATGGTCATCAACACCTACACTCCGGAATCAGCGATGCCGGCCATGGCTCCCGTGTACCATTGGATTGTGGCGGTGGCCAAGCAGGCTCTGATTGCGGTGCTTTTCGCCATCGGCGCAAGCCTGAGCCTGAGTGTGATAAAGTCGGTTGGGGTGAAGCCTCTCATCCAGGCCCTTACGCTTTGGATGGTGATAGGGGCAGGCAGCCTTTTCGTGGTGATGTACACTATTGACTGACTTGGCTATGGCTAAATCCGAAAAACGATATGACAATTCTTCGGTGTCGGCGTTGCTTGTGCAGGGCGCGGCTCCGGAGATGCTTATGATAAGCGTCGCTACAGTGGCCGGAGGGACGGCGGCGGCAACCTTGAGGGGCAATCTTGAGGTGTTCCCGGCCACACTGTGTCTGGTTTTCGCGTTGCTTACGCAGATTTCAGCCACGTATTGGCATTTTTACCTGAAGGCACGCTCGTATCACAATTCCAACGATATGGTGGATGCTGAGTTTGCACGTCTTCCCAAGACCTCTGTGCTCAGGGAGTCGGCATTGGGCGTAGGCATACTTGCTGTTACAGTGGCTCTTGCCCTTATGGCGATGGATGGAATCTGGACGCTTGTCGTGGGGTCGGTGCTTGCCGTGGTGCTTTTCTTTACTTTCGGAGGCCGGCGGCCTCTTTCCGATTCACATTGGGGCATACTCAGCACGTTCCTGCTTTTCGGCCCCATCGGAGTGATCGGGACATGTCTGCTGCAGTCGTGCCATGAGGCCGGTTCATTGTTTAACTTCTACGACATCGAGCCTGCGCTCTACATTTCAGCCGTAATGGGGCTTATAGCGGTCAACTGTGGCCTTCTCTACGGTGTGGCCCACATTGAAGTGGACGGTGTGATGGAAAAGAAGACCATCCCGTCATTGTTCGGAATCCGGATTACGAGGGTTCTCTTCGTTGCCGACGGATTCCTGTGGACTGCTCTGTGCGCCTGGCTTTGCCAAGTGCAGCATCTTGAGGAATGGTACTTCTATATGATTCTTCCGGTTGCCGTTCTTGTGTCCAATTGCATGATTGCCGCCAGATTGTCGGTAGGCGACCGCCGTGGACTGCGCAGGTTGCAGCTTTATGCTAACCTGAACATGCTTGTCATGGCTTTGGCCATGCTTGTGGTCTCGCTTTTCGTAGGCGCGGCCGATGACAGCTACATGTGTTTCATATGAAGTCGGAAGGGACATATGCCGTAATGTGGATTTCAAACATACACACAATATGATGTCGTTTGGTTTTTGACGGTTGTTTATGAAGGGATTGAGGACGGCACGATGGATTCTGGCCGGGCTGTTTTTTGTCATGTCGGCGGTTTACCTGGCATTCGGACGGCAGCTCCTCCGCTTCGCGTCGCTTTCCGAGAAATCCCAGATCATCCCTTCCGCCATCACCGTGAGCATAGGGGCTGTGCTCTTTTGGCTCGTGATTTCGTTCGTCTACGGGCGACTGTATTGTTCCACGGTGTGTCCTGTCGGTACGCTTATCGACCTTTCGTCGAAGCTGCGGAGGCTTATGCCTGCCCGCCGTCGCCGCTACCGTTACCGCAACCGCCATAAGGTGCGTTTCCACATAGCGACGGTCTATTTCGTGTGTCTCATTGCCGGAATATCCGTGGTTCCTGCGCTGATAGAGCCGTGGAACGTTTTCCGCAACATCATCGGTACGGCGAATCCGGCCTCTTCGGCGGCAGCGGCAGTCAATCTGGGCATCGGCGCGGCCACGGGAATCGTGGCAGGGGCCGTGTCCCTGCTTTTGATTGTGTTTGCGGCGGTCTTCACAGGCCGTGAGTTCTGCAATACGGTCTGCCCCGTCGGGACAGTCCTCGGGCTTATGGGCAGCAATTCCGTTTACAGAGTCGAGATAGACCCGGACAAGTGTACAGGATGCCTTGAATGCGAAGAGGCTTGCCCCGCGGGCTGCGTCAAGGTGGTCGGCAGGTTTGTGGACGACGCCCGGTGCGTGAGGTGCATGGAGTGTGTGGCGCGATGCCCGGAGAATGCCATACGCTACCAGCCCGGACGCAACCGCGTGGCCACTCCGATGATGCGTGGGGTGAAGCCGCATGGCCGTTAGTTTTTTTGATATGACAATCAGGTAGTAGAAATCAGGTTTTTAGGGATGAAAGAATATCAGAATCTTCTCAGACATATACTTGAGACCGGACACAGGAAGACCGACCGTACAGGCACTGGCACCATTTCGACGTTCGGCTACCAGATGCGTTTTGACCTTCAGAAGGGCTTTCCCCTTCTGACCACCAAGAAAGTGCATCTGAAGAGCATCATATACGAGTTGCTGTGGTTCCTGCGCGGCGACACCAATGCGCGCTGGCTTCAGGAACGAGGCGTGCGCATCTGGAACGAATGGGCGGATCCGGACGGCGGCCTCGGCCACATATACGGTTATCAGTGGCGTTCGTGGCCGGATTATGGCGGCGGCTCGGTGGACCAGATTTCCCAGGCCGTGGAGGACATACGCCACAATCCCGATTCGCGGCGTATCATCGTGAGCTCGTGGAACGTGGCCGACCTGCCTAACATGAACCTGCCGCCGTGCCATGCGTTTTTCCAGTTCTATGTGTGTGAAGGCCGTCTTTCGCTCCAGCTTTACCAGCGCAGCGCCGACAGCTTTCTCGGAGTGCCCTTCAACATCGCCTCCTATGCTTTGCTGACCATGATGATGGCGCAGGTGTGCGGCCTTGAGCCGGGTGAGTTCATCCACACTTTCGGCGACGTGCACATCTATCTTAACCATCTCGGCCAGGTGAATGAACAGCTCGGAAGGGAGCCGCGTCCGCTCCCCAGGATGATTCTGAATCCTGAGGTGAAGGACATATTCGGGTTCTCATACGAAGACTTCCGCCTTGAGGGTTATGACCCGTGGCCGGCAATAAAGGGGGTGGTTTCGGTTTAGAAAAATCAGAGAGTGTTCGGGCTTCTGCTCAAACGCACTTAAAAAAATATCGGAGAGAATCAATATGGAACATATAATAGGCTATCCCGTTGAGGCGGAGCGCAATCTTGAAAAGGACATAGCGTCGCTCCATCCGTTCAGCGTGTTCAATTCGCAGACTTCAAGGCCTATGGAAACGGCTGTCATAGTCGCTATGGGCCGCGACAGGGCCATAGGCCGCGACGGCGACATGCCGTGGCATATACCTGCCGACCTTAAGCGGTTCAAGGCGTTGACCATGGGGCATCCGGTGATTATGGGACGGCGCACATGGCTCTCGCTTCCCAAAGGCGCGTTGCCGGGACGGCGGAATATAGTGGTAACGACAGACGGAGGTTTTCGTCCGGAAGGGGCGGAGACCGCCTCGTCGCCGGAAGAAGCCCTTGCTCTGTGTGCCGGAGACCCGATGCCGTTCGTGATTGGCGGAGGCCGCATCTACAAGGCCATGCTTCCGTTTGCCACCCGCCTTTACCTGACGCTTGTGGACGCGGAATTTCATGATGCCGACACATGGTTCCCTGAATTCAGCCAGACGGAATGGGTGCCGACGGGAGAGGAAATGCCTCCTGAAGGAGAGGCTGGAGGTCTGCGTTATCGCTTTGTAAACCTGCGGCGCAGATGAGGGTTGTGATCATAAGCCGGTCCGACCAGACCGGAGGGGCGGCCGTGGTGAGCCATCGCCTTATGCTCGCTTTGCGTGCCGAAGGAGTGGACGCGCGTATGCTTGTTTGCGAGAAGGTTACGGACAGCCCTTTCGTTGAGTTGGCCGCGTCGCCCCGCCGGATAAGGTCGGCATTCCTTTCTGAACGCCTGAAAGTGTTCATTGCCAACGGCTTTGACCGTTCCACGCTCTTCAAGATAGACACATGCAGCGACGGCGTGCCTTTGTGGAAGCACAGGCTCGTACAAGAGGCCGACGTGATATGTCTCGGCTGGGTGAACCAGGGTATGCTTTCGTTTGAGGGCATCTGCAGTCTTATCGACACTGGAAAGCCTTTGGTGTGGACTATGCACGATATGTGGAACATGACCGGAATATGCCACCATGCCGGGGATTGCGGCCGTTTTGGCGGCCGATGCGGGGAATGTCCGCTGCTTGGCGAAAAGGCTTCCCCGACCGACCTTTCCGCCGCCGTGTGGCAAAAGAAGCATGATTTGTACAATCTCGGTGCCATAAGATTCGTGGCGGTCAGCAACTGGCTGAAGTCCAAAGCGCAACAGTCGTCGTTGCTTTCGGATCAGGATGTGGATGTGATTCCGAATCCCTTCAACGCAGCGGCGGCAGAGCCTCATTCGAGGCAGAAGGACGGGAAGACGTGCCTTCTTATGGGCGCCGCCCGCCTCGACGATCCGGTCAAAGGGCTTCCTGTCCTTGCCGAGGCCACGAGGATACTGGCAAAGGAGAATCCGGAACTTGCTGAAAAGCTCGAACTGCTCACTTTCGGCGGGGTGAAGAATCCGGCTTCGTTCGACGGATTCGGAATCCGCCACAGGCATCTCGGGAAGATAGACAATGCCGAAGACCTTGCTGGTGCGTATGCCGTCGCCGACCTGGTGGTCTCCTCTTCGCTTTATGAGTCGTGGGGAGCCACGTTGGCCGAGGGCCAGGCTTACGGCTGTGTGCCCGTCAGCTTCGACCGCGGGGGGCAGTGCGACATAATCGATGACGGGCATACCGGCATTCTTGTGCATTTCGATGAAGATCCGCATAAAGCCGCGGAATCCTTGGCCCGAGGCATAATACGCGGAATCGGGCTTGCCTCAGACGCGAAAGTGCGCGACCGGATGCGCAGGTCGGTGGAGGAGAGGTTCGGCTACGAAAGCGTGGCCGGAAGATATATCGGACTGTTCAATAGCCTGTTGGCCAAACGGAAATGATTGACAGCGATTGTTTTGCCTCCGTTCGGCCTTTCCGTCCCGCCCCTGTGCTGGCCATTGTGGTGCCTTGCCTTGACGAGGCCGAGACGCTTTTGCACACAGACAGGGTTCTTTCAGGGAAAATCGTCTCGCTGATTGAAAAAGGTCAAGTGTCAGACGGAAGCTTCGTCCTTTATGTCGATGACGGCTCCACTGACGGCACCTGGGACGTAATAGAAAGGCTTGCAGCGGAATCGGTTCGCTCCAGAGGTCTGAAGCTTGCGTCCAACGCCGGCCACCAGCTCGCGCTTATGGCAGGTCTCGAGGCCGTGTCGGTCTGTTGCGACGCGGCAATAAGCATAGATGCCGACCTTCAGGACGATGTCGAGGCTATTGACGAGATGACGGAGCGTTACAGGTCCGGATTCGATGTGGTCTACGGCGTGCGTCGCCACCGGAAAGAGGACGGGGTGTTCAAGCGCACTACGGCCAAAGGTTTCTACCGTCTGCGCAATGCATTGGGGATGCGGACGGTGAACAATCATGCCGACTACCGTCTCCTCTCTGCCGCAGCCCTCAAAGGGCTTTGCCGCTACCGCGAGACCAACCTTTTCCTGCGCGGCATAGTGCCGATGCTCGGCCTCAGGCAGACGCAGGTGTTCTACGACCGGAAACCTCGTGTGTTCGGCAGGTCGAAGTATCCCGTAGGCAAGATGCTCAATTTTGCCGCCGACGGCATCACGTCTTTTTCAGTGCGTCCGGCGAGGATGATTCTCAGTTGCGGACTGGTCTTCGTGCTCATATCGCTCGGCATACTGACCTACGTGCTTGTGCGCCATTTCACCGGCCACACGATTCCCGGATGGGCATCCATAATCCTTTCGATATGGTTCTGCACGGGCGTGCTGCTCCTTGCCCTCGGAATCATAGGCGAATACCTCGGCAAGGTCTATATGGAAGTGAAGCGGCGTCCCCGCTGGCAAGAGGAACGCCGCCTTAACATCTGACTCTTAATACCTGATAATATCTGACTTGTTCGCTTTCCGGGATTACCTGGGGGCTTGCCAACGGCCGTCGGCCTTGATCAGGGCTATCAGCGCGGCAAGGGCTTCTTCGCGTGGGATGTTCTTTTCTATCAGGTCTTTGCCACGGTATATGCTCACGCGTCCGCGTCCTGCGCCTACATAGCCGTAGTCGGCATCGGCCATTTCGCCCGGCCCGTTCACCACGCATCCCATCACTCCGATTTTGAGGTCTTTCAGATGGCCTACTGCGGCTTTCACTTCCTGGAGCGTCGCCGGGAGGTCGAAGAGCGTGCGTCCGCAGCTCGGGCATGCGATGAATTCCGTCTTGCTGAAGCGCAGGCGTGCGGCCTGCAGGATTGCCAGCTCAAGCCGGTGTATGGTTTCCGTGTCCGCAGGCGCGTCGAGGCTGATGGCGGAGCAGTAGCCGTTGAGCAGAAGAGTGCCGAAGTCGGCGGCTGCCTTTATGGCCAGGTTTCCGGAGTCGGAATCGTCGTAGCGCAGGCTCACCAATACGGGATTCTTGCCGCCGAGGGCCTGAAAGCGGTCGATCCACGACATTATCTCGCCGGTGGCGTTGGCGTTGGCAGATGAAAGCACCACAGGCAGCGTGTCGGAGAGCAGCCGCGGCAGGGAAGAGGCATCAGTGAAATGCCACGATGCGGGGATTTCCGCGAAGTCGAGTCCTGCCACCAGCGGTTCAGGCAGGTTTCCGCTGTTTCCGGGCATCCTGAAGGAGTGAGAGCGCGAAAGGCCGGGAAGCACCGTTTCCGGTTCGATGACCGGAGCATGTCCTTCACGGGACGTGATGTAGTCGCGCAGGAAACGTGCCACGGGGATTTCCGCTTCCGGAGCCTCACTGAGGCTCACGCGTATGGTGTCTCCGATTCCCTCGGCCAGCAGCGTCGCGATGCCTGCCGCGCTCTTGATGCGTCCGTCTTCGCCGTCGCCGGCTTCTGTAACCCCGAGATGGAGCGGGTAGTCCATCCCTTCTTCCTGCATCTCCTTTACGAGCAGACGCACGGTGGCCGTCATCACCTGAGTGTTGGAGGCCTTTATTGAAATCACGATGTCGTTGAAATCCTCGCTGCGGCAGATGCGCAGGAATTCCATCGCCGATTCCACCATTCCTGCCGGGGTGTCGCCGTAGCGGCTCATGATGCGGTCGGAGAGCGATCCGTGGTTGACCCCGAGCCGGAGGGCGGTTCCGCGCCGCCTGCACGTCTCAAGCATAGGAAGGAGCGCAGTCCTTATCTTTCCGATTTCGGCGGCATATTCCTCGTCGGTGAATTCGAGCTTTCGGAAAGTGCGTGCGGCATCCACGAAGTTTCCTGGGTTTATGCGCACTTTCTCACACACTTCGGCGGCTGTGAGCGCGGCTTTGGGGTTGAAGTGGACGTCAGCCACGAGCGGCACGTGGCATCCTTCCGCATCGAGGATGCGGCGCACTTCGGCAAGCGCGGCGGCCTGTTTCTGCCCCTGCGTGGTGAGCCTCACTATCTCTCCCCCGGCTTCGGCGATGCGCAGTGCCTGTGCCGCGCTTGCCCCGGCGTCGAGCGTGTCGGTGTTGGTCATCGACTGTAGGCGTATGGGGTTTTCTCCGCCTATGCCGGTGCCCCCGACGTTCACTGTCCGCGCGAGTCGCCTCTTGTAGTTGTAGCGGCTCACTTCAGCACTTGAATTTGTATTCTATCTTCCCAAGCTCTTCGTTTGCCTTGACGATTTTGTCGGTGAGCGAAGACTTGTATTCTGCCACACGGCGGTCAATATTTTCATCACCCACGGCAAGTATTTCCGCCGCAAGGATTGCTGCGTTCAGCGCGCCGTTGACGCCTACCGTGGCTACCGGGATGCCCGGAGGCATCTGCACTATGGCCAGGAGCGAGTCGAGCCCGTCGAACGACGAGCGGATCGGCACCCCGATGACCGGAAGGGTGGTCAGGGAGGCTATGACGCCGCCGAGATGCGCGGCCATGCCCGCACCGGCTATTATCACCTTTATTCCGCGCTCCTTGGCTGAGGAGGCGAACTGTTCCACTTCGCGGGGGGTGCGGTGGGCTGAAAGGGCGAGCATCTCGAACGGAATCTCCGTCGAGTCGAAAAATGCGGCCGCCTTCTCCATTATCGGAAGGTCGGACGTGCTGCCCATGATGATGCTTACTATTGGTTTCATGATGTTATGATGGGGATTATGGGAAATGACGATTCAGATCATCGTAAGGAGGTAGACCGACAGGAACCCGACAGCGTATCCGGCCATCACCTGCCCGACCGTGTGGCGGCCGAGCCATACGCGTGCGCTGCCGAGGATGCCGGCGAGCAGCACCCAGACCACCGTCCACGCCAGGATTCCGTCAGAAGGCATCCATTCCATGCGGATTCTTACCATCAGGGCCACGACCCCGGCTATCCCGGCGGCGTGGGCGCTTATCTTCCACCAGAAGTTGACGATGGCATTGACGGCTGCCGCAGCCGCGCCTCCTAAGAAGAACATCACGGTCCAAGACGGAGCGCCGTTGGAGGCCATGTACCATCCTGAACCGCAGAAGGCCAGCACGGTGATCGCGTAAGGCAGCAGACGCTCTTTGCGGTTGTTGAGCCCTATGTCCTTCACCAGGCCGAACAGCTTCAGAAGGCACACGAGCATCATGGGAAGCACTACGTTGATTCCGATGATGACGAGGGATACGATGGCTTTTACCCCTATTGTCGCGGCGGCGAGCTGCGAGAGGCTGAAGAGCATCAGGATGCCGTAGAGGGGCATCATCAGCGGCACGAGAACCCATGACAGGAGTGTGGCCAGACGGTCGATGCCCCCGATGTCGTTGGCTTTGGCCTCAGGCGTCGTGCTTTCAGGTATGTTCATGTTTTCCATAAATAAGGAGTTTCTAAGAGATAACGCCTAAGGAAGCGTTTTCACTTCATTGCAGCAAGGAAACGTTGAGGCACGGGAAGCTCGAAGTCCATAAGCCTGCGCGAGACGGGATGGGCGAACTTCAGGCTGCGCGCATGAAGCGCGATCCGGTTGAGGGGGCTTGACTTCGCGCCGTATTTGCGGTCGCCGACGATCGGGTGGCCGAGGTCGCGGGCGTGGACGCGGATCTGGTTCTTGCGTCCGGTGTCGAGGGAGAATTCCGCGAGGGTGTAGCCGTGGCTGCGCTTGATTACCTCGTAGCGCGTTACCGCCGGTTTGCCGTCTCCTTCCTCTTGCGATGAATAGACTTCATACTGCGAAGTCTCGCCGAGGTTGCTGCATATGGTCCCTTTGTCGTTCTCAACCACGCCTTCGAGCAGGGCCACGTAGCGGCGGTCGATCACCATGTTCTTCCAGTTGTGCTGCATTGCCGCCTGCGCCTCCATCGACTTTGCGAACATCATGAGTCCTGATGTCCCGCGGTCGAGGCGGTGGACGACGAAGATTTTGTTGGCCGGGTTTATGCTCTTCACGTAGTTTTTGAGTATGCCGTAGGCCGTCTCCTCCTTTTTGAGGCTTCCGGTGCCTACCGACAGGAGTCCGTATCCCTTGTTGACCACTATTATGTCGTCGTCTTCATAGACGATCGTCATCCGCTGGTGGCGGAACTGCGGCCACGACCGGGAGAAGTTGATTTCCACGATTGCTCCCGGCTCCACTGGCTCGTCGAACTGCGACGTTACCGATCCTGCGAGCTTCACCTGTCCGTGCTTGAGCCAGGCCTTTATGTCGTTCCGCTTTGCGTCGGGCAATTTGCCGGCTACGAACTGCATCAGAGGCACTGCGGTGTCTCCGGCGTTGGAGAATGCAGCCGTTCGGTCGGGACGCCAGGCTGTGCGTTGGTTGTTACGCGTCTTTCTTTCCATATAGAGATGTGTATGTCCGGATCTGAAACAGCCGTTTGTGGCCGATGTCCGGCAAAAGCCAACTGCAAAGTTAGCCATAATTCGTTTATTCTTCAAGCATTTCCGCCAAAAGTTGCATAAAGGGATGGAAACTTTGGAGATGCAGGGATTTATTGCTAACTTTGCCCCGGATTTTGTTTGGCGAAGCCGTGTGGATTCCATCAGCTCGCCGAGACTCGAAAATTTGAGTGCAGATGGACAATAAAATTACAGTCAACGGACTTAAATTCGTGCCGTATCTCACTGAAGATGAGATTATGGTGCAGGTTAGGCGCGTGGCGGGCGAGATTCGCCGCGACCTGGAGGGGAAGTCGCCGGTGTTTCTTTGCGCCCTCAACGGCGCCTTCGTGTTCGCGGCCGACCTCTACCGGGAAGTAGGGATGACCGATTCGCAGATTGCGTTTGTGCGCTATGCGTCATATGAGGGCACCGAATCCACCGGATGCGTGCGACGGATGACGGGGCTTCCCGACAATCTTGAGGGACGCGACGTGGTGATCATAGAGGACATAGTGGACACTGGGCTTACGGCCGACAAGATGATCAATGACGTAAAGGCCCTCAATCCGGCTTCGGTGCGTTTTGCCACGCTTCTCCACAAGCCTGACAGCACCAAGACCGGATTCAAGCCTGATTATGTGGCATTTTCAATCCCTCCGAAGTTCATCATAGGCTATGGGCTTGACCTCGACGGGAAAGCCCGCAATCTGCGTGCGATTTATGTGATTTCGGAAGATTGAAATTGGCTAAATGTATTTTTGAATATGCTTAATCTCGTATTGTTCGGTGCCCCGGGAAGCGGAAAAGGCACCCAAAGCGCGAAACTGATAGACCAGTACGGCCTTTATCACATATCCACCGGAGAGCTGCTGCGCGACCACATAGCCCGCGGGACGGAACTCGGCAAGACTGCCGACAAGTACATATCGAAGGGGCAGCTCATACCCGACGGGCTTATGACCCAGATTCTTGACGATGTGCTTGACCATAACATCATGGGGAAGAACGGCGTGGTGTTCGACGGATACCCGCGCACTATCCCCCAGGCCGAATCGCTGAAGGGGCTTCTCCGCAAGCACGGGACGGATCTTCATGCGGTGATAGGCCTTGAAGTGCCTGAAGAGGAGCTTGTCCAGCGTATGATAAAGCGGGGACAGGAGACCGGACGTGCCGACGACAACATCGACACGATCAAGAACCGTCTGGAAGTATACCGTAGCCAGACGAGTCCGTTGAAGGATTTCTATACCAAGGAAGGGAAATACATCGGAGTCAACGGCGCAGGAATCGTTGACGAGATTTTCGACCATATAGCTGACGGCATCGAGGCCGCTACCGGGGCGAAACGCCGCTCACCGAAGCATTGATGCCTGCCTGTGGTTCTCGGAGGCTTCAGCCGATATGCCTGATTGCCTGCGGTATACGCAGGTTCGTATCCTGGCTCCGGGAGCTTATGGCTAAAATCTCAAACACATTCTGAGGCAGGATGGAGATGATGTACCAGTACCTGTGGCGGACGGCCGCGCTCGGAAAGGATTTTCTCCTGACCGACGGCCGTCCGCTGCACGTCTCCAGTCCCGGCAGGCAGAATTTCGATGCCGGTCCCGACTTCTCGAACGCTCGTATAACCGTTGACGGCACCCAGTGGGCCGGAAACGTGGAAATACATGTCAAGGCTTCCGACTGGTTCCGACACGGACATCAGACCGACAAGGCCTACGATTCCATTGTCCTCCACGTGGTGGGGCTCAACGACGCTCCGTGCGTGTGCCGTGCCGACGGGTCGGAGGTGCCTACGCTGCTGTTTGCGGTTCCTGTGGAGGCCGCCGCGCTTTACGGTGAACTTGCGGCAAAGGACGGACGCATACGTTGCGCTTCCGGCATCGGCTCGCTTCCCGGGATTGTCCGCGAGGATTGGCTTGAGACTTTGGCTGTGGAACGCATGCAGCAGAAGGCGGCGCGTGTGCTCGAGGAGAACCGCAACCTTTCCGGCGATTGGGAACAGACGTGTTTCGTCGTCTTGGCGCGTGCGCTCGGTTTTGGACTCAACGGCATTCCTTTTGAGATGCTTGCCCGCAATCTGCCCCTTAAGGTCATCCACCGGCATTCCGACAATCCTTTCCAGATAGAGGCACTGGTTTTCGGTCAGGCCGGGATGCTTGACCCGTCCACGCGCATATTCGATGAGTATTACCAGCAATTGTGCCGTGAATACTTCTTTCTTCTGCGCAAATACGGGCTCAGGCCGATGCCGCAGTCGTTGTGGAAGTATGCGCGCACGCGTCCGCAGAATTTTCCGCATCGCCGCCTCGCGTTTCTTTGCAAGTCCCTCGAAGGCGGCTTCTCCATGATGCGCCGGATTCTTGAAGCTTCTGAAAGCGTTGAAGGCCTGGCAAGGCTTTTCGACTGGCGGCTTACCGGGTTCTGGCACGAACATTTCTCTTTCGACGCTCCGGCGGCGCGGACTGCCGACACCCTCGGCCAGGCTTCGGTCAATTCGTTGATTATCAATGTCGCCTCGCCGCTTGTATATGCCTATGCTTCTCAGCGGGGCGATATGGCTATGGGTCAACGCGCGTTTGAGATTCTTGAAAAGCTCCCTCCGGAAGGGAACACGCTGGTGCGTGGATGGCAATCGGTGGGGCTTAAGGCCCACAATGCCATGCGTAGCCAGGCGTTGATTCATCTGCATAAGAGTTATTGCGTTGAAGGCCGGTGCCTTGACTGCCGTTTCGGCAACCGATTGATATGTCTGGTGGCTAAGGAGGCTATGGCTGAATATCGGTCTTCTTCCGAATCAGGGGAGATATGGGAATGAAGATTGTAGTCGCGCCGGATTCTTTCAAAGGCGTGCTTTCTGCTGCTGAAGCCGCGTCGGCCATATCCGCAGGGCTTAAGGATGCGCTGCCGGATGTCGGCTGCATCGAGGTTCCTGTTGCCGACGGAGGCGAGGGCACTGCCGCCGCACTTGCGTCGGCCTGCGGTGCCGTCCGCGTTGTCGCCGATTCGCTTTCTCCTCTCGGAATGCCGATGGAATCGGAGTTTTTCTCCAATCCGGCAGACCGCACTGCGTTCATCGACCTTGCCGCCGCTTCCGGACTTCCGCTTGTCGCGCCGGAAAAGCGGAACCCTTTGCATACCTCCACTTTCGGGACAGGGATTCTAATCCGCGCGGCCATAAACCGGGGAGCGAGAAGGATTGTGGTCGGAGTAGGAGGAAGTGCGACCGTGGATGCCGGAATCGGCGCTTTGCAGGCTTTGGGGGCGAAATTCCTCGATGAAACCGGGAGTTTTGTCGATTCTCCGGCCTGCGGGGCGGATGTGGAAAGAATAAGGGATGTCGATGCATCCGGACTGAAGGAATTGCTGTCGGGAGTGGAAGTAAAGCTCGCCGCCGACGTTACCGCACCGTTTACCGGCCATATGGGGGCGGCACGTGTTTTCGCGCCTCAGAAAGGAGCGGACGCAGAGGCCACTGAGCGTCTGGAAAAAGCTTTGGTCCACTTTAGGGAATTGCTTCTGAAGCTCGGTTTCATCGATGTTTTTTCACTTCCGGGCAGTGGCGCGGCAGGAGGTTTTGCAGGCGGGATGGCATCTGTCGCCGGAGCAGAGATAGTCAGTGGCTCCGACCTCGTGATTGAGTCTGTAAGGCTTGCCGAAGCATTGCAGACAGCGGATTTCCTCATTACGGGCGAAGGGAAATCGGACCGTCAGACATTGATGAACAAAGCCCCTTTCGCAGCGATGCGCGAAGCACACAGGAGCGGCGATTTGAAACCGCAGGATGGCACATCGCCGTTTTACAGGTCGAAAAAACAGGATAAGGCTATGCAGGGCAACGTTCCTGTAATCTTGATGTCCGGCGTCATTGAAGACCGGGAAGAGCTTGTAGCCGCAGGATTTGCGGAAACCATCTGCATCAACGACGGTTGTTCCTCTTTGGAGAATCCCCTCGATTCTGCCGTGGCCGCTCGTCGTCTTCGCTTGGCTGCCCGCACCTTCCTCATGACAAAATGCTGAATCAGAAGAAATACTGCATTTTGATGCAGTAAATGAAGTGCAGATTTGTTGAAAAGGGAAAGAAACGCTAATTTTGCATTATGATTATCAGGGATAAGGATATGGTCAATGCAGTGAAGAGCAGGCTTCTTGACCGGCTCAAGGCTGAACGCGCTTTTTGGTCGTATTCACCGGAATCGGTGAATGCCGGAAGCATCAGTGATGACCAACTCATTGCTATGACAATGCGTCATCTTGATTTGCCGGAAATAAAGGAGTTGTTCAACATTTTCCCGTTTCGTAAGATTAAAGACGCGTGGCGGCGCATTCTTGTTCCGGAAGGCGACTATCTTTACACTCTCAACCGTTTCTTTGCCTGGTATTATTTCAAAGTCAAGAATCCCGATGCCTATCTCAAATCTATGGAAACCAGGCATATGAACAAGCTTATCAATACCCAAATCATATTATGAAAGGTCTTGCCCCTCGCACCTCAGCAATAATTGAATCCGTTTCACGACTCGATTGCATCAAACCGTATGTTTTGGTCGGAGGGACGGCTTTGTCGCTTCAATTGGGAACACGGCTTAGCGAAGACCTTGATTTTATGTCGTGGCGGAAGGGTAAGAATGACAAAAGAGAGGTTGATTGGCCATTGATAAAAAGGGAGCTTGGGGCAATCGGGACGGTGGAAAGTTGTGATATACTTGACCTTGACCACGTGGAATTTATAGTGGACGGAGTCAAAATATCTTTTTACGCCAGTCCAAATAAGTGTCCGATACAAGAGGAAAAGCCTTTTCTTAACAATTTGCGTTTGGCCGACCCCGTTTCTGTCGGAGCGATGAAAATGGAGGTGATGCTGAGGCGAAGCAAATTTCGGGATTATTATGATATATATTCGCTTCTGGAAGCCGGTGTGGATCTGTATGATATGATTGGTGTTGCGCTCCGGTATTCAGGGCATAGATTAAAGACGAAAAACCTTCTGGCAATGCTTACGCGACCCGACCGGTTTGTGGCAGATTCAAGGTTCTCGGCTCTAAATCCCATATATGACGTAACTCCGGAAGAGATTGCAGAACGGATAATTGCCGTTTTGCTGCCCGCACCTTCCTCATGACAAAATGCTGAATCAAACGGAAAAGTCCGTAGCTCAGACATGTTGCCTGTCTACGGACTTTTTCTGAATGTAGGTCGATGGTTTTATTTCACTGAGATGATGGCCCTGCCATTGAGACGGATGATGTAGATGCCGCCTTCTGTAAGCGTGATTGTGTTTCCTGCAGGAATGCCGCTGTAGACCGTGTTTCCTGACAGACCGTATATCTCCACGAATGCGTTCGAATCGTTGACTGCAATCTCACGTCCGTTGATTTTTATTTTCCCGTCTGCGTTTACCGCATCGACGGCTCCGTAACCGTTTATGTTGTTGAATTCATTCCATTCCGCAGCGGCTTTGTAGGCATCGATGGATTGTTGTGGAACGGTCAGGGCCACTGAGGCATATGAGCTTTGGTCGAAGCAAGGGTCGTCGAGCGTAGGGGGAATTGGGTTCTGACTGTTGATTTGCCTCTCCGAGTGTACTGCCGAAGGATTCTTCATCATTGTCTACACCACCGGCACCACCGAGAAATGTATGGTTGCACGATGATTGCATAGGCAACAAGTCCATAAATACGTAATAAAAGAAGACCGGGGACACGCAATTTGTCGTGTCCCCGGTCTCTGTCTATGGGTAAAGGATGCTTATCTGCGGCCTTTCTGCTTCTGCTGCTCCTTGAGCATCTGCTGCTGTTGACGCTGCATCTCTTCGAGGCGTGCCATGAAGCCTGATTTCTTCTTGGGCTTCTTAGCGTTTTCCGCCATCTGCCTTCTTACGTCTTCTTCCTTGACGAAATAGCGGAACGCGTATGTCTGAATGATTGTGATCAGAAGGGTCAGGAAGTAGTAATATGAGAGTCCGGCGGCGTAGTTGTTGAAGAACACCATGAAGAACACCGGCATCAGGTACATCATCCATTTCATGCCGGGCATCTGGCTCGGCTGGTTCTGCATGTTGATGTAGGTGTAGATGATGTTGACCGCGGTCATCAGAAGGCAGAAGAGCGAGATGTGGTTGCCGAAATACTCGGTGATGAGCGGTATGTTGCCGCTCCATGAGATTATGGCATCGGGCGCGGAGAGGTCATGCACCCAAAGGAAGCTCTGCCCGCGCAGTTCGATGCAGGAGGGGAAGAAGGTGAACATGGCGAATAGTATCGGCATCTGAAGCAGCATCGGCAGGCATCCCGACATCGGGTTCGCTCCGGCCTTGCTGTAGAGGGCCATGGTCTTCTGCTGGCGGAGCATCGCGTTTTCCTGTCCGGGGTACTTGTCGTTTAGGGCCTTGATGTCGGGCGCGAGAATGCGCATCTTGGCCTGTCCCTTCATGCTCTTGTATGTGAGGGGGAACAGCACGAGCTTGATGATGAGCGTGAGGATGAGGATTATGATGCCGTAGTTGGAGATCCAAGAGCCGAGGAGGTTGAATATCGGGATGATGACTCCTGTGTTGATCCAACGGAACAGGCTCCACCCCAGCGGAATGAGGCGTGTGAGCGAGAGGTCTTCGTCAGTTTCGGCCTTCTTGTCGATGCTTGAAAGCAGCGGGTAGAGGTTGGGGCCGATGAAATAGTCGAAGCTGACGGGATTCTCGGCAGACCAGTCATAGTCGTTGACCACGGCCGTTGTCTCGAGGCTCTTGAGGTAGTCGGAGCCCTTGAGCACCTTCGAGTCGAAGTCGGCGGTGTTGAACGGACGCTTCGAGATCAGCACGGAGGAGAAGAACTGGTTCTTGAAGGCTATCCATCTGATTTTGGCCTGACGCTCCTCGGAGTCGTTCTTGGCCTCGGAAAGGTTTTCCACCGATCCTCCGGCGAACTTGTAGTATAGCCCGGAATTGCGTTCCTCGAACATCCGGCCTTTTTCCTGACGCTTGATGTCCTGCTTCCAGTCCACGCGCAGGTTGCGGTTGTTGCTCTGTACGATCGGGGCCATGCCCTTCTGCACTATGCGCATCCTGACGAGGTAGTTTTCCCCTTTCGGAAGCGTGTACTCGATGCCCCAGTAAGCGTCAGGGGTCATTTCGAGAGCCATGAGCACGGTCGAGTCGTTGAGCACTCGTGGCGTGAAGTATAGGTCGCGGGTCGAGATGTCCTGCGGAAGAGGGAGGCCGAAAGCCATGGAATTGGTGGAATCCTGGAAAATGACCACTTTCTCCTTGCGCTTCTCTGTCTCTACGGACGAATACTCGGTGTCGTATTTCTTGAGTTCGGCACGCGTGATAGAACCGCTTTTTGCACTTATCTGGAGCGCGAGCGCATCGTTCTCGACCTTGACCACGGTGTCGCGGCCGGAAAGGAAGCGTGCGAATTTTCCGAAGCGGCCCATCGATGCCGAGCGCGCACGCAGGATCTCGATACCGTTTCGCTGTTCGGCTATTGAGATTTTGCCGAGGTTGCGGTTTACTATGTCGGCATACTGGAGCTGGCGGCCGCCGACTTCCACTGTCCCAGAGATGCTGTCGCCGCGAAGTGTGAGGTGCAGGCCGTTCTCATCAATGGTGGTTACGCGGGAACTGTCGGCGAGCACCTTCACGGTGCCGTTTTCGGCAATGTTGCTGACGAGCCATTCGCGTTCCGACGCTGAAAGCGAGTCTGCTCCGGAAGATGCTGATTGCGCCGCCGGAGCATCGTCTGTCGCGTTTTTCTGTGCGTCAGGGTTTTCGTTCTTGGGCTGAAGCCACATGAAGCCGAAGAATATCGCGGCCATTAGCAGAAGCCCGTAGATTGTGTTTTTATCCATCTGTTGTGGTGGGTATGATTTTTCTGAATTTCTGAAACCTGAATCCCGGACTATTTCCGGTCTTCCCTGTAAGCCACGGCGGCTTTGATGAACGAGATGAAGAGCGGGTTGGGATGGAGTACTGTGGACTGGTATTCAGGATGGTACTGCGTGCCGATGAACCAACGCTTCTCCGGAATCTCGACTACTTCCACGAGGCCGGTCTCAGGATTGGTGCCTACACAGCGCATGCCGCCTTGGTCGAATCGGTCGCGGTATTCGCCGTTGAATTCGAAGCGGTGGCGGTGGCGTTCGCTGACGCGTGTTGAGCCGTATGCTTCGGCCACGCGCGAATCCGGCTTCAGCTCGCATTCGTATGCGCCGAGGCGCATGGTGCCCCCCATGTTGGAGATGCTTTTCTGCTCCTCCATGAGGTCGATGACGTTGTGGGGGGTCTTGGTGTCCATTTCCGTGGAATTGGCCTCCTCGAGGCAGAGTACGTTGCGGGCGAACTCGATTACCATGCACTGCATGCCGAGGCAGATTCCGAACGTCGGCACGTCATGCTCGCGAGTCCATTTGATGGCGTGGAACTTGCCTTCGATGCCGCGTTGGCCGAATCCGGGAGCAATCACCACTCCGTCGAGGTCTTTGAGGTGTTCCCCGGCGTTGTCTTCCGATAGCTTTTCGGAGTTCACGTATGTGAGGTTGAGCTTCCGGCCGCAATGCACTGCCGCCTGGCTCAGCGATTCGTTGATTGACTTGTAGGCGTCCTGCAGCTGCACGTATTTGCCCACGAGGCCTATGTTCACTTCCTCCGATGCCGTGGAGAGCTTGTGGAGGAACGCGTTCCAGGCGGTGAGGTCCGGTTCCCCTTCAGGGGTGATGTCCATCTTCCGCAGCACGATTTCGTCGAGATGCTGCTCATGCATCAGGAGCGGCACCTGATAGATTGTGGGGGCGTCGATGCTCTGGATCACCGCGTCGGGCTCGACGTTGCAGAACTGCGCCACTTTGCGGCGCATGCCGATGGGGATGTCTTTTTCGGTGCGAAGCACAAGCACGTCGGGCTGTATGCCCACCTGCTGCAGGAGCTTCACTGAATGCTGCGTGGGTTTCGTCTTGAGTTCTTTCGCCGCCTTGAGATAAGGCACGTATGTCAGGTGGACGCAGAGCGAGTTCTTGCCGAGTTCCCATCTCAGCTGGCGCACTGCCTCGAGATATGGGGTGGACTCGATGTCGCCCACGGTGCCTCCTATTTCGGTTATCACGAAGTCGAACTTGCCGGTGTTGCCGAGCATCTTGACGTTTCGTTTTATCTCGTCGGTGATGTGGGGTATGATCTGGACTGTCTTGCCGAGATAGTCTCCACGGCGCTCCTTGTCGATTACTGACTGGTAGATGCGTCCGGTGGTTACGTTGTTGGCGCGCGTCGTCGGCGTGTTGGTGAACCTCTCGTAGTGGCCGAGGTCGAGGTCGGCTTCATGCCCGTCTACGGTTACGTAGCATTCGCCGTGCTCGTAAGGGTTGAGCGTGCCGGGGTCGATGTTGATGTACGGGTCGAACTTCTGGATGGTTACCTTATAGCCCCTCGAAAGCAAGAGCCGGGCCAACGATGACGATATGATGCCTTTTCCGAGCGACGACACCACTCCGCCTGTAACGAAAATATATTTGGTCTCCACGTTTTTTATGATAAAATGCGGTTAGATATGTCTTATTTTTTCAAACTGCAAAGGTAGTCATTTTTTTGGTTTTCCGCAAAAACTCGTTTCAGCCTGTCTGTCTTTTGGCGAAGCGCAGGCAGAAGGAGGGCTGCGACGGCGCTGGAACCGCGTCGTGTTCCCGGTCATCCGGGCAATCCTTCAGGGCGCGTATGGCATCGGGCGGTGATGTCCGGGAAATGGACGGTTAGAAAGTTCGGTGAAAAAGATGTCCGATTTTTCCGAATAACCTGGTAATTGTAATTACAGAGACGTTTTGTTAAACAAATATACGCTAATTTTGTAGAATATTTAATGAGAATGAATTCCACCTGGAGGCGATTCATTGTTTTCTGCCGGGTGAAAGATACAACAAGAGTTATGCGAAAAGGATTAGTTACGACGTTTGCCCTCTTAGGGGCTGCTTCGGCGTGTCTCGGGCAGACGGTGTCGCTCGATTCGTGCCGGAACATGGCCGTGCGCAATAACAAGGCGATACGTATGGCCGACGAGAGCATTGTCGGTGCCGGTTACCGCAAGAAGGCGGCTTTTGCCGCTTATCTGCCAGGCATCGACTTCAGCGGCACGTATATGTACAATCAGCGGCAGATTGAGCTGTTGGGCAGCGATGCGATGTTGCCGACCATGAAGTTCGACCCCGCCACTGGAAAATACAATCCCAACATATTGGTGGGGCCTGACGGGATTCCTGTGAAGAATCCGGAGACGGGGCAGTACATCCCGACCGAGGTCGCGGTTATTCCCAAGGAAGCCATGGCCTTCGACACGCACAACGTGTTCGCCGGGGCGTTCACGCTGACCCAGCCCGTATATATGGGCGGCCGGATACGCGCGCTCAACCAGATCACCAAGTATGCTGAGAAGCTTGCCGTCTCGATGCGTAATTCGGCCGTGCAGGATGTGGTCTATGCAGTGGACGAGGCGTATTGGCGTGTGGTGTCGCTTAAGGAAAAGAAGAGGCTTGCCCGCAGTTTTGTCGGGCTTGTGGATTCACTGAGGTTCAATGTGGGGGCGATGCTCAAGGCCGGCGTGGCCACAAGGAGCGACTCGCTTCAGGTAGAGGTGAAATACAACGAGGCGTGCATGGCGTTGACTAAGGTGGACAACGGCCTGACGCTTTCGCGAATGGCCCTCGCCCAGATATGCGGACTTCCGGTGGACACGCAGATGGAGCTGGCCGACGAGGAGCTCAACTCTGCAGACAGGCTGCCCCGGGAGCTTACCTACAATATGAACGACGTGTATGCCAACCGCCAAGACCTCAATGCACTGCGCCACGGCATCGACATTGCCAAGCAGAAGGCGAAGCTTGAGCTTGGCAATATGCTTCCGAAGGTGGGAATCGTTGGTGCCTACAGCTTTTCCAACCCTAATGTGATCCACGGGTTTGAAAAGAGGTTCGGAGGAGGGTTCAGCGTCGGCGCGGCCGTCACCATCCCTCTTTGGCATTGGGGCGGGAAGTATAACCAATACAAGGCCGCACAGTCCACCGCAAAGGTGGCGGAACTTGCCCTTGCCGATGCCGAGGAAAAGGTGGAGCTTCAGGTGAGCCAGGCAAAATTCTCCTATCAGGAGGCGTTCAAGACCTATGAGATGACGATGAGCAACATGCGTGCTGCCACAGAGAACCTTCGCAACGCCGAGATCGGTTTCCGTGAGGGCGTGCTGACTGCCGACGACGTGATAGGGGCGCAGACGGCTTGGCTCAAGGCCAATTCGGAGCGCATCGACGCCGAGATCGGGATACGCCTCTGCAACGCCTACCTTTCCAAGGTGCTCGGCACTATGGCTTATAATCAGAATTTCTAAGTTTCTCAGACACATTTTCTATACTTCTTACTTCAAAAAGACATGGATACTCAAAACAGCAATACTATGCCGGACAACGGCGCGGGATATACCGACCCCAAGGCGGTGGAGCGCAAAGACCGTATGCTCATAACCACAATAATAATCATACTTCTGATTCTCGCGGCCATGGCCGTGTGCGGATTCCTCTTCATCAAGCCCGGCCCGGACACCATACAGGGGCAGGGAGACGCCACGGAAATACGCATTTCAGGCAAACTGCCCGGACGGGTAGCGCAGATTTGCGTAGAGGAGGGGCAGGAGGTGAAGGCTGGCGACACTCTTGTCCGCATCCATTCTTCGCTCGTAGAGGCGCGTATGGAACAGGCGCGTGCCATGGAGTCGGCGGCTTCGGCAGCCAACGCCAAGGTGGACGCCGGCACACGGAAACAGATAATCGCAGGAGCCGGAGACATTTACCGGCAGGCCATGGCTGCCAGCGGCATAGCCAAGAAGACGTATGACCGCATGCAGAGCCTCTACGCCCAAGGCGTGGTGAGCGAACAGAAGCGCGACGAGGCCAAGGCGGCCTACGACGCGGCCAAGGCCGGGGAGGCTGCGGCCAAGAGCCAGTATGAGCTTGCCAAGGCCGGTGCGCAGAAAGAGGACAAGGAGGCCGCGCGCGCTATGGTGAATGTGGCCAAAGGAAGCGTCAACGAAGTCGGGGCGGTGCTTGAAGACCATGTGCTCGTTGCTCCATGCGACGGAGTGATAACCGTCATATATCCCAACGAAAGCGAGCTTGTGGCCATGGGCGCGCCGATCATGACGCTGCAGAAGAAGGATTACTGGGCGGTGTTCAACGTGCGCGAGAACGTGCTCAAAGACATAAAGGAAGGCACTAAGATAAAAGTGCGCATCCCTGCCCTTGACAAGGTGGAGGAGATGACCGTCTTCTATATCCGGGACCTCGGCACATACGCCAACTGGCAGGCCACGAAGGCCACAGGCGACTATGACGCACGCACGTTCCAGATCAAGGCACGTCCTGAAAAGCCCATAGAGAACTTCCGTCCCGGGATGTCGGTCATCCTTGAGCAATAAACTCCCGGCCATGAAAGAATTACCCGAAAAAGGCTTCAGGGCCATATTCATGCGCAGTGTCTTGCAGATAGTGCGCCGGCCCATGTACTGGGCGGGCTTCTTTCTGCTGCCGCTGTTCTTCCTCTTCTTCCTGACCGACGAGATGGAAGACGGCCTTCCGCAGCGTGTTCCGGCGGCGATAGTGGACAAGGACGGTTCGGCCATTTCGCGCCAGATCACTCAAAACCTCGGAAGCATGCAGATGGTAGACCTCGTGGAGGACTGCAACAGTTTCACGCAGGCGCGCCATGACATGCAGTCGGGAAAGGTGTTCGGTTTCTTCCTTATCCCAGAGGATTTCCAGGCCGACCTTCTTGCCGGTCGCAAGCCGGTCATAACGTTCTACACCAACATGGCCTACTTCGTGCCTGCCTCCCTTCTGTTCAAGACGTTCAAGACCACTGCGGTATACGCCAAGGCGGGGATTGCGATGTCGGTGCTTGATGCGGCCGGGGCAGAGGTGGACCCGTCCACGCTGCTCATGCCTGTCAACATCACCAGCCGCCCGCTCGGCAACCCTGGACTCAACTATGCGATATACCTTTGCAACTCTTTCGTGCCGGCTGTGCTCCAGCTGATGATTTTCCTCATCACGTGCTTCAGTCTCGGTCAGGAGATCAAATACGGGACATCGCGGCGTCTGCTTCGGATGGCCGACGGCTCCATCCTGAAGGCGTTGGCGGCTAAGCTTCTGCCTCAGACCGTAATCTGGCTCGTCCTGGTCATCTTTATGGAGTCGTGGCTTTTCAGGTGGAACGGTTATCCGATGCACGGGTCGTGGTGGTGGCTGACCCTTTCGGAGGTCATGTTCGTTCTTGCGTCGCAGGGGATGGGCGTGTTCTTCTTCGGGCTTCTGCCCAACCTTCGCCTGTCTCTTTCGATTTCGGCTCTTGTCGGAGTGCTTTCGTTCTCGCTTGCAGCGTTCTCTTTCCCGGTGGAAAGCATGTATCCTGCGCTGGGCATATTCAGCTGGGTGCTTCCGACCCGTTACAACTTCCTCATCTACATAGACCAGGCTCTCAACGGCATTCCGGTCTATTATTCAAGAGTATGGTTTGTGGCCTATATCGTCTTTATGCTTCTGCCGTTCACTATGATGTGGAACATCAAGCGGTGCATGAAGCGTCCGGCCTATGTGCCCTAAAATGCAAAAGTCATGTGGAAATACATAAAAAGCCGTTTCGGCGACCTTGTGAGGTCTTATTTCGATGAATTCCGCCTTGTGTTCCACGACGGAGGCATCATCCTGTTCTTCTGCTTCCTTCCGTTGGCTTATCCTATCATCTATTCCCTGATATACAATCCGGAGGTGGTGAGGGACGTGAAGATGGTGGTCGTGGACCATGACCGCACGTCCAAAAGCCGGGAGCTTGTCCGCAGCCTCGACGCTTGCCAGGAAATACGCATCACAGGCTATGCCGCCGACCTTGACGAGGCCAAGAGGGCGATGCACGGCCACGACTGCTACGGCATACTTGAGATTCCGGACGGATTCAGCAAGAGGCTGGGACGCGGGGAACAGTCGCCTGCCGTGATATACAGCGACATGAGCCTGCTGCTCCGTTACAGGGGATTCCTTGTGGCGGCCACCAACGTGGCGCAGGAAATGGGTGCCGGGCTTCTTGAGGAGAAGATAGGCCATACGCTTCCGATTGCCGCCACCATATCCACCGGCGACCCGCTTCCTGTCGAGAACATATCGATGGGAAACATTGAGAACGGTTTCGACTCGTTCATCATGCCCGGGGTGCTGGTGCTGATTCTTCACCAGTGCATTGTGCTTGCCTCCGGAATGGCCGGGGGCGCGAGGCGCGAACGTACCCGCCGTGGCTGCGGCGAAGAGACGGGGTCGGTGGCCATGTCCATGGCCGGAGAGATGCTCTGCTATATGACGATACTTCTGGTGCCGGTCATGTTCCTTCTCCATTATGTCCCGCTCATCTTCTCTTTCCCGATGGCGGGGAGCGCGTTTGAGATATTCCTCTTCATCCTGCCGATGGTCATAGCCTGCATGGGGCTGGGCTTCTGCTTCCAGTCGATAGTCTGGGAGCGTGAGGCGGTGTTCGTCCTGTGGGTGGTAACGTCCGTGGCGTTGCTGTTCCTTTCAGGTCTCACATGGCCGCGCTATGCCATGTCTCCTTTATGGAGCTTCATAGGCGATATGCTCTCGGCCACATGGGGAGTGGAGGGATTCATAAAGATGAATGCCAACGGGTCGAGCCTTGCCCAGGTGCGCGCTGAATACGTCAATCTGTGGCTTCTCGCAGCTTTCTATCTCGTGGCCGGATACTGCCTGCGCCGCTGGGTGATGCGGCCTTCTTTGCAGCGGGCCGGACGGTCGGCCGTGGGGTAGGGCGTCGTAGATTCTTCGTGGGCAGAGGCGGTCTGTGGTTTTTCTTAGAGCTTGTTTAATAATAAATGTTACCGTCAGGGCGGTCAGTCGTCGAGCAGATTTCTGCTTGTGGTGAGGGAGTTATGGGGTTCCATAACGACCGAAGCGCAGGCGGAAATCTGCCGGCGGATGACCGATGGAAGGTGGTTTGTTTAATATCGTTGATGTATTTTTGCATTTGTTTCAAAAGCCGACAAGAGATTGAGTGATTATGAAATTACCGTTTGTCCCGTATGTCTCGGCCGCTTTTCGCCCTGTCCCTCAGTCGTGTACATAAAGTACACTCCTTCGTCACATGTCGAAAACCATCTCAAGCCATACGACCCTGTCGGCAACATTTATTATTAAACAAGCTCTTAAGTGGGGTTTGAAGAAAAATTCCAAACGCACCCGTATGCCGTTCGGGATATTTTGCTTAACTTCGCGGTGAATTTGCAGTGTGTCTTCAGCCGGCCGCCGGCTGAAGACGGATTCGCAGTCGGACAAGCTCACCTGACAGATGAACTATACGATTATTGATTTTATAAGCCTTCTCGGTGCCGTGTGCCTTTTCCTTTACGGAATGAAGGTGATGAGTGAAGGTTTGCAGAAAGTGGCCGGCGACCGCCTGCGCACGATTCTCGGCGTGATGACAAAGAACCGCGTTACGGGTGTAATCACCGGTGTTTTGATTACGGCCTTGATACAGAGTTCCAGTGCCTCTACGGTGATGGTGGTCAGCTTCGTGAACGCCGGACTCATGTCCATGGCGCAGTCAATGGCTGTCATTTTCGGGGCCAACGTCGGCACCACGTTCACTACGTGGATAATCTCGGCTTTCTCGTTCGAGGTCAACATATCAGACTACAGCATACTGCTCCTGGCCGTTGGAGTGCCGATGCTCTTCATGAAGAAAAGTGCCTACAAGAGCATGGGAGAGTTCCTCATAGGATTCTGCTTCCTGTTCATGGGGCTTGACCTCATAAGCCAGTATGTGCCTAACCTCCAGGAGAATCCTGAGATGCTCAAGTTCATGTCGGGATACACGTCGCTCGGTTTCGGGTCTGTGCTGATTTTCTTCTGCATAGGGTTGGTGCTTACGATGGTGGCTCAAAGCTCAGCGGCCACGTTTGCCATAACGCTTATCATGTGTTCCCAGAGCTGGATTTCGTTTGAGCTGGGATGTGCCATAATCCTCGGCGGCAACATAGGCACCACCATAACTCCGGTGCTTGCTTCGCTCAGCGGCAATCTTGCCGCGAAACGCGCAGCCATGGGGCATGTGCTGTTCAATGTGATCGGCTCTGTGATAGTGCTTTGCGTGTTCCATCCGTTTACTGCGCTTGTGGCCGACATCACCGGCATCTGTCAGGGCCTCAACCCTCTCTCCATAGATGCCGCGCAGGAGGCCGGAATGGCCGACAGCACGCTTCTGAATCCCGCCGGTGGGCTCACCTCGAAGGCTCAGGCTGCGGTGGCTTTCGGCCTTGCCATGTTCCCTACGGTGTTCAATACGTTCAATCTCCTTATAATGATATGGTTCACCGACCTTTATGTCAAGGCCGTGTGCTGGATAATGCCTACGCGCCATAAGGATATGGAGGAGGAGTTCTCGCTGAAATACATCGGAAGGGGAATGCTTTCGGCCTCAGAGCTCAACATAGCCCAGGCTCAGAAGGAGATTGTCGTCTATGGCGAGCGTGTCCACAGGATGCTCGGAATGGCCCGCGACCTCATCCATCTCAAAGAGAAGGATGAGAAATATACTTCAACCTACAACCGCATCGAGAAGTATGAGGAGATTTCAGACCGGATGGAAATAGAGATCGGCAATTACCTCAACCATGTGGCCGAGGGCCGCCTTAGTCCGGAGTCCAAGATGCGCATATCGGGCATGCTCCGCATAATCAGCGAGATAGAATCGATAGCCGACGGATGTTTCAACGTGGCCAAGACTCTTGCCCGCAAAAACCGCAACCATGTGGATTTAGAGGCTCCCGTGTTGAAGGAAATCGACACGATGTATCAGATGGTGGACGGAGCAATGGAGAATATGCTCGGCATACTGCGCGAGATGGAGACGCCCGAAGGCTCTAAAATCGTAACGGCCTACAACAAGGAGCGTGAAATCAACAATCTGCGCAACCGTCTGCGCGATGACAACATATTCAACATCAACAGCAAGAAATATGACTATCAGGAGGGAATCTTCTTCATGGATCTTATCGGAGAGGCCGAGAAGCTCGGTGACTATATGCTCAATGTCGTGGAGGGCGTGAAGCATCAGTTCAAGCCAGCTGACCCTGTCTGATTCCATGTTGACATAATATCAAAATAAGCAGTGGTTCAATCTTTAACAGCTACATATATCTTATATCCGTTATGAAATCCAATAAATTCTGCGTGATAATGTGTGGCGGCGTCGGTTCCCGTTTCTGGCCTTTCAGCCGTGACAACATGCCTAAGCAGTTCCTCGATTTCTTCGGCACGGGGCGTTCGTTGCTCCAGATGGCCGTGGACAGGGTGCGCCCTGTGGTCCCTGTCGAAAACATAATCCTTGTTACGAATGCGAAATATGCGTCGGTGATACGTGGACAGCTTCCGGAGATTCCGGAGGAGAACATTCTTTTCGAGCCTGCGCGCCGCAACACGGCCCCGTGCATATGCTGGGCCGCCAACCACATATACGCGAGATGCAAAGACGCTCTTATAGCCACTCTCCCTTCCGACCATCTTGTGCTCAAAGAAGAGGCGTTCGTGCGTGCGCTTGAATCGGGTCTCGATTTCGTGGCACAGGGAGGAAGGCTGCTCACCCTCGGAATCAAGCCGACGTCGCCCAACACAGGCTACGGATACATACAGCTCGGAAGACCCGTGGATGGAATCGACGACACGATGAAGGTGAAGTCGTTCACTGAGAAGCCGAGTCTGGAAATGGCGCGTCTGTTTGTTGACAGCGGCGAATTCTATTGGAACTCGGGCATATTCATTTGGCGCGCCGACGACATACTGAAGGCCTTTGCCGAGTTCTGTCCCGATATGGCGCAGATCTTCGATGCCGGTGCGGAGTATTATGCCACCCCGCTCGAGCGCGGTTTCATCGACGAGAACTTCCAGAACGCGCAGAGCATTTCAATAGACTATGCGGTGATGGAGAAGGCATCCAACGTATACGTGAAGACGGTAGATCTCGGATGGAGCGACCTCGGCACATGGAAGGCCCTTTATGAAATCTCGCCCAAGAACGGAGACGGGAATGTGGTGCAGAACTGCAAGGTGCATGCTTCGGGCTGTGAAGGCTCCCTGTTTGCAGTGAAGGGGGACAAAATCATAGTCGCTTCCGGCCTTAAAGACTACATCGTGGCCGACAACGGCAACGCTTTGCTCATATATCCGGTGGCCGACGAGCAGAAGATACGCCAGATAGTCAACGATGTCAGGTCCCGTTTCGGCGAGGAGTTCGTATGAACCGCAAAGGGGCGGATGCCGATGAGAATTGGGGGCAGGTTGCGGAGCAGCTTGCCTCCGAATATCTTATGGCCAAGGGATACACCATCAGGGAACGCAACTGGAGGCCGAAAGGCTCCCATCTTGAGGTGGACATAATCACGCAGGCCGACAACGTGATTGTCTTCGTCGAGGTGAAGGCACGTACTGACGAGGACTATGATCCGGCCGATGCGGTCGGACGCAAGAAGATCAGCCGCCTTGTGCGGGCGGCAAACGCTTATCTTCAGTCGTTGCCATACGGGTTTGAGTACCGTTTCGACGTCATCACCGTTAGCGGAACCCAAGGCAGCTGTACGCTCGACCATCTCGAAGACGCTTTCCTTCCGCCGCTCACCACCCGCTGACGATAAAGATTTGTTGGTATTCACTCTTTGCGCATACGGTTGTGCGGCTCGTTCCAAGGCTCGGAAATTCATTGTAAAAATAAGGGTGAGAATCCAAACGCACTCCAAGGATATTTATTTGACATTGGAGGGCTGGCATAAAACAAAAAAATTGATTGTCGTCTCGACAACCAATCCTCAATGTTAACCTTAAAATCTAATACCATGAAAAACTCTATGCAAAGTTACAAACAATTTCCCAAAACACTGCTATAAAACACCTCCTTTTATCATATGTTTATGATTAATTAAGCATTGGTTCAAGATTCCAGTGCTTAATTAATATTGTTTTGCGTATGCAGAAGCGCGTCCGGGGCCTTCTGTGTGCTTTTTGGGGAGCGGAAAGCGATTGACGGTTTTGTCGTCATGCTATTTCAGTGTCTGTCAACTGCGTGGAGAAGCGGCGGCGCAGGGAGCGGACGAGGATGAGGCCGAGAAGCGGCAACGCCACGCCTGCGATGGAGTAGAGAATCCAATAACCGTCGTCGCGGAAGTCATGGATCACCATATGGCATCCTATCTGCTCCCATTCCAGTCCGTAGTGCCATATCTTCAAGAGACTGACGGCCTTGTAGGCAAGTATGTGGAACACAAGCACGTAGAGCGTGTTGTCGCCGATGAATACGAGTATGTCGCGCAGGCGGTTGTGCCGCTTGTCAAGCATCTTGGCGGCATAATGCACCATCAGGAACCCGATTGTGCCTGTGAGCGGCAGCGACCATATGTCGCGCAGAGTGCCTCGGTGGTTCATTCCGCTCAGATGAAGCCATCCGGCTCCGCAGATGAGAAGGAAGTAGACGAGGAAAAGCCAGAAGTTCTCTTTGATTCTCGGTTCGAAATGCCTGTAAAGCACGCCTGTCCCGAAGAAAAAGAGGCCCCATATCTCGCGCATTCCGCCGTTGGGAATCACGCTTATCTTGTATCCGCCCGCTATCCTGAATGCGGTGAACGCCAGTGCTCCGATGCAGACAAGGGCGGCGGTCTGGACATGGTTCAGCCGTCGGGTTCCTGCCAAAAGCCTGTAGAGCACCACGAAAAGCACAGAGGCCACGAGCAGTCCCCGGAAGAACCAGAACGCGCCGGCGAGAAATTCGTCGTATCCTGCCATTCCCGTGAACATCTGCATCAGGCGCGCGCCGGCGGAGTGCCACGAATAGGGGTGGGTTACGCCTCCGCTCCAGTTGCCGTAAGTCTCGTTGAGGATTCCGAAGTGGAAGAAGACGTTGTGCAGCAAGAGGAAGAAAAGGCTCCACTTAAGGAAAGGGATGTAAAGCCCCTTGAACCGCCGTGCGCAGAATTTCCACGGTTCGTCGGCATTGCGTGCCGAGAAGAAATAGCCTGCCGTGATGAAGAAGAGCGGCATGTGGAAAGTGTATATTATCCGCGTCAGGAGGTCGGGGGCTTCGGCATGGCCTATCACCATCAGGATGATGGCCAGACCCTTGCAGATTGAGATTACTGTGTTCCTTTTTCCGGGAAGTGCGGTTGCGTCGGGATTCATATCCTTGGTTTGTGTTTAGAGGCTGTTTAAAAATCATTGTTAAACGCAGAGTGGTGGATTTTTTGTTAAGGCGCACTTTATGAGGAGGGAGCATATCGGGATATGTGACCGACGATTAAAGTGCGGATTAACGGAAAAGACACCATTCAGACTGAAACATCAAATTCTTTTAAAGAGGCTTTGCAGGAATGCCTGCCGCCATTCCGGAACCTTTGCGCGTCTTTGTCCCTTCGGCTCAGTCCCATAGCCCGCCATGCCCCTTCGCTGCAGGGATAAATACATCACAAATCTTCCGGCTCTGCGTTAACAAGCATTTTTAAACAGCCTCTTAATTTATGCGGAGTGAAAGGCGCGAGAAATCCCATATGCATGATATGCCGATGGAATCTTCCTGAGTCTTGATTCCGTATGAAACGGCAGGAAAAGCCATTGCGGCTGACAGAAGGCAAGTGGCTGTAAGGGCGTATGGTTTCATTTTCAGCTGAATCTTTGACCTGATTTTCGCAGGCAAAGTTACGGAAACTTTCCGAGACGGCAAAAATGAGCGTGGCCGATGGCTCTTTTCGAGTCGTCGGCCACGTGCTGGTCTGTGCGGCTGTAGGTGGAGCAAGTGTCTGAAATCAGTCCGGATGCTTGCCGAATGCATCCAAGGCTGGTTTCTCACGCTTTGCTCATTTCTGTATCAGCGTCATTCTCTTCGGAGACTCCAGCTGGGGGAATTTCCCTTGGGTGAATGTGGCCGTGGTCTTGCGTGGGGATATGCGCGGGATGATTTTGCCGGTTGCGGGTGCCGACGTCGGACGTTCGTTCGGAGTGGTGAACCTCAGTTCGTTTACTTCGCCCCATACGCCGTCGATGTTCTTTGCCGCGGCTATGGCTACGCATTCCGTGGCGGGGTCAATCTGGAAATCGGTGGTGATGGGTTCGTAGAAGAACCAGTTGGCCATCGACGGCATCGGAGGTTCGGAACAGAGGCCAGACTTGATTTCGTCGGCCTGTGCGTCATACTGTTCGGCTTTGTAGACCGAGAAACGGAAACATCCAGCCTGGTCGTTGGGTGTGAACGTGATGAACTGCGAAGGCATCATCTGGTTGTCCCAGTTCTCGAGCTTGTAGGCTCCGAGCTTTATGTCCACTTTGGCGTCTCCCTGGCCGCCCATGGAGAGCGTGGCCGTCTCGAACACCTGAGGTGCAGCAGGGTTTCCGTACTTGTCGCATGCCACGATGTATACCTCGTATTCCGTGTTGGGAGCCATGTCTTTCCATGTTACTGATTCAGTCCCCTGTTTCTCGATGCTCCATTTCATTATCATCTCGGTGAAGCTGGCGAATCCGAACATCGGTCCGAACTGCTCGTACTGCTCTTCCATGGTGCCTTTTTCTCCGGCCACTGTGTAATATGAGCTTACGTCTGAGTTGGGCACGAACTCCACGGTGAACGAGGTCGTGGTGGCTTCTTTCAGGGTGGCGGTAACCTTGGGGTCTCCTGCCACTGGTATGGCCGGGGCAGTGAAGTTTGCACGGCATACGCCGTCCTGGACTCCGTATGCGTCTATGCCGACGGTGACCAGCGTGTAATCGCCTCCGTCCACAAGTTCGAGTCCGGTGAGGTCGGCCTCGGTGAAGTCTTGGCTGTATTGCTGTGCCGGGCTGTGGGAATCCATATAGTTGACCATTGCCGTCGGCGTGGTCAGCATGTTGGCGATAGATCGCGGGAGCACGTCGATTCTGAACGCCTCGCATGCGGCTGTCCGGGTAACCGATACTTTAAGTGCGTCTTTTTCCACGGAGTGGATCTGCACTTCCGCCTTAACTTCTCCGTCCACCCGGCCGAAGGTGATGTCTGACATGCGGTCGATTACGTATCCGCGCTTCCCTCCGGCCTCGTCATTGAGGAAAAGACGGTTTGGCTCGGCAGTGGTCTGGGCGAAAGAGGAAATGCCTACTGCCAAAGATGCCATTATTATGGAAATTCTCTTCATTTCTTGATGAATTTAAAAGTTTCGTTGTTGATTCTGACCAGGTATGTGCCGGGTGCGAGTGTGGCAACGTTCAGGGTTTCGCCTTGCCAGTTAAGGGTGGATAGCATCTGCTGTCCGTTGAGTGAGAATATAGACAGGGGGACTGGTGTACCGGCATGTCCGGTTATCTCAAGTTCCGTCTCCACCGGATTGGTGCGCAGGGCGTATTTGGCATCGCGTTCGATTACGGTTACAGACGATGTGGACGTTACGAACCTGATTCCGCCGATGTCCGCGTATTTGAAAGCTCGTGTGTCGCCGCCGTTTTCGATCTGCACGCCTGTGGATGTGAACGTGATTTTCGTGTCCACGCTGAGTGCCGTCTCTTGGGAGGGCGCTCCTTCCTGAGCCGGGTCCACTATCACTTTTGAGTCGGCCGAGGCCGTGAGTGTCCCGGCAGAAATCATACATGTGATCGCGATTGCGGTCTTTAGTTTCATGATTGCGTTTTTTAGTGGAGGGTGTGCCGGAACCATTTTCCGGCACACCTTCGTTGTTCTGTGTCGTGAGGTTACTTCACAATGATTTTCTCGGTTTTGCTTCCGGCCACGCGGATGTAGATTCCCGGACGAAGCCCCGACACGGACTGCATCCTTGTTCCGTTCAGGTCGTAGATTGCTTCGGTTCCGCAGTTTTCGGCATTGATTCCGTCTATGCCGTCTTCTTTGTCCGCGTATTCGATTATTATACGGGACACGTAGCTGTTCTGGCTGAACCTCCATACCGCGAAGTATGAACAATCTTGGAAATCCTCTTCGAGTGTCGATAGGTCTATCCATTCTCCGAATCCGAAATCAGCCCTGTCATCGTCGTTCATGATGCGCAGGCGGCCTTCCATCCAGTCGAATCCCTGCATGGTCTCGGTCACTTGTGTGATCGGCTCTTTTGAGAACATTATGTAGCATCCGCTCCAGTCGTAGGTGGATTCAAGCTTTACGCGTGTGATTTTCCTGCCCTCTTTGTTGTAGAGTATCGATTGCATGCCTTCAGGGCTTTTTCTGTCTAAATAGAAACAGATCGCGTCGTTTTTCGTCCACATGCCTCCGTTGTAGACATATTCGTATCCGGTGGTCTGGGACTTCATGGCGTATTCGGCATACTTGTCGTTGCTGGTGTCGTCTGTGAACATTTCAGGTGTGATGGCATCCTGCCGCGGAGAAAGCACCTCCACAGTGTAGGTGGCAGTGGCTTTGTCGCTGTCCACATACGGCGGTTCGCCTGAAACCCATGCCTCGATGGCGGTGTCCTCGGTGATTGCGATCTCTACCTGGAACTCTTCCGACGTTTTTGCCTCGCCTCCGTTGACGGAATAGTGGATGGCTTTCGCATCGTCGGGCCGGGTTATGGCCACCTTTGTGCCTGGGCGCACTTCGCGTCCCGATTCTATGCTGAACGACGGCGGGTCGAGCTTGGCGGAAGCGACAGGAGTGTAGAGTTCGTATAGGCTGCTTTCAGCGAAGCCCTCCGCCGTGGCTGTGGCTTCTACGAAGAACACCATGCCTTTCTGTGCCGTGGCGGGAACTGTGATCGAAACCGGCGAGGGGCCGTTGAGTTGTTCGCTCGTCCAGTTGTCCGATTCGTTGTTATGGTTGATGATTCCGTATTTGTATGAGATTGTGGCGTTTTCGGTGGACGAAGATATTGTTATGGTCTGTCCGGGCAATACTTTGGAAAGATACGTGTCGCATCCGGGGCGTTCGGCCAGTGGCATCTGGAGCGAGAATTCCTGAGAGGCGGTATTGCTTACGGCAAATCCCTCTTTGGTCGCGAATGCCTCGACAAGCACCGTGTCTCCGCTCTTTCCCGGAAGGCGGAACGAATAGCTGCTGCCTTCGTGTGTCGCGGAGGTGGGCTGGTCTTCCTCGCCGAAGTGTCTCTCCCCGTTGAGATAGACGTACACATGCAGCGTGGCATCCTGCGTTTCGGTGGATATGTACACTTGACTTCCTGCGGTTACGGGATTGTCGTAGCATTTGATGGAAGGGGTCTTGGCCTCTACCACCGGACTCTCCTCGGTCCATTCTATGGCGAGGTCGGTTATGCGTTCCTGTGCCGTGCTGAAGAGGAGATACCTGTATATGCCGTCCGCAGTCCATTCGGGGATGATGCCGTTTTCCCTGTAGAGGGTTATTTGAGTGGCGTCATTCTTGTTTTCCTGCGTCAAAGGATCCGGGCTTACATAAAAGCTGATGTACTCCGGCACCCAATCCATCTCGAACTTGACGCTTTTCAGGTATCCGCCGCTCGTGGACGTAACCATATGTCCGGCAGGGGAGGGATAGTTCCAGTCCAGTGTCCACCACGTTCCGTCTGATATCAGTTCCACAAAGTCGTAGACCGCTCCGCTTCCACCGGTGTATCGGATTGACGGATTCATGGCGTCATGGTCGTCGTATTTTGTGGCGGAGAAGTTGCCTTCCGGATTCTGGGATTGCAGGTTTGCAGCCGTGATGTGGTCGGGACCCTCTTCCCCTCCTTGGGCCGGGTCGTCCCAGGTGAAGCTGAGGGAGTTGAAATATGCCTCAGGCACGCTCGACTCCAGGGCGACGTATGCGTAGTCTCCTGTCGGACTGAAGGTCTGTGCCGCGTCAAGCGTTCCGATGAATTCGGCCTGCGAGGCGTTGTCTTTCGTGATCGGGGAGGATGAACAGTAGACGGTGAAGTGGGAGTTCTCAACTCCTCCGTCCCTGCTGATGCTTCTGAGCCTGCCCGCCGGTTCTGTCACTGTGATGAATGCGCCGTCTTCCGCCTTCATGTAGCATGCGCCCCACCATCCGAATATTTTGGTGAATTCGTATTTCGCCCCGGTCTCGGCGCCGGAGACGTTTCCTGAAAAGTAATCGCCAGTTTCGATTTTGAAGTCTTCGCCCAGGAACGTGTCTGTCCCGGGGGAGGCCAGAGCGGTTGTGGCAAACAGGAGTGCCAGTGATGATAATAGTTTTCGCATAATTGTTTGATTTTGGTGCAAGGGGCTGTGCCGTAAACATCCATTGCGGCACAGCCCCACTGAATGGTCAGTGTACTAATTTGATGGATTTCGTGCCGATGCGGACCACGTATGCCCCCCTCGGGGCCTTGTGCCTGATTTCAGCGGAACTGCCGAGCAGAGCGGCCTTGCCGTCGGCTGAAAAGAGCATCACATCTTTGCCTTCGGGGTTGAGTATGGTGATTGTCCCGTCGATGACGCGGGCGGAGCCGTCGTTTTCGTCAAGCACGAGCGACAGGCCGCTCTCGAAGTTCCCGACGTATTCTGTTTTTGAGAAGCCTGACAGCGCCTCGCCGTCGTGGCTGTTGTTCTTGTCGAAATGTATGCGTGCGGCCTGGGCCTTGTGGTAGATGTCCCGGTCCCATGCGTGGCTGGGCAGCGTGTACTCGAATCGTTCCGGGTCGCCGCCTTCTCCCCTTATCTGGTCTGCGAGGAGCCAGGTGCGGTAGGCGAACGGGTCGTAGAACTTCTCTCCGGCCTTGTAGTTCTGTTGGATGAGGATGTCGTCCACGTAGAGGTTGTCGAGCGAATGCACCGCGAAGAATCCGATTACGGAGCGTGAAGAGCCTTTTGTGAGTTCCACGTGGTATGGTTTCCAGGATGTGGTTACGTCCGAGCACCGCACGCTTTCCACCTGTTCATAATCGCCGATTTCGTCGTTCCAGTTGAACAGGGCGATGAGGCAGTCGGCAATCACCGTGCCTGCGGGGGTGCCGTCTTCGTTGAACAGTTCGCACACCTTGCCTGCGAGCTTGAGGTCTATGGAAATCTTTCCGCCGTCTTTGGAGAGGTCGAATTCGGGCGAAATCCAGCCGCACTGTTCGCCGCCGGCCTCCCAGAAGAACGGGTCGATGCAAAGGAAATCCTTATAGGTCATAAAGTTCTCTCCGTGCCATCCCTGCTGGCGTATGTCGGTGGGATACCAAAGGCTTGAGACTTGGTCATAAGGGTTCTCGATTGTCCATTCTGGCTGCTCTGTCTCGATGTTGGGGTGCTTCCATCCGGTGAACTGCTCGTCGGTGATCACGAACGGGCCGTCGGTCTTGGCAGTGCGCTCGGTCATTGCGTAGAAGTTGTAGCCTCTGGCTGCCTCCAGCGGCTTTACGCGGCTGATGAACGTGCGTTCGTCGCTTCCCTGTTCCGCAGGCATCATTTCGGGAGACACTATGTCGAACACTTCGTAGGGAAGCGGCAGGAGGGACATCTGTTCGCCCTTGGCGGCTCTTACGTCGTAGAAATACGTGGTGGTCTCCGACACGCCGTTGACCTCGCAGGAAGTCGCACCGGCGATCTCCTTGTCTTCAAGCACGAACTCCCTTTCTCCCTCTTCGTTGATGCTCCATACGCTCAGGAAGTATCTGTCGGCTCCGTCCACGGGCTCCCAGTTGGCCTTGAACGAGGTCTGGGTGAAGTCGGTGTGGCGTTTGAGGGTCGGGGTGTCCACGAAAGGCTTGAGCGAATATATCTTCACGTCGTCCACATAGAGGTTCCCGGCCATGCCTGCGGCATAGATGTTGCAGAGGCTGGTCGGGCCGCCTTTCTGGAATATGGCGCGGTATGTGGTCCATTCGTTGGAGATTGTGGTGAACTCCACCGAATTGTCGAATTCGTCCCAGGTGGGCCCCCAGTTGCGTGTTTCGCTGGCCTCTACCATCAGCTTGAAGATTTCCGCATCAGCGCTTGCCTTTGCGCGGAACTCGACCACGAACGAGCCGTCGTTGGCCGTAAGGTCCATCATGGGGGTTACGATGTGAGCCTCAGGATTGCTGGCGGAAAACATGAAGCATGCCGAGCCGCCTGCCGGATAGGCGTTGCCTATGCCCCATTTGAGGTTGCCGTGTACGAATTCGGGCTTCATGTTGTTCCATACATATTGGTATTCGGGATCGTCCCATTCGTAGTTGAGGATTGTCTCGGTGTCCGGCTCCTCTTCGGTGCCGGTGGACAGGAGCGAGAAGTCCTCCTCGATCAGGAGCGTGAGGTCGCCGTATTTGGTTACCTGCTCGATGCCGCCTCCGGCCACTCCGAGCGAGCGCATCATGCCGTTGCCGGAGTCTTTGTGTGTGAATCCTGCGGACTTGTCCCGGGTGGATTTAGCGTGTCCCTTGAAGGCAGGGTCATATTCCGACATGCCTGTTCTCAGGGGGCTGAATGCCGTGGCGGCTGGCATTGCCAGCAATGAGGCCGCCGCAGCGAAAAGTAGTTTGTTTGCCATGTGTCTGAAATTTGTTTTTATGTTTGAAAAAGTGGTTTTTCAGGAGCGGCACGCGTGCCGCTCCTGAAAATGGGTGGTGAATTGTCTATCGGACGATGAACTTTGCGCTCTTCATGTTGCCGTCGGCATCCTGGACTCTGAGGATGTAGATGCCGTTGCAGAGGTTGAGCGGCATGCAGCCGCTGCTTTCCACTGCCGACGCTATGAGCAGTCGTCCGTTCATGTCGTAGACGGCAGCGTATGCCGCGTTGCCGTTGAAGCGTATTGCGTTGCCGAGGATGCTGAATCCGAGGTCTCCGCCGTCTCCGCTGATCTCGCCGACACCTCCTGACCCTTTGCCGAGGCTTATATGCAGCACAGGCATCTCGCAGGCTTTGAATATGCTTCCCGGGTTGGCGATGTCGATTTCCTTGCTGTCGCGTGCGATTACTGTGTGGTAGAGGTTGTCCGCGATGTCGGGGTTGGCATTGGAGGAATTGAATACCTTGAACAATAGCGGGAATGCCCCGTTGTTGGCGGTCTCCTCGGCAATGACGGTTACCACGAGTCCCTTGTCCTTCGGTAAGCTGAAAGGCGAGTCAGGGAACCGTATGTTCATCCATCTGAAGTTCTCCTCATCCATTTCCGCCGCCACGGTGCCGTCATACACGAGATTGTTCCCTTCGGTGATGAATTTGCCCCGGTTTTTGTCGTATTCAGATTTGTCGGTTGCGCCGAGGTAGACTTTCATCTTGATGTTGCTGATCTCCTTTGAAGAGGTGTATTCCCAGGCCAGACCGTCGATCAGGTTGTGTTCATTCTCGAATCCGAGCATCTCGGGGGTGTAGATGGTCTGCGACGCTGAGTTGGAATGGTACACTGAAAACGGGAGGCCGGAGTCGGTATGGTTAGTCTCCGTGTCGTTGACGGTATTGTTGTAGGCCGAGCCTGCTTCCACCTTTACCTGGCACATCCCTGAGATGTCGTTGTCGGCGTTGCCGTCTCCGGTGAGCACCACGCGTGCAGCGATGTCCTGAATGCCGTATTTGCCGGGTTTGCCCACAACCCTGATTGTCTGGGTGTCGTGCGGTTCGATTGCCAGCACTTTGTCGGTGGAGGCGAAAGGCTCGAACACGCCGTCGAGGCGGGCGATCCCTATTTCTACTTTGTAGTTCCTCTGTTTGTTGTCTCCGTTGTTGTAGACTTCCACGTCGAAGTAGTTGTCATTGTTGGCAGACACTATCAGCGGACATGTCAGCTTTTCGGCAGCAAGGTCGTCGGCAGGGCTTTCGGAGATGGAGAATCCGGTAACATATATCCAGTCGTCTTTCCTTTCCTGGTCGTTGGTGGCGACGTTGAGCCCTACGCAGTAGTCCCCGTCCACGGGCGATTCGAAATAGGTGGTGATCACGCAGCTGTAAGGAGCCTTGATGCTCAGGAAGTCCTTATGGTCGGCGAGGACTTCGGTCATCTCCTGCGCGTTGGGAGCTGTGCCGCCCATTATCTTGAAATGGTTGTACCTGTCTTCGAACACCCTTCCGAATCCGCATAAGGTTACGTGCCAGTCGACGCGGTATTTCTTCCCTTTGGTCAGGTTCATCGGGGGAGAGCTGAGGGTGGCGTCGTTTTCGGGCTGGTATTGGTAAATCATGGCCATTGTGCCCGGCTTGGTGTTGTTGTGCGTGTATTCGAAAGACGAATTGCCTCCGAAGCCGTAGAAACTCAGGAAGCGGGCAGCCTCCTGCCGGGTGGAGAACTCGGTGCTGAAAGGCACCTTCAGGCTTCCGCCCGCAAGTATCCCATCGGAGGTGCGGGACTCGCCGCGTCCGTCGGAGGTTACGGGGGTTATCACGTAGCTGTAGAACTGCGATTCCTCGATGTTGGCGTCGGTGTATGACAGCGTCTCGAGCCCTGTGGCCAGCTTGGTGTTGCCGGGCAGGCGTTCTACGTCATAGGTAATCTTGCTGTCGAACCACCCTTCGCTGGCTCCGACGGTCGGTGCCGTCCACGTGATTTCCACGCTCTTTCCGTTGTCTTTGTCTTTGACGGTTAGGTCGTTGACCTGTCCCGGGACGTCGCGGCCCACGAATGCCTCGATGAACGTCTCCACGCCTTCACCTTTGTCGTTGACCGCTATGACATAGTACTTGTGTATGCCTTGGGGCGCGCCTTTGTCGGTGAATTCCATCTTCTCTCCTTCCTTGCCTGCGGCGTCGACGGTGGCTATGGGGGCTCCGCTGTGGGCATCACGGTATATCTTGACCGAAACGAGGTTGTCGAGGGCTGTGCGGTTCCATTTCGTTGTCGGGTTGGTCCAGGAGATGGTTACGTTGTTCTGCCCTTGTGGGTCGATTGTGAATCCGAGACCGTTGACCTTTGCCGGCGCTTCACGGTGGGCCGCGGTGGTGTAAGGCACGTGCAGGCCTGTCATCACCTCGTTGAACCCCACCTTTCCGTAGTTGGTGGTGGCGGCTGTCTCCGGTTCGATACGCACCATGTACTGGTCGGCTTCGTTGTTTGTCGCCGCCCATATCAGCTCTCCAGTGGTGTAGTCGAAGTCGAGGCCATGCTGGTAATAGGACATGAAGGCTTTGCCGTCAACCGTTACTTTCTTTGAATCGACCACCTTGAAGTCCATGTCGAAACGGTCGAGCCTCGTGCCGGTTATGTTCCCTTCGGAGTTGTAGTCCCAGCGGATGGCGTAGAGGTTGCCGTCATAGTCGAATGCGGCGGCCAGGTAATACTCGTCGAGCTGTATGAGGTCGTAGACTTCGGAATTGCTGAGGTTCACTTTGCCTATGCGCGACTTCACCTGTCCGTCGTCGTTCTGCACGAGTCCGTACATCTCGTCGTCATAAGGGCTGTAGGCCATGTCGTAGAGGGGGGTGTGGTCATGGCTGTGGTTTTCGAGGGTGGCCAGGACTTCCCATTTCCCGTCGGCAGGGTTCACCTTGAGCCATTGGTAGGCGTAGGTGATGCCTATGGTGTAGTATTTCACCTTGTAGGCGTAATAGTTGCCGTCGGAGGTGTTGTAGGCTCCGGCATTGATGATGTAGAGTGTCGGGACCGAAGAGTCGTCTATTGCCTCGTCGTAGATGAGGTTGAGCTTCTCCAGCTCATAACGGTTTTCGTAATAGTTGGAGAATGAGCGGGCCAGGTTGTAGTCCATAAGCGTCGTGCCGAACACTTTTGTCCCAAGACTGGCCTCCTGGTTGAGGGGAGCGCGGTTTATGGGTGCCCGTAGATGGTTTTCGGATGGCATCAGCCTTTCCGGGAACGCGTCCACCTGCCTTGCGCCTGCCGGGGTTGCCGCCATGATTGCGGCCGCCCCCAGGATGAATGGGTGTAGTCTGCTGTTCATGATTTGGATGGTTTTGAATTGAATATATTATCTGATGATTACTTTTGACGTCTCGTTGCCCTTGCGCACTATGTAGATTCCGCTGTCCAGGTTGCGGCAGTCCGCCTTGATGCCGTCGATGGTGAAATATTCGGCTTCAGCCTGGGCTTCAGCCTCGATTGCGGCTACAGACGACTCTTTGATGTCGATGTCGGATGGAAGCGACACTTTTGCGTGTCCGTTCATGTTGGCGTAGTACCATGCGTCGGGACGGCGGTCGGGAAACAGCAGACGGATCGAGTTGGGCTCGAACACGATGGTCTTCGTCTGAGCGTCGTATCTGCACTTCGGCAATGAGCTGTCGGCCTTGTATTCCTCTTTTGTCATGTTGTCGCCGAAGGGGCGGTCGTTCATGTACAGGTCTGAGTTGGAGCGTACCGACATGCGTCCCTGGCTGAGGTCGAGGCCGATGTCTTCGGTGTGCTTGAGGTCTACGCAGCTGAAGTCGCTGAGGTCGAAACACATGTAGTGCTTCTTCTTGGAGTCGTAGTTCACGTCTGTGGCGTAAGGGTAGCATTCCGGCCCGTAAGGGTCTGTCAGGCGTATCATCCATGGCTGGGCCACTCCCTGCTCGACGTCCACTTCGTATTCATACTCGTCGATTATGAATCCGTAGTTGCTGAGTTCGTTGCTTGAAAGGATGGCTTCTGTGTATTTTGCCTTTCCGGCCTTCCTCCATTCCGCCTCGGAATAGCTCCATTCGCTTGTCGTGTATGAATCCCGGTATGACTTCCCGTTGACGTAAGGCACGGCCACGAGCGTGTAGATGCCGTCTTTCTCGAATGGGACTGTGAATGTCTGGGATTTCTCGCATTTGAATGTCTCCGTCTCGTCGTTCTCCACTGCGGCGCGCATGGAATCGGTGTATTCGCCTTCGAAGACCCCTATTTTCGCGTATTCCGTGTCTGCGGGGATGCTTATTTCGTACTGCACGCCTGTCTTGTCCTGGTTTATGCCGACCAAGGATATGCCGATGTCGGTGTTGGGGGTGCCGGGCAGCTTTATGCGGAACATGCTGTTCGTGTTCACCTGTTTCCACATAATGTCGTGCTCCGAGGGATTGAACGCTGTTTCCTCTATGAATCCGGCGAGCAGGGTTCTGGCGGGGAATGTGATGGTTCCGTCTTCTATGCGGCCGCATATCCCTTCCTTGTCGGCGAGCTCCCAGTTGCCGTACCGGTTGTTGTAATAGTCGTCGGCCATTGTCCATAGGCACAGGACTTGCCCTTCGCCTATGTAGTAGTTGACGCATGCCGGTTCGATGTAGACGTGCACCGGGTCGGATGCGTCGACCACCAGATAGTTGTCCACTGCGGGAAACTCGGGGCCTCCTACCGACGGACAGTTCTTGTATGCGTTCAATATCCGGTAGCGTCCCGGGGTCTGTTCGCTTTCTTCGATTTCTGCCGGGAATTCCCAGAAAGAGTCCTGGATGTAGAACGATGTTATTACGTCGTCGCGTATCAGGCCGGTGCCTATCGGCTTCCACGTTTCGCTTGTCTGGGCTTCAGCGGCAGATGTGCCGAACAGCGCGCCGAATGCGAGTGCCGCAACGGCCGTTTTGAAGTTTTTTGCCATGTCTGTTGATGTTCGTTTGAAGTCTTTGGTGGTGCTTATCTGACTATTGTCTTCTCGGCCTTGGCCGGGGTCTTTACGATGTACATGCCGGGCGCTGCCTCGACGGTCTCTCCGGTGCGTATTACTGCGGTCAGCTGTCCGGAGACGGAGTATATCTGCGCTTCGCATTCGTCGCCGTCCAGCGCGATGAATCCTTCTCCGCCTGTCACGATGAATCTCGGCTCGCCGCCGTCTGCCGCGTCGATTCCTCCGGGGTTGTCGTCTCGGGAGGGGTCTATGTGCATTCGGTCGGCATTGATTATTTCGGAGGTCTTGGTGTCGATGAGCAGTGCTATGATGTTGGCGTTCTTCGGCTCGGAGGTGCGTCCCAGGCTCAAGGCTTTTACGGTGAACGGATATTCCTCGCCTGCTTTAAGGGTCTGGGGCACGCTGTTGGCGTATCCTTCCCAGTCGGAGGGTATGTTGCGTGCCACGTCGTGGAAGAGCATGTTCACGGGGTTGCCTTTGCCGCTGAATTCGGGGCATCCGGGCGAGGTGTTGAAGTTGTTGGTCTGCCTGTAGGGCCCCACGAAGTCTTCCGTGACCACGAATGTCATGGCGAGGCTGGCATCTTCCACGTCGCGAGCCACTTTCACGGTTCCGGTAACGTCATATGCCATCGGATCGGCCGTGGCTTCTGCCGTAACCTTTATTCCGATGTTGCTCGTACGGTAATGTACCGTATTGAAAGCGTCCTCGAGGGTGCCTTTCTCGGGGTTGGTTGTCAGCATCTTGTTGCGGTTCACGTAGCAGTAAGGTGCGCCTCCGGCGCTGAATTTCTTTTTCCAGGGTTCGTATGCGGTGCAGTACATCGGGTCTGAGGCGGAATAGTTCTGCACGGAGATGCCGATGAATGCGTCCTTATGGTGTTCGTTCATATAGTCGAAACCGACGATTCCTCGGGGGCAATAGCCGCAATGTACGCCTGAGAACTTCTCTACCACCATTTTGCGCTCGAACAGGCCGGTGGTGCAGACCAGTGTGCCGTATGCCTTGCGGTCGGCCATGTCGTTGGGAAGCCCGTTGACTTTTGTTATTCTTGCCCATGACGGGATTTCAAGCTCGTCCTGGTCGGTCAGTCCGTCAATCTCGATTTCGCCGCGCGCGTTGGTGGCGACCGGCTGCGGAAGGTCGTACTGTATCGTCTGTTCGGCGTCCGAGCCGAGCTGGTAGACCACCTCAACGTTGCTGACCGGCACCGAGGATGCGTTGGTGAACGAAAGCGAGAACTTGAACGGCTCGCCCGGGGTGGCGAGTTCCGGCATGTCGAGGGCCACAGGCACGCAGTTGGCCTTGGAGAGGTTTTCTCCGTTGATTATGGCCCGTATGCAGATGTTGCCGACCTCTTTTCCGTATTGCTTCCATTGGGAGGACAGTTCCTCTTCGGTCATTGCCGCGGCCATCCAGTCGGCTCCGTCGGTGTAGGAAAGGGTGTTTCCGTCCGTTCCGATGGGCTTGGCGGTCATGTTGTCCACATAATAGGTGTAGCCGATGTAGAACGGCTTCCCTTTTTCAATCTTTACTGGCTCGGTAACAGGTATGTCGCACCACTGCGATGCCCTTACGCGTCCTGCCTGTGTGTAGAACGGTTCGCTGGCGAGGTCTTCGGTCATGAAGATTTTGATGTCCTTGTTGCGTCCGCTTCCGAATCCGATGCTCACTCCGGTGATTTCGCATCCGTCGAATTGGCTCACGTCGGCGTCGGTCATCTTGAACGCGCCTGCGATCCAGTATTTGCCGTCGACGGTGAATCCGCATCCTTCGATTTCGTCGGAACAATAGCCGTAGCTTACGCCTTCCTGTGCATGGCCCAGGGCTGCTGCGACAAGCATACAGGCTGAAAAAGTGTAGCGTAGTCTTTTATTCATAAATTATAGTAGTTTGAGTTTTTTGTTTTCAGGTTTTTGCCATTATTGAACGTGATAAACGTTCTGGCTGTGAAAAGTCGTCTGTATTTGATGTGCCAAAGTTAGTGTTTTTTTCTGATATGATTGCTATTTGACGCAAACTTTTTAACGATTTTTTTTAATCGGGGGGGTAATGCGGTGGCCTGCAGTCGATTGCGTGAAAAGTGGGGCTGGAGAGACGGATATGGACAGTGGGCTTGTGAAGAATACGGAAAAGGCCACGCCCTGCCGCGGATGTTTTTCAAGTCCGTGGCAGGGCGTGGGTATGGTTTCGTGCCTTTTGCGGGTTGTCAGGCCTCAAGCTCGATGTCGCCGTCGGTGACGACGCTCCATGGGAGCCCGGAGGCGGCGAGCATCTCCAGGAACGGGTCGGGATCGAACTCCTCTACGTTGTGCACGCCGGGCATCACCCATTTCCCGGTCAGGAACATGTAGGCTCCCACCATGGCCGGCACGCCGGTGGTGTAGCTCACGGCCTGCGCCCCGGTCTCCTTGTAGGCGGCCTCATGCGAACAGTTGTTGTAGATGTAGTAGGTCGATTCCTTGCCTTCCTTGTCGATTCCTCGGATGCGGCAGCCGATGGAGGTCTCTCCCGTGTAGTTCTCTCCGAGGCTTCCGGGGTCGGGGAGAACGGCTTTCAGGAACTGGATGGGCACTATTTCCTTCCCTTCGTACATCACCGGGTCGATGCGTGCCATGCCGATGTCCTGTATCACACGGAGGTGGGTTAGGTATTCCTGCCCGAATGTCATCCAGAAGCGTGCGCGGCGTATGGTCGGGAAGTTCTGCACGAGCGATTCAAGCTCTTCGTGGTAAAGGAGATATGATTCGCGTTCGCCGATGTTGGGATATGTGAGCGGGCGGTGGATTTCGAGGTTTCCGGTCTCTACCCATCTGCCGTCCTGCCAGTATTTGCCCTTCTGGGTGATTTCGCGTATGTTGATTTCGGGGTTGAAGTTGGTGGCGAAAGCCTTTCCGTGGTTTCCGGCATTGCAGTCCACGATGTCGAGATACTGCATTTCGGAGAAATGGTGTTTTGCCGCGTAGGCCACGAATATCGCCGACACTCCCGGGTCGAAGCCGCATCCGAGGATTGCCGTCAGTCCGGCCTTCTCGAAGCGTTCGCGGTATGCCCATTGCCAGGAATACTCGAAATGCGCCTCGTCCTTAGGCTCGTAGTTGGCCGTGTCGAGGTAGTTGACCCCGGTCTGCAGGCATGCCTCCATGATAGTGAGGTCTTGGTAGGGGAGGGCCACGTTGATGCAGATGTCGGGCCTGTGGCGGTTGAAAAGCTCCACAAGCTGCTCCACGCTGTCTGCGTCCACGCAATCGGTCGAGATGTTCTTTGCTCCGATTCTCTTGGCGAGCGCGTCGCATTTGGCGATTGTCCGTGAAGCGATCACGATCTCTTCAAACACTTCGGGATGTTGCGCGCATTTGTGGGCAACTACCGTTCCGACGCCGCCTGCGCCGATGATCAATGCTTTTCCCATTAACAGTATATTTGAGTTTGTTTGTGTCTTAATCTGCAAAAGTAATCCAATTCACGGTAACGGCCAAACATTTAGCGGATTTTTTGTAATTTTGCGTCATGAAAATTGTAGTAGATTCAATCGAGGGGCTGTCTGCGGCGGCCGAAAAATTCCTGGAGGCGGCCAAAGGACACCGTGTCTTCGCTTTCCATGCGCAGATGGGGGCGGGGAAGACCACCTTCATCGCGGAGCTGTGCCGCCGGCTCGGCGTCGGCGACGAGAGCGCCAGCCCCACTTTCAGCATCCTCAACGAGTACCGTTCGCGCACGAGCGGCGAACCGATATGCCATTTTGACTTCTACCGCCTCGAATCGCCGGAAGAGGCTTTCGACATCGGGGCGGAAGACTATTTCTATTCTGGCTGCTATTGCTTCGTGGAATGGCCGGAAGTCGTGGAGCCGATTCTTCCTCCCGGAACCGTCGATGTGGAGATCACGGTCGATTCCGGCACGGGTTCCCGGACAATAGACATAAAAGGCCTATGAAGCTTATAGAACTCGAATCAGTCAGAAGCACCAATGACTATGTCAAGGAGAATGCCGGGTCGCTGGTGTCTCCGTCGATGGTCGTTGCGCGTGCGCAGACGGCCGGACGCGGCCAGCGGGGCAACTCCTGGGAGTCGGAGCCAGGCGCGAACCTGACCTTCTCCGTTTTCGTAAGGCTTCACGGGTTCCCGGCACGCAGGCAGTTCGCTGTCAGCGAGGCTGTGGCTCTTGCCGTGGCCGACACGCTCGGTGCGTTCGGGGTGGAGGCGAAAGTTAAATGGCCCAACGACATATACGTCGGCGACCGGAAGATATGCGGCATCCTCATAGAGCATTCCCTGATGGGTGCGGAGCTGATGCACACCATAGCTGGGGCGGGCGTCAACGTCAACCAGAAGCGTTTTCTGAGTCCCGCGCCCAATCCGGTGTCGATGTGGCAGCTGCTCGGCCGGGAGACTCAGCTCGCAGCCGTAAGGGACGAGATGGTGCGAAGGCTCGAATCGGCATTTTCACGCATCGCCGACGAAGAGGGGAGGCAGAGGGTGCATAAGGAATTTTCCGGAAGGCTGTGGCGCGGCGACGGCAAGGCTTATCCTTTCCGCGACACGGCGACAGGAGAGGCCTTCGAGGCATCGATAGCGGGCATAGACCCAGACGGCCCTCTGCATCTGCGCCTCGTAGACGGGAGCATGCGTGGATATCTTTTCAAGCAGGTGGAATTCATCCTTTGACTTGGGATGGGAAAAGGAAAAGATAGGCGGCCCGTCTAAAAAAGACGGGCCGCCAGTTTATTAATGTTTGTGGATTGCGTAAGCACGGATCACTTGCGTATCACTTTCGTTCCTTGCTTCACTATGATCTCGTTCTTGTTGCCGGTCTTGGAAGCCTTGCGCCCGAGGAGATCGTAGTATTGGCCTTCTTCCGCGTCGATGCCTATAGTGTCGATGCCGCTGCGGGTTATCGATACTTCGTTGGAATGGTCTGATTCGCCACGGTCGTAGACAACGCGCACGGTGTATTTGTGCGTCTCGTCTTCGGCCACGGAGCTGTCAAGATATGACGGCGATGTGAATGGCTCGTCGTTGATGCTCAGACCGTCGCGGTATATGTTGTAGCCGATGAACTTGACCTTGAGCGGTGTGGGGGCGCTTTCGTACTTGAAATCGTCGATGTGCATGCAAAGACGGCTGTGGCTTACGCAACGCACCGCAAAGTATTTCGCGCCTTCAGGCACCTGGAACTTGAATTCCGACCAGCCTTCGAGCGAGGTGCGATGGTCCACGTTGTCGAGGCGTTCCATGTCGGCAAGCGTGTTGCCGGAGGTCGAATAATAGACCTCGAACATCTCGCGTCCGGCCTTTTTGGACTCTGCGCGTGCCATAAAGCTGACCTCGTGGGCTCGACCTGAAAGCTCAGGGGTTATGAGCCAGTCCATATTGTCGCCCGAAGCGGGGTTGTATGCCATCATCATCTTTTCGCCGGAGTATGCGGGGAAGCGGTCTTTGTTGGTGCCTCCGCCGATTCTCGGTATTGCGGCAGGTTACATCACAACCCATCCCATCGGGCCGTTGCTGCCGGGGAAGAAGTAGGATGTGCCGCAGCCTGGAGACTGGTCTTCATCGATGATGGTCTATTCGCCTGCGCGGTTGACGTCAAACGTCCTGTATGATTCGAAATCGTCAGCAACTCCGCGTATGGGCAATCGCGGTGAAGGCTGTGCGTATGTATGTGCGTTTCATTGGCGTTCTGTAGTGTGCAGGGGGTCAGCGGCGTGGGCGCGCGAGGCGGTGGCGGCGCAGGGCTTCGGGGTTCTCTTCGGGGACGAAGACGTAGGCCCCGAGCGCGGGGTTGCCGTCGGCAAGCCGGTTGAGGCCGTCCATATCATAGAGTGTCGGGTCGTTGACGTATTCCCGGTTGCCTGCCCCGATTGCCGGGGAGTCGGGTTTCAGACGGTAGTTGAAGTAATAGTCTGAGCGCACGGTGTAGAAGAGGGGATCTTCGCCCCAAAGGCAGTTGATGAAGTTGTCGTCGTCAGTCCCTTCCGATTTCAGGAGCACGTTGCGCAGGAAGACCTGCGAGCCGGTGAGGTCGCCTTCGTTGATGTCGGAGCCGAGCCCATAGACGATGCAGTTCTCGAACGATGCGCGCATGAGCGGGTTGTCGTTGGCCGGAACGCCGGATTCGGGAAGACAGTGGTACAGGCTCAGCAGAGGCTCTGAGACCGCCGAGAAGAGGTAATAGTTGGAGATGGTGCATTGTATGAACTCGTGTCTGCCGCCGGTGAGCCGCACCACGGCATCCGCGGCCTCGGAGAAGCACACGCCGTAGGCATCCACTTTTGCATATCGGCTGTCGAGCACGGAGGACTGCGAGTTGTGGAGCCAGGAATTGCGCAGAACCAGCTTCTGCCTGTCCGTGTCGCCGCATGAGTCGATCCTTATCCCTTCGGAGGTTGAACGCATGTCTACGTATTCCATCCGGTTGTCGAATGACCCCGGTGCGAACCTGATTCCGGTCCATTGCCCGGCAAGGATGTCATATCCGACGTCGGGCAGCACATTGTCGAGCCTGTCGCCGCGCATGTCTATCATCTTTCCGGGTTCGCCTACGGCATCGAGGCGGCCGTTCACTATGAGCCTGGCCTTGTCGTGGAACAGGAGCTTGACCCCGGGGCCGATTGAGAGCGTGGCTCCTTGGGCCACCACGAGCGAGTCGAAGACCACGTAAGGGCGTTCGGTGGTGAGGCGCGTGTCCTCGGTCAGGGTGATGCCGCGCAGGCGGTTGACGTTCTGCCCGTAGGCTTCCACCTGCACTTCCTGCTGCACGCCGTTGGTGACGAAGACAAGCTGGTCTTCCACGAGATGCGGCTCATTGGATTCGCTTGGCGGTATGAAGCATTCCACGAAGACATAGATCGAGTCTTTCCCGCGTATCTCCACGTCGTGGAAATCGACCCCGCTCATTCCGTCCACGTTGAGCTGGAATTCCGATTCCGGGTTCTTGAAGCGTATCGACGATATGTTGATGGATTTCTTTGCGCGGTTGTAGACCTTCAGGCGGGCTGTAGGCGTGCCGAGGTCGGTGAATACCGTGTCGAACGTGAGCGTGTCGGTGGAGAATGCCAGGACATCGGACGAAGATGTGGTGAAGTCGTCGGTGATGCAGGAGCTGACGGCGAGTCCGAGCGCGGCTATTATCGATAACAGGAAAATTCGTGCGTTTGCCATATACGAAAAACGCCCGTGCATACGTATTATTGTATGCCCGAAGCGCTCCGGGCACACAATGACATGCAAAGTGCATGGCACTGATCAGGACGTGTTTTCTGAGAATTTAGACAAATAACCGAGATGAAATATATGTTCATAGCCGGCGAGGCTTCGGGCGACCTGCATGCCTCGCATCTCATCAGCTCAATCCGCGAATTGGATCCGGCTGCGGAGATCCGCTTTTTCGGAGGCGACCTCATGGCCAAGGCCGCGCGGTGCAAGCCCGATCTGCATTACGACCAGATGAACGTGATGGGATTCAGCGAGGTGCTGAGGAGGCTGCCGCGCATTTTCGGCAACCTGAAGAAGGCCAAGCGTCTGCTTGACGCTTTCCGTCCGGACGTGCTTGTGCTCGTGGACTATCCGGGCTTCAACCTTAAGCTTGCCAGATATGCGCATCGCCGCGGCATACGTGCGGACTATTACATCTCGCCCAAGGTGTGGGCCTGGAAGGAATGGCGAGTCAAGAAGATAAAGAAGCATGTGTCTTCGATGTATTCCATATTGCCGTTCGAGGTGGCGTTCTATGCGCGCCATGGCTATAAGGCCGTGTACGTCGGTAATCCCTCGGTGCAGGAGATGGACTATGCGCTCGGGCACCTTCCTCCGGTGAAGCATTTCATCGAGCGTCAGGGTCTCGGCGGGGACGACAGGCCGCTGATAGCCCTTCTCCCGGGGTCGAGGAAGGGTGAGATACGCAACAACCTGCCGCTTATGATTGAGGCGGCGAAACGCTTTCCGGAGTTCCGCTATGTCGTGGCCGCCGCTCCGGCGGTTCCCGAACGCTTCTACCGTGAGACGGCTCAGGATCCGGGGCTTCCGGTCGTGTTCGGGTGCACGCCGACTCTTCTGAAGTATTCGCGTGCCGCGCTTGTTACTTCCGGCACCGCCACGCTTGAGACCGCTTTGGTAGGGACGCCGCAGGTGGTGTGCTACCGTGCCAACGGAAAGAAGCTTTCCTACAAGATAATGGAAAAGCTGCTGAAAGTGAAGTATGTGTCGCTGCCCAACCTGATAGTGGGCAATCAGGTGGTCCCGGAGCTTCTTGTGCATAACTGCACGGTCGATTCCATAGCGCGTGAGCTTTCTTCCCTTCTCCAGAATTCGCCTCAGCGCGAATGGCAGGTGAACAGCTACAAAGCCATGAGGCGCAAACTCGGCACCTCCGTGGCTTCAAAATATGCCGCAGAGCTCCTTGTGGATTCTTTGAGGCCCGGTCTGGCGGCCGGTGCCTTGGCCGGCGCGGAGGCGGTTCAGTCGGTTGCCTCAGTCTCTTGCGACGCGGATGCGGCTCCGCGTCCACGCAAGCCCCGCCGACGCAGGCCGCAGACCGAGGGAGAGGCCGCTCCGAAGACGAAGTCGGTGGCCGCTGAGAGCCGGAAGCCTGATGTGGCTGATTCCGCGGAGCAGACGGGGCCTCCGCGTCCAAGGCCGCGTAGACGCAAACCGCGTCCGCGCCCCCGGACGGAGACGTCCGAGTGAAAAGGCGCGTCAAAGAAACACTCTGAAAGTCTTGAATGAAGAATTCCAAACACACTCTAAGCCATCTTTGAGATGAAGAGGTCTTTGTCGGGAGCGTCAGACGCCTCGATTCTGTCGGTGAGGCGTTTCTTCTTGTTGTAGTAGTATTTTATTTTGATGTCGGTGAATATGCAGACGGCCTTCGGGGACAGGCCTGCATATATCAGGCTTATGAACACGATGTCGGTCTCTTTCAGGAACGGGCATTGCGTACGCAGGCGGCTTACGACTCCTCCCTGGCATTCGTCCACGGCCTTCTCGATGTCGCGCAGGTTGCTTGGCTTGCGCAGTTTCTCGATTTCCTTTTCGATGCTGTGTATTATGCCGGTGCGGGCCTTCGGGGAGTCGCCTTTCTCGAAGTAGTCGTTGCAGAGCATGTTGAGGAATCGCCATTGCTCCTTGAAGAGGCTTTCTATCCTGACGTCTGCCACGGGCGGGACGCGTTCGGTCTCTTTGCGGGCTACGATTTCGCCGAGTTCTCGTATCTCGGACTTCTGCCTTTCGATGGTTTCGTTGAGGGATTCGGTGAGCGAAGAGATTTCGTTGTCCTTTTTTCTCTTTTCCTTCTCTATGCTTTCTGTCAGGCGCAGGATGTCGTTCATTCGGCTGTCGATTTCCGCCTTCTTGACTTTCATCTTCATCTTGTGGCGGTATATGAGAAACGCCACAAGAAGCATTACAGCCACCCCCCCGAACAGGATGAATGCCTTCAGCCGGGCAGAACGGAACGCCTCTTTTTCGGCTTTTTCGCGGAAATAGTCGCGCTGCTCTCCGACTACTGACAGGTTCATCACAGTGGCTATTCCTCGGTTCTGTGCACGGATTATGCTGTCGGTCAATGCCAACGCTTCGCGGAAACGGCCTTCCGCTTTGTAGAGGTTGATGTAGTTGGTGTATGCCAGCACTTTTTCCGTCGCGCTTCTTGCCAGCGACTCTGCTGTCAGGAGTTCTTTTGCGGCTTTTGCCGTGTCGCCGAGATTCAGCGCGAGGTTTGCCGTATATGCATGTTTCTGCGCATCGGATATGCGTCTTATTTTCAGGGATGATAGTTCCTGAAGGGCATATGCTGCGTCCTCATTGCGGTTTGAACTCAGGTACATAGGCAGAAGTTCCTTGTAGCAGTACGACATGAGTATGCTGTCTGAAGGCGCGGCCTTTGCGAGCGCGTGCAGGCTGTCGAGCATTGCGATGCTTTCGGGATTTGGCTCTTTGCCGCTCTTTGCCACGGCGAAGTAGCATAGGGCGAGGCGGTGTTCGGTGGTCTTTCCGGTCTTTTGATAGTAATCGGCGGCTTCCTTGAAGTAATTTATGGCTTCCTTTTTGTTCTGGGAATAGTTGAATATTGCTCCGAGGAGTTCCGTGGACTTCGCCCGCCAGTAATCGTTGTCTGTCTTTATCGCAAGTTCGCGGGAACATGTGGCAGGCACTATGGCGTTGGCGAGCCGGCCTTTCATATAGTTGGATATCCCTTTGTAGTACAATGCCCTCATCTGATCATAGGTGGCATCGTGCTTGGAATAGTATGAAATGGCTATGTCTATGAGCGAATCGTTGCCCAAGACCTTTCCGTTGTCGATTTTCATCGCAGTCAGCAGCAGTGCGTATTTCGCCTTTTCCGATTCGGAACCGAGGGTTGAAGGGTCGATGGAGTCGATGATTGCAAGAGCCGAGTCTGAATCGCATTCCGACAATTCCTCCACGCGGGAAAGCTTGTCGGCAATGTCTGACCGCGAACAGGCTACTGACGATATGAGCAATAAGAAGATGTGTGTGGCAATGTAAAAGAATCTCATTAGAAAGATGTTGGTGGAAAAGTTTTGCAAAGTTATCAAAACTTTTCCGTTCACGCAACCTTATATGCGGCTTTATGGCGGATGTCAGAGCCGGCGCAGGCGTTCGTCTGCGTCGGGGAAGCGGGCCATGAATGCCGCCCGCGTGCGTTTCCACCGGCGGTGGCTCCAGAGCCAATACTGCGGTTGGCGCCTTATCGACTCCTCAAGCAGACGGAAATACTCTTTTGTCAGGGTGAACTTTTCGCATTCCGCCGCATCGTCGGCCATCTTGATGAACTTTCCGATGTAATAGCCTCTTCTGGGCCGCCTTATGTCGAGGTAATAGACTTGGGAATGCTGCATCCGCGCTATGCGCTCAGGGCCTGAATAGACCGGCGTGTCGTGGTTGAGGAAATCCACCCAGCAGTGTATGCCGTTGTAGCCGGGCACTTGGTCGGCTATGTATCCTACCATCGACACTGTGCCTTCGCGGTGCCAGCGTGTGATGACTTTCAATGTCTCGTGGAGGCGTATGGACACGGCTCCCCAGCGGCTCCGGATGCGCAGGAACAGACGGTCTGAGGCACGGTTCTCGAGGGGATGGTAGATCTGGCCTCCGACGGCCTCCGCCGAGAAATGCGCGGGGAGGGAGCTGACCCACTCCCAGTTGCAGTAGTGGCCGAGATAAAGCGTTACGTCATGTCCGGCCGCCATGGCCTTGTCGGCCTCTTCAAGCCCTTCGAAGCGCATGCGCCTCGACATCTGCCGCCGCCCCATGGTGGTGAGCTTCACCGTCTCCATGAAATAGTCTGACAGGAAACGGTAGAAGCGGCGCGTGATGAGTCTGATTTCGGCGTCGGTCTTGTCGGGGAAGGAAGAGCGCAGGTTGGCGTCCACCACCTTGCGCCTGTACCTGACCACGCTGTGCAGCAGCCATGCGAGCGCGTCGGAGATGCAGTAGAGGGGGCGCAGCGGAAACAGAGAGAGGAGGAAGAAGATGGATAAAAGGAGTGCGTACATGCACCGTTCCATGAATGCTGACGTGCTGTTTCTCATATGTGAAGTCTGAAAAATGGGGGCATTACCCCGCAAGAGGAATCTCGATGCGGAACGTGGTCCCTTTCCCTATTTCCGATTCTTTGACGAATATCCGTCCGCGGTGGTAGTCTTCGATTATGCGTTTGACGAGTGTCAGCCCGAGTCCCCATCCGCGTTTTTTTGTGGTGAAGCCGGGGTTGAACACGTTCTTGAAGTTCTTGCGCGCTATTCCTTTCCCGGTGTCTTTGACTTCGATGAACGCCCTGTCGCGGTCGGTGCCAGTGGTTATGGCAATGGAGCCGGAACCGTCCATAGCATCGACGGCGTTTTTGGTGAGGTTTTCCATCACCCACTCGAAAAGGGAGGCAGAAAGCATCACGGCATGGTCGTCGGGCGAGAGGTCGAGGCTGATTTCCACTTTTCCGCTCACGCGGCTGCGCATGTATTGCAGGGCTGTGCTTACGGTCTCGTTCAGGTATTCGAGCTGCAGCTCAGGGCGCGAACCTATTTTGGAGAACCGTTGCGCGATGGTGGATAGGCGTTTCACGTCCTTGTCTATTTCGCCTACTATGTCGGGGTCGGTGCCGGAGGCCTCAAGGAACTGTGTCCACGCCATAAGCGAGGAGATCGGTGTGCCGAGCTGGTGGGCTGTTTCTTTCGAGAGTCCGGCCCACACGCGGTTCTGCTCGGCGCGCTTTGTGTAGAGGACTGCCACGTATATTATTATGGCAAGTATGACCATGGCCACAATCTGTATGTAGGGATACATGGACAGCCTCCGCAGCAGGATCGAATCCTCATAATATATGTATTGGTGTGCGCCGCCGAAGATTTCCACTTCTATGAAATGCTGGTTGGTGAGGGCGAGTTCGTGGAGCGGCTTGGCTCCTGCGGCTTTCCGGAGGCGGCCGTTGAGGTATTCCTTGTTCTTGTCGGAAAGCTCGGAGAATATGAACTTCTCCTTGTCGTCTTTGTCGGGCAGAGGAAAGTTGCGGTGCTCCAGAATGTTGAACGCGGAGTCCGTCACCAGCACCGGTATGGAGTTGTTCTGGCTTATTATTGAGAGGAGGAACTCGAAGTCTGCGTTGACATCGGCCTTGGCGAGGCGTTCGGTGGACTGCGCCCAGATGTCCATCCGTTCCTTTTCCTGCTGTCCCAGCTGCTTGACGAGGTTGTTGGAGACGAGAAGGAAGATTATCACCGCGATGACCGCCACCACGATGAATACAAGTTTGCCTGTGCGCTGTCTGTCGTATATGCTTGCCACGGCAAATGTCATCTGTCGGTCATGGATGAATCGTAGAGGATGAACCGGGCCACGGCATCATCGGTGTTGGCCCCGATCACTATGTCGGCTGCATCCTTCACTTCCGGCAGGGCGTTGCTGACCGCCACCGCCAGGTCGGCCTCCCGCATCATCGGAAGGTCGTTTATGTTGTCTCCGAAAGCCACGACCCGTTGTGCCCCGGCAATCTGTGCCAATGTCCTTATCCCTTCGGCTTTTGTGGCCTCTTTTGCAAAGACTTCCGCCACGGCGGTTTCCTGCCCGTATATGTCGTGGTAGCACAACGGCGAGCATTCTACGAGCCTGCTTACAGATTCGTGCGCCTTGAGTGAAATCTCGTTGTTGCGTATCCCGTAGAACAGCACTACGTTGTCGAGCGTGTCGGACAGCGCGGATTCTCCGTCGGGTGGGATGTGGAACGTCTTGAAGCTTGAATGCTCACGTTCGGCCATGAACATGCGTTCTTGCCATGACAGCTGGCCTATGTGGTAGATGTGGAGCATGTTGTCGCGCAGGGTGTAGACGAAAGAGGAGAACCCTGTCTCGCGGTATATCTCTATCACTTTCCTGGCTTCCTTTTCAGGCAGGAAGCGTGTGTGGGAATACTGCCTGTCGGCAGCGTTCCATAATGTCGCGCCGGTCATGACTGCCATCGGCAGCCGTGTGTCTATGTCAGACAGTATGGAGGCCACAGTGGCCGGAGTGCGGGCAGTTGCCACGGAGAACATCGCCCCGGCAGAGATGGCTTCGTTGAGCATCTCGGTGCTTTCCGGGCTGACGGCTGCGTCATTGCCGAGGAGAGTCCCGTCGAGGTCGCTTATGTAAAGAGTTTTCAATCCGTTGTTGCTGGTTTTGTGGTTGAGGGAATGCCGCTCATCTGATTTCTTCCCATTCGGCATCGCTTACCTGGGTTTCTGCAGAAGTCCGTTCGGAGGCGCGCCTTGTGCCGTCGGAGGCCACGTCCTTGTCGGACGAGTATCTGACGGTCTCGGTAAATTCCACGTCTTCTGCGTATTCTTTGGGTATTATGGGTTCGCCTTTGCCGTAAGTCCGGTATGCATGCCGGGCGTTCTGACGTTCGTTATGCCGTTGCTCTCTCTGTTCACGCCTCCTTTCGTTCTTGTCGCGGGGAGGCATCCCTGCGGCTTTACGGATGAAGTTCTCCATCCGCCGGGCCATCCATCGGTGTATGACAGGCCGGAGCGCGCGCATAATGCGCGGCCATAGCAGGAATAAGAGGAAAAGTATGAGCAGTATGATGGCTGTGGTCATTGCAGTACGGTTTTTGGTTTTCCGGATGGTCGGTTGTACGGCCCCCGATGGTTTATTAACGTCTTACTGCGGGTTAAATTTCAAATCCTATGCCAAATCTGCGGAATCGCGGCGGCTGAACGGAAGGGCAGACGCAATTATGTAGAACACGATGAGCCACAAGAGGCCGCTTGTGCGCAGTGCGGATATGAATGCGATTGCGGCTATGACGAGCATCCACCGGGCCTCGTTGCCTTTCCATCCGGGATTCTTGAACTTGAGGGAGAACATCCTCAGCGGGGAGACCATCAGCCAGCATTCCGCAACGATGACCGGAATCAGAATCCACGGTTCGGCAAGGAACGATGCGCCGTCGTGGACCATGGAGACGTAGCCGATCCAGAATATAGCGTTGGCGGGAATGGGAAGCCCGATGAATGAAGATGTCTGGCGTGTGTCTATGTTGAACTTGGCCAGACGCAGCACTCCCGCCACGGGAATCAGCAGTGCGGCCAGTGCGGCGTAGGGGGGAGAGCCGGCATCGATGAGGAAATGGTAGAGGAGCATCGCGGGAGCCACCCCGAAGCTGACGGCATCGCACAGGGAGTCGAGCTGTTTGCCGAGTTCGGAATATGCGTGGAGCGCACGTGCAGCGAACCCGTCGCAGAAATCGGCCACTGCGGCCGTGCCGATTGCGATGAAAGCCCAATAGAACGCCGGGAGACCGGCGATCTGGCTTGTGCCTCGGGAAGCGAATATGATTGCCATGCATCCGGAAAGGATGTTGAGGCATGTTATGGCGTTGGGAATCTGACGTGTGATGGGGTTCATTCTCGTGGTTGTGTCTTGAGCTTTGCTATGGGCGTTACGCCGCCTACTGTCCTGTCTCCTATCTTGACAAGGATTTCGGCGTCGAGCGGAAGGTAGATGTCTACCCTTGAACCGAACTTTATGAATCCGAGATGGTCGTCGATGTCGGCGCGTTGCCCTTTGCGCGCGTAGGTTACTATGCGGCGCGCCATTGCCCCGGCTATCTGCCTGACTGTGATGCGCTGTCCGTTTTCGCATATTATGCCTATGGTGCTGCGCTCGTTCTCGGTGCTTGCCTTCGGGAGATATGCCGACAGGAAGCGGCCTTTGTGGTGGCGTATGTATTCCACCGTGCCGTCTGCCGGGAACCAGTTGGCATGCACGTTCAGGGGCGACATGAACACTGAAAGCATCATCGCTTTCCCCTTGATGTATTCGGACTCGTCGGTTGGTTCGATGGCCACCACTTTCCCGTCAACGGAACTTGCCACGTGGTTTTCGCGCTGTCCACGGTATGTGCGCCTGGGGCATCGGAAGAAGTTGAACACGAAGCCGTATGTCAACGCGGAAAAGGCGGTGCATGCCGCCGGAATGACCGGAGGCGGCATGAACAGCCACACCGGCACATTGATTGCGATGAGCACTGCGAAGAGCAGTATTAGTATGTTTGTCCCTTCTCGGTGGATTCTCATGTTCCTGAAAGTCGCGATTCTGAAATAATGTTGTCTGAAAGCGGCTTTGTCTTGCAAAATTAACTAAAATTCGGCATCCCGCAAAATAAGGTGCGAAAATTTAGTGTGCGTTTTCAGGCAGCGTCGGTCATGGCGTTGAGAATTGGCACTGATTCCGGTGCTAATTTGTGTTTAAATTTATAGCATCGGAAAGACATGTTCTGAAAATTGGTTAAATGAGGGAATTTTATGTCTGGAAAATTTGTGTGGAATGCAGGAAATTGCTACCTTTGCACAGTGTTTTTCATAGTATTAAATTTAAGATTAAGGTTTCGGTCTATTTCTTTGAGAAAAGAGGTAGACTTTTTTATTTTTTCCTGAAACGGCCCAGCAGGTAAGATGCCATTTCCGGAAGTTCGGGGATGCGTAGTGTCTTAAGCATCCATATGTAGGCCAATGCTCCCATGGCTATTTCTGCTGAAAGCATAAGCATTGGCGAGGCAATCAGGCTTCCGGCCAGCATCGCGGCTGCGGCGGACAATACGGATATGGCAAGGAACGGCACAAGGTCTTTGAGCATCCGGACGGCTCCATAGCCGGTGGCTTTTGATGAGATGGCAAGCGCGATGACGAATGTGATGAGCGAGGCCGCCGCCTGTCCCCATACGAGCACTTCGAGCGATCCGGAAAATATAGTCGCCGGAATGGCTATGAAAACAAGGGCGTCTTTGGCCGTCTCTATTGCTATCATTGCGCGTGAGCGTCCAAGAGAGACAGTGTAGTTGTAGTACAATTGTGTAAGGACTACGAATATCCCTCTTATCGACAGAATCTGGAACAGGATTATTGCGGCATCCCACTTGTGGCCGAAGAGGGTGTGGAACAACGGCTCTCCAACTGCGGCAAGGCCGATGAGCGCAGGGAAGGTGAGCAATGCCGTGAACCGGTTGATGCGTCGGATGTATCTCCGGTGCGTTTCCGGCTCGTTGCTGAACTTCGAAAGCAGGGGAATGAAGCTTGATGTGAGAATCTGCGTTATGGCCGCGCTTCCCATGGTGCTCCATTTGTCGGCCACTGTGTAGATGCCTGCCGCCCGCAGCGAGTAGAACGCCCCTGTGACGTAGATGTATATCTTGAGGCACGTGGTGTTGAGTATCTGGTTGAGCAGTACGCTTGAACCGACCGGGAGTATGCTTTTCAGCGATTTGAAGTCGAACTCAAAAGACGGCCTCCACCGGCTTGTGCCCCATAAGATTGCGGTCTTCACCGCCGCCGCCGTAACGCTTTGCCAGACGAGTGCCCATGCCCCGAATTCGTAGATTGCGAGAAGCGTGCCTGCGATTCCGCCTGTCATCAGCCCGGCCACGTTGGCTATGGCGGCCATCCTTACGTCCATGCTTTTCATCAGACGCGTGTTCTGGACTATTGAGAGTCCGTTGAGGACGAAAGCTGCAAACATCACCCTTGACAGGCCGATGAGCCTCGTTTCCCCTTGGAACGTGTCGGCTATCAGTGGTGCGGCAAACCATAATGCGCAGTAGATTGCCGCGCTGAAGACAAGGTTGAACCAAAACACCGTTGAATAGTCGGCTTGGGTGGCTTCCTTCTTCTGCAGCAGTGCCATTCCGAAGCCTCCGTCCGTGAGGATTGTGGCGAACGCCTGGAATATTAGCAGCACGCCCACAAGGCCGAAGTCTTCCGGACTCACTTTGTTGGCCAGCACTATGCCCACTACGGCATAGACCAGCTGGGAAGACAACCTGTCGATTGTGTTCCATTTAAGCGTCCGAGCCGTCTTCAGTTTCAATGAAGGTTCGGCGGAATCCGTTTCGGGGCTTGCGGGCATTGATGTTATGGTATTGTCAGTATTCTTCTATCGCCTCCTCCTCTTCTTCGGGGGTCGTCTCCTCGACGGTTTCGCTTTCCTGGCTTGACGCGTCATCAGCCTCGTCTTCGTGGTCTTCATCCGGCGCCGGCTCTTCCTGTGCCGGTGTCTCGTCGGGGACGGGCTCGTCGTCTTCGTAGGTGGAGGATGAGCCTTTGTTGCCTCCAATCCTGAAAAGTTTGAGTCCGGGGCCTTTCTTGACCACAGGGTCGCCGCGGTAGTACACTTTTGTGGAGCCGAGACCTTTGACGCTTATCGATTCTGTGGGCCAGCATCCTATCGCTCCTGAGCCGACCACGGTGCATTTCACCACGTCGGCGCAAAGAAGGTCGGCCTGAATGGTTCCTGTCCCCACCATTACGTATTTTGCCTCTGCGGCCGAGCCTGTTATGACTATGGTGCCGTTTCCGGTTGCGAGCGATGCTTTCAGGCGGTCGCATTTTGCGCCGTCCACGGAAATGGTTCCGTTGCCGATTTGCTTTATGTTCAGGTTGGAGCAGGGTGCGATTGTCCTGATTTCCAGCTTCATCACCGAAGAGTTCTCCACGGATGTGAGGAAATTTGAATAGACGTGTATTGTCGGGAGTTCAGGGTCGTTGACGTCTTCGGTGTTGACCTGTATCTTGAGTTTCCCTTTGTTGTTGTTCAGGATGAAGGCATCGGCAAACCTGTGCGCTCCCGAATATGTGAGATATCCGGCCGAATCTTGTCGGCATTCGTACACCACGTTGACATTGTCCGTTACTTCGATTTTGTCGAAAGGCCCGCAATAGGTGGTGTATGTGGTGGTTTTCTCCGGTTTCATCGAGAGAATTGCCGCAAAAGCGACAATAAAGGCAATGAATCTTTTCATATTTGTATGTTTATGCAATTGTTGGCTGTTTTATTGATTTGTGTCGTTTGTATGACATTCTGTATTGAAGTATTTTTGTCCGATTTCATCGAACAGTCTCAGTATCTCAGCCTCGCTTTCAGCCCTGAGCATGTTTATGCGTGTCTCTCGGAAATTGGGCAAACCCTTGAAAAGAGGGGTTGCCGCGAGATGCCGGCGAATGTGGAGGATGCCGCGGTATTCGTCTATGCGTTCGATGGATTCACGTATCTGGCGTCTCAGGACGGCGAACTTCTCTTCAACCGGAATAGGGTTATAGCTTCCTGACGACATGAACTGCTCCACTTCATGGAAAATCCAGGGTGAGCCGATTGCCCCGCGTCCTATCATTATCCCGTCCACTCCGTAGGTCTCGAAAGCCGATTTCACTGCCTCTGGGGTGGTGATGTCGCCGTTGCCTATCACAGGTATCTCCATGCGCGGGTCGGCCTTGAGCCTGCCGATTAGCTCCCAGTCTGCCTGTCCGGTATACATCTGGCTTCTCGTGCGGCCGTGGACTGTTATGGCTTTTATTCCGCAGTCCTGCAGCATAGGGCCGAGGTCGGTTATTATTTTGTTCTCATGGTCCCATCCGAGTCTCGTCTTCACGGTAACGGGTATTGATACGGCATTGACCACAGACTTTGTGATGGCCAGCATCTTTGGTATGTCGCGGAGCATTCCTGCGCCTGCGCCTTTCGATGCCACTTTCTTGACTGGGCATCCGAAGTTTATGTCGAGCAGGTCGGGGCCTGCCTCTTCTGCGATTCTCGCCGCCTCCACCATAGCGTCGGGCTCACGGCCGTAAATCTGGATGGCTACAGGGCGTTCGCGGTCGTCGATATGCAGCTTGCGCGTTGTGCTGTTGATGTTTCTGATGAGGGCTTCTGCCGAGACGAATTCGGTATAGACGAGCCTTGCGCCCATCTCTCGGCAAATCAGCCGGAACGACGGGTCGGTAACGTCTTCCATCGGGGCGAGCATGACCGGGCGTGGCCCAAGGTCGAGGTCTGCTATTTTCATTTGGTCAATCCGTTGTCTTGTGCGTGTTGCACGGTGCAAAATTAAGACAAATAATCCGGAAACTGCAATGTCAGGGCCTTTTTGTATCGGAATGGGACATACATTAGGCGTTTGCGGACAATCCTGTCAGCATATGGTCAGCCTTGACCAAGAGGACGGATGTATCATCTCTGCGATTGAGCGCAGGTCTGAGGCGCTTACGGCCCTGATGCGTTCAGTGATCCAGTCTATGTCGTGGATTTCATTGAAGTATGCAAGGCTCTTGCCCATTGACATTGCCATGGACTCCCGGTGGTCGGAGGCGACCTGCATCTGGCCTATGTATTGCCGCTTTATGCGTTCTATTTTGGCTTCCGACAGATTTGAATCGGCGAGCCGGGCTATTTCTGCGGCCGCTATGCGGATGCATTTGTCCACGGTCTTATGGTCTGACCCGAAATAGGCCGTCCAGACGCCGCAGTCGCTCATCAATGCCACATTGCTTTCCACTGTATATACGTATCCTCTTTTTTCACGTAGTTCCTGGTTGAGAAGAGAACTCATGCCGGGGCCGCCTATATGGTTGTTGAGCAGGAAAAGCGCGTGGCTTCTTGGGTCTTCGCGTCCGAACAACCGTGTCCCTATAAGGGTGTGTGCCTGATGTCCGTTGCGGTCGATGGTCTCCGAGAACGTCTCTGCCGGCGGTACCGGCGTCCTTTCCGTTCCGCTTCCGGGATGGCGCAGGCGCCCGAAATGCTTGAAGGCGAGCTTTTCGACTTTGGACGGAGTTGCAGGGTCGGCGCAGTATAGCACCATGTCTTCTGGACGGTAAAGCCTGTCGATGAATGCCCTGCAGTCTTCACTGTTTAGCATCCTTACGCTTTCGGGAGTGCCCAGTATGTTGTGGCCCAGTCCGCTCCCGGCGTATATCCTGTCTTCAAATTCGTCGAATGCCGAATCGCCGGGGTTGTCGAGGTAGGAATTGATTTCTTCAATGACCACGTCGCGCTCCCGTTCGATTTCCGCATGCGGGAAGTTGCAGTAGGCTATAAGGTCATAGAGCAGTTCAAACGCACGTTCGGTGTTTCCGGCAGGGGTGTTTGCGAAAAGCAGGGTCTCCTCCTTGGTGGTGTAGGCATTCAGCTCACCTCCGATGCTCTCGAGCCTGTTGTTGATGTGCCAGCTTGAACGATGTGCTGTGCCTTTGAATATGGTGTGTTCCACGAAATGGGCAAGGCCGTGGAGGCCGCTGCCTTCATCTCGGCTTCCTGCGCGTATCACCACACCTGAATAGCCGACATGGCTGTCGGTCTGCCGGTGTACGACCCGCATTCCGTTTGGGAGGGTGAAGATGTTGTAGTCGCTGATTGTCATTCTGTTGATTTCTCGTATGAGGAAACGTGTTGCAAAATTACGAAAAATATGCGACATTCCGTTGTTTATCCCTTTCCGAGTGTGGGGTTTGCGTGGACATATGAGATTGCCTTGCATGACGAGTCAAGGATTAGGCCGTGTCGGAATTCCAGATTCTTCGGTTGCCGCTGAACCGCAGGGCGATGTCATACAAGGAATGCGTTCATTCATTGTAGACGTGTCCTTATGTGTTTAACGAGCAATAACTATGAATCTCGAATTTGACACGGCCTCGTCAACAGTCGGTCTGATCGTGCGTGCTATTCTTCCGAAGCGGCTTCGTTGACTGATTCAAGGGCAAGGGCGGTGAGCTTCTTGTCGGAATCCTTTTCGTCTCGCAGGACAGACCTCAGCAGTTTTGCGACCTTTGGTTCTTCCATAGCGTCGGCGAAAGCCGCAAGAGTGCCATAAGTGGCTATTTCATAGTGTTCTACTTTCTGTGCGGCCAGGATAAGCCCGGCATCGCGGATGGCAGACCCCTTTTCAGTGTCGGAGATTATGCTTTCCGTTTCTTTGACAAGACCCTCCATTGCGTCGCATTTCTTTGTAGCCGGTTTTTCGCCCATAAGCTCAAACACTTGCTCGACTACGGCAATCTGTTTCTCGGTCTCCGTCAGATGATTGTCGAATGACGATGCAAGCTCCTTGCCTGTAGCGGCTTTGCTCATCTTGGGCAATGCTTTCAACAGGGCTTTCTCGGCCCAGAGGATGTCTTTCAGTTCGTCGATGAAAAACTCACGGAACTCTCCGCCCTGTTCCTCTTTTTTGCTATTGGCCTCTCCCGGTTTCTTGGACTCTTTGGTGGCCTTAGAGGCGGATTTCGGTTCAGCCGCATCTTTTCCTTTGGTTTCAGCTTTCGCTTTTGTGTCTTCCTTCTTGGAAGTGTCTTCCTTTTTTGCTTTAGTGTTCATAGTAACAAAATTTAATAAGTGTTTTTAGAGTGTCGTATATTTGTTTGATACTCTTGTTTTTCGACTGCGTAAGCAGATTTGTCTCAAAATCCTTCTTTATGGAAATCTTGAAAAATCCAGACACATTTTTAAACGAGCGTGACAAAAATATGGTTTTGTCCTTAATCTCCGAATCCTTTAAATCTCCTTATGTGAGAAAAGGACGTGGATAAGAAATACACCTAAATATGTGTTCCGAAGCCAAAGCCGCAATTTGCTTAACATTAATTTGGTCTAAAACAGCATTTTTAAGACGACGGATCTGCCGTTTTTTGATGCGTTTGTCATAATGCATGAAAGGAAGCATTGCGGTGGTATGAGCGAAAATCGTTAATTTCGCAGAAAAATAAGAACTGTTATGGCATATGTATCATCAGCTGTTTCCAAAGGGAGAATCGCGTCTTTTCTATGGCAGCATCTTCTTCTCTTCATCTCGTTGTATCTTATGACTTTAGGGGTAGTCCTCTGTATAAAGTCATATCTGGGGAGCAGCGTAATCTCATCTCTTCCCCTGGCCTTTTCCATCGCAGGCTCAGGCGGCGTTATGCCAGAGTGGACAGTGGGAGGATATACGGTTTTGATGAATTTCGTTTTTGTCGTCTTGCAGGTGGTCGTCCTGAGGCGCAGGTTCGAGCCGGTACAGCTTTTCCAGCTTGTCATAGGTTTTGTCTTCGGATGGCTCATAGACCTGAACGCCGGTATGCTGGCAGGCCTGGAGTGTGGAAGTCTGTGGTCTAAGGCCACGGTGCAGTTGGCTGGATGCACGGTGATGGGAATCGGTATAGCTTTCGAGGTCAGGTGCGGCTCCGTTACGATGCCCGGAGAAGGCATTACAGTGGCTCTGAGCAGGGTGTCCGGCACTCCTTTCCCTAAAATGAAGATATGTGTTGACACTGCACTTGTATTGCTTGCAGTGGCGGGCAGCTTTCTGTTTTTCGGCCAATGGAGGTGGAACATAATCGGCCCTGGCACTCTGTTCGCGATGGTATATGTAGGCATTGTGGTAAAGGTTACGGTTGCACGTTCAAAATGGTTTGATTCCGTGGTGCATTATGTGCCCGGCTTCCGAAGATACGTTTTTGGCCTTGCTCGTTACATTTATCAAAGGAGGAAATAGCAAAAAGGCAGACGTCTTTCACAAGAAGCCTGCCGTAATGCGAATCAAAATTTTTTACTACAAACCTAACATAACGAATTTAAGTAGTCATTAATATCCTTATTACACCTTTTATAAACCTATAATCTTTTCACTAACCTGTAATTCGTAATCATCATGAGAAACTAATTCTGTTGTTCCTGCGATTCATCATATCGACCGGCCGCTGCCGGAAGCCGCAGGTTTTTACGCTGCAAAATTAGTAAGTCTCCGGGGCTTGTGCAAGCCATATAATGGATTTATAAGTGGAAATATAAGTGGTTATAATTATATATCCTTGATATAGAGTTTTATACAAAATAAGAATATAAACCTTTATATGCCTTTTATAAAGGTGGTATAAACGCATTTTTGGATGTTTTTTCTCTTTGATTTTTCTGTTCAATGGCGTTTTATGGCCACGATGTCGGCTTCAAACGTTTCCCGGTTTATGGCCTTGTTGCGCATCTTGTTGCGGTAGGCATAAATGGTGCTGACCGAATAATGCAGAATCTGGGCTATGCGTGTGCTTTCCTCTACCCCGAGCTTGACGAAGGCGTATATCCTCAATTCGGGAGACAGGCCTTCGTCTTTCTTGAGCATGATCTGTTCTTCTTCCCTGAGCAGCTGGTTCACTTTCATCACGAAGTCGGGATATAGGTCAAGGAACGCTTCGTCGAACTTCCGGAAGAATTCTTCGTCCTTGGATTCGCCGAAACGTCCAGATTTGATGAGTTTCAGCAGCTCGTCGGTCTGGCCGGCGGCAACCTTTACGGCGACGAGCCTGCACAGAGAGTCGAGCCTGTCGGCGTAGGAGGAACAAAGGCTCACGAAATTGCCTATATATGACTCCTGGATTTGCGAGACGGACTCAAGTTTCTGTTGCGACTGTCGGCTGCGTCTTATCTGCCGGCCGAGATAGAAGAGAAGGACTGCAGTCAATATCAGCAGGAAAGATGCAAGGAACGCCCATGTGACAAGACGGTCGTGGGTGTCGCTTATCTGTTTTCTGTAGGCTTCGTCTATTAAGGGAATGACCGGCGCGATGGCTACGGCACGAACCCTCGCATTGCTGTTTGTGGCGTCTTCGAGGGCAAAGTTTATGTATTCAAAAGCCTCGTTGAGATGCCCTTGCAGGTATAGCCAGTTTGCGAGTGTGGGGAGTGCCAGCCCCTCCTTCACGGCAGCCTCTATGTCGCTGACTGCGGCTTTTGCAAGGAACGAGGCATACATTGTCTCGTCGCCCTGGTTCCGGTAGACCTCGGCCATCTGGAATGCAGCTATGCCGTAGAGGTTTGACTTTACGGGCAGACGGTCGAGGAGCGTTTCAAGCATCTTTTTCGCTTCTTTGTATTTACCGTCGGCGACTGCACGTTCGCATTTCAGGAAGAAATAGAAATTGTCGGTTTTTGGAAGGCTTGTCAGGAGGCTGTCGTCAAACTCGATATATTTTTGTCCGTATGTCGCATATATCGGGCTTTTCTCGGAGACATAGCTCATCATATAGGAATAAAGGCGTCTGCCCGACTTCCACATTTCTATCTTCTGTTTCTTGTCAAGCGGAAGCCTCTGGACTGAGTCAAGCTCTGAGAGCGCCGGAGAGAATATTCCCGAAACGCTCAAGGCATTGATGTATGCAATCTTCGCGTTTGCCTGCCCGTTAGGGGTGTGGTTTGAAAGTTCGATTCCGCGCCGGGCATAAGCCAATGCAGAATCGGCGTTGGTGGTCAGATACTGGTCGGCAATCGTCAGGACGGCCTCAAGCCGACGGGTCGCATCGTCTGCCGGTATGTTTTCGGCGGCTTTTTTGAGTGAATCTATTTGCTGGAGCTTGAGGGCATCGAATTGTTTCGACTTGTTGATTGCGCTGTTAAGCATTTTCAGCTCTTGCTTGGGTATTTCAGGTCTGCGCGATGCCGACCCGTCCCCTCTGCAGGGCAGGCAGGTTATGATTATGGCGCATATTGCCGGCAATACACGTCCGAAGTTTAAGCTATGTTTCATATTCAAAGCAATAAGTTGAATCACAGTCAGGACATGCCGGCATTGATTGCGTCATGTCAGGTCATTCGCATTGTAAGGGACAAAAGTACGAAAATTTTCCGAACAATGAAACCACTCTAACTTGGTTTTGCAGTCAAAAAAACTGAGTTTACCCTGATGAAAGGAAGTCTTACCATATTTGCGGGCAGACGCGGAAACCTGGAATTTAATTCCTAACTTTGCCATATGGAAAAGGATTATACAGTAAAACTCGATTCGATCGATGCATATAACAGACTGTTCGGCCTGACTACGCTTCATCCGCTCGTCTCGGTCATTGACCTTAAGAAAGCCACCCGTCAGATCGGACGTCTCAGGATGAACTACGGCGTCTATGCCATATATCTCAAGAACGGCGTTGACTGCTCGTTGAAGTATGGACGGGAATACTATGATTACCAGGAAGGGTCAATCGTAACCTTCTCGCCCGGACAGATAATCGATGTTGACACCGTCGGCAAGCCGATGGCTCCAGACGTGGTAGGCCTGATGTTCCATCCCGACCTTATATGCGGGACTCCTCTTGCCTCGAGGATAGGCAGTTACGGGTTCTTCAATTATTCCCAGCGTGAGGCCGTGCATCTTTCTGATGCCGAAAAGAAGATGTTTCTGGAATGTCTGGGGAGAATAAGCGTGGAGTTGGCGCATCCTGTTGACAGCCATTCCGCAGAGCTGATTTCAGCAAACATACAGCTTCTTCTTGAATACCTGAGCCGGTTCTATGACCGCCAGTTCATAACGCGCCACAAAGTGAATTCATCCGTTGTGGCGGCGTTCGAGAAGGAGCTGTCGGAGATCTATGCCGCCGGAGCGACCGTGGCTGAGGTTCCCCGTGTCTCTTATTTTGCCGAAAAAGCCCACCTCACGCCCGGGTATTTCGGAGACCTGATAAAACGGGAAACGGGAAATACGGCGCAGGAAATAATCACACTCCGTATCATTGCAGAAGCCAAACGCCGGTTGGCTTCCACCGATGCCGACATAAGCTCCATCGCATACGATCTCGGATTCCAGTATCCGCAGCATTTCACGCGCTTGTTCAAGCGAGTTTCCGGCAAAAGCCCCAAAGTGTTCAGGAATGAATTCTGTCCAGACAACTGAAAAGGTGTCCTGTCCGGGGAATATCCCGCATTTTGCTTGGTGCCCATGTAGAAGTCGGGGCTATATCATTTAACAACACTGATGGTCAAAGGACTATGGTTGGAGATACAAGTGTCATTCACCAATCATTCACTCCGCCAAATCAATGTTCTGCTTCGATTTGTCAACCGATTCAGTGCAAAGTTGGCTATAAATCTACGATATTCAATGGTAACTATTCAGCGGACACACTACGGCAATAATGTTGAATTGACGTCACACCTATAAGGGCGTTTAATTTGTTTCTTTTAAAGAAATTAGATGCGGTTTTATTTGCTTTTGTCAGATAAAACCGCTATCTTTGTATCTGTGAAACAGCCGGTTAATGACATAACAGAAGTGCTGCGCGGATTATCCGCCCAGATTGAGTCGATGCAGAAAACCATCGACTCTCAGCATGCGACAATATGTCAGATTAACCGGAACGGACAGGCTCAACTCAGGAAAATTCAATCCCTTGAGCGGATGCTCCGGGATAAATGGATTTTTATCCTGAGCCACGGCAGACAATGCAAATACTGACAATGCCGTCATAATTAAAATCCGTTTCATGCTGTCATTGGTTTATTGCTTGTTTTAATGTTTTTGATTGCCTGTAGAAAGGAACTGATAAAGGAATGTAGATAATACAAGAGCATCAGATAGGAATATGAGGGGGCTCCTTCATCAAAATCTTCATGGGTCATCCCTTTGGAATGTATGGCGATGCTGTGTTCGATAAAATCTTTCTCCAAGCCCGCATCTCCATTAATCTTCACTGTATCAACATCTGAACTGAGTATGCTGTCAGCTAATTGAGACAGTCGGACAATCCCTCCACGAATTGTTTCGATCTCACATTTGTAAGAGATAGGTATATAGCCATCCGGGGAAGTGACAAGATGACGTGTGGTTTCGGCAATCTTGTCCGTAGCCTCAAGCATATATTCACAATATAGCGCAGTCTTGCCGATAGTATCATCAGAGTCCGCCGAACAATTCCGGACTTTCTCACTGATTATGTCAATGGTTTCTGACCCGATTCGATGATTCTTGCAAACGGCTATACTGTCATTGTTTGAAAGACATTTCAACGCTTTGTCGATAATCGGACCGCATAACTGCATCGTCACGGTCAAACAAGACTTTCCGACAGGACTATTGGGAATAATACAATACATTTCCTTGACCTTACGTCTGCGGATATGCCGTCGCAACATAACGATGATTCCGGCCAGAGCCATTATCGAGAGAACTGTAACGTACATGATTTATAGAATTTCTTTGATGCAAAGTAACCATATTTATATTTCACGTTTATGTCTGAGATATTAGATAAATATTAAATTTATCAATCAGTTATAATACAAAAAGATGGGAGATATGCACTCCCATCTCAACCTTAGGAACAATCTTTTTTACCTTAGACTTTATGTTGTTGGTACCATAATTTTGGCAGGGCGTGTGCGGAAATCTGAGTCGCGCAGCTTGGCAAACGCCCGCAGATATTTCCTTATTGACGATACCATTTCCTGCGTTTCCTGAAGCATATTGACATAGACATACAGAACAGCCATTGCCGATGTGTCTCCGTCGCGGAGCTGGTCATGCACACGATGATATGTGTCGGAAACAGTATCCTTTATCTCGTCACAGTGTCGGCGAAGAGTGCTTATCGTATCTGTATCCCCGCTCCCCATAAGTTTGACGGTATCATTGAACAGTGTACTTATTTGTGTCCGTATCATCTCGTATTCAGTAGTATATTTGGGAGGCAGAGGAAGGAAATTGTTGTCGACATGCTCTTTGCAGACCTCGTTGATGCGGCGCAGGTTGTAAAGTATGCCCATACAGCAGTTGTTGCTGAGATAGAACCAAGTGCTTTTTTCTATCGCCATCTCGCGTGTCAAATGACGCAGACATAGAGTTTCCTTACGGCGGGCGTTTTTAAGTATGGTCTTCTGGCGGGCGAGACTCGATTCCGTCTTGCCGAGAATCCCGGCGCTCTCAGTTATGAAAGCCGATGTTATATCCCGGTATTTTTCCTCGGCATAGGTCATGAACTTCTCTTGTTGCTCGGTGATATACATCATAAGCAACGGCCATGTCTGCTCCCGATCCTGAGTGGATATTATAGTCTGGAACAGTGCATCACCGTTATCTTCTTCTGTCTTCTTTCTGAACCTCCGGTTGCTGTTGATGATTATGAATATCGTCAAAGCCGCCAACAGAAGCATCACCCACAGACCACCATAGTGCATTGCTGCAACAATCAGTCCTGCGCCGATAAACGCCGCACCCGCAGTAAGAAACCAACCGCCGATTACGGAAATCACGCCGGTGATGCGGAACACAGCACTTTCACGCCCCCATGCCCTGTCGGCAAGAGAAGTACCCATAGCGACCATAAATGTTACGAAAGTGGTTGACAGGGGCAGTTTCAGCGAGGTGCCGAGGGCAATGAGCGCTCCGGCAAGCACCAGATTGACAGAGCCGCGTATGAGGTCGAAAGCCGCACCTTGATCCATAATGGTCTCATCCACATTAAAACGACGGTTGAACCAACGGCGTACTTTCGCGGGTGTGACACGCCTTAACCAAGAAAGGAATGATAAGGTCCATCTTACCAGCCGCCGGGCAATGCGGGAAGAACCAAACATCTCATCGCCACCCTGCTGGCTTCCGAGACCGATTTCAGTCTTGGTCACATTCCGGGCTTTTTTTGACGTTGCAAGTGACACCACCATTATGACTCCGGCACCGATGAGGAAATATATCGGTGTATTTGCCGGGCCGTTAAGTGAATCCATAAGGAAACCTTTGGAGTCCCCTCCGCCGTTAGCCATAAAATCCTGATATGAAGCCAGACCGCTCAAGGGAACACCTATGAAGTTCACAAGGTCATTACCTGCAAATGCCACGGCAAGCGAGAATGTACCCATCAGCACAATTACTTTCAGCACATTAACCTTGCAGACATGGAGCAGTTGCATCAGCACTGTAAAAACTGCGAAACAGGACAGTATGATCAGCGCAGTATTGTTTTTTATCCACGCTTTCAGTTCAGGGGTCATGAAAGAAAGATCTTTAGCCCCTTTAATCAGAAGAAAGTAAACAATCGCAGTTGCACATATACCTCCGAATATTCCTATCTTCCATTTCAGGTTGCTCCGGTAATTGAACGAGAACACCATACGGGATATGAACTGCACCACCGTTCCGAAGAAAAAGGCTATCGCCACCGACAGGAATATTCCGAGAATCACCGACAGGGCTTTCTCCGTGTTAAGCAAGTCATCGAAACCGAGACCGATGCCTCCTGCCATTTTAATCAATGCAACGACAAAGGTGGCACCCAGCAGCTCGAAAACCATTGACACGGTTGTCGATGTCGGCATACCCAGCGAGTTGAACACGTCGAGAAGGATGATGTCCGTGACCATTACCGCCATGAAGATGCAGATAAGGTCATAAAATGAAAAATGCTCGGGACGGAAAATTCCGTGCCGGGCAATCTCCATCATACCGTTGCTCATCGCCGCACCGATGAAAACACCGATGGAAGCGACAATCAGGACTCTTTTGAATGATGCCGCCTTAGACCCGATAGCCGAGTTCAGGAAGTTGACAGCATCGTTACTCACACCTACTGACAGGTCAAACACAGCCAGCAGGAAAAGAAAAATTACTACGTAAAGAAACAGTATTTCCATTGTTATCTCAATTACTTATTCTGCCGCAAAGTAACTAAGAAAACATTTCATGATTATTTCAAAATCCTTAACCATTTATTAAAACTGCCGGACTGACAGAGAGTTTAATTGCGGTCAAACCGTATATAGCTCTGTTCGATGGGTTTATATGTAGGGTCATCCCACAGACGGCTTGAAATCATCAGGTCCGCACTTATTCTGTTGCAGGCGATCGGCACGTTGTGGAGCCGGCATTGACGCAAAAGCATCTGAATGTCCGCCTCGTGGGGCTGCGCATTGAGGTCGTCTATCAGGAATATGGCAAGATCAATCTCGTTTCTTACCACCATTGCGGCTATTTCGGCGTCACCGCCCATCGGCCCGGAGTTCATACATTCGACTTGGACATCTATTCCTGCTTCTGATAAAGCATTCTTTATAAGCCCTCCAGTCGTGCCGGTACATACCAGCTCATGCTGTGAAAGGTATTGGGCGTTGAATTTTACCCAATCGACCATATCGGCTTTGCGTTGGTCGTGAGCTACAAGCGCGATTTTTAGTTTTGTCTTCATTTTGAGTTTCTTGAAAATGTTATTTTGAACAATAATCCGCCTGAGCATTGAGTTTCGGCGGAGATTTCACCGCCATGAAGAATCACGGCGTTTTTCACTATCGAAAGCCCGAGTCCGGTGCCACCGGCCGCTCGTGACCGTCCCTTGTCAATGCGATAGAACCTTTCAAACAGTCTTGGCAGGTGTTCGGGAGGAACGCCGCATCCGTTGTCGGACAATGCAATTACAACTTTATCGTTGTCGATACTGATTAATTCTATTTTTATTCTGGTTCCTCCACTATAAACAATCGCATTGTCTATAAGGTTGTTGAAAACGGCCTCAAGCAGAGAAGCATTACCGGCCATGATTACGTTATGAGAAACAAAATTCTCAATCCTTATGCCCTTTGTGTCGGCGATTATCTGTCGGTCCTCAACCACGTCATTTATTATATCCGTGAGATTAACCTGTTCTTTCAATATAGAGGCGCTTCCGTCGTCCATGCGTGTCAGGAGCGAGACATCGGTCAGAAGCCTTTGGAGCCTTTCTGTGTTTGTAAGACAACGTTGCAGGAACAATATCTGCTTTTCATCGCTCATATTCCTGTGTGCCAGCATCGTCTCCACACTGACCCTGATTGATGCGACCGGGGTTTTCAGTTCGTGGTTTATGTTATTCGTGAGTTGCTTTTTGATGCGTTCCTTTTCAAGCTGTTCATGGAGGGCTGCGCGATGTTCGCTGTCCCTGTCGGCGACAGCCTGTTGCAAACGGGCATAAAGGCGGACAATGTGGTTTGAAATCTCGCCAAGCTCGTCATGGGGGAACGGTTCGGTGTCGGAAATCTGGGCACCGTTTTCTACGTTTTCCGCAAATCTGTTCAGCCTGATTATGTGGAGGCCGACCCTTCGGGTTGCGAAATAGCCAAGTACGCACATCACCATTGTGATAATCCCCATAATCCACAGAAAGCCATAATCGGCCTGCAACAGTCCTCTGAATGAAACCGAATATGGCACCGCAGTACGGACAATATTCCCGTCATCGCTCTTTTTCGCCGAGTAAAAATAGTAGTTGCCCGTACTCTCGCTGTGCCGTCTTACAGCGTAGCCCGCCCCATGCCGTACGGCATCCCGTATTTCCTGACGGTCAAGGTGGTTGGTTTTAGGCAGGGAATCAAGTGTGTTGTCATATATTATATGTCCTTTGTCGGAAATTACGCTGACACGGATATCGTCAAACGGTTTGAAATCGTCGAGTCTGATATCCGGGACATCGTGTCCCTCTCTTAGTTCTGTAAGAATATATGTATTGATAAGCTGGAGCTGCTTGTCAATCTCTTCCGCTTTGAATTCCTTTTCCCTATGATACTGAAACACGACAAAGCAGCCTACCATCAGCAAGGAATATCCAAGAAGCCACACGAACAGCCGCTGCGGATAGGAGAGCTTATTCAATGAACCCATAACCGTACCCCGAGCGAGTTACAATATTCTTGCCGTAGATGCCGATTTTCTGGCGGATACGGGTTATGTTCACATCTACAACCCTGTCGAGCACCACAACCTCGTCGGGCCATATCTCGTTGAGCAAATCCGCGCGGGTGAAAACCTGCCCCGAATTTGAGATTAGTTTAAGCAATATCTCAAACTCCTTTTTAGGCATTTTCACCTCCGTACCATCAACCGTGCAGGTCCTGTTTTTTGCAGACAGTACCAGCCCCTTGTATGAAACAAGGTCGGAATCAGCCTTGGCAAGTGCGACAGAAGCCGCCGTACGGCGAAGCACAGTCCTTATTCGGGCAAGCACAGCATTAAGAGAATATGGCTTCATGATATAGTCATCAGCCCCGAGATCGAGTCCCGAAATCATATCCTCCTCCGTGTCTTTTGCTGTGCAGAATATGATGGGAACGGAGGCCGTTGCCGGATTCGACTTCATTATGCGTGCCAGTTGAGTCCCGGATATTTCCCCCATCATAATATCGAGGAGTATCAAGTCATAGGCGGCAAGGTTGAGGGCAAGAGCCTCCTCCGCGCTATACGCCATGTCGACCTGATAGCCTTCCGCTTCAAGATTGAATCCAAGGCCGTCACACAGGGCTTCCTCATCATCGACAACAAGTATCTTCTTTTTTGTTTCCATGCCGCAAAATTACTAATAATAGGTCAAATACAGTCCTAATGCTCAAAAGTTTAATAAAAGTTTAATGACACAATTTATTTCATAAAATCTAAACAAATGTGATAAACCCATGAAATATTAGTTAGCGAATTTTGCAGCGTGAATCAGAAACAAAAACAACAATCACAATGAAAAAATTAATGTCAACTTTTTTGGTCGCACTTGCTTCAAGTCTGACCATTATGGCGGCTGACAGTCCGAAATACGGACAACTTAAAGGCCGCATCCTTGACAATGAGAAGAACCCGCTGCCGGGAGCGGTGGTTATCATCGACGGCAACAAGCTGTCGGCGGTTACGGATCTCGACGGCTTTTTCTCGTTTGCCAATCTGTTATCCGGGAATCATAATCTGAAAGTAACGTATATTGGTTTTCTTCCGGTCAGTAAAACAATCGTGGTTTCGGAAGAATCGACGGTTGACGACATTGTAATGTCGGATACATCACAGGAACTGAATGAAGTTGTAGTGACTGGCGTTTTCTCCGGGCAGCAGAGAGCCATAAATGCCCAAAAGAATAATATCAATATAACCAATGTGGTGTCTGCCGACCAGATTGGCAAATTCCCCGACTCGAATATCGGAGATGCTCTGAAACGTATAAGCGGTATCAATGTGCAGTATGATCAGGGCGAGGCCCGTTTCGGTCAGGTGCGCGGAACTCCGGCTGAGTTCAGTTCGGTGACAATCAACGGGTCAAGACTGCCGTCAGCCGAGGGAGACATTCGCAATGTCCAGCTTGACCTTATACCGTCCGATATGATTCAGACAATAGAGGTCAGCAAGACACTTATGCCGGATCAAGATGGCGATGCCATCGGCGGGTCAATCAATCTCGTTACGAAAAATTCGCCACACAGATTTACTGTCGGAGCCGTAGCGGGAACAGGCTACAACTGGATAAGCCGTAAGGCGCAGATGAATTTCGGACTCACTCTCGGTAACCGTTTCTTCAATGACCGCTTCGGAGTGATGCTTGCGGCCTCCTATAATAATGCACCCGCCGGATCCTACAACACGGAGTTTATATGGGAAAAGGATGACGACGGCAAAATCTATGTCAACGACTATCAGATAAGGCAGTATTATGTCACACGAGAGCGACAGAGCTACTCATTGTCGCTCGACTGGAAGTTCAATGACTTCAACAAGGTCTGGTTCAAGGGTATTTTCAACAACCGTAATGATTGGGAAAATCGTTACAGGACAACACTCAAAGACATTACGCCCGAAGGGAAAGCCGATGTGCGTGTCCAGACAAAAGGAGGTTCGGGCGATGAGAGAAACGCCCGTCTTGAACGCCAGAGGACAATGGATTTCACTTTGGGAGGCGAGAACCGTTTAGGGATACTTGACATGGACTGGAAACTGGGATATGCCCGCGCAACGGAGGAACGTCCGAATGAGCGTTACATCGACTATCGGCTCAAATCTCAGAGGTTCAGTTTCGACCTGAGCAATCCGAGAGAGCCATTTGCCACTCCCGACGAGGGATATACAATGACCCTTAACGATGACTTCTCGCTCAAAGAGCTTACACAGCAGCAGGAGAATATTGTGGAGCAGGACTTCAAGGCGGCACTGGATTTCAAGGCCCGACTTAGCGAACGCTCAAAAATCAAGTTCGGCTTCAAGTTTGTGAACAAGACAAAAGACAAGGAGATAGATTATTACGAATATACTCCGCTTGACAAAAAGGCATTTAACGCGGATGCGCTTGCACATACCGCAGACCAAAGTACCGACAGATTCATGCCTTCCTCAAAATATCAGACCGGCACATTCGTTGACAAGAAATTTCTTGGCTCCCTCAATCTTGACGATCCCAATTTATTTGAGCGAGAGCAAATTGCAGAGGAACTTGCGGGCAATTTCCATGCGAGGGAGAATGTGGCATCAGGTTATGTGCGTATTGATTCCAGACTTTCCGACAACCTTAACTTTATGGGCGGTCTGCGTGTCGAGAACACATCACTGCGTTACATAGGCAGAAATTACGATGATGAATCCAACAGTGTCTCCAAGACCGAGCCTGAAACTTCAAATTATATAAATTTCCTTCCCTCATTATTATTGAAATGGGACATCAACAAGGATTTCATGCTGCGTGCCGGTTATAACCAGTCCATATCCCGGCCAAAATATTCCGCACTCGTTCCCGGCATGAATATCAAGCGTGGCGACAATGAGATAAGGATCGGGAATCCCGGTCTGAAAGCAACGACATCTCACAATATCGACCTCAACGCTGAATATTACTGGAAATCAATCGGACTTGTGTCCGCCGGAATTTTCTATAAAAGAATAGAAGGATTCATCGTTGATGAGGTGGCTTATAACAAGGAGTATCAGGGTACTGTCTGGACTAAGTTCACACAACCTAAAAACGGTGGAAACGCTAATCTTTTCGGAGTGGAAATGGCATGGCAGCGCGATTTCAGCTTCATCACGCCGGCGATGAAATGTCTCGGTCTTTACGCCACATATACCTATACCCACTCACGCATTACCGACTTCAACTTCGAGGGTCGTGAAAACGAGAAAGGCCTTAGTCTTCCCGGTTCTCCCGAGCATACAGCCAATCTCTCGCTGTATTTCGACAAATGCGGTTTCTCCGCAAGAGCCTCGTTCAACTATGCCTCGGCATTTATCGACGAAATGGGCGCAAGTTCGTTCTACGACCGATACTATGATGCCGTGAAATATCTGGACCTTAACGTCAGCTACACATTCGGGCGCAAAACAAAAATAACCGTATATGCCGACTGCAATAACCTCCTCAACCAACCTCTGCGCTATTATCAAGGCAGCAAGGACTACACGATGCAGCAGGAGTATTACGGAGTGAAACTCAACGGAGGTGTAAAAGTAACATTCTAAATATACAAAACAATGATTCGTAAATTACTTATCGCGGCTTTGGCTCTCATCCCCTCTTTTGGAGCCATTGCCCAGACTGAAATCGCCAAAGGCGATGTGAATCTGATGGTAGTGTCAGACCTCGGACGTAATGGTCACTATGACCAGAAGCCCGTTGCAGCGATGATGGGCAGAATTGCGGAACAAATAGGCCCCGATGCCATTCTTGCTCTTGGCGACACACATCACTACGGCGGAGTGGAAAGTGTGACAGACCCCTTGTGGATGACCAACTATGAGCTTATCTACGACCACCCGGAGCTTATGGTGAACTGGTATCCCGTCTGCGGCAACCATGAATATCGCGGCAACACTCAGGCGGTTATCGACTATTCCGGCATATCCCGACGTTGGGAGATGCCTGCGAGATATTACGCCAAGACCTTTGAAGATGACGGGACAACTGTCAAGGTGGTATTTCTCGACACCACACCATTGATTGACAAGTATCGGAAAAAGACCGACACATATCCCGATGCTGTAAATCAGGATACCGAAGCCCAACTGCAATGGCTCGAAAAGACTTTGACCGAGGCGACGGAAGACTGGATCGTTGTGGTCGGTCATCATCCCATCTATGCCGATACCGACAAGTCGGAATCCGAGCGGACTGATATGCAGAAGAAAGTTGACACAATCCTGCGGAAGCACAACGTGGACATGTATATCTGCGGTCATATCCACAATTACCAGCACATCCGCCGCCGGGATTCAAAAATCGACTATGTGGTCAACACATCCGGCTCCCTCACACGGACTCCGAAAGAAATCGAGGGCACCGTATTTTGCAACGATTCTCCCGGATTCTCTGTCCTGACCGCCGACAAAGAGAATCTTAAACTGAATTTGCTCGATAAAGAAGGCAAAACCATACATGTGGTAAGCCGCACCAAATAATACATGGCTTATGTGATATTCTGACAAATAACCACAAAACTCAGATACGTTTCATGCTCTTTCATGGAGCGTATCTGACTGTGTATTCTAATAATCTAAATTTATCTAACAATGAACAAAATCCTCATTGTAGATGCCTCCGAATCAGACCGTCGGCTTAGGCTGGTCTGCTTGTCAAGTCCGGCAACGAACCGATTACAGTCGAGACGATGGAGGCTGCAAAAGACGAGGTGGAGAAACTTCCACCCGGCGCAGTGATTGTCACGGCGATGAAATTCGTCCGTGGCACAGCGCAGGAGTTAACCAACTGGTAGAAGACTGAGGGATACGGATTTACCGTAGCTGCCATAACACTCACTCAAAAAGGGATTATTTTGCAAACTCATATATAATGATTAACTTTGTGGAACAAATCGAAAATACAGCACAGTTCAACAATATGAAATGGCAGTTGTGCATATAGCTACGCTCAACGAATAGCACTCCCAACCAATGCTATTCAGCAATAGGTAGGCTTATCGAAGCCTGCCCTTTATTGCTTTGCCATATATCCCCATTTTACAATTTCATTTTACATTAGGCAGCGTTACACCGCATTATGTGGTGTGGCTTACTGTATCTTATCATATTGATTTGAACAAGTGAATTATAGCTATAAACAAATATGGCTCATCGCATATCCTGTGATGATGAGCTTTCTTATTGAACAACTGATAAATATAACCGATGCATTGTTCTTGGGGCATGTCGGTGAAATCGAACTTGGCGCATCCGCACTTGCCGGAATATGGTTCTTGGCAATCTATATGCTTGGTTTAGGGTTCAGTGTAGGGCTGCAAGTTGTAATTGCACGACGCAACGGAGAACAAAAATACGAAGAAACTGGAAAAACGTTTTTTCAAGGCCTGTGTTTCTTACTGATGCTCGCGTCATTACTTTGTCTGTTGTCAAAGTTCTTTTCTCCGCAACTATTAAGGTATCTGATTACCTCTGCCGAAGTCTATAATGCAGTTGTCAAGTATCTGGATTGGCGTATAATAGGATTGTTCTTCTCTTTCCCGTTTCTTGCCATCCGCTCGTTTTTAGTCGGCATTACAGAAACAAGACCTCTGAATTTAGCTGCTTTGACTGCCGTATTGATGAACATTCCTCTCAATTGGCTTTTGATTTTCAGATATGATATGGGTATATCAGGAGCCGCTATCGGCTCTTCATTTGCAGAGTTGTGCTCATTGTTGATATTGGTAGCTTATATGTTTCTTTGCGTAAGAAAACACAAGTATGGTTTATCTTGGCGTATAGACATAAAAATACTAAAAGAGATGTTTTCTGTCTCTGTCTGGAGTATGCTCCAGTTTTTTACAAGCGTAGCCATCTGGTTCTTGTTTTTTATCGCTATAGAGAGATTGGGAGAAATCGAATTGGCGGTATCTAATATTGTAAGAAGTGTTTCCGCTTTATTCTCTGTTATAGTAACTGCGTTTGCGGCTGTCACAAGCTCTTTGGTAAGCAATTTAATTGGTGCCGGTGAGAGAAATGCTGTTTTTCCGCTTTGTCATAAGATAATCCGATTGGGGCTTTATATCGGCACCCCATTGATTATTATTGCGTTGTTCCTTCATCCATTAATTATCGGGGCATATACTGAAAATCCGGTTGTTAAGCAAATCGCATGGCAACCATATGTGGTTATGCTTCTGAATTACTTCTTCGCACTGCCGGGTTATATTTATCTCAATGCGGTGACTGGTACCGGTGCGACAAAGACCGTATTCTTTTTTCAAGTAATCACTACTGCCGCCTATTTATTCTGCTTATGGGAATTGAGTAATCTCAATGTCCGATTGGCAACTTATTGGAGCGTGGAATATCTATATGTGATAATGCTCGGTATTCAATCTTTTATTTATCTGAAATTATACAATTCAAAAAACAACAGGATATGATGAATAAAATATATCCCCGTAAGGGTGACACACAAACCGTTTATCTGAACGCAGTGGTTAAAGACCCGTCGATTGAGGTAGGTGATTACACGATTTACAATGATTTTATCTCAGACCCTCGTCAGTTCGAGCAGAATAATGTGCTGTATCATTACCCTATTAATCATGAGCGACTGATAATTGGCAAGTTTTGTTCCATTGCCTGTGGTGTAAAGTTTCTGTTTAACTGTGCCAACCATACATTAAAATCCTTGTCAACCTATACCTTTCCTCTGTTTTATGAAGATTGGGAATTGGAAAAGTCAAATGTAGCCTCCGCTTGGGACAACAAAGGTGACATCGTGATAGGCAATGATGTATGGATTGGTTTTGAGGCAGTTATTCTTGCCGGTGTAAAAATCGGAGATGGTGCCATTATAGGAACAAGAGCAGTCGTAACCAAGGATGTTCCTCCTTACTCTATCGTTGGCGGCATACCGGCAAAAGTAATCCGCAAACGGTATAGCCCGGATATTATTGAGCAACTACTGTCGCTTCGGTGGTGGGATTGGACAAAGGATAGAATAAAAAGAAATCTACCATTCATTATGGCTGGGAATATTGAAAACATGACAGAATAATAAATATTACATATCTGTTTAACTTAATTATTTGTAATCCACAAAACATAAAGTGCAAAACGGAACATGCCGCTAAAAATTAGTTCCTCTGCCAAGTTGTTGATTATAAAGTCTATACCGAGCATGCCTTTTAAAGACACTTATATGGTGTAAAATTGGCAGTTCCTATCTATCATGTTTATAATCAGTGTAATAGATGATTCTGATTTTTTGACAGTTCCAAGTAGTGTGACAAAATAAAACGAAACGTGAGAAAATTGGGGTTGCGTTCCATTTGGGAACATTCGACTTTTTGACCAATTCTAAAAAGTCGGAGGAACGGTAGAATGACTCACTCACCACCTCTGTATTCTGCGCCATTCTGAAATTTTGGCAAAAAGAAAAAGCACTGAAAATCAAGTGATTTCAGTGCTTTGCGGCGTTTTGCCATTTTTGATTGTGACCCCGGAGAGATTTATCTCGGCAGAGGTTAAGTCTTTTGTCTATCAATACTTTAGAATTCTTGAAAATCGTGGATGTTCCCTTTTTGCACACCCGGAAATTTCAATGTTCTTCGTATATCTACAACGCAAAGATAGCCATAATAGTCTGACCGACAGCAATCATTGATGTTAAAAATTCCTTTCAATATCCGTTATTGAATGTCCTTTATAAGAACCCAATGTCCGGTCTTGGGATGACCGAGCCATGCAATATTCCATTCTTTCAAACGCCTCTTTATGGTGCTTTCGGAACATTCGGCAATAGCGGCCAGCTCTGCACGACTGATTCTATTATTATTCTTTATTGCACCGACAACAGCATCTTTTTGAGGGTCATTTTGAGAGCCATTTTGAGGGTCAGCCTGCACTATTTGAGGGTCATTTTGAATGCTGTCACGGTGTTCATAATATAGAGCTTTGCCTTTCACGGTCAAGCCGTATCTTTGATTTGGAGCATTGGGCTTATCTTGATTTTCAAGTGTCAGCAGACCATGCTCTATTGCGGGTTTGATATAATTTCTAATAAAGGAACTTTTTGAAGATAAGCCTATTACCTCGCACAAAGTATTAGCTGAAAACCAGTCTTCACCGATAGTTTGAATAAGAATCATGATTGATTTATGTATCGGCTCATTATTCAGTAATCTTGAACTGTGTCCTGCTGTATCTTCGCTATGTCTTACTGTGTCCTTTTGTATCCTTTCTTTGGCCTGAGCTCTGATAAAGGTTATCTTTACAAAGGAACCTGTGCAGAAGAATGTTGGTGCCGGCAAACCGACTCGTTCGCATTCTCTCGCCATCATTGACAGACCGCGTCCCCAGTGTTCAATTAGACCGCCCAGATACATGACATTGGCTATGACAGGATTTGGTGGGAGTGAAGTGTTTTCCATCTCTATCTCCTCATTCCGCATCATAGCATCCGGAGATATACGAGCCGGGAACCGGCCGGCATTCTCAATCTCAATCCTGTCATCATAGATTGCAAGTCCGACAGTGGCAACCTCGTATCCCCAATTCATGTGACAGTATGCGTTGACAATGCTCTCGCGCAGCGCATCGTATGGAATTTCAAGCTCATCTTCCCGGTAAAGTCGATTGTGCGTCGTCCCTGACAGGTTAAGGTGCTTGAAAAAGAAGGACATTGCCGCGTCAACTAACTGAAAGATGTTCCCCTCCTCTTGCTGGTTGTCGATGAAATCCCGTTTGGTTGTACCCTTAAAGCGGGCAAGACGCAACCTGCACTGCGGATAATCGGTGAAATCTTTTCCAAACAACACCGCAGCCGAATTACATATATTTCCGTCTTTGATAAGATTAAGCCGCTTCAAAGCTGTCGGAACACTGTCATTAAGTGCGGTGCTCGATAAGCGTCCTCGCCTTACAGCACTCTGGATTACATTTTGAATAAGCTGTCCGTCAAGATCATCGATGGTCATCTGTTGATTCACCATAGACTCCCATCTGTATTTCAACCCGTGCTGATGCTCATGTAGCCGAATAAATTTTTCACGAGGCATGACACTGGTTACACTATCATGCCTGTGATACGGTTTGCCGTCCCACATATATGGTTTGTCCGTCTCTAAACCATCCGTCTGAAAAGCAATGATATACTTATCGGAATTGTCCAGTCTTGCATACATAGGCTGTATGTCAACTGCCGGATCAAATTTATTGATAGCCTCTCCGATTTCACGGGTGGTTTTGTCGCCAATTTCCTGTCCGATGATTTTACCTTTATTCGATACCCCGAACACAACGATGCCTCCGGAACCGTTGATCATACCACATAATGTCTCCATTCCACGGTTAAGCTGCCCGGTAGTCTCCTTGAACTCAACATCAACGCCTTCATGGTTCTCAGCCAAATGTCTTATGTAATCTAAATCAATTGCCATAAATTCAGTGGTATTACAGATGCAAAGGTACAAAATTTTATTGGAATTCAGGCTATTCTGAGTCGTTGCTCTTTTACTCATTACCGAAATATCTATATTAGCGCAACGGCATGACGATTTCCGGGCGATGCCGTCAGCGGCGTTTGGAGCGAGTCCTGCACTGCCGCAGACCGCATCGCCACGGATTATAGCGGGCTAAACACCGGGTGAAGGATCGACAGTGCAGATGGCGTCACGGAGGCCGCTACACCTGCACCGCCTTCTCCGTCACCCCGTGTTCCTTACGCCCGCTCCAGCATTGTCTTTTTACGGGTTGCGCCACATCCGCTGATTGCGGCAACACACGTCACGGGTTGCCGTAATCAGAATCATTACACATTCTTTTTTCTTACGGACTTACATTCCGTTATGTCGGTTATCCTGTGTCACCATGAAGGCACTCGCGGCTCTATGTTTCTCACCGGCAATCGCATATATCACAGCACGGAGTATATTCGCTCGGTATGGATAACGTGCCGGGACGGGCTATTCTGTTGCCGACAACTGAAAAATCTCCAGACCTCGCTCCCTGCGGTCGCTCGGCTCGTATTTTTCAGCCGCCGGCGAACAGCCCTTTGCTCCCGTCACGCTGTGGTGTTATCGAGCGAACATACTTCATACTGCGAAATAGACGCATTGAGGTTAAAAAAAATATCGCCTTATGACACAGGATAACCGACATAATAGAAAATCGAGCTTCACACCTTCACCAGCTCATACCGCATTAAGACGGACTGCAAAGGTGATGGCTGTCATTATCGGAGCGGTGGTCGGGCTGGTGCTTATGGTGATACTAAAACCGATATGCAGAGGTGTCGGGTGGGTTATCTCCCTAATCTCCGCAGTTGTGATAATCTTTTGGCTGATAACAAATTTATAAACATTTACGACTATGGCACAGAACTCAATGAAAGGAACTATGGCGTTCCAAGACACAATCAGAACTTATCTTGACAATATGGCGGAGTCTGACGCATTGTTCGCCGTCAAATATGCCAATCCCTCAAAGTCGCTCTCTGAGTGCATCACCTATATAATCTGCCAAGTGCAGAAAAGCGGTTGCAACGGGTTCGAGGACGATGAAATATTCGGAATGGCAGTCCACTACTGGGAAGAAAGCGAGATAGAGGTCGGAAAGCCTGTCAACTGCCAAGTGGTGGTGAACCACACGGTAGAACTCACCGAGGAGGAAAAGGAGCAGGCTCGGCAGGACGCCATCGCAAAACTCCGTGATGAGGAAGCGTCCAAGATGCGCAGACCCTCGCAATCCAAGAAAGCGACAGAGAACAGACCCAAAGTTGAACAAGGCAGTCTTTTTGACTTCTAAAACATTACGACTATGAAACCGAGAACGAAACTTGAAAAGGCGGTAATCGCACAGAGTGGGCATCTTCGCCCACTCGCCACCGCTCCCCGTCGTTGGGCATTCAGAAACACAATCGACCACTATGCCTACCGCTTGCCGAAAGGTCGCACCACTTGTATGGACTGCGGACATTCGTGGCTGATGACCAGACACACCGACAAATGCACCTGCCCCAACTGCAAGGCTCAACTTGAAGTCAAGGAAACATTAGAGCGCAAATGTCAGCAGAAATCCTATCTCAACGTTATAGCCACCTGCGGAGAGTATCAGATACTGCGAATGTTTCTCATGGAGGTGAACATGCGAAAAGGGTTCAAGGCTTCGTCCGCCTTTCGGGAAATCGGGCAGTATTGGATTGCCCCCGACGGAAAGACTGCGCTTGTGGCTATTCCGCGCATAATGGGCTGGCATCTTGACTGCTTTGCCTTCGGTTATCCTATGGAGATAAGAAAAGACAACGACATCTACCGCTATATCTCCGACCAATATCTCTATCCGAAATTCAAGGTAATTCCGGCTCTCACAAGAAACGGATTTGACGGCAATTTTCACAAAATCCGCCCAATCAAACTTTTTTCAATCCTCCTTTCCTCACCGCAAGCCGAAACACTGATTAAAGAGGGCAACACAGATATGCTTAAATATATGGCATATCATACCGACGAGGTAAAACACTTCTGGGCATCATATATAATCGCCAAGCGTCACGGATATGAAATCCCCGACCTCTCAACGTGGTATGACTATCTGCGTATGCTGGAACGCTTCGGACGTGATACCCACTCGCCAAAACTTATCGCCCCCGCCAATCTCTTTGACGCACACGATGAATATGTGCAGAAAGTACACCGCCAGCGAGAGAAGGAGCGCAGAGAAGCTGACCGAATCAAGGCGTTGGAGAATGAAGAAAAGTTCAGGGAACTGAAAGGTCATTTCATCGGACTTGTGTTCACCGACAATGAGATAGAAATCAAAACCCTCGACAGCGTTGACGAATATTACGAAGAAGGCAGGACACAGCATATCTGCGTCGGCAGTAGCCAATACTATCTCAAAGCCGAGAGCCTTGTATTCTCTGCCCGAATAGACGGCAAGACAGTGGCTACCGTGGAGATAGACCTACGGACGCTCAAAGTGGTACAATGCCGTGCAGCTTGCAACAAGGTGAGCGAGTATCAGCAACGGATAGAAAAGGCAATCGCAAGCCACCAAAAGACGCGAGTTCGGGATAAGAATATTTAATTTACGACCTATCCAAAGGATATAGAGTATCGGGCGGCCTGTCAGGGTCGCCTGATTCATTTGTAGTTTGCCCGACATGGGCATAATCTAAGGGGTGAAAGTCCCGAGCGCGCCCCGATAGCGGGAAGCGCATAGTCCGAGGCAACGGTGTCTGCCGTGAGGAGAATCGGAAGGAAGCCAAGGACAAAAGTCTGGCTCCACGAACAGAAACTTGATGCGAGGCTCGAAGTCAGGGGTAAGGTTGCTACACAAACCAAAGCCCGATAGCTATCCGGACTGACGCGAGTAAATCAAGGGAGTATAAGACAGAAAGATTATGTTCTTAATCGGGGAGGTCTGTGGGTCGAGCCGCAAGGCAAGCAGTAACAACGAACCCACAGAAGTCAGCAGATGCCATAGTAATCGTTGCCTTAAAGCTCGTGGGCGGCGATGAAGGGCAAAACTTAACCACACGAGCAAAACTTTATTTTACCCGATGAAAGGAGAAAAGCCGAAAACATCAGAAAGCTGCCCTCGGAAGAATAGCGCGGAACGCGAAAGGTATGAGGGAGCGCCTACTTTGATTGGGATGGCTGGAGACGAACTCGTAGAAGTGCAACTATCGTCAGACAGGATGTTGGAGTACATCCTGACTCCCGACAACCTTAACAGAGCGTACAGACAAGTCAAGGCCAACAAGGGGAGCGGTGGAATCGACGGAATGGAAGTAGAGCAACTGCTTCCGTATCTGCGTGAACACAAGGAAGAAATAACCGAAAGTCTGCTTGGCGGAAGATACCGCCCTAATCCCGTAAGGAGGGTAGAGATACCCAAAGAGGGAGGCAAGACGCGCCAACTCGGCATACCCACCGTTGTTGACCGCGTAATCCAGCAATCCATAGCCCAGGTGCTGAGCCTGGTGTACGAACCTGAATTTTCGGCCACGAGCTACGGCTTCCGCCCAAGACGTGGCGCACACCAAGCCCTGCAAAAGGCGCAGGAAATCATCAATGGCGGCTATAAATACTGCGTGGACTTAGACCTTGAAAAGTTCTTCGACACGGTCAACCACAGCAAGCTGATACAGCTGCTCGGCGAGACAGTCAAGGACGGCAGAGTCATATCCCTGATACACAAATATCTCAAAGCAGGCGTAATGGTCAGCCACAAGTATGAGGACGCAACGGAGGGCGTGCCGCAAGGCGGACTACTCAGTCCCATACTGAGCAACATAATGCTGACGGAACTTGACCGCGAGCTTGAAAGGCGCGGAGTTCCGTTTGTGCGTTATGCCGATGACTGCGTCATCTTCTGTAAAAGTCCGAGAGCGGCCGAAAGGGTATGCGAAAGCATCACGAAGTTCATAGAGGGGAAACTCTTCCTCAAAGTGAATCGCGAGAAAACTCACGTCGGCAGAGTCCACGGACAGAAGTTCCTCGGCTACTCGTTCAACATGTGAAGAGGAAAGGCTCGCTTGTGCGTTCATCCGAAAACCAAAGTAAAACTCCGATCCAAACTCAAGGAGCTGACAAAGCGGAGTAACGGCTGGGGGTACGAGAAGCGCAAGGAGAAACTGACCAATGCCATCCGAGGGTGGGTCAACTACTTTCGGCTTGCCGAGATGCGCAACTTTGTGAAAGAAACTGACGAATGGTTGCGTAGCCGCATACGCATGTGTATATGGAAATGCTGGAAACGAGTGCGAACACGCTTCAAGAACCTACAACGATGTGGCATTGCAAAGTGGCAGGCATGGCAATGGGCCAACACCCGAAAGGGGTATTGGCGCACGGTTCATAGCCCCATACTTACACGTGCTATATCCAATGAGAACTTGAAACGCGCCCACTATCCCACACTTATGGAATATTACGAGAAACTGCATCCGCGTTAAGAACCGCCGTATGCCGAACGGCACGTACGGTGGTGTGAGAGGTCGGTAAACACGAAAGTAGGAGATAAACACCTGCAATTAGTGTTTACCTCCTACTCGATTAGGTTGAAACTAATCCCAGAGGACAAGCTGCCCGTTTGACTCGGGTACCTCAAAGTCGAAGTTCACTCCAGGCTTTGTGGCAAAGAAACAATATGCACCCATTTCAGCAAGCAGGTTCATGAGGAAGTTGTGTATACTACGATGGCGGGAGTGGACGAGCTGTGCCACATTCTTCAGCATGTCGTTTATGGACTCTATGATGCTCCTTTTACGCAGCATCATCTTGTCATAGAACGGCATGAGACGCTGTTTCATGTTCGAGCGCAGACCTGTCACAATATGTATTCCGTCATCCCAGAGATGTCCGAAAAGAGACTGCGATATATATCCCTTGTCGGCATAAAGTTTGCCGAACACCTTGTCTGTCAGCGTGTCAATCACATCCTCGTTGCGGTCATCCACATTGGCGCGTGTCAGCACAAAGTTGATCAGTTCTCCTTTTTCGTTACATAGAAGATGCAGCTTGAAGCCTACATACCAACCCATCGTACTCTTCCCCTTGGTCGCGATATCCTTGAAGACTTTCATGTTGAATTGGCGCTTGTTGTGAATGACCGGAATGCAGGTGCTGTCCACAAAACTTATTCCCGTGCACTCTCCGAAACATGCAAGTCGCAGGAACATGGCCATAGCCACAAAACATCGGGGCATGACCTCCACGAAGCGGTTGTAGGAGAATGTCTGCGGAAACAGATGCTTCCAGTGAATGCGCACACATCCCAGATAATAGTGCTTGAAGTTTCGGTACGAATTGAAGTGGAAGCAGATCAGGATTGTGATGACCTCGGCATCCGACATCATGCGCTTTCTGCGCCGCTTCGGAGCATCAGCGGAACTCGGAAGTGCGTTTTTTGCCACCTCGATCTCAAATTCCTTGCAGAAATCGTCCGCGATACAAAAAATTTCAGTAACTTTACTCTCGGTAATCATGATACAGTATTTATTGTTTGACACCTCTAAATTACTAAATATCAGTGAAATTACCAAAAGAATAGGCAACTTTTTCAAGCTGCCTATTCAACTTTTTTATAGCATTTCTTATCCCGAACTCGCGTCATTAGTATGAAGAATCCAAATAGAAACGCACGATTTTGCCAACAAACCGCTGAATAAAAGCAATCCTCTCTCCTCGAAGGGGGCTGCCCGAGCGGCGGGGGCGGTCGAGTCCGCCCCCAAGAGCGAACTGCGACAGAAGGATATTCAAAAGGG
>CAJSYI010000008.1 GCA_910573745.1 Muribaculaceae bacterium | reverse complement strand
AAACAGCGGAGAGTTTGATCCTGGCTCAGGATGAACGCTAGCGGCAGGCTTAACACATGCAAGTCGAGGGGCAGCGGGGGACGCGCTTGCGCGTCCCGCCGGCGACCGGCGCACGGGTGAGTAACACGTATGCAACCTGCCCCCGCCAGGGGTACAACCCTCCGAAAGGGGGGCTGATACCGCGTACATCCCCTGGGGGCATCCCCGGGGGAGGAAAGCCCTTTTGGGCGGGCGGGGATGGGCATGCGGCGCATTAGGAAGACGGCGGTGTGACGGACCACCGTTCCGACGATGCGTAGGGGTTCTGAGAGGAAGGCCCCCCACACTGGTACTGAGACACGGACCAGACTCCTACGGGAGGCAGCAGTGAGGAATATTGGTCAATGGCCGGAAGGCTGAACCAGCCAAGCCGCGTGAGGGAGGAAGGCGCAGAGCGTCGCAGACCTCTTTTGCCGGGGGACAAAAGGCCGGACTCGTCCGGTCCTGAGGGTACCCGGAGAAAAAGCATCGGCTAACTCCGTGCCAGCAGCCGCGGTAATACGGAGGATGCGAGCGTTATCCGGATTCATTGGGTTTAAAGGGTGCGCAGGCGGGCCTTTAAGCCGGCGGTGAAATCGCGGGGCTCAACCCCGCCGAGCCGTCGGAACTGGGGGCCTTGAGTGCGGCGGAGGCATGCGGAATGCGCGGTGTAGCGGTGAAATGCATAGATATCGCGCAGAACCCCGATTGCGAAGGCAGCGTGCCGTGCCGCCACTGACGCTGAGGCACGAAAGCGCGGGGATCGAACAGGATTAGATACCCTGGTAGTCCGCGCCGTAAACGATGGATGCTGGGTGTCCGGGGCGTTCAGGCCCTGGGTGCCGGAGCGAAAGCGGTAAGCATCCCACCTGGGGAGTACGCCGGCAACGGTGAAACTCAAAGGAATTGACGGGGGCCCGCACAAGCGGAGGAACATGTGGTTTAATTCGATGATACGCGAGGAACCTTACCCGGGCTCAAACGGGGGGCGCGGGCGGCAGAGACGCCGCCGTCCTTATGGACGTCCCCCGAGGTGCTGCATGGTTGTCGTCAGCTCGTGCCGTGAGGTGTCGGATTAAGTTCCATAACGAGCGCAACCCCCGCGCGCAGTTGCTAACGGGTTAAGCCGAGGACTCTGCGCGGACTGCCGGCGCAAGCCGCGAGGAAGGCGGGGACGACGTCAAATCAGCACGGCCCTTACGTCCGGGGCGACACACGTGTTACAATGGGGGGTACAGCGGGAAGCCAGGCGGCGACGCCGAGCGGAACCCGAAAGCCCCTCCCAGTTCGGATCGGAGCCTGCAACCCGGCTCCGTGAAGCTGGATTCGCTAGTAATCGCGCATCAGCCATGGCGCGGTGAATACGTTCCCGGGCCTTGTACACACCGCCCGTCAAGCCATGGGAGCCGGGGGCGCCTGAAGTGCGGTACCGCGAGGGCCGCCCAAGGGCGAGACCGGTGACTGGGGCTAAGTCGTAACAAGGTAGCCGTACCGGAAGGTGCGGCTGGAACACCTCCTTTCTGGAGCCCGGCCTGTCAGGTGGCCGGCTGCCTTTCCCGAGTCCTGCGGCACACACATACGGCGGATCCGCCGCAGGGGGAACCGCCGGGAGAGTCCTTTAGCTCAGTTGGTTAGAGCGCTACACTGATAATGTAGAGGTCGGCAGTTCAACTCTGCCAAGGACTACCGGAACACAGAGCCTGCCGGACGACCTGGGTTTGTCCGGGAGGCGCCACGAAGGAAGGACATTGACATGCTGGAAGCGAAACGAAGATCTCGAGGGCGGCTGCGCGGATGCGCCGGCCGTCCGGAAGACGACACAACGAGCGAACCAAGGTAGGCACTAGATGCCCGAGGCGCGGAGTGCACCCCGGAGTGCGGGAGGACGATCCCGGATTCCGGCAAGGCACAACGGAGTCGGAAGGGCGCATGGGGGATGCCTGGGCTCTCGGAGGCGAGGAAGGACGTGACAAGCTGCGAAAAGCCGCGGGGAGGGGCAAATGCCCGTTGATCCGCGGATGTCCGAATGGGGCAACCCGGCGGGAGCGATCCCGCCATCCGCGCGGAGCGCGGAGGCGAACGCGGGGAACTGAAACATCTAAGTACCCGCAGGAAAAGAAAGTAACAACGATACCCCGAGTAGAGGCGATCGAAAGGGGCACAGCCCAAACCGGCGGCGTCATGAGGCGCGTGCCGGGGTTGTAGGGCCGCCCGGGAGGGCGCGGAGGCGCGAGGGGGACAGCCTGGAACGGCTGGCCGGAGAGGGTGAAAGCCCCGTACCCGAAGCGACGAGGCGTCCGGGCGGTTCCTGAGTAAGGCGGGACACGAGGAATCCCGCCCGAAGCAGCGGGGACCATCCCGCAAGGCTAAACACTACCGAGAGACCGATAGCGCACAGTACCGTGAGGGAAAGGTGAAAAGCACCTCGGACAGAGGAGTGAAAGAGACCCTGAAACCATGCGCCTGCAAGCGGTCGGAGCCGCGGAGTGCGGTGACGGCGTGCCTTTTGCATAATGAACCTGCGAGTTGCCGTCGCCGGCGAGGCTAAGGGCCTGAGGTCCGGAGCCGGAGCGAAAGCGAGTCCGAAGAGGGCGTTCAGTCGGCGGTGGCAGACGCGAAACCGAGTGATCTACGCATGGGCAGGATGAAGGACGGGTAACGCCGTCTGGAGGTCCGAACCGGTAGGCGTTGAAAAGCCTTCGGATGACCTGTGCGTAGGAGTGAAAGGCCAATCAAACTCGGAGATAGCTCGTACTCCCCGAAATGCATTTAGGTGCAGCCTCGGGACGAGTCCTGCGGAGGTAGAGCGACCGATAGGGTGCGAGGGCTTCGCCGCCTATCAAGCCCTGACGAACTCCGAATGCCGCAGGACGCTTCCCGGGAGTGAGGGCGCGGGTGCTAAGGTCCGCGTCCGAGAGAGGAACAACTCAGACCACCGTCCAAGGCCCCGAAATCCGGGCCGAGTTGAAGACAATAACGGGGTGGGGCCGCAGAGACAGCTAGGATGTTGGCTTGGAAGCAGCCATTCATTTGAAGAGTGCGTAACAGCTCACTAGTCGAGCGGCCCCGCATGGATAATAATCGGGCATAAGTCCGGTGCCGAAGACGTGGGGCGTGCCTTTGTGGCGCGCCGGTAGGGGAGCATTCCGCGTGCGGCGAATCGCGGCCGCGAGGGCGCGTGGAGCGCGCGGAAAAGCAAATGCAGGTATAAGTAACGACAAAGGGGGCGTGAAACCCCCTCGCCGAAAGACCAAGGGTTCCTGGGCAACGCTAATCGGCCCAGGGTTAGCCGGGACCTAACGCAGGCCGGGGACGGCCGAGCGGATGGACATGCGGTCAAGATTCCGCAGCCCCGTCGCGGGGAGTCCCAGCGGTGACGGAGGAGCGAAACGCCCGCGCGCAGACGGAACTGCGCGTTGAAGGGAGGTAGCCAGAGGGGGCGGCGGAAACGCCCCCGGCGAGACCCGACAGTACGCGAAGCGCAAGCGCGGAGCGACAGCGGCGGAGGAGCAGACTCCCGAGAAAAACCGCGCGGGACGCCCGACCCGGGACGGGCCCGTACCGGAAACCGACACAGGTGGTCGGGTAGAACATACCGAGGCGCTCGAGAGACTCACGGCCAAGGAACTAGGCAAACTGGCCCCGTAACTTAGGGAGAAGGGGCCCTCCCCCGGGAAAGCAGGGGGAGGCGCAGAGAATAGGTCCAGGCAACTGTTTAGCAAAAACACAGGGCTGTGCGAAGCCGCAAGGCGCAGCATACAGCCTGACACCTGCCCGGTGCCGGAAGGTTAAGCGGAGCCGTCAGCATCAGCGAAGCGGCGAAGTGAAGCCCCGGTAAACGGCGGCCGTAACTATAACGGTCCTAAGGTAGCGAAATTCCTTGTCGGGTAAGTTCCGACCTGCACGAATGGTGTAATGATCCGGACGCTGTCTCAGCCGTGAGCTCGGTGAAATTGTAGTATCGGTGAAGATGCCGATTACCCGCAACGGGACGAAAAGACCCCGTGAACCTTTACTGCAGCTTAGCACTGTGGCCGGGTGCGCGGTGCGTAGGATAGCCAGGAGGCAACGAACCCGGGGTTCCGGCCCCGGGGGAGCCGCCGTTGAAATACTGGCCTCCGCGCATCTGGCCTCTAACGCGCNAGCGCGGACACTGCTTGGCGGGTAGTTTGACTGGGGTGGTCGCCTCCAAAAGCGTAACGGAGGCTCCCAAAGGTGCCCTCAGGCCGATTGGCAACCGGCCGCAGAGTGCAATGGCATAAGGGCGCTCGACTGCGAGGCCGACAAGCCGAACAGGAAGGAAACTTGGGCATAGTGATCCGGCGGTACCGCATGGAAGGGCCGTCGCTCAAAGGATAAAAGGTACTCCGGGGATAACAGGCTGATCCCTCCCAAGAGCTCATATCGACGGAGTGGTTTGGCACCTCGATGTCGGCTCGTCACATCCCGGGGCTGGAGAAGGTCCCAAGGGTTGGGCTGTTCGCCCATTAAAGTGGCACGCGAGCTGGGTTCAGAACGTCGTGAGACAGTTCGGTCTCTATCTGTTGTGGGCGTCGAGACTTGAGGGGAACCGGCACCAGTACGAGAGGACCGTGCCGGACGGACCTCCGGTGAACCGGTTGTGGCGCCAGCCGCACCGCCGGGTAGCCGCGTCCGGGCAGGATAAGTGCTGAAGGCATCTAAGCACGAAGCCGGCCCCGAGATAAGGTCTCATCCAAGGGCCGTCGCAGACTACGACGTCGATAGGCCGCAGGTGCAAGCGTGGCGACACGCTCAGCCGAGCGGTACTAATAGCCCGGAGACTCCGGAAAAGGACAGTCCCCGCGCCGCCGCGGAAGCGGAGGGGCACGGAGGACGACCGAGAACATACAGGGTGCGCAGGCCCGGGCACGGGACCTGCCAGAGGGACGCCGTCGTGGCGTCGCGGATCGCGTTTCGCTTCCGGAAGTCCTCCTTCGGGGACACAACGCCCCGCGCGGATTGCGCGGGAGCGGCGAGGGGCGGCCCTGAGGGGCGCGTCCCGGAAAAGGAAAAGACCAAGGCGGGGACAGCACGGGGGTTCCACCTCTTCCCATCCCGAACAGAGAAGTTAAACCCCGCGGCGCCGATGGTACTGCGAAAGCGGGAGAGCAGGTAACCGCCGCCCTTGAGGCCGGCCGGACGGACGAGAGTCTGCCCGGCCGGCACTCTTTTTGCCCCCTCCCTTGCCCCTTCCTCTTTTTGCCCCGGGCATCACCCTTCCCCGCCCCTTCCTTCATCCCTTTCTCCCCCCTTTCCTTCCTTTCCCTTCCCGCCTTCCCCTTCCCCCCTTTCCCCCTTCCGGGGCGGATAAGGCCTGTAAAGGCCATTCAAGGCGGAACGGGGGCTGGCCAAGGCAATCAAGGGCAGGACAGGGCGGCCTGAGGTTGATTGAGGCAGAGGCAGGACAAGGCGGAAGATAAAGGCTGATGAAAGCAGCCGAAAGTCAAAAATGAAAAGGAAATCCCAATAAAGAGAGAGGCGATTAATAAGATCAAGGTAGTCTGTGTTTGGGACTGTCGTGATTGCTGATTTGGCTTTGTTGAAGGATTGTGTTATCTTTGTTGCAAAAATTCAATAATATGATAACTGCAAGACTGATATCGCTTTTTTGCGTTTTTATGTATTGCATTCCTGTGAGTGCCAATGCTCAGATTGATTCGCTTTCGTATGCTTTTGGATATGAGACATCAATTGGTCTTTTGGCTGGAGAAAACGATTTGCTGTCAAGTGAATCAGATTTGCGGGAATACATACGAGGATTGGAGGAGAATGTCATAGAGCAATCTTTGTTGTCAGATTCTATATTGGCAGTAAATTACGGTGTGGGTGCGGCTGAGGCTGTTTATCTTGCCAATTCTTTGGAACATGTTCCTAAAAGAAAGAGGCCTATTGTGAACTGCATAATCGAGGGGCTTAGAAAAGTGGCAGACGGTTCGATTACGCTTCCATATGATACTGTGGGAATTATGCGGGAATTTAAGGCGGTGCAGGATTCCGCAAAGCCTGCCTCATTGCCGGAAGATGAGAAATGCCGTTTTTATGTCAATTACGGGATAATGAAAGGTTTGCAGTCGGATCTGCAGGAACTGTTGGATGAAGCGGGAGGCAACGGAGTCAAAGCAGATTGCAGGTATTATGCCCAAGGAATGGCGGATATGCTTGAGCTTTTAGGTTCAAAGCCTGAGTGCGCTTATGATATGGGGAGAATAGTTGGTCGCACGTTTTTGATGAACGGTGCGCGTTTGCCTGATGTTACTGTCGAGGACTATATTATAGGCGTTAAGGCTGCGTTCGGATTTTCTGCGCAGCTTATGACGCGAGAGAAGGTGGAGGAATTGATTCAAAGTGTTTTCAGCAAGTATGCAGAAACTCCGGTGGAAGAGCCAATTATGGCAATAAATGTCGGCGGGAAGGAGATTGAAGCCGGCACACGGTGCAGTGTCCATTGGAACGTGTCTGTGTATTCCGTTCCTGAAAGGAAAGAGTGTCCTGGTGATGTCGCGGACTTTTTTGACAAGGCATTGGCTATCATAGGGGACAAGTTTGGTGGAAGTGAATCTTGTGGTTTCAGATTCAGCGATATGGTGCGGTTCTTTTCAAACGATAATGTGGACGGGGAAGATTTGTTGAAATGCGTCAGTGGGTTCAACAATGATATTTCGGATGGATATAAAATGTTTTGCTTAAGAAGCCTCGGCGGTGAGTGGACTATAGGATTGGCGAGCATGAACAATCCTTTCACTGCGTTTGTGGGAAGTGCTTCAGTGGAAATAGAAGATGGAGTGAAGCCTGTTGTTGGCCTGTCTTTCAGGTTCGGCGGGGACGAACATATAGACAAGGCTGCCGAGTGGGCTGCATTCACGTCATCAAACATAGGCCGGCCAGTTGTTATGGAAATCAATGGTGAAGCTGTTATGGCACCTGTGGTAAATAGCGAAATTACGGGAGGTGCGTGTTCCGTAACGACGACATCATTTGAGGAAGTTGAGCGTTTGTTGGGTTATTGAAGGATTAGATGTGGCGCGTCAGGCGAAGAGGGCCAGAGTCTCGTAGAGAGTGGATGCTTAGTCCGATGGATGAGGCTTCCGATGATATCTCATCCCGTGTCTGCTGTCGAAGATACGGACCTAATATGATTGTCGGCTTTATGCTTGGGGTTATAAGGTCTTTTATTGAGCCTTTGCAGTTTCCTGCAAGTATTATAATGTGGCATCTGCGGATTTGACTGATTTCGTATCCGGACAGCCTGTAAAGCGGTTTTTGGATTATGGCATAGCGTTTTCCGTCATGGACAGAGAACCCTGACGCTCCTCTCATATATGATTCCGAGCCTTCGATGTCTTCGTATCTGTAATTGATTTCAGTAATGCCGTGCGACTGTGATATTATCACGCCTTCCTCTTTGGTTCGCGGCACAATGACAGCCATTGCCACCGCTCCGGCAAGCGCGGTGTATGCCGGGACAAATCTAATCCACCCACGTCTTTTTGAGTATGCAGCGACGGCGAGGAGCAATAAGCCAATCGACCATAACACTGCCGCTTCGGCGGGTGGAGAGAACTCCGAACCAGCGTGTTGTCCCCATTGTGAAACCGCTTGCAGGCAGCCATAACACATATCCTGTAATTTCTCCAGGAATATTATGTCTATTCCAGCAACGAAGGACAGGAGGCAGACTGCGGACAGAACCAATAACGGAGCCATAAGCGGTATTACGATTATGTTTGTCAGAAGCGAGAGTATGGTGAGACGGTCGAAATAATAGGCTGTTATCAAGCATGATCCAACGGCGGCAATGAGTGAAGAGATAGTCAATGCGGCCAACGAGTGGAGCCTGGGATGTTCGTGCTGCCTTAACGGATTGAGCAGCGGAGTGAAGATCATGATGGATGCCACGCATGATATGCTAAGTTGGAAAGCAGGGTTGAAGAGGTCATAAGGCCTGATGACCAAGATTGCGAGAGCCGCCGCGCTCAGAGAATTGAAGCGTGAATGCGGACGTTCGAGAATCAGTTCGAAGTAAAAGACGGTCGCCATCACGCATGCCCTAACTGTGGCCGGGCCCGATCCTGTGAATACAGTGAATGTCCATAGCAGAATGATGAGTATTATGAACCTGTATTTGTAATGAATCACGAGATTGAGAGGGAGAAGGATTGCGGCAAGGATTGCCGCAATTATTCCGAGATGCAATCCGCTGAGTGCGAGGATATGGGCTATTCCAGCATCGGCAAAAGACTGCTTCGTATTGGAGTCAACCATATTGCGGTCTCCTGTGATTATAGCTTCCATGAAAGCCTTGGTGGAAGGGGCGAGACGAGATTCCCATATCGTGGCTTCGACGCGGTCGCGGGCTCTTGCGGCGGCAGGAACCATGCCTGTGGCCTCACCATGGGACGACACTTCGTTTTCACTGGAACGTACAGAATAAAGGATTCCGTTTTTGCGCATGCTTTCGGCATATCGTTGACTGTCGAAAAAGGGCAGGCGGCCTATTTCTTCAAGCCGGGACGGCAGGGAGATTAGGTTTCCGGGCCTGATTGCTCTACCGTCGGTGTATAGCAATATCCGCATTCCGGAAATTGTCTTTGACGTTTTGCCGGGAAAGAGGGCTTTGTCTATATCCACTGTCATTGCCGCTCCGGAAACTGTTGTCTTGCTTTCTATGACCGACCCTTCAAGTCTTTCGGCTCCTTGCACTGCATATTTTCCGACGGGGGAATTTATCCATGCATCCAATCCCCCTAATGAAGCGAAAAGCATGCAGAACAGGCAGATATTTGCCAGTCCGTGAGTCTTTCTTGACATTACCGTGTAGGAACACAACATACACGATGAAATGGCTAATGCCAATGGAATCCAAACCGAGGACGAAACGACGAACATGATTATGCCGACTACGAACGCCAGCGTAGGAATCAGCAACGGGGCGCGCGTGTATATGCGTTTCGTGGCTTCCATCGCTTCATTACAATCCCCATATTCCGGCACCTATACGAGCCTGGCCTATAAGCATCTCGAGGCCGTTCTTGACTGTCGCGCCTTTTTGTGCGCATTCAGCCATGAACGTGGTTGTTGCAGGATTATATATCAGGTCGATGCACACATGAGCCGGAGACAGCCATTGGTATGGGAACGGAGGAGAGTATGAAGTGTCAGGCCACATGCCAGCCGGCGTGGCGTTGACTATCATTCCCGCATCGCTGACTTGGTCATTGTCGAGCTGATTGTAGGATAGTGTTCCTTTCCGGCTTGACCGGGAAATCAAGACGGATTCAATGCCGAGACAGTCGAGTGCGAAACGCGCGGCTTTGGCCGCGCCTCCCGTTCCGAGTATCAGAGCCTTTCTGCGTCTGAGTCCGGCAACCAATGGCTCGGCCATATTACGGAAAGCCGGAGCGTCGGTGTTGTGTCCGATGAGCTTCAGAGAATCCCCGCAACCGGCGAATTCAATCAGGTTGACCGCTCCGATGCTGCGTGCATCATCTGTCAGTGAATCGAGGAAAGGGATTACGGACTCTTTGTATGGAATCGTAACGTTAAGGCCGGCGAGATTCGGATTTTCGGCGACGAGGCTATGTAAGCATCCGATTTCCGGAATCTCGAAAAGGCAGTAGCGTGCATCTATGCATTTGTCCTTGAACGCGGAATTGAAGAAATCGGCAGAAAAGGAATGGCCGAGCCGACGGCCTATCAGTCCGTAAAGTTTCATGGAGCAAAAGTAATGAAAAAAGGCGGTAGAGCCAAAAATAAAAAAGGCCATGCATATTGACACGGCCTTTGTATGGGGTTATGAGAAACGCAAAAGCGTCATTTCTTTACCTTGTTGTAGCGGGCGTTGAGTCCTTCCACTACTTCGTCGGTTATGTCCAGCTCAGGATTGATGTAGAGGGTCGCTGCTTTGAAGAGTATGGCATCGTAGCCGCGTTTGGCGTTGTATTCCTTGATGAAGGCCTCGATGGAGTCGTTGACCGTCTGTTGGGCTTTCATTGCAGCGTTCTGGAAATTGTTCTGCAGGTTGGCGGCATCCCGCTGTGCGCTGTTCTGCATGCTTGCTATCTTGTCTTGATCCTGCTTGTAGCTTGCTTCCGAGAGGTATCCGTTGTTCTGCATCTTCTTCTGCATCGAGTTTGCGAATCCCTGGATGTTGGATTCATGACGCTTGAGGGCGGATTCCATGTTGTTCTGCATACGCAGCATCTCCTCGTTGTAGTCCTTTGCGAGATTGTATCTGCTCAGTACTGTGTCGAGATCCACATATCGGTAGTTTGGCAGTCCGGCCGAAGACTCGGTCTTGACGGTTTTCTTTTTGTCGCCGGCTTTTGGAGCGTTGCTTTCATTGCCGGAGCATGACGCGAAAGCGAGAAAAGTCAGAGCCATACAGGCCGGCAGCATGCGAAACAGATATTTCTTCATAAAAGTATAAAAGGTTGATTGTCAGTGTGAGGGAGGAGGAGATGCAAAAGATTATATGGTGATGGAGAGAAATACGGCACAAAAGTAATGCAAAAGAATTGATTGGGACGATTCACAGGTGCTGATTTTGCTTTTTTTAACTTAAAATTCCGGCAGTAGGTCGGCTGACCGGCCATTGCAAACAAAAAAAGCCCGGATATTTTGCCGGGGTCAGGAAAAATGTCTATCTTTGTGGGGCAGAGCCGCCGACAGGCGGTTCTGGATTTGCGTAGAAAAGAATCTAAAAAACAATATTACTAATGGAAGTAAAAGACCTTAAGCCTCAGCTCGTCTGGGAATGCTTCGACGCGATCACGAAAGTTCCGCGTCCCTCCTGTCATGAAGAACAGATTCGTGCGTTTCTCCTCGATTTCGCACAGAAACACTCCATAGCCGTGCGTACCGATGAGGTGGGCAATGTGGTGATGACCAAACCCGCCACGCCTGGTCATGAAAATGCGCCTACGGTGATACTTCAGGCCCATATGGACATGGTGGCCGAGAAGAACAACGACGTTGAACACGATTTCCTCAAGGATCCGATTGAAACCTATATCGACGGCGACTGGGTGAAGGCCCGCGGCACCACGCTCGGTGCCGACAACGGAATCGGTATGGCCGCAGCTATGGCGGTGCTCATCGACAGCAGCCTGGAACACGGCCCTGTGGAGTGCCTTTTCACCATCAATGAGGAAATCGGCCTCGAGGGTGCGCAGAATCTCGGCAAGGATATGATTACCGGCTCCATGCTGATCAACCTTGACTCTGAGGACGACGGTGAAATCTTCGTGGGATGTGCCGGCGGCATAGATACGACTGCCATATTCAACTACCGCAGAAGCATGGCTCCTGAAAACTTCAGCTATATAAAGGTGTCGGTGAGCGGCCTGCTTGGCGGCCACTCCGGCTCTGACATCAACCTCGGACGCGGCAACGCCAACAAGCTTGTGGCGCGTTTCATCTGGGAATGCTCCCAGAAGTGGCCGGTGGAGGTGTGCTCTTTCGACGGCGGCAACCTTCGCAACGCCATTCCGCGTGAGGCTTACGCGGTGTTCGGGGTGCAGAGCAACCATCGTGAGGAACTCGGAAAGGCCCTCGAACGCTATGCCGATGAGATTCGCAACGAATACAAGGGCGTGGAGCCTTCGATGGATTTCCGCATCGAAGACGTTGAGCGTCCGGAATACTGCATAGATTCCGAGACCTCGGTGGCTCTTGTCCGTGCCATCTATTCCGCTCCCCACGGCGTGTTCTCGATGAGCCGCGACATCGAAGGCCTGGTGGAGACTTCTACCAACCTTGCCGCAGTCAAGATGATTGAAGGGGACAAAATCAGGATCACCACGTCCCAACGTTCGTCGGTGGAGTCGCGCAAGAACGACGTGGCCGGACAAGTGGAGGCGCATTTCCAGCTTTCAGGTGCCGAAGTCAGCCACAGCGACGGCTATCCCGGATGGGCACCCAATATGGAGTCTACCATCATGAAGCTTTCCGCTGACGCTTACGAGGAGCTTTTCGGTGTCAAACCTGCCATCAAGGCCATCCATGCCGGACTTGAATGCGGACTTTTCCTGTCGAAGTATCCCAACCTCGACATGGTGAGCTTTGGCCCGACTATGACCGGTGTGCATTCTCCTGACGAAAAACTCAACATTCCTACGGTAGACAAATTCTGGAAGCATCTCTGCAAGGTGCTTGAAAAGGTGGCGGCGTTATGAGACGCGTGATAGCTCCGGCTGTCATATCCTTGTCATTGGCTTTTGCCGTCTCGGCGTCTTCCCCTCAAGGGAAGGCGCTTGAGGCGGACAGCATCAGGAGCGAGTCAGGTAAAGCCGCCGCGAAGACCATCAACAAAGGTTTGCGGTCGGTAAGGTTCGACTCCCTTCTGCCGGAGGCCGACAAGTCGGTGCGGTATTCACATCTTACCGAAGAGGATTTCCGGATGGTGGCCGAGGAGCTGGGCGTCGAGGTGGCGGCCATGAAGGCCGTGGTGGCCATCGAGGCCGGATCGCAGATGTGCGGGTTCTGGGCTCCCGGTGTGCCGGTCATAAATTTCGACCGCGCCATGTACAACAAGTTCAGGCGTTCCGCCACGTCGAAGGCCGGAGCCAAGGGGGAGACCGTTCCCGCAGGGCTTACCGGCTATGCCCGGAGCGAATGGACCCAGCTCATCAACGCCCGCAAGTCCAACGCGGAAGGTGCGAATATGGGCACGTTCTGGGGCATGTTCCAGATAGGCGGGTTCAACTACAAGCTCTGCGGATGCCAGACGGTGGACGAGTTCGTGAGGCTTATGGCCTATTCCGAACTGGAGCAGCTTGAGCTTTTCGCAGCTTTCATCACCAACACCGGAATGGTGGAAGACCTCAGGAAAAAGAACTGGCGAGGCTTCGCCCGCAAATACAACGGCGCGAGCTATGCACGCCGGGGCTATCACACAAAAATGGCCAATGCATACGCTAAATACAAAAAGCAAGAAAACCAAAAATGAAGATAACAGACCTTGAGCCGAAACTCCTTTGGGAATGTTTCGACGAGATAACCAAAGTGCCGCGTCCGACGCATCATCTTGAAAAGATGAAGAAGTTCCTCGTGGACTGGGCAAACAGGCACAACATTGAAGTCGCGACCGACGAAGTGGGAAATGTGGTGATGAAGAAAGCCGCCACGCCTGGACATGAAAACGCTCCGACCATCATCCTTCAGGGACATCAGGACATGGTGGCCGAGAAGCGCAATGACAAGGAACACGATTTCCTTAACGACCCCATCACCACAATCGTTGACGGCGAATGGGTGAAGGCCGACGGCACTACGCTCGGTGCCGACAACGGCATGGGCTGCGCTTCTGCAATGGCCGTGCTTCTTGACGACAAGCTCGTCCACGGCCCGATCGAATGCCTCTACACGGTAGACGAGGAGCAGGGGCTTATCGGTGCCAACGGACTCCAGCCGGGGTTCGTCACAGGCGACATCCTTCTCAATCTCGACTCCGAGGAACACGGCCAGCTCGTGATCGGGTGTGCGGGCGGAAAGGTTACCGTATGCTCGCTTCCTTATAATAAGGTGTCGGCTCCGCAGGGGCAACGTTATTACCGAGTGCATCTGAACCATCTCAAAGGTGGCCATTCCGGTATGGAAATCGGTCTCGGACGCGGCAATGCCAACCAACAGCTCGCCCGTTTCCTTTGGGAAAGCTGCGACCGCTTCGGCGGCATCACGCTTTCTGAAATCGACGGCGGAAACCTCGCCAACGCCATTCCGCGTGAGGCTTGGGCCGTTGTGGGCGTTGACTGCGGCGCAGCCCAGGCTTTCGAGGCTTACGGCAAGGAGTTTTCCGATATGATCCATGCAGAGTTCCTCCTTGCTGAAGGCAAAGACTTCACGTTCACCGTTGAGCCTGTTGATGCACCTGTGGAAATCATCGAGCCGGAGACGGCCTGCAAGCTCATCAGCGCGGTCTTCGCGTGTCCCAACGGCGTGCAGGGCATGTCAAACGCCGTGGAGGGATTGGTTGAGACCTCGTGCAATCTCGCTTCAGTGAAGATGAAGGATAACGGCATCATCGAAATAACAGTGCACCAGCGTTCATCCGTCGATTCGCGCCGCGACGAGATTGCCGACCGCGTCAAGGCTCTTTTCCGAATGATCGGTTGCGAGGTCGCCTTTGACGACGCATACGTGGGCTGGGCCCCGAACCCTGACTCCAAGGTGCTTCGTGTGGCTGAAAAGAGTTTTGAAGACCTCTTCGGGCGCAAGCCGCGCATCGAGGCCCTTCATGCAGGACTTGAATGCGGTCTCTTCCTGGAGAAGATGCCTAATCTCGATATGATTTCGTTCGGCCCGACCCTCAAGGACATACACTCGCCGAGCGAGAAGGCCAACATAAAGTCAGTAGAGGAATACTGGCGTTTCCTCTGCGAAATCATCACCCGCCTTGCCTGAGTGTAGGGCTTCGTGTAATTATTAAGAGTGTGTTTGAATAAAAACTCAAACACACTCTAAGGCCGGCAGTCTGCACTGTCGGCCTTTTTCGGCGATGTTTGGCTGTTAGAGGAAAAATTTATAATTTTGTCTTGTGAAAATTGGTGCCGTAGCCTGAAAAATCATATAACGGATTATAGGGCAACGGATTAAAAGGGAATCGGGTGAAAATCCCGAACAGACCGGCTGCTGTGATTTCCGCCAATTTGTCTGCCGAATCCGGGATTTGCAACCCCGACGGCCACTGTCGCCAAGCGATGGGAAGGCCAGGTAGACAAAGGAATAAGTCAGAAGACCTGCCATTTTACAATACCGGTTCAAGGCTTTCCAGGATTAGGGCCTCGGTGTCAGCAAGGCAAGGACTTTCTGCGTATGTTCCGTATATATTGCCGGATTGTCGCTGCGGATCCGAATTTAGCTTCATTGGCTGCCCTTTCCTGAAAAGGCCGAGACGGTCTCTCTCTCAGGAAAGGATTTTTTAATGTCTAACCTATAATAAATAATTGTACAGCCAATGAAAAGCATGAGATTATGTAGAATGTTCTCATTGTTCGCGTTTCTGATGTTCCTTGCGGTGCCGAAGCCGCAGGCCGCGTGGAACGCGACCGACGGCAATCCGGAAAGCGTCCTCTGTCTTGAGGCGGGCAATCAATCTGTCACTGTATCGCAGCCGTTGATGTGGTATGATGACGGAGGTGCCGACGGAAAGATTTCTCCCCGTATAAGCGCGACTTATACTTTCACGCCATCACGTGAAGGATATGCGGTAACCCTGAATTCCACCCGGTTTTCGATAGGTAACGGCAAGATGTACGTCTACAGCGGCCGCAAGGAGGCCAAGGATTGCCTGCTCGGTTCGCTGACAGGCTACGGCACCACCAAGGGTCCGGAAAACCTTGTGTCGAAAGCCGCCGACGGTTCGCTTACCGTTGTTGTGACCGGGCCTTCAGGCTCTACCCTCGACGGATTCGCGATTGAAGTCGGGCTTCACGAGAAGGTGGATTACACGCTTGAAGACCTGACCGCCACAAGCGTTTCTGACGATAGCGGATATATGCGCGGATCGCGAGGGCTTTCGTTGATGAAGGTGGCCGTAGAGATTGCCGGCGACAAAGGCGCATCGAAGGTCTCGGACATTAGATTCTCACTTTCAGGAACAGACAAGCTGTCCGACATCTCCGCTCTGCATCTTTATTATGGAGCCGACAACGACGGATTCTCTCCTGCCATCTGCGAAAGGCTTGCAACCGTGATTCCCGTTTCGGAAGAAGCCTCTTTTGATGTAGAGAATGAGATAGGCGACAACGGCGTTCATTACTACTATCTTGCTGCCGACGTGGCCGATGATGCGGTAGCCGGGAATAAGATTGCCGTGGCATTGGCTTCCGTTGACTTCAACGGCATGCGCAAGGACTGCGTTTCAGGAGCAGTGGAAGGATTTGTGAAAGCCGGTCTCAAAGGCACGTTCACTGTTGGTGCGTCAGATGCCGACTATGTGGATTTCAAGAGCGTTGCCCAGGCTCTTGCGCAAGGCGTGGAAGGCCCCGTAACGTTCGAGATTCTTGACGGGACTTATTCGGAGTGCCTTAGAATAAACGACGTGAAAGGCTCTTCCGCAGAGCATCCTGTCGTGTTCAGGAGCAAGAGCGGCAACCGTGACGCGGTGAAGATAGCCGGAAAATACGTTGCCTCAGATAAGGACGGCATCGTGCAGGTGAAGGGCAGCCCGTATGTCGTTCTTGAAAATGTTTCGGTGGAGGCCGGTAGCCAGGGCTTCTCCAATGCAGTGTATGTCGGAGAGAAGAGCCCAGGTTTCAGGATGGCCGGTTGTTCAGTTACGGCTGCGCCTGTTGTTTCAGGCTATTCCGGCATAAACCTTGTGCGTTCGCATGCTGTGAATGAGGCCGGCGGCAACAATGACTTCATGACCATAGAGGACTCGTATTTAGAGGGAGGATACATCGGTCTTTATCTGGGAGGCACCGGTTATGTCGCTCTCCCCAAAGAGAAAGGACTTGTGGTGAAAGGCAATTCGGTAAACGGTTGCTACTCCAAAGGCATTTATGTATTGGATGAGGACGCTCCCGTTATCGAGGGCAACACTGTAAGCTGGTCAGGCTCGAAGAGAGGTTATCAGGCGATAGACTTGTATCGGATGGTCAATGGGGCTTCAGTCATCTGTAACCGTGTCTACAATACCGGCGCCGCCTATTCCACTGGTGTGGATTTCCGTGATGCATGCGTGGGTGGAGTTGCGGACCGCATACGGTTTGCCGACAATGAGGTGATATTGACAAAATCAGATGCCTATTCGGGGCGTGCCCTGAACATCAACAACGCATCAGCTAATATTGATGTGGACTACAACACTTTCCGTGTCGGAGGTTCGGATGCATACGTTATGGCGACAAACGGCAGCGGTTCGGCAAAAGGAATCCGCGTGCGGGGGAACATATTCCATAACGGATGCTCAAATGTCTCCACTACGCTTTATTTCTGGAATGCCACCGATTATAATGGTTTCAGCTTTTCCGGCAATGCTTATTGGAGCGCGGGCGGCACTGTGTGCAAGAACGACAGGGATGTGCTTGACATGGAAGGCTTCAAGTCCCTTTCGGGCGACGATTCAGCGGTATCCGCGCAGGCTCGGTTCATTTCCGATACGGATTCGCATCTTGCCGAGGCAGGAGAGTTCCGCTGCGGGATGCCCGTGGAAGACATCACTTCCGACCTCGCAGGCACTTTGCGCCCTGTGTCAGGATGGACTCTCGGTGCATACGAATATGCTCCTGTGAGCCTTGAATACCCTGAAATGATTGAAGGCTATCCGTCGGTGCATTCGGTAACCGAAAATTCTGTTGCCTTGAAGACCAGGTGGAACACAGGCGGCACGCTTTATGCGATTGTAAAGGAATGGAACGACGGCGATGCGTTTCCTGATTCCGAAGAGGTGATGGAGGCGAAAGGCGTAAACGTGCTCGCCGACTTGGAAACTTCCACGTCTTTTGCTTCGTTGAAGCCGTCCACCGGTTATCGTGCGTTTTTCGTGGCAGTAAGCGCGGCAGGCTTGCAGAGTGAGGTGGTTGCTTCCGCAGCGTTCACCACGCTTCGCCATATCGGCCCGCTTACGCTTGAGTTCGACGATGAAGAGACTCCGAGAATTGAAAGCGGCGAGCAGTTCACGATTGTCCCCGCAGTAGGCGGAGGTGATGAGCCATACGTTTATTCATGGACTGACCAGATGGGTCGCCAGATAGGGACAGAGTCCACTCTGACGGTGAATCCCGAGGTTTCGCAGTCGTATATGCTCAAAGTTGAGTCTGCCGACGGCCAAGCTGTTGAAGCCAAGACGGCGGTGGAGGTTACCGGCGATATGGCAGTGGCCACATTCGACGACAATTATGTGGCCGAGGATTCGCACATCACCCCTGAGACAGAAGAGGAGCGTTTCTACAGCGGCTCGTTCGCATTCAACGCCGGAGGCATGCCCGAGTATTCATTCTGGTACGGCTATGCCCTTTCTTCCGAGACAAGCCCTGAGAGCAGCGGACTTGACGACCAGTTCCGTTCAGCCCCCGGCGGTGCTTTTTCCGGAAGCAACTTCGCGGTCGGTTATCCTCAGGGACTTACGATTGATGTTACCAATGATCCCGAAGGAGCCGTGGTTCCCGGTCTTTATGTCTCCAATTCCGCCTACGCGCTGTCGAGCATGACCAACGGCGACGGATTTGCCAAGAAATTCACGGCTGGAGACTGGTTCAAGCTTATCGCAAAGGCAACGGACGCTGAGGGCAACACCCGAACAAAGGACTTCTATCTTGCCGATATGCGGGATGCGTCTTCTGCCGAGCATTTCATCCTTTCATCGTGGGAATGGATGGATCTCCGAAGCCTTGGGAAGGTAAAGAGCATCATGTTTGACTTTGACAGTTCGGACAAAGGCACATACGGGGTAAACACTCCGACATATCTATGCCTTGACAATTTCGGCTCTATGCCTGAGATGGAGACCCGCCGCATAAGCATTCCTTCCGGAGGCTCGGTAGACATTTCCGGCTATTTCGAGGAAGACGGATCGGAAGCCATGACTGTCTATTCGGTGGAGCCGCTAGAAGAGATGCCGTTCCAGCTGAACTTGGAAGGAAGCATCTTGAATCTGGACTCGCCCGCCCGTGTCGCAGGTTCGGAATATGAATGCATGGCCTCTATGCGTCAGCGCGGCAAAACCAGATATGCGCGCCTTCTTGTCAGCGAGGATGTCAATGTCGGCGTCGGCGAGACTGTGGCCGCTCCGGTACGCATCTATCCTGTGCCTGTGGTTGACAGGATGAACGTGTCCACTTCGCTTTCCGGTTATTCAGTTGAGGTGTTTGCCGCCGACGGCACTTGTGTCTTCCGCAGCGAGGGCAATGAGGGCGATGTCGCCGTGGTGCGAGACGGCTGGGATGCTGGCATCTACATAGTTCGTATAGCCTCTTCCGAAGCTACGGTGGTGCGTCGCGTAATAGTTAAATAATAAATAGACTTTTGTTCGTTTTATATAGGTGCCCCGGTCGGATCAGTTTCGGCCGGGGCATCTTTGTCGGCCGGTATGAACTTATGGTGGGCAGAGTGGTTGTAACTGTATGTCAGGATATATCTCCATAGGGATTTTCATCGACGGCGGGTACTACGCCAAGATAAACCGCGCCCTTAAGCAGATTGAGAGCAGCATAATCCGTGTGCGTTCGCTTTTCGGATACATAAGCCGCAGGATTGCCGCAGAGGAGGGTGTGGATCATGCCGACTGCCAGATTACGGAGGCTCATTATTTCCGAGGCCGTTTCCGCGTCAGGGAGGCGTATGACAAGCATCTCCTCTACAACGAGCGCAAATTCGAGGACACGCTCATCGAGAACGATGTCATATTCCACTACAAGCATCTGCGGGAGCTTGAGCGCGACGGCGAGACTCAGGTGATAGAGAAGGGGATTGACGTATGGTTCGCGCTGGAGGCATACGAACTCGCGACGTTCAGGAAGTTCGACTACGTTGTGCTTGTAACCGGCGATGCCGACCACGAGATGCTCGTCCGCAAACTTAAGGCCTTGAAGATAAAGACTGTTCTGCTGACATGGAACCTTGCAGGGACGGAGGCTACGTCGCCCTTGCTGCGCGAGGAGGCCGGGAGGCATTGGGAGATGTCGAATGTCGTAGGCCGGGAGGCAGGACTTAAACAGAGGCTTCTCTACAGGCTGCGCGATTTCGGGCAGGAACCGCTGGGCGAGGATTTCTGATGCCTTTTTGTTGCATGGTACGAACCATTTAGTTAACTTTGCACTTGCTAACAAGTATAAACAGTTAACTATTCACATTATGAAAAAGGTCTATGTTACTGCCGTGTCCGTTTTTATTGCGGCTTGTGCTGCGGCTTCTCTCCCGATGTCAAAGCATGTTCCGGCAAATGCGGTGGATGCGGCAAGTCAGAAATCAGATGCTTCGGCGGCTCTGTTGATGAAGAGCCGGCGAAGTGTCCAGCGTTCCGGATCATCAGAGAAGGCTACGAGGAATGATTTGCTTGGAACTTTTGTATGGGACCATTACCGGTTCATGAATCCCGGTGGCTGGCAGTATATGTTCTGTTTCCCTGAAATAGTGGCCGGAGAAAAGGATGACGAGGTAATCATCGAGGGCTTTTGGGCCGACTACGACGATTCCGTCTATCCCCCGGAACCGATAACCCGGGCCAAGGCGGTATTCGATTATGAATCCCAGACCCTTTCCATCGAGCCTGGTTATTTTCTCGGGCAATACGAGTCTTATCCGCATTATATATATGTCAGCGACTGGAACACTGATGTGATGCTCGACGAGCCTATTGTGCTGAATGTCTCCAATTCAGGCCGTCTGATCACTTACAGATGCGATTTCCAGGAAGATGGCCGTCCGGCCAACTGTCTGCTCATCACGAGTTTCCCTGACAAGGTGGGACAGGTGGTTGATAAAGGCGTTGATTTCATCGGGGAGATTGTCATGAACAAGTACAATGAGGTCATGGAGCTTTCCAACACCACGGTAGCGGACGAAGGGTTCTGTCCGATATATATAAGGCGCACGGTAGATGGATTTGTAGTCCACAATTTCGGCGGTTACGGATATGAGCCGGGTCTCCCGTTCAGCATTGACCTGGCGAAAGGCACATGCACCGCAGCCCGTACGCTTTTCGGCAAGGACATTCAGATTGATGCAGACACTAAGGCCGACATATATTTCGCGTCTGTAGACGGAGGCGACATCGAAGGAATCATCACGCCTACGGAAAACGAGAAAGTGTATAATGTGGACATAGGAGAATGGTCATTCTACGATGCCGCCGCGGATGAGCCGCTTGTGAGGTTTTCCAGGTCATCGTTCCCGGTCAATCTCGACATTTCGGGAATTGTCAACGTGGAGCGTGAATCCTATGATGAGGCTCGGGTTGAATACTTCACTCTACAGGGCTTGCGTTTGGCAGAACCGGAAAAAGGGATGATTGTCATCAAGCGTCAGGGCGACAAGGTGAGCAAGACGGTTGTTCGTTGAGGAATACGGTTTTGCTGGCGGCTGTGTCAAAATGAACTGACACGGTCTCTTCGGATAAAGAACTGAACCATACCATAGATGTCTGCCGGAGAATCTCTTTGCGGGATTTTCTGGCAGATTTTTTTCATTGGGGTTGGATGAATGCACGGATTTGACTAATTTTGTAATCTTGAAACAATGGTGTTTTCAAGTCTCCGTCCTTGGCGGACAACATGTGAACGACAATATTCAGACCAAAACCATCAGAAAGTATAAACGTATAATTGTAATATGTGCGGAATAGTTGGATATATAGGCGAAGGGAACGCTTACAACGTCCTCATCGGAGGACTCCATCGTCTGGAATACAGAGGGTATGACAGTGCGGGAATAGCACTCGTTGACGACAACGGCAAGCTCAACATATACAAGACGCTCGGCAAAGTGCAGGCTCTTGAGAATTTCTGCAAGGACAAGAACGTTGAGGCGCGCGTAGGAATAGCCCATACGCGCTGGGCCACGCACGGGGAGCCTTCCGACTGCAACGCCCATCCGCATTACAGCGAAGACGGCAATCTCGCGCTTGTGCACAACGGAACCATAGAGAACTACAAGGTGCTTAAGGATGCGCTTGTGGAGCATGGGCGCACGTTCCATTCCGATACAGATACTGAGGTGCTTGTCCAGCTTATAGAGTACATCAGGGTGCAGAATGACTGTTCTCTTCTCGATGCGGTGCGCGAGGCCCTGAAGCAGGTCGTGGGCGCATATGCGATAGCGGTGATAGAGAAGGATAACCCTGACTGCATCATCGCAGCGCGGAAAAGCTCTCCGTTGGTGGTGGGAGTGGGCGACGGCGAGTTCTATCTCGCTTCTGACGCGTCTCCGTTTGTGGAATTCACTGACAATGTGGTCTACATCAAGGATGAGGAGATAGCCCTCATCCGTCGCGGCGAGCCGCTTAAGCTGCTTTCGTTCGACAATAAGGAGAACGAGATTGACGTCAAGAAGCTCGAGATGTCGATTTCCCAGCTTGAGAAGGGCGGCTATCCGCATTTCATGCTCAAGGAGATATTTGAACAGCCGTCCACGCTTCTGGACTGTATACGGGGGCGTGTGGTGGACAAGGGCCGGTTCGTTACGCTCAACGGAGTCAACGACAACAGTGAGACTTTCATCAATGCCAAGCGCATAGTGATCGTTGCTTGCGGCACGTCGTGGCATTCGGCTCTGATAGGTAAATACCTCATTCAGGACATGTGCAAGATTCCGGTGGTGGTGGAATATGCCAGCGAATTCCGCTATTCCAACCCCGTGATTACGCATGAGGACATAGTGATAGCCATTTCGCAAAGCGGCGAAACCGCCGACACGCTTGCGGCCATAAAGATAGCCCGGGGGATGGGGGCGTTCGTCTACGGCATAAGCAATGTGGTCGGCTCGTCGATTCCGCGTGAGACCCACAGCGGCACCTATATCCATGTGGGGCCGGAAATAGGCGTGGCATCCACAAAGGCTTTCACCGGGCAGGTGATGGTGCTGACTCTTCTGGCGATGACCATAGCCGGACTCAAGAAGACTCTCGAGCCCCGTTATGCTGAGAAGCTCGGCGAATGGATCCTTAAGCTTCCCGCGCTTGTGGAGAAGGTGCTTGAGCTGGCACCCGACATAGAGCGTCTGTCGCTCATTTACACCTATGCGCGCAATTTCCTTTATCTCGGACGCGGCTATAGCTATCCGGTGGCCCTCGAGGGTGCTTTGAAGCTCAAGGAAATCTCCTATATCCACGCCGAGGGTTATCCTGCGGCAGAGATGAAGCACGGTCCGATTGCGCTTGTTGACGCAGAGATGCCTTCAGTGATAGTCGCTCCCAAAGACCATCTATATGACAAGATAGTGAGCAACGTTCAGCAGGTGAAGGCGAGGGGAGGCAATATCATAGCCATAGTTACCGAAGGCGACACCACGATACGCAACATCGCCGACCATGTGCTTGAGGTGCCTGAGGTGCCGGAATGCCTCACGCCTATCATCACGAGCGTGCCGCTCCAGCTTTTGTCGTATTACATAGCGATCAATAAAGGCAAGGACGTTGACATGCCTCGAAATCTTGCCAAGTCCGTTACTGTGGAATAAATGCGAACTGAAGCCGTTTTTTGCCCTATGACCCCGTTCGTTTGGGGCGAAAACGGCTTCAGAAGCGGGCAGAAAAGGTTTTTCTTAATTTTTTGTCCGGAAAATTTGGTGGAATCGAAAAGTATCTATAACTTTGCACTCGATTTCGGTCAGCAATGTCTCGACATCGCTTCCGAACGCTATCCCGATGCCTCTTTAGCTCAGTTGGCCAGAGCACGTGATTTGTAATCTCGGGGTCGTTGGTTCGAATCCGACAAGAGGCTCGAAATTGAAAAAAAGGGCGAATACCAGAGTGGCCAAATGGGGCAGACTGTAAATCTGCTGGTTTATACCTTCGGTGGTTCGAATCCATCTTCGCCCACAAAATGAACAGATGCGGAAGTAGCTCAGTTGGTAGAGCATTAGCCTTCCAAGCTAAGGGTCGCGAGTTCGAACCTCGTCTTCCGCTCCAATCATTGCCTGTGTAGCTCAGGGGTAGAGCACTTCCTTGGTAAGGAAGAGGTCGCGGGTTCAAATCCCGCCACCGGCTCATTTTTTTTATCCGGATTTCCCCTCTCTCCCCGGAAATGCAAATCTCCTCGAAAGGGAATTCAGAATCAATAATCAAAATAACAATAGCAAAATTATGGCTAAAGAAAAATTCGAAAGAACCAAGCCCCACGTAAATATCGGCACGATTGGTCACGTTGACCATGGTAAGACTACCCTTACTGCCGCTATCACGAAGGTGCTTGCCGAAAAAGGTCTTTCCGAACTTCGTTCATTCGACTCTATCGACAACGCTCCTGAAGAGAAAGAGCGCGGTATAACCATTAACACATCACACGTTGAGTATCAGACTGCAGAGCGCCACTATGCTCACGTAGACTGCCCGGGACACGCCGACTACGTTAAGAACATGGTTACCGGTGCTGCTCAGATGGACGGTGCAATCATCGTGGTTGCCGCTACCGACGGCCCGATGCCCCAGACTCGTGAGCACATTCTTCTCGCCCGTCAGGTGAACGTTCCCCGTCTCGTTGTATTTATGAACAAGTGCGATATGGTGGACGACGCTGAGATGCTCGAGCTCGTTGAAATGGATATGCGCGACCTTCTCGCTCAGTACGACTATGATGGTGACAACACTCCCATCATCCAGGGTTCAGCTCTTGGCGCTCTCAATGGCGAGGCTCAGTGGGTTGACAAGGTTATGGAGCTTATGGACGCTGTTGACAGCTGGATTCCCCTGCCTCCGCGCGACGTTGACAAACCGTTCCTTATGCCTGTCGAGGACGTGTTCTCAATCACTGGCCGTGGCACCGTTGCTACAGGTCGTATCGAGGCCGGCCGCGTGAAAGTGGGTGATGAGGTTCAGATTCTCGGCCTCGGTGCTGACCGCAAGTCGGTTGTAACCGGTGTTGAAATGTTCCGCAAGATTCTTGACGAAGGTGAAGCTGGCGATAACGTTGGTCTGCTGCTCCGTGGTATCGACAAGGACGAAATCCGCCGTGGTATGGTAATCTGCCATCCGGGTCAGGTTAAGCCTCACGACCACTTCAAGGCTCAGGTCTACATCCTTAAGAAAGAGGAAGGTGGCCGCCACACTCCGTTCCACAACAAGTACCGTCCGCAGTTCTACATCCGTACTCTTGACGTTACCGGTGAGATCACTCTTCCGGAGGGCGTAGAGATGGTGATGCCTGGCGACAACGTTGAAATCGACGTTAAGCTCATCACTCCGGTAGCATGCGATCAGGGTCTTCGTTTCGCTATCCGCGAAGGTGGCCGCACGGTAGGTTCTGGCCAGATTACTTCTGTAGTAGAAGACTAATCAGGCGACTGATTGACATAAAAGAGGGCTTCCAAGTCTGAAGCCCTCTCACACACGGGAATAGCTCAGTTGGTAGAGCATTGGTCTCCAAAACCAAGGGTCGGGAGTTCGAGCCTCTCTTCCCGTGCAAACGAAACAACAGACATGAAATTAATACAGGATATAAAGGAATCTTACAACGAACTCGTTTATAAGGTTTCTTGGCCGACTCAGAAACAACTTATCAACAGCTCGGTGTTGGTGCTTGTAGCTTCCATCATTCTTGCGCTGTTCATCTGGGCAGTAGATAAGGTGTTCAATCTTCTGATGGAGCTGATATACAGTGTCAGCTTTTGAATCGTGTCGTTGTCTTCTCTCTTCACGAACCAAAGAACCAAGCAAACAAAAGAGCTGACACGGAGATGATGGAAGTAAGCGCTAATGAGAATGCAAGAAGCAAGAAGTGGTACGTGTTGCGTGCCATTTCAGGCAAAGAGGCTAAGGTTAAGGAAGTTCTTGATGCAGCAATCAAGAACACTGATCTTGGAAACTATGTGTTTCAGGTGCTTATCCCAACCGAAAAGGTGGTGACTAACCGCAACGGCAAGCGTGCCGTCAAGGAGCGCACCTTGTATTCGGGATATGTCTTCATAGAAGCCATTCTGACCGGAGAGGTGATTTATGAACTTCGCAACACGACGAATGTCATAGATTTCCTTCGCGGACGTGCTAAGACCAGCGAGCCTGAGTCTCTGCGCGAGGAGGAAGTGATGAGGATGCTTGGTGCGGCCGACGACCTTCAGCAGGGGCTTGACGAGCAGCTGTCTGACTTCAGGGAGGGAGAATCCGTGAAGGTGATTTTCGGGCCGTTCAACGGTTTCCGTGGCGTAATCAAGGAAGTCAACAACGAGAAGCAGAAATTGAAGGTCGAGGTGAAGATTTTCGATCGTCCCACCGACCTTGAGTTGGAACATTCCCAAGTGGAAAGAGAGTGAATCTGGCTGGAAAATGACAGTGAGCCTCGCAGGCGATGGTGTTACGCGTCGCCGACGGGGAGAAACTGTGTCCGGGCGGATTGCTCGCAGGTGTAATCAAACCAATTAAAAACAACAACAATGGCTAAGGAAATTGCCGGACAGATCAAATTGCAGATAAGAGGCGGGGCGGCTAACCCCTCGCCGCCGGTCGGCCCCGCTCTGGGTTCGAAAGGCATCAACATCATGGAATTTTGCAAGCAATTCAATGCCCGTACCCAAGATAAGGCCGGAAAGGTTCTTCCTGTAGTAATCACGTACTACACGGACAAGTCGTTCGACTTTATCGTGAAGACCCCGCCGGTGGCAGTCCAGCTGAAGGAGGTCGCCAAGCTTAAGAGCGGTTCGGCTCAGCCCAACCGTAACAAGGTGGCAGAAATCACGTGGGAGCAGGTTAAGACTATTGCAGAAGACAAGATGCCGGATTTGAACTGTTTCACCGTTGAGTCGGCTATGCGTATGGTAGCAGGCACGGCGAGAAGCATGGGTATCACTGTGAAGGGGACTTTCCCTGAATCAATTTAATAAACTTCAAGAAAATGGGAAAACTGACAAAAAACCAAAAGTTGGCTTTGTCCAAGATTGAAGCTGGGAAGACCTATACATTGCAGGAAGCGGCCGAGAAGGTGAAAGAGATTACTTTCACCAAGTTCGACGCGTCTCTGGATATTGACGTTCGTCTTGGCGTAGATCCGCGCAAGGCAAACCAGATGGTGCGTGGCGTCGTTTCGCTGCCCCACGGCACCGGCAAGCAGGTAAGGGTCCTGGTGCTCTGCAACGCAGATGCCGAGGCTGCTGCCAAGGAGGCCGGAGCGGATTATGTCGGACTCGACGAATACATCGACAAAATCAAGGGCGGATGGACTGACGTGGACGTCATCATCACTCAGCCCTCCGTCATGGGCAAGCTCGGTCCTTTGGGCCGCATACTCGGCCCGCGCGGCCTGATGCCAAACCCCAAGAGCGGCACTGTTACGATGGACGTTGCAAAGGCTGTAAAGGAGGTTAAGCAGGGCAAGATTGACTTCAAAGTGGACAAGACTGGCATCGTGCACGCTTCAATCGGCAAGGTGAGCTTCACTCCCGATCAGATGCGCGACAACGCACGCGAGTTCGTCAACACGCTGATCAAGCTCAAGCCCTCCACGGCAAAAGGCACATACATCAAGAGCATTTATCTTTCGAGCACAATGAGCCCCGGCATAAAAGTGGAGCCCAAATCGGTGGCCGAGTAACCAGTAAAACAGCACAACGATGAAAAAGGAAGATAAAGCAAGAATCATTGAAATGATCGGGACGACGCTTGCCGACTATGCCTGCGTCTACCTCGTACAGACTGCCGGTCTCGACGCCGAGAAGACAAGCGCGCTCCGTCGCGAGTGCTTCAAGAGCGATGTCAAGATGCTTTGCGTGAAGAACACTCTTCTCAAAAAGGCTTTCGAGGCAAGCGAGACAGACTACAGCGAACTCTACGACCTTCTGCACGGCGACACCACGCTTCTCCTCAGCAACACCGGCAACGCTCCCGCGAAGCTTGTGAAGGCTTTCCGCAAGAAGGGCGATACGCTCCCGATGCTCAAGGGCGCGTATGTGGAGGAAACTACTTATGTAGGCGAAGAGTCGTTGGAGACCCTCGCCAACATCAAGAGCAAGAACGAACTCATCGCCGACGTTGTGGCATTGCTGCAGTCGCCCGCGAAGAATGTCATCTCGGCTCTCCAGAGCGGCGCCAACACTATCCACGGCGTGCTTGAAACCCTCTCCAACAAATAAACCAATTCAAGTAAAAACAAAAAAACAAAGATACAAAAATGGCAGATTTGAAAGCTTTTGCAGAACAATTAGTTAACTTGACCGTAAAGGAAGTAAACGAACTTGCTCAGATTCTCAAAGACGAGTACGGCATCGAACCCGCCGCTGCGGCAGTGGCAGTAGCAGCCGGTCCGGCAGCTGGCGCAGCAGCCGCTGAAGAGAAAACAAACTTCGACGTAGTGCTTAAGGCAGCAGGCGCAAGCAAGCTCGCAGTCGTTAAGCTCGTGAAGGAACTCACCGGCCTCGGGCTGAAAGAGGCTAAGGAGCTCGTTGACGGCGCTCCCAGCAACATCAAGGAAGGCCTTCCCAAGGCTGAGGCTGAGGGCATGAAGAAGCAGCTCGAAGAGGCCGGTGCTGAAGTAGAGCTCAAGTAAGAGGTTCCAGCTACCTACATAAGGGTCAAGGATGCGGCTGAAGGCCTGTCCTTGACCCTTTTCCTTTGAGTATGTTCCAAACCGAAATGCAAAACTTCGGTTTGGAACTATTCTTGTAAGTTGAGAGCGGGGTGTGTCGTTTGGATTTTTTAACGATGGATTACCTGCGTTGTGTTATGCTTATGTCGGATTTTTTTTGTAACTTTGCGAGCTGATTTACGTCAATCCGAACAGTGTTTTTCTGCCGCAGTTGCCGTTAGTGGAATTGCGGCGGCGGCAAGTGGTTGGCGTTCAAAGGTTAACCCAAGGATGAATCTGTGCCGGAAGGCATTCCTTTTCGGCCAAAGAAGCAGGACGCTATGGGGCATGCGCCCCGGATAGCAGATGGATATAGAGAACGACAGGCATCCGAGTTGAGTATCATCGTTTTGAGGCCGAATGGGCGGCTTCGAGACGAGGATATTCGTGTCGTGTGCCGGATATGGCGGATTCGAGTGCCTGCCGCGAGGAATCCGCCATGAGCGAGACAGAAAGAAAAAGAACAATACAATATAAATCAAATGTCAGTTAATTTAACCGAAAAAACGCGCGTAAGCTTCGCTTCGGTGAAGAATCCGCTTCCTTTTCCGGATTTTCTCGAAGTGCAGTTGAAATCCTTCCGTGATTTTCTGCAGCTTGACACGCCGCCTGAGAACCGCAAGAACCAGGGTCTCTACAAGGTGTTTGCTGAGAATTTCCCAATAGCCGACACACGCAACAATTTCGTGTTGGAGTTCCTGGATTACTACATTGATCCGCCTCGCTACACGATAGATGAATGTCTGGAGAGGGGACTGACCTACAGCGTGCCTTTGAAGGCGAAGCTGAAGCTTTACTGCACGGATCCCGACCATGAGGACTTCGACACCACGATCCAGGACGTATATCTGGGTCCGATTCCGTATATGACAGACCAAGGGACTTTTGTCATCAACGGAGCGGAGCGTGTCGTAGTGTCGCAGCTGCACCGTTCTCCGGGCGTGTTTTTCGGCCAAAGCGTCCATGCCAACGGCACCAAGCTCTATTCCGCGCGAATCATTCCTTTCCGTGGCAGTTGGATAGAGTTTGCTACTGACATCAACAATGTGATGTACGCCTACATCGACCGTAAGAAGAAGCTTCCCGTAACTACGCTTCTCCGTGCGATCGGCCTTGAAAGCGACAAGGACATCATCCAGATTTTCGACCTTGCAGAAGAGGTGAAGGTCAACAAGACCAACCTCAAGAAGTCCGTGGGCCGCAAGCTCGCTGGACGCATCCTGCATTCGTGGGTCGAGGATATGGTTGACCCCGACACCGGCGAGGTTAACTCCATCGAGCGCAACGAAGTGATCGTTGAGCGCGGTGAGGTTCTCACGGACGACCATATCGACGCCATTCTTGAAAGCGGCATCCAGACCCTGCTTCTCGAAAAGGAGAATGTGGGCACTGTGGACTATACAATCATATTCAACACCCTCGCGAAAGACCCCTCCAACTCTGAGAAGGAGGCGATACAGCATATCTACAGACAGCTGCGCAACGCGGAGCCGCCGGACGACGCTTCTGCCCGTGAGGTCATCACCAACCTTTTCTTCAGCGAAAAGCGTTACGACCTCGGGGAAGTGGGCCGTTTCCGTATCAACAAGAAGCTCAGCCTCGACACTTCGGTGGACGTGAAGGTGCTTACGCGTGAGGACATCATTGCGATCATCAAATATCTCATTGAGCTGATAAGCGCGAAGAGCGACGTCGATGACATCGACCACCTAAGCAACCGCCGCGTGCGTACCGTCGGCGAGCAGCTCTACAACCAGTTCGGAGTCGGACTGGCGCGTATGTCGCGCACCATCCGTGAGCGCATGAACGTGCGCGACAACGAGGTGTTCACTCCAATCGACCTCATCAACGCGAAGACGATTTCGTCGGTGATCAACACCTTCTTCGGTACGAACGCGCTTTCGCAGTTCATGGACCAGACCAACCCTCTTGCTGAAATCACCCACAAACGCCGTATGTCGGCCCTCGGCCCGGGCGGTCTGTCGCGTGAGCGTGCCGGCTTCGAGGTGCGAGACGTGCACTATACCCATTACGGGCGCCTTTGTCCCATCGAGACTCCGGAAGGCCCGAACATCGGCCTTATATCGAGCCTGTGCGTATATGCCAAAATCAACAACCTCGGTTTCATCGAGACTCCCTACCGCAAGGTGGAAAGCGGAAAGGTAGACCTCAACAACAATGATGTGATCTATCTGACGGCCGAAATCGAGGAGGGCAAGATGATAGCCCAAGGAAACGCGCCGCTCAACGACGACGGCACTTTCATCAGGAACAAAGTGAAGGCCCGCCTCGACGCAGACTTCCCGATTGTGGCTCCCGAGAGCATCGAGCTTATGGACGTGGCTCCTATCCAGATAGCGTCCATCGCCGCTTCGCTGATTCCGTTCCTTGAGCATGACGACGCGAACCGTGCGCTGATGGGCTCGAACATGATGCGCCAGGCCGTGCCTCTGCTCCGTAGCGAGGCTCCGATTGTGGGCACCGGCATCGAAGGGCAGCTTATCCGCGACTCCCGCACCCAGATCATGGCCGAAGGCACAGGTGTGGTGGAATATGTGGACTCCACAATCATCCGTATCAACTATGACCGCACGCCCGACGAGGAATTCGTGTCGTTCGAGCCGTCGGTGAAGGAATACAAGCTGCCCAAGTTCCGCCGCACGAACCAAGGCACCACCATCGACCTGCGTCCGATATGCAACAAGGGGGACAGGGTGAGCCTGGGCGACATCCTCACCGAAGGATACTCCACAGAGAAGGGCGAGCTTGCCCTTGGCCGCAACCTCAAGGTGGCGTTCATGCCGTGGAAGGGTTACAACTATGAGGATGCCATCGTGCTCAACGAGCGCATGGTGCGTGAAGACATACTGACTTCGGTGCATGTCGACGAGTACACCCTCGAGGTGCGCGAGACTAAGCGCGGAATGGAGGAGCTGACCAGCGACATCCCTAACGTGAGCGAAGATGCCACGAAAGACCTCGATGAGCGCGGCATCATCCGCGTGGGCGCACATGTGGTGCCGGGCGACATCATGATCGGCAAGATCACGCCTAAGGGCGAAAGCGACCCGACTCCTGAGGAGAAGCTTCTCCGCGCCATCTTCGGCGACAAGGCCGGCGACGTGAAGGACGCTTCGCTCAAGGCTTCCCCGTCGCTCAAGGGCGTGGTGATAGGCACAAACCTTTTCTCGCGTGCCGTCAAGAACAAGAACAACAAGAAGAGCGCCAATGCGCAGCTTCCGCGTCTCGACGAGGAATACGAGGAGAAGCAGGGTGCGCTCAAGCAGATATTGCTCGGCAAGATGGAGACACTTCTTGGCGATATGGTCTCTGCCGGGGTGAAGGATTTCCTCGGAGTGGAGGTTATCGACAAGGGAGTGCGCTTCAAGGACGTGAACTTCGCGACGCTCGACTACGAGACGGTCAACCTCAGCAAGTGGACCGACGACGAGCGCATCAACAATATGGTTGGCGAGCTGATCACCAACTATCTCCGCAAGTCGAAGGAGATAGACAGTGAGCTGCGCCGCAAGAAGTTTGACATCACGATCGGCGACGAGCTTCCTTCCGGAATCATGCAGATGGCCAAGGTCTACATAGCCAAGAAGCGCAAGATCGGCGTGGGCGACAAGATGGCAGGCCGCCACGGAAACAAGGGCATCGTGTCCCGCGTGGTGCGTCAGGAAGACATGCCGTTCCTCGAGGACGGAACACCCGTGGACATCGTGCTCAACCCTCTGGGTGTGCCGTCGCGAATGAACCTCGGCCAGATTTTCGAGACTGTACTCGGATGGGCAGGCCGCGAACTCGGCGAGAAGTTCGCCACACCGATTTTCGACGGTGCGTCGCTCGACGACCTCAACGAGTGGACCGACAAGGCCGGTGTGCCCCGCTATGGCAAGACATATCTCTACGACGGCGGCACCGGCGACCGTTTCGACCAGCCGGCTACCGTGGGCATCATCTATATGCTTAAGCTCGGACACATGGTCGAGGACAAGATGCACGCGCGTTCGATCGGCCCGTACTCGCTGATTACGCAGCAGCCTCTCGGTGGTAAGGCACAGTTCGGCGGACAGCGTTTCGGTGAGATGGAGGTGTGGGCGCTTGAGGCATTCGGCGCGTCGCACATCCTTCAGGAGATACTGACCATCAAGTCGGACGACGTCATGGGCCGCAGCAAGGCCTACGAGGCCATCGTGAAGGGCGACCCGATGCCCAACCCCGGCATTCCCGAATCGCTCAACGTGCTTCTGCATGAACTCCGTGGCCTCGGCCTGAGCATCACTCTCGACTAACCTCAACAAAACAAAAATCCAGAAAGACGAAAATGGCTTTTAGAAGAGACAACAAAATAAAGAGCAACTTCTCGAAAATCACTATCGGCCTTGCATCTCCCGAAGAGATCAAGGAGAAGTCGAGCGGCGAAGTGCTCAAACCGGAGACCATCAACTACCGCACCTACAAGCCGGAGCGCGACGGCCTCTTCTGCGAGAAGATCTTCGGCCCGGTGAAGGACTACGAGTGCCATTGCGGCAAGTACAAGCGCATCCGCTACAAGGGCATAGTCTGCGACCGTTGCGGCGTTGAGGTTACGGAGAAGAAGGTGCGCCGCGAGCGCATGGGCCACATCGAGCTTGTGGTTCCCGTGGCGCATATATGGTATTTCCGCTCCCTTCCCAACAAGATAGGCTATCTGCTCGGTCTTGCTTCCAAGAAGCTCGACCAGGTGATATATTACGAGAAGTATGTTGTGGTCAATCCGGGCAACTACGGTCTCAAGATCAAGGACGGCAACGCGTCGCGCGAGCTTGAGAAGCTCGACCTGCTGAGTGAAGAGGAATATCTCGACATAATAGAAAGCGTGCCTGAGGAGAACCGCATGCTCGAGGACGACGACCCCAACAAGTTCATCGCCAAGATGGGTGCCGACGCCATCTACGACCTCCTGAAGGATATAGATCTCTCTGCCCTTGCCGCCGAACTGCGCGACCGCGCCAATACCGACGGTTCGCAGCAGCGCAAGACCGAGGCTCTGAAACGCCTGCAGGTGGTCAATTCTTTCCTGGCTTCTGCCGACCGCAACCGTCCGGAATGGATGGTGCTGAAGGCCGTGCCGGTGATTCCGCCGGAGCTCCGTCCGCTCGTGCCGCTCGATGGCGGCCGCTTCGCGACTTCCGACCTCAACGACCTTTACCGCCGCGTGATCATACGCAACAACCGTCTGAAGCGTCTTATCGAGATTCAGGCTCCCGACGTGATTCTGCGCAACGAGAAGCGTCTTCTCCAGGAGGCCGTGGATTCGCTGCTTGACAACTCGCGCAAGTCGAGCGCGGTGAAGAGCGACGTCAACCGTCCGCTCAAGTCGCTTTCCGACAGCCTTAAGGGTAAGCAGGGACGTTTCCGTCAGAACCTTCTCGGTAAGCGTGTGGACTATTCCGCGCGTTCGGTTATCGTCGTAGGCCCGGAGCTGAAGATGCACGAGTGCGGCATACCCAAGCTTATGGCCGCAGAGCTTTACAAACCGTTCATCATACGCAAGCTCATAGAGCGCGGCATCGTGAAGACGGTGAAGAGCGCGAAGAAGATCGTAGACCGCAAGGAACCGGTGGTGTGGGACATCCTTGAATATGTCATGAAGGGACATCCGGTGCTTCTCAACCGTGCCCCGACGCTTCACCGTCTCGGCATCCAGGCGTTCCAGCCCAAGATGATCGAAGGCAAGGCAATCCAGCTCCACCCGCTGGCATGTACGGCATTCAACGCCGACTTCGACGGCGACCAGATGGCTGTCCATCTTCCTCTCGGCAACGAGGCCATCCTTGAGGCGCAGATGCTTATGCTCGGCGCGCACAACATCCTCAACCCTGCCAACGGCGCGCCTATCACCGTGCCTTCGCAGGACATGGTGCTCGGCCTTTACTACATCACCAAGCTCCGCGAGGGCGACAAGGGTGAAGGCTCGGTGTTCTATGGCCCGGAGGAAGCCGAAATCGCATACAACGAAGGCCGCGTTACGCTCCATGCGCCTGTTACGATTCTTGTCGATGACGTGGACGAGAACGGAAAGGCAGTGAAGGTGCTCCGCAAGGACACTTCCGTGGGCCGCGTGCTCTTCAACCAGTATGTACCCAAGGAGATAGGCTATGTCAACGAAATCATATCGAAGAAGAGCCTCCGCACTATCATCGGCAAGGTGATCAAGAAATGCGGCGTAACGCGTTCGGCGCAGTTCCTCGACGACATCAAGAACCTCGGTTACCGTATGGCATTCCGTGGCGGCCTGTCGTTCAACCTCGGCGATGTCATCATCCCGAAGGAGAAGGAAGAATACGTGGCCGAAGGGCATGCGCAGGTGGAAGAGGTGCTTCAGAACTACCAGATGGGCTTCATCACCGGTAACGAGCGTTACAACCAGGTGATTGACATTTGGACGCACATCAACAACAAGCTTGCGTCCACTCTGATGAAGCAGATGGCCGAAGACCAGAAGGGTTTCAACTCGGTGTACATGATGCTTGACTCCGGTGCCCGTGGCTCTAAAGACCAGATCCGTCAGCTGTCAGGCATGCGTGGCCTTATGGCCAAGCCGCAGAAGGCCGGCGCAGAGGGCGGCCAGATCATCGAGAACCCGATTCTTGCAAACTTCAAGGAGGGTCTTTCGGTGCTGGAATACTTCATCTCTACGCACGGTGCGCGTAAAGGTCTTGCCGACACGGCTCTTAAGACCGCCGACGCAGGTTACCTGACGCGTCGTCTGGTAGACGTGGCGCATGACGTGATAATCACAGAGGAGGACTGCGGCACGCTCCGTGGCCTTGTCTGCACGGAAATAAAGAACAACGAGGAAGTGGTGGCGTCGCTCAGCGAGCGCATACTCGGACGCGTGTCTGTCCACGACATCGTTGACCCCTATACCAATGAGCTTATCGTGGCCCAGGGTGAGGAAATCACCGAGACGGCAGCCGAGCGCATCGAGGGTTCCGCCATAGAACAGGTGGAGATACGCTCCGTGCTCACCTGCGAATCGAAGAAGGGTGTCTGCGCGAAATGCTACGGACGCAACCTTTCCAACCACCGTATGGTGCAGAAAGGCGAGGCCGTGGGCGTGATTGCCGCCCAGTCGATCGGTGAGCCGGGCACGCAGCTTACGCTCCGTACTTTCCACGTCGGCGGTGTCGCATCAAACCAGGCTGTGGTGAAGGATGTAACTTCGCGCTATGACGGTCGCCTTGAGATTGACGAACTGCGTACCATCAAGGACAGCAAGGGCATAGACATCGTGGTGGGCCGTATGGCCGAGCTGCGCATCGTCGAGCCGCGCACGGAGATGGTGCTCACGACCGCCAACATTCCTTACGGTTCGCGCATCTTCTTCAAGGACGGCGACATGGTGAAGGACGGCGACATGATCTGCGAGTGGGACCCCTTCAACAACGTCATCATTTCCGAAGAGGCAGGTAAGGTGCGCTTCGAGAACGTCATGGAAGGCTTTACCTACCGTGTGGAATCGGACGAGGCCACCGGCCAGCATGAGAAGATCATGATTGAGTCGAAAGACCGCACGATTGTGCCGAAGGCGCATCTTGTGGACCGCGACGGCAACATACTCCGTTCCTACTCGCTGCCTGTGGGTGCCCACCTGCTGGTAAACGAAGGAGAATCGGTAACTCCGGGTCAGGCATTCGTGAAGATTCCCCGCGCAACGGGCAACGTCGGCGACATCACAGGCGGTCTGCCTCGTGTAACCGAGCTGTTCGAGGCGCGCAACCCGTCCAACCCGGCTGTTGTGAGCGAAATAGACGGCGAGGTGGAATTCGGCAAGATCAAGCGAGGCAACCAGGAGATAAGCGTAACGTCGAAGCTCGGCGAGGTGAAGAAGTACCTTGTGCCTCTGTCGAAGCAGATTCTCGTGCAGGAGAACGACTATGTGCGTGCCGGCACGCCGCTTTCCGACGGTGCCATCACGCCGACCGACATCCTCAACATCAAGGGCCCGACGGCTGTGCAGGAATACATCGTGAACGAAGTGCAGGACGTATACCGTTCGCAGGGCGTTAAGATCAACGACAAGCATTTTGAGGTGATTGTGCGCCAGATGATGCGCAAGGTCAACATCCTCGATGCCGGCGACACCCGCTTCCTTGAGCAGCAGGTGGTGGATAAGCGCGAATTCATGGAGGAGAACGACAACATCTGGGGCAAGAAGGTGATTACCGACGAGGGAGACAGCCAGGTCTATCGCCGTGGCCAGATCATCACCGTCCGCAAGCTCCGCGATGAGAACTCGGCTCTCAAGCGTCGAGACCTCAAGATCATGACAGTGCGCGATGCGGTTCCGGCCACGTCGGAACAGATTCTTCAGGGAATCACGCGTGCAGCCCTTCAGACTTCGAGCTTCATCTCTGCGGCATCGTTCCAGGAGACGACCAAGGTGCTCAACGAGGCTGCAATCAACGGAAAGACCGACACGCTCGAGGGCATGAAGGAGAACGTGATCTGCGGCCACCTCATCCCGGCCGGTACGGGTCTGCGTGAGTACAACAAGCTCATCGTAGCCAACCTCGACGAGTATGAGGCTCTGCGCAAGGCAGAGGAGGAGCAGTCCCAGGCGGAGACTGTTGAGGCGGCAGCTGTGGAAGTCGTTGAGAGCAAATGATTTTACGCTTCTTTTCCTCGGCTGGGACATTTGAAAGCGGAGGATTTGATTGCGCCTGTCTGACGTAGATTGTCATTTGTATTATATATGGAGGAGAGACCGTTTTGGCGGTTTCTCCTCTTTTTTGTTTCCAGGAGGGGGATGGGTGCTTCGGATTGGGTGGTTTAATGCGGATTTTGGGCGGTAAGATGTTAAAAAAGTGTCATAAATATCGTTGATTAGCAATTCTTAACATCATTTAAATTCATTTAAATGATATCGGGGGGGAAGTGTGAAGAAATCGTTAACTTTGCACCGTCTTTTCGACTCGAATAAATCGGTATATAAGCAAATTCGCCGATAAGCAGCGGAATGTTGACCGTTTTTGGCATCGTCAAAAGCGGTTTTCGGGGGAGGGGGACGGTGTGTTCCGTCGATGATTGGCCACCGGAGAGCCCTGAATCTTTTCCGCTGATGCATATTATTGATTCACAGTATGAAAGACATTGTCTGCCGACAAAAACATAAACAATATATAACACTTTAAAGTACAAAAACATGCAGAAAAAGATTCTCGTTTCTTTATTGATGACGGCTCCTGTGGGCTTTGCTGCCTATGCCGACATCGACCTGCCCGACCTCCAGGATCCACACCAGTGGTTCCCGAACGGTCTGGCCGGAGATGGTTACCAGCTCGGAGACAATTCCTTGAGTTCCCAAATCGGCAACGGGGAACTTACGCAGGTTGTCAAAGGTTTGCCCAAAGGAGAATACCTGATCAGCTTTGAGACGTTTGAAAACTTCAGGCTGGAAGTCCGCCAGAACGGCGAACTGCTTAAAGTCAAATCCGTAGCCACCGAAAAGCGTTTCGAGTTTGCGACCAAAGCAGTCAGCGACGACGTCGAAAGCGAAATTGAAATCAAACTCATTCCCAAGACAACCAGCCTGCCTGTAAGCTATACCGGGTGTCAGCTCATACTTAAATATGACTTCCCGGCAGAGGCGACACGTCTCTTCGATCTCCGTTGGAAATTGCTCCCCGGCGGAATCTCCAATGATTCAGAACTGATTGCACAGCCTGCAGAAGGCGTAGAACTGCCGGCGGAACTGAAAACCCGCCTGGACGGCCTTGTGGCGCGCTACAACCAGGTTTCCCGCAAGATAGGGGCGATGAAAGCCGATGCCGGCACGTCTGATAAGGAGCTTATGAATCTTTATAAGGGGGAGAAGCTTTACAACGACGTGGCTCCGTATGAGGATTCCGATATGAACAGCGCAATCTCCAATGAGCTGAGACTGCTCAAGGAGGAGGTTGAGGCCTACAATGCTTCGGTGAAGGCCAATGACCTTCTTGCCGGAATAAACGCTCCCGGCGGCCTTAGAGAGAAGCTTGCGGTTCTCATAACCGACATCAAGAGCGAAAGGGCGAAGGTGGGCTATGTGGACCTCAGCAATTGCCTTGACGGCACTGGCATCATTTCTTCTGACATGACAAAATATGAGGATAAGGTCAAAGAGGCGTATGAAAACAACAATCTCGTCGACAAAATCGAAGAGTTCAAAACCGACTATGCCAACCTTGACAAGGCTATTGAAGATTTGCGTGCGAAATTCAATGCCGACAAAGAGGACAATGCCGCTTTCAAGGAATACACCGAACTCAAGAAATCGCTCAAAGATGAATATGAGAAAGCGCATTCTGCAATTTCAGCGTTCAAGGGCATAACGCTGTATCCCGATGTATACAGTAGTGTGATTCTTGATTGGTTAGGTGCGTTATATGATATTTATGACAAGGCCTGTGCCAAGGACTACGGCTTCAAGGATTCCGTGACGGCCGACGATTCAGAGAATATCGGAGTTGCCACCGTGGGCATCAGTGCCGACATCAAGGCTCTTCAGGACGCTTTGGCCGGTTACCGGAAAATCGTGGACGACCAGAACGCCTGGATGGAGTTCATCCTCGAAGACGTGTATGCGCTCAGCGGCGAGCTTGACGAGGCCATCAAGAGAATCACGGCTCCCAACGACTTCAAGGATGAGTATGACGCGAAAGTCGGTGCCATCCGTGAGGCAATCGACGCTCTAAAAACCGGCGCCGAAGCCAAGTATGAAAAGCAGGGTCTTGAGCAGCCTGTCAAAGACACTGAGATACGCGCGATGATCGAGGAGCTGAAACTCTTCGTGAAGCCTTTCGCAACGCTCAACGAGCTGATGAAGAAACTCGACGAGAACATCGGCAAGGTGGCTGCAATGGGCAACATTCCGGGTACATGCGTCCCTTATGCGGAGAAATTCGGAACGTCGAAAGACCTCCCCGGCACTTACAACAACATCTCCAATGCAATCAAGGAACTGACTCCCGATGAAGAAGGGAACCTTCCTCAGAATGAAGTGGACAACGTAACCGCCCAGATTGAAAGGATTCTGACCGATGCAAAAGCCCTCGAAAAGATATACCAAGACATCGAGAACATATTCGTCGATTATCAGTCGGCACTTGACGGACTTGTGGAATATGTTGACGGCAAGGAGAATGGCAACAAAATCGTTCTTCCTGAAGCAGACCGAGACGACGTAAAGAAAGCGTTCATTGCCGGCGAGGCATATATCGGACTCAACGACCGTCTCAACGCCGACAAGACCGGATTGGTTGCAGAACGCAACTCGACCGCCGCTCTTTCTGGCCAGGAATGTTATGACGACGGAAAGGCTCTTCTCGAGAAACTGCAGAAGGATACATGGAAGGCTGAGATAGACGAACTCAAGAAAGAGTTCAGCGGCGGTGTTACCAAGGACATCAATTTCGTCAACACTGAAAGCAAACTCAAAAAGGCAGGAGAGGATGCCGGAATCAGCGGAACCGGGACTGTTTCCAAGGACTATCTCGGAGTCGAGGATATGAAGACGGACATTGATGAACTCAGAACAAAGCTCGCTTCTATACAGGCTGAAATGAACGCGGCCAGCGACATTTCGGGTTACGATGCAGTCGATGCCAAACTCAAAGCTCTCTGGCTGGAAATCGAGGAATTCAACCAGACTGTTGATGGCTTGATACTCAATCAGGATGCATACGATCAGCTCGTTGGCAGGCTTCCGTCCATAAATTCGGGACTTGACAACCTTAAGGAATACAATGACGACAATTCCGTAGACAACGGCAAGGCATATTTCGCCGCAATCATCGGAGAGCCGGGAGATGAGGCGAACGCGGATGGTTCGTTCTATGCGCAGTTGGAGCAGTACAGGAATGACATCGAGGATGCGTACAACAAAAAGAATGCGTATAAAGAGTGGGACAACCTCAACAAGAAGCTCAACGATTTGAATGAAGCGATAGATGATACGCTTAAAGCTGACCAGCTAAACAATGAGTATCATGAATCGCAGATTCAGAAATGGAACGAAGTCAGCGCGAAACTCACCAACGCCATCGCTTCGCTCGACGACAAGGATACCGGGCTCGTGGCCGTATGGAAGGAGGCTCTGGAAGCCCTGCGCACAAACGAGCGGGCTGAAGATCCAGACCTGATGCAGGTCAGCGGTGCCATTTCCGAGGCCTACGGCAGCGGGAAGTCGTGTGCCGAGAATCCTTCGATAACCGACGACCTCAAGTACATAAGCGACGAGATAGACCGCATACTCGGTGAAATCGAACAGGATTACCCGGGCAAGGTGGACAATCACAATAAGGACATCGTAAATGAATGCGGATGGACTGCCAATATCGCGGAACTTCAGCAGACATACGCCGGTTCCATCAACACCTTCAACGAGTTCTACTACAACCTAAACAACATAGGCTACCGCACAGTCCTCAAGCCCGAGATGAAGCGTCATGAGGGAATCTACGAGTATTCCAAGATCATACGCGAGCTTCCCGGCCAGATGGCGTATTGGCTTGAGGAGCAGAAGAACCAGCTGCATCTCATCACTGCCGAGGAATTCAATGCGGAATGGACTGCAAGGGCGCAGGGCTACATTCAGGAGATGCGCAATAAGGTTACAGAGATGAACCTTACTGCCAACAGTGTGGCCGTAAACTACTATGTCCGGCTCCACGCGCAGGCCAAGACTGTGATTTCCGATGCCGAGGACAAGCTGCAGTCGGCAGGAATCACCGGAAGAATAGCCGAGGAATGCCTCAGTTCCGTCAATAACGGACTGGAGAATGCCGAATGGGCCTACCACAGCTCCGAGTTGGCTGAGGAAGGATGGCAGAACGCGCAGGAATGGGCGGAGAAGGCCGCTTTCCAGAAAGACCTTCCCGGCTTGGCAATGGACCGCATAGCCGACCTTCTTGACAAAGTGCTGGATCCTGCCAACATCGATTTCCAGAAGGCTGCGCAGGCTGCATGGGGCGAGGCTTATCCGTCGCAGTCAGAGCTTGACGAGATGCGCAAAGTCTTCCTTGGCAAAGATGACGGCGGAACATGCCTTGACGCAGACCGCGCGCTTAAGGAGCAGATGCTCTGGATGTTTGACGAGGCCGAGATGAAGCTCAAGGCACTCGGAAGAGAGGTGGATGCCATCACCGAAGGACTCATCGACGTATACGCCGATAAGAAAGCCGAGCTCGACGAGCTTATGGACATCCTCAACGGCTGCGTGGACCAGGTGAAGGAATCACAGGACAACGCAGTCGATGAGAAGAACGCTTATGATGAAGCCACCGGAGACATCGCCGGCCTCTCGACTTCGTACGACGGACTTCTTGACTACCTCAAGGGCTTCTCGCAGGCTTATCATATTGGCACCGATGCCATCGCAAACGCAATCGAGGGTCTTGGCAGGTATGTAGAAGACAACAGGGGCAAGCTCACCACTCCGGAAGTCTCCGGATACATCGAAAATGCGATTGCAGCCATCGGCGGCGACATCGTCTATGCAAAGCAGCGCGTATCGTCGCTTGAGCTTGATTATGTCGGCAAGACACTTGCCGACCGTGTGAAGGTGGCCTTCAACGACGCCAAAGTGAAGACTACCGGCAACGAGGAGGAGCTTGACAAGATCAACGACCGGATTGATGCGGTCATCGAGGCTGTAAACGCTCTTCCCGCCGACTTCTTTGCTGAAGGGTTCGACTTCGATGCCTACAAGGCCGCCGTCCTGGAGCAGGAAGAAGAGCTTTGCGGCATTCTACAGACGCTCGATGCCATGTGGACTGGCGACAAGCACGACTCCGATCCTGCGCAGTCGGCCATCGACCGTCTTGACGCACGCTATAATGAGGTGGCCGGTGCAATCGCCGGAGGCCAGACCGGACTCGATGCCTGCCTGGATGAAATCAAGGCTAAGTATGAAGCCGAATATGCTGATCTCAAGACCCGTCTTGACGGCGTGAAGGCCGACTGGAGCGACGACCGCAATTCCATAATCGCTCAGGAAGCCAACCATATGAACGGAATGGACAAGATTGCCGCCGCTCTTGAGGCACTCAATGCCGAAGTGAAGGCCGCCAACGACAAGGCCGTAGAGGAGTCCGCCGCCAAAGAGGCCAACCAGAACGCATACGATGCGCTGAAAGCCGAACATGATCAGCTGAACGCCGAGTTCGAGGCTGTCAAGACGCTCATCGCAAGCTATGGCGAGAACGAGCCGGCATATTGGAGCTATGAGATTTCGCGCATCGCGTCGCTTCTTGAATCTTCGCTTGCCGACCTTGACATGAAGTATGCCGACACTAGGCTCACCGCCGAATCCACGCTTCAGGATGCCGTGGAGATTGCCGCTCAGACTGCAGACCTCAAAGTGAAGTCCACGCGCCGCTACGCCGGCGGCCAGCTCGATGCAGCCGGCATCGCCCTGCAGGCAGCTTCCAATTCGCTTGTGGGCTATATCGTGCCTGAAGAGGCCAAAGCTCTCGCTGCCCGCCTCAAGACGTTGCATGATTCCTTCGGCCAGATCAGGTGGGAGGTTTCCGGAGCTGACTATGCCCGTTTGACCGAAATTGTGGAGGAGGCTCGGAGAATCGCAGCCGAGGCACAGGAAATAGCAGAAAGCGCCGCCGCCAACAAGTATGTGCCCGGCGACGTCAACCTCAGCCCAGACGGAACGGTCAACTCAGCCGACGTGATGCAGCTCATCGACTGGGTCGGTGAGGGCATGACTTACGAACAGCTGTATGCCGAATCTCCCCGTCAGGCATGTGCCGCCGACCTCACCGCCGACGAGATGATTGACATCGCCGACGTTACGATGGACATCCAGCTCTCTCTCGGCATGCGGCCCGGACAGGTTCGGGCCAAGAGGTTCCTCGGCCACGCCGCAGGCGACAACACGTTCACTCTCAGTCTCGTCTCTGAGGAGAACGGCGTGAAGCGTTATGCGCTCATCATCAACAACTCCGCTGCGTTCGTGGCCGGCCAGCTCGACATCAAGATCGGCAACGGCTCGGAAATCGTCGATGTGAAGAACGCAGGCCGCACCGCAGCCCACGACATCTATCTCTTCGACGGAAGCTTCGGCGCGAAACGCGTGCTCATCGCCTCCATGGCCAATGCCGAAATTGAAGGCAACGGCGGCGAGGTGATTTACATCGACGTGGAAGGCAACGGCAAGCCCGATGTTGAAGGCGCGATCTTCGCCGACGGCAACGCAGTGTCTTACGAGGTGAAGAAGTCAGGTTCGTCGCTTGTGGATTCGATTATCGACTCTGCCAAAGAGACCAAGGAGAAGATCTACAATGTGGCTGGACAGACGCTCAACAAACTCCAGCGAGGCATCAACATAGTCCGCAGGGGCAATGGCAAGGCTTCGAAAGAGATGCATAAATAAACACTAATGTCATATGGTTCCGGCGGCACCGTTGCCCGTTCACAAGGTGCCGGTGCCGCTGGAATCGGATTAATTTGAAAACAATCATTATCATGAATAGAATCAGACAGACATATCTGAAGGCTCTGTTGCTGCTTGCCATGGCGTTGCTCGGTGGAACGGCGGCCGACGCGGCCAACCGGTTGTATATTGATGACTTCACCATAGAGTCGTATGATGCGCGCCGTGTCAACGTGATGTTCGACTTCGATGATGACATCGCTGCTCTCAATTTCGACGTCGTTCTGCCGGAGGGTCTGACAATGGTCGGCGAGCCGGTGAAGAATCCCGATGTTTTCGCTCAAGGGCAGACATTGCAGTTCAACCCGGCAAACAACCGTGTGCTTGTGGTTTCGATGCAGAAAAGGACTTTCATCGGAAAGTCGGGTGTTCTCTGTTCATTCAATGTTCAGGCCCAGCCCGGAATGCTTGAATCCAACCGCAATGTTGAAATGAAGCTTTCGAGGATTGCGCTCGCCACCCCGGAAGCATCGGAAATCAACGTTCCCGATGCCGTGGCGCAGATCACTCTTCAGGCTGCTAATGTGGCCGCCACGTCTTCCTTGACGGACTTTGTAATCAATCCCGGCGGCTCGCGTGAAATCGGAGTCGGAATGGACAACAGCGTGACGGCTGTCGGCGCGCAGCTTGAAATACGCCTTCCCCAAGGATTCTCGGTGAAGAACGAGGCTTTCAATCTTACTTCCCGTGGCGGAAACGGAGCTTTGGTTGCCGTTTATCCCCTTAATGGTGCCAACGGCTACCGCCTTGTGATTTCAGATTTCTCCGGGGCGGCTGCCATCAACGGCAATTCGGGTGATTTCGTGAAGTTTGAGGTAGAGGCACCTGCCGATTTCTCGGCTTCTGAGGCCTTGATAGAAATCACGGGTCTTAAGATTTCCGGTCGCAACAACCAGTCGTTCTCCGGAACTCCCTGCACCATCAAGGTAGTCAACGGCAAGGACGCTTACACGAAGGCTATGGCTGAGACCGCCCGTCTCGAGCAGCTTCTCGCCGATGCCTTGACCGAAATCTCCACTGCCGCTCCTGATGTGAAGGACAGTTTCAAGGGCGAGGAAATCTCGACGGACATACAGTCGCTTAAGGATGCAATCCAGACCGCATACGAAGACCTTACGCTCAACGCTGACTACAATCAGGTGATGCTCCCTGTTGCTGCCATCGAAGCTGCCATTGCCAAACTGATGGAGGACGCTAAGGCCGCGCAGAAGGCGTACGATGACGAGGTTGCCGCCGAGGCGGCGCGTCAGGAGGCTTACAAGAACGCCACCGCGCAGATATCGGCTCTTGAGCAGAAGCTTTCGGAGGCAATGACCGTTATAGCGACCGAGGCCGCCGACGTGAAAGACGGCTTCAAAGGCACGGACATCAAGGTTGACATCAACGCGCTCAAGGCCGCGGTTGAGAAAGCTTACGCCGACAAGACTATAGTTTCCGGCTACGACAGCCTTATGGCGCCTGTGCCGGCCATCGAATCCGCCATAGCCAAGCTGGTAGAGGACGCTAAGGCCGCACAGAAAGCATATGAAGAGAATGCTGCGCTTGCTGCCGCTTTGGACAATGCAAACGAGCGTTTGGCAGGTCTGGAGAAAACACTCGCTGATGCCCTCGTTACAATCGCTGCCGATGCTCCCGATGTGAAGGGGCAGTTCTCCGGTGTTGAAATCACAGCCCAGATTGCCGCATTGCGTGAAGATGTACTCAAGGCATTCAACGACAAGTCTCTTGCCGAGAAATATGCCGAGGTCATGACCCCGGCTGCTGCCATCGAATCCGCCATAGCCAAACTGGTAGAGGACGCCAAGGCCGCGCAGAAGGCATATGAAGCAGAGCAGGCACGTCAGGCAGCAAACCTTGCAGCCTATGAGGCTGACCTTAAGACAATCGAAGGTCTTCAGACCAAGCTTGACCAGACCGTAGACAACATCAGGACGCTTTTCCCCGCTTTCGATGTGGACACGGAGAAGAAAGCCGCCCAGGATGCCATCTCCGCCCAGAAGGAGCAGGCCGAAGATGCTTATATGGCCGTTGCGGAAGAGGGAACCTACAAGAACACCGTAGATACTGCGGCCATCGAAAAGATGATAGCAGACCTTCTCGCAAAGGCAAAGAATTCCGGCGTTGAGGAAATCCTCGGCGAAGACATCGAAAACGTGGTTGCCATCTATACCGAGGGCGGTATGCGCATGAAAGCGTTGCAGCAAGGCAAGATCAACATCGTTGTCTACAAAGACGGCACTTCACGCAAGGTTTATGTGAAATGACTGATGCAACAAGATTAATCGGACAATGGCCGGCCTGACCGGCAAACGAGGAGAGGGGGGAGTCGTGAGATTCCCCCCTTCAATTCCTCTCATACATTCTTGGATTGTGAAGTCAGGATTGCTTCGTGTGCTATACAGAATAAATAGCCTTGCTATCTTGTTTTTCCTTGACTATGTCTACTAAAGAGGATAATGTTTCTGTTTCAAAAAATGCCCTTCGAAGCCTCTAAACAGATTCTAATGGACGTGGTGCAATGTCAACGTGCCGGACAATTCTGTCATTGTTCCAGTCTGCTTTTCTGAAGTCGTTTGCAAGGATATGAACATTCCGGACTTTTTTGATGTTATGGTTTGATAATTGGCACGCTATTTGCTTACCGGATAGCGGCGGATTCGCGGTGCGCGTTTCCGCGACAACAGGAATAGAATAGCAAAATCATAACAAACTCAAAATTTATGAAAATCCAACCATTAGCCGATCGTATACTGATCGAACCTTGCGCCGCAGAGGAAGTTACTCTGGGCGGCATCATCATCCCGGATTCAGCAAAAGAAAAGCCCCTCAAGGGAAAGGTGCTTGCAGTGGGCGGCGGCACCAAAGATGAAGAAATGGTGCTTGCGGCCGGCGACGAAGTGCTTTACGGCAAATACGCCGGCACGGAAATCGAGTTTGAAGGCACGAAGTATCTTATGATGCGCCAGTCCGACGTCCTCGCAGTTATCAAATAATTCTTTCTCCTCAAAAACACAATACCAGTCATGGCAAAAGAAATCAAATTCAATATCAAGGCTCGTGAAGAGCTCAAAAACGGCGTTGACGCTCTTGCCGACGCAGTGAAGGTAACGCTTGGCCCCAAAGGCCGCAACGTAATCATAGAAAAGAAGTTCGGCGCTCCGCACATCACCAAGGACGGTGTTACCGTGGCTCGTGAAATAGAGCTTGAAGACGCTTTCCAGAACATGGGCGCGCAGCTCGTGAAGGAAGTGGCATCCAAGACCGGCGACCTTGCTGGCGACGGAACAACCACCGCGACGGTGCTTGCCCAGGCCATCGTGAACGAGGGCCTTCGCAATGTCGCTGCCGGAGCCAATCCGATGGATCTCAAGCGTGGCATAGACAAGGCTGTCAGCAAAGTGGTTGAAGGCATCAAGGCTCAGAGCCAGGAAGTGGACGACGACATCAAGAAAATCGAGAATGTCGCCCGCGTTTCCGCCAACAATGACGAGCAGATCGGCCGTCTGATAGCCGAGGCTATGGAAAAGGTCAAGAAGGAAGGCGTCATCACCGTCGAGGAGGCAAAGGGTACGGAAACAACCGTTGAGGTTGTGGAAGGCATGGAGTTTGACCGTGGCTACATCTCCCCTTATTTCGTTACCAACAGCGAGAAGATGGAGTGTGAGATGGATTCTCCCTACATTCTTTTATATGACAAGAAGATTTCCAACCTCAAGGATATGCTTCCTGTGCTTGAGGCAGTTGCTCAGGGCGGACGTCCTTTGCTGATCATTGCCGAGGATGTGGACAATGAAGCTCTTGCCACACTCGTTGTGAACCGTCTGCGCGGCTCCCTCAAGATTTGTGCGGTGAAGGCTCCCGGCTTCGGCGATCGTCGCAAGGAGATGCTCGAGGATATAGCCATCCTCACCGGCGGCACTGTAATAAGCGAGGTAAAGGGCATGCAGCTTTCACAGGCCACTGTCAATGACCTCGGCACGGCTGAGAAGGTTACCGTAAGCAAGGATTCCACCATCATCGTGAACGGTGCAGGATCTAAGGAGCTTATCGCCAGCCGTGTGGCTCAGATCAAGGCTCAAATCGAGACCACTACTTCCAATTATGACAAGGAAAAGCTTCAGGAACGTCTCGCCAAGCTTGCAGGCGGAGTGGCAGTCCTCTACATAGGCGCACCGTCTGAGGTGGAGATGAAAGAGAAGAAAGACCGTGTTGACGATGCCCTCAGCGCGACACGCGCGGCCATTGCCGAAGGTATCGTTCCTGGCGGCGGCGTGGCTTACATACGCTGCCTCAATGCTCTTGAGACGCTCAAGGGAGACAACGATGACGAGAATACGGGTATCGCGATTATCCGTCGTGCCATCGAGGAACCCCTTCGCCAGATTGTTGCAAATGCCGGCCTCGAAGGCGCGGTGATTGTGCAGAAGGTGAAGGACGGCGAGGGAGACTACGGCTTCAATGCACGTACGGACACTTATGAGAACTTCTTCGCGACTGGCGTGATTGATCCGGCCAAGGTTACGCGTGTGGCTCTTGAAAACGCCGCAAGCATCGCAGGAATGTTCCTGACCACCGAATGCGTCATCGCAGACAAGAAGGAGGATGCTCCCGCAATGCCTGCAATGCCCAACCCCGGTATGGGCGGCATGATGTAAGAAAAGACAATGACATCATAATAGGATTGCTTCCTTACCGCGTTCGCGGTAAGGAAGCAATTGTTTTTTTGCATTTTGGAAGCACTGCGGTCTTTCGGCTGGCAGTGGCCTGTTGACTATTGCATACGGACATATGCATCATTTTGAGATACATAGTCGGAAACAAAACAACAGGCAGATGAACATTCATCTGCCTGTTGTTTTGCTATATGTGTTCGGAGATTGTCAGAGTTGCATTTGTGCCTTCTTTACTTGAGGGCTGCCTGCACGGCATCGTTGGGAACCATCTCCTCTTTGAAGATATAAGCGCCCGTTTTCGGAGATCTCTCCATTTTGATGACTTTGCTGTAGGTGCGTCCTTCACCTTTCTGAAGTGACGCGACGGTTTTCTTTGCCATGGTTCAGAGTGCTTATTTTATTTCTTTGTGGAGGGTTACTTTTTTGAGGATGGGGTTGTATTTTCTCAACTCCAGACGCTCAGTGGTGTTCTTGCGGTTCTTGGTGGTGATGTATCTTGACATACCGGGCATTCCGCTTGCCTTATGTTCGGTGCATTCAAGTATTACCTGAACGCGATTGCCTTTTGCTTTCTTTGCCATAACTTATGTCTGCGTTGAGATTAGAGAGAAAGGATTTTGATGTCTTTGAAATCGAGGTTGCCGGCGGCTTCCGCTTTTTTGAGGGCCGCGTTCAGACCTATCTTGTTGATTGTGCGCATAGCGTTGGTGCTCACAAGAAGCTGAATCCACATGTCCTGCTCAACCCAATAGTATTTCTTTTGGTGGAGATTGACGTTGAATCTGCGCTTTGTGCGACGCTTTGAGTGCGAGACGTTGTTACCTACGCTCGCCTTCTTGCCCGTTATCTGACAAACTTTTGACATGGCTGTTGGTTGTTAATCTATTATCTTGTTAGTCTTTAATGACTTATGGCCGCCATCTCACACTCATATCGCACTGCGGGCGCATCTTTCCCGCACGCTTTCTACGGATGTGCCATAAATCGGGGACAAAATTACAGATTATTTGCGAGACAGCCAAATATCGGACGGACATTTTCCTTTATTCGTCGTTGAAATCTTCTTGGGCTTCGTACCTGTTGCGCAGAAGCTGTATGAGCATGACCATGGCATGGTTGGTGGCGTTTTCTATCACCGTGTCGCGGTCTCCTTGGAAATGCTGACATTCGCTCACTACGGTGTCGAGGTATTTCACCGCTATCCATACCGTCCCTACCGGCTTGTATTTCGTCCCGCCTCCGGGGCCTGCAATGCCTGTTGTGGCTATGGCGCAGTCTGTGCGCATCAGTTTGGCCGCTCCGTTGGCCATCGCTTCGGCCACGCTCCGGCTCACTGCCCCGTGGCGGTCTATGTCGCGTCGGTCTACACTGAGTACGTTGGCTTTGACATCGTTGCTGTAGCTGACCACGCTTCCGAGGAAATAGGCTGAAGAGCCGGCGTTCTGGACTATCCGGTGGGCGATGTTTCCCCCCGTGCAGCTCTCGGCACAGCTCACGCTCAGTTCGCGTTCGGTGAGAAGGTCTCCGAGCACTTGCGCCACTGTCTTGTCGGCCATGGCAATCACTTCATGTGAGAATATGTCGTTGAGGTTCTGTTGGAATTTGTTGAGTTTGAACCTCAGCAGTTCAAGGCCTGAGCTGACTCCTGTCAGTGTGATGCGTGTTACGAGGTTGTTGGAATCGATCGAGATTCTCACGTATTCCGGCAGAAGCGATTCAAAGTGCTTCATCACTTTTGCCAGTTCCTGCTTAGTGTAGCCGTATATGACCACGTGGCGGGATTCGCGGTGTGCGGAATCCGCGTTGTCGTTGGTTTTGTTCATTACGGGTCGTGGGGATGTGTGAATGTCTGCCATATGTTACCTAATATAATACGGGTGGCGGCGTGAATGTTCATTGATGCGTTCCTCAGATTTCAATCCTGGCGAAAGGCGGGAGGCTGAGGTCGCAGAAATCCTTTTTGACGTATTTGAAGTGTCCTGCCATCGCTACCATCGCTGCATTGTCTGTAGTGAATGCCCTCGGTGGAATCCAAGCCTTCATGCCGCGTCTGCGGCATAAGTCGGCAATGGCCATGCGGACTCCGGAATTTGCGGATACGCCGCCTCCTATGGCGATGCTCTTGACGTTGAAGCGGTCTGCCGCCTGTTCAAGTTTGTCGAGGAGGATGCGGATGATGGTGGCCTGTAGCGAAGCGGCAAGGTCGGCTTTGTGGCTTTCGATGAATCCGGGATCGGTTTTGAGATTGTCCCGAAGCGTGTAGAGGAAAGATGTCTTTAGTCCTGAGAATGAGTAGTCGAGTCCGGGTATGTGGGGACGGCTGAACCGGAATGCCTTCGGATTCCCCTCTGTGGCGAGACGGTCGATGTGCGGGCCGCCGGGATAGGGGAGCCCCATCACTTTTGCGCATTTGTCGAAGGCTTCGCCGGCGGCATCGTCTATCGTACGTCCTGCTATTTCCATATCGTAAGGGGAACGCACCATGACAATCTGCGAATTTCCGCCGGATACGAGAAGGCAGATGAACGGGAATTCCGGCACTTCCTGGCCTTCCTCTGTGCGGATGAAGTGTGAAAGTATGTGGGCATGCAGATGGTTGACGTCGATTGTAGGTATCCGGGCTGCTATGGCGAGGCTTTTTGCAAAAGAGGTGCCAACGAGGAGCGACCCGAGCAGCCCCGGGCCTCTTGTGAAGGCGACGGCGTCGAGGTCCGACACCTTGACGCCTGCCTGGCGCAGGGCTTCGCTGACGGTCGGGACGATGTTCTGTTGATGGGCGCGGGAAGCGAGTTCCGGCACCACGCCTCCGTATGCCGCATGTACGTTTTGGCTTGATATGACGTTGCTTCGCAGGAAGCCGTCGGATATCACTGCCGCCGATGTGTCATCGCATGATGACTCTATGCCGAGAATGGTTGTGCTCATTTATAAAGTAGGTAGAGAATACGATATGAATAAAACCGCATCCGGAGAGAATTGAAAAGCAAAATTAAGATAAAAGACGGATAAACGCAAATAAAAATCGATGCAACGGCCTATTTTGTCGGGAAACGACTGATTGCTTGATTCAAATACAAATTGATTTTGAACACTCGCTTATCTGTAAAACATAAACAGAAACGCTGCAACATCATCTTTGATGCGATGCTGTATATTTGCACTATGACATGCAGACAGGCAACCCCGACATCACTGCCGAGGTTGTCTGTCTTTGTCTATGTATTATTTGTTTTATTTATCGCCCTCGGCACTCATGACCGAGGGCGGTTGTTGCTGAATGATTAAGCTGTTCGTATTATCTTCCGCCTGTACTTGAGCGGTCGGCGTTGGCATCAACTTCAACGAGCTTCTGAGCTCCGCGTTTTTGTCTGCCCCATTGCAGATTGTAGCTTATAGAGATATACGGCATACGCATGTCAAGACGCGTGTGCATCTCATTGGTGTTCCATTTGCTCAATGAACGTGAACCCTGATCATACTTCCCAAACGGTAGAATCATACCGCCACTAAACTCCCAGTTTTTCCAATTATATGAAAGGTCGATTACAGAGATGTCTTCTCCCCATGAAATCTTTTCACCCCAAAGATTACGCTGCGCTCTGACATATTGGAATCCAAGCGTAAAACCCCAATGTGTCACCATCGCACTTACATCACCACTCCAGCAATGGTTATATAGTTTATATGTATTGCCTTTCATACGCTCTGCCATGTATTGTATTGTCCCTGATATTACAAGCCATGAGGGAATAGCTTCAATCTGCGGCGCAAACCAAAAACTTATGTTTTGCAGGCCTTTGCTGTTCTCATATGAGGTTATCAGTCGATCTTTATCCCAATAAAGATAAGGAGTTATGGCATTGGGACTTGTAAATCCTCTTACTCCGAATGAGCCGGAGATGCGTGGCAAATTATAACTGTAACGCAGCGAGAGCATGTATGATGATGAGGTTTTTAAATTCGGATTACCTATGCGCCACTGGAATCCATCCAATTGCTGTGGAGCTATATTGGTTTCGGCGAGCGATGGGGCAGACTGCCATGATGTGAAACTCAGACGTAACTGATGATTCTGGTTGGGCGAATATGTCGCTGTGGCCTGCGGACGAAGATTCCATGAGTGGCTACCCTGATTTGTCTCTTTGAATAGGAATGACGTATATTGCGCCCCTATGCCTCCGGTCAAGGTTACCTTGTTAATGCGGTGAAAGTATTCGGCAAAGAAATATGCCTTGTCCTGACGCTGATGGAACACCGCCCCGTCAAGATTCTCGTAGGTAGAGCGGTTCCGATTGGCTGTATACGATGCTCCGGCGGTAAATCTTGAGGCTCTCCATTGCTTAATATAGTTTGCTTCTAATCCGTAAGCTTGATTGCGGTCCTTGATATAAGTGTGAATATCGTTTATGAGATGTGTCGAACCGGGATATTTCTCTACATAATCGGAGTAAGAATGTCCGGCATACATAGATGTGCTGAAATCCACGACCAGTGTCTGTTTATGGGCAAAATGCTGTTCAAGATATGCTGAGAATGATGGAGTGGTGCATATTCTTCCGCTGGAATCCATAAGGTCTATGTCATCATCTCCGTTGCTTAAGTTTAACAAACCGTTGAATTGCCATTTATCCGAAAAATTGCGATTTGCCTGCAACGACACATAGAAAATGGTCGTATCGGGTTTTATATAGTTATATGTAATCCATGCCGCTCCCTGTGAATTATCAAGCTCTCCTCCAAGCGGCGTCTCTTTTCTTGTCAGTGAGGTTCCGTTGGGGTAAGTGAAAGTTTCCTCATACTCTCGATGGGCTTTTATCTCATCCGTGAGTTTGAAATAACCGCCAACACTCCATTGTGCACGACCTATATTTAACTTGGCATCTCCTTGATAATATCCCCATTTCTGATTCAATGCAGGCTTTGCCTGCAACATTAGGGAACCACCGAGAGTGGGGTTAGCCACTATGACATTAAGCACATAATTTGCCCCATTATAGCGCAGTCCGGGATTGTCAATCCATTCAACACGCTTGATCGTTTCCGGTAGAAGGGCCTTGACCTGTTCAATGGTCGCAACCCTGCCGTTGATTCGTATCTGCACAGATTGTCCTGCCGCGCTTATCGAACCGAGTGCGTCATTTACGGTTAATGTCGGAATCATTATGTTGCGGAGCAACTGCATACCGTTCTTTGAGTTTTCGACCGCGCTTTTGGAAGGATGATAGACATCCATATCGGCTTTACGGATTACTTTAGGAGCTTGGATTACTATCTCTTGAAGCTCATGTGTCGATATTGAATCGGGAGCTTCTGTCTGCGCCAAAGCACATAAAGCGCAGAACAACACGATGATGAATGTGATTACTTGTTTCATATTTATGTCGGTTTTATGATTTCTGATGCAAAGTTACATCCACTATAAAAGCCTTGCCATACCCAAATGGGTATGATTGCGCTTCGGAGTGAAAACGTACCCTTTTGGGTATGGTATAGCGATTGGGATAGCCTTACTTTTGCAGAGGAAAAACGCCTTATCGCAGATTACCGGGTTATACAAGTTTCGGTTTATCGTCCTCCCGGACTATGACACCGAAATATAGTCGACCCCGACATCTCAGCCGAGGTTGTCTGTCTTTGTCTATGTATGATTAAGCTGTCTATCGAATCAATGTAGCCAGTAAATAATTGAAGCAGATAGACATCTTTGTTTACCATTGCCATAATAAGATGCAGTGACCAGACCAAAATCATATTCCACTTTCATACCTATATGATACCATTTTGCACTAATTGCAAATGAGAAACCTCCGTCAACTCTGTTACACGGACGATATGAGACACCGTTTGCGCCACTAAAAGTGCGTACTCTCTTTTCGTATGGCTGGTTAAATGGATCGACTCCGGTAACAAACGAATCTCCATTGATTCCAACTGCGAAATAAACGCCAAGTTCTGGTTTCAAAGAAAAGTCATTGCTAAAGGTGAATCTATATCCTGCCATCACAGGAACCTGTAAATAGTCCATTTCTGCAAATCTAATGGAACTTATCACTGTATTCATCATATTATGCCCTGTTACAGTAGCTCCTTTTCGGATGTATGACAATCCGGATTCAAAACTAATGTTATTACGTAGCATGAATTCAGCGTTAGCCCCAAACTTGAATCCACCTTTTGATGTTGCCGAATTGTCGCAAACCGATAGGGCGCTATTGACATATCCTGCCTCAATTCCAAAGTTCCATGTTTGAGCATTAATGCATAATGGAATGATTAGAATAGTTGCCAATAATATCCTAAAATTATGTTTCATTTTTTTATTTTACTTATCGTCCTCGGCGCTCATAACCGAGGGCGGTTGTTGGTATGATTAAGCTGTTTCTTACTTACTGGATGGCCACAAACCAGCCGATTTGACCCTATTAGTAAGTTCTGTCATTTCGGTATCTGTCAGTTGTCGCATGGTTGTATCACACTTTACTGAATTTGTATTGTGCTCTTTCCTTACACTTTTGCGAAGAGCCTTTTGTTCTTTCTGAAATTCTGCCTTTTCGCGGAGATATTCTTTTTTCATTTCGGAATACTCTCGGCGCAGTTCTTCCTGTTCAGCTTCCAGTTCGGACTGTTCTTCGGCTAATTCTACCTGTTCGCGCTCAAATTCAGCTTGTTCTGTTTCGTAATCCGAACCCGTGTTATTGCAAGAGATGAAGCATACCACCATCATTGCGAATATTGTTATAAGTATTGCTTTCATATTATCTATTGTCTTTGGTTTCGTGATAATCTTGAATACCGTCCACGACGTTTACATCCACCTTCTTACCTCCGGAGAAGTTCCATGTAAGCGAGAATCCGACATACTGTACGGGGGTGGTGTACTTATATGACACCTTGTTCGCTCCGGCTTGTCGGTCGAGCTTGCGACGGTTGCCTAATGGGGTAAAGTCCAATGCGACTTGAAGATTATCGCCAAGAAATGTCTTGTAAATCTGCCCGTTCACAGTGTAAACAGCATGGTATGTGCGGTCGAGAGTGCGATAGGTTGGCTCGAAGTTTGCGTTTAGCATGCCGCCCCAGCCGTGACCGAATCGGAAATTGTTGTTGAAATAGAAATATTCCTTGAAGCGTGTCTTGTTATAATGTATTCCGTCAAGCTTTGTATTCTCTGGTGTGATCTCAATTCGTCCTGAAAGTTTGAAACGCCACCATTTAGTTGGTGCTTCCATCCATTCCGCACCGAAGCCCCAGACACCTTGACCGTTTATATTCACCGGCTTGGTATAAAATACATCGGGAGTCTCCTTGCTCTGGAATGTTTGCCAATAGATTCGGTCGTGAGAATGGGCGTAAAGGGCAGTCAGATTAATCTTGTTTCGGAGCAGAGATAATCCGGCCATTACTATGTCGGCTGATTGTGCTTTCAAATCAGGATTGCCCACGGTATAATTGTAAGTGTCGCTCCAATTGATAACCGATGATATGGCTGTGTATGGTATATCACTGAGAGTCCGCTTATAACTGAGCATGAGGGCATGGTTCATTTTCGAGCCGAAAGGCATCATGACCTGTACTGTCGGATTTATCGACCATTGGGTATTTGTGCTTTTTTTGTTGATGGATAGGTCTTCGTAGGAAATGCGATTAAGCTGCCAATTGACACCGGCGCTATATTTGAGTTTCCAAACCCTTCCTTGTGCCGAGGCATAGACTATGGGAGTGAATCCGGATGTTTTGGTTGGAATGTCGCTTGTCTCAAAGCGGTCACTTTCAACGATGTCGGTCGGAGTGTATTTTGAGGATATTAATTGCGCTGAAGCTCCGAATTTCCATACGAGCGTACGGCTGTGGGGATAGATGAAATCAGCTTTGAATTTCCAAAGATTGAGATTGTCGGTTTCTTCTATGGCGGCAGTCTTTTCCGAATTAAGGAAATAGCTGCTGCTGTTACGGCTATGACGGTTCAGGTAGTCGGCAGTAAGTTCCATCTGAGAGCCGCGAGAGGAAAGCGGTTGCAAGAACCGAAGAGTCCCTTCCTGTAGTACAATATTTTTGCGACTGCTGACTGATGAAGTCAGACTCTCATTGTCTGATACAGATGACGGACGGGGACGATACAAAGATACCAAATAGCTGCCTCCGAGTTGAGCACCTGAGTTGAACTGCTGCGTTAGGCTAAGACGATTTCTGAAATCGAAGCCGTGAGATTTGGATGACTCTTTGAGAAATGTATGAAGGTTGTCACCCGTCATTGTCTGTTCTGAATTATCCTCAACCCTGGTTGCCCCGGCATAAAGGTTGTCATACACGCTTAACCCCTTATATCGGTAGTTTATCATGCCCCCGACACCTTCGTTGCCGAAGCCACAGCTTCTGTACCAGTCGGCATTTGCCGAGATGCTGCCATAATAACCACCCTCCGGAGGACGTCGGAGCGTAATCATTATTGTACCTCCGCTGAGCGAGGCGTTCTGGTCGGATCCTGCCAGATATTTGACCTGAACCTTGTCTATCATCTCTCCCGGGATGTTGTTCAACTCCGAGAGGTCGGAGAGCTTCACGCCATCAACGTAAATCTCGCTTGCGGCGAGGCCGTTGATTTTGAAGTTGCCGTTTTCTCGGGAGATGTTTGGAAGGAATCCCAGTACATCGATAGCGGGTTTACCTTTGGCTATATCAGAGCCTCGGAGGTTGGTAGTGTAACCTTCGGCGTTATTTGTGGTTCGGGAAGCAATAACTGTAACTTCCTGAAGCTGACGCTCTTTTTGTGCGAGTACCGCCATTGGCAGTAAAGCGCAGAAAATTATAAGTATTGTTCTCATCTGTGAATGATTTTGATTTCTGACGCAAAATTACAGTCACTATAAATTCCTTGCCATACCCAAAAGGGTAAGATTGCACCTCGGAGTGAAAACGTACCCTTTTGGATATGGCATAGCGATTGGGATAGCCTTAATTTTGCAGAGTAAAAACCAACTAATATGACAAGCGAGGAAAAACGCCTTATCGCAGACTGCCGGGTTATGATTATCGGCGCATCGGATTTTATCGACTATGTAAAGGCCGAACTTTACAGATCCGGTTTCAACTCTATAAATATTGTGCCGGGGAACGATGTCCACACGGAAATTGGGCCTGTAGATATGGTAGCCGAGTATGCGGGCGAAGCCTGTACCCATGTCAAAGATAATGCCGCCATACCTATAATATATCCTTTTGATTTTGTTGACGGAGGCAGTGCAATAGTAGTGATGCCGGGAGATGACAACGAATTGCACGGCAAGGCAAATGCGCGTCTATGGGCTGTCGAGTATATGGCCGGGTACTGCGCCTTTTGGAATATGGAGGGTTGCGACTGGTTACAGTCCGCTCTGCCTAAGATAAGGGAGGGCAAGACGAGCGATGCGGCACAACGGACAGCGGCGCATATCTGCGCACGGATAGCCGCCAATATAGCCGTCGGCCGCGAGGTGAAGCATTTTCCGAGATTCTATCTCTGCAAGAACTTAGAGTAGCTTGTTGTTGGTCGCAGCCACTATCGCCTCCGAGATGTTGCGCACATCAAGTTTCTCGAATATGCGCTTACGGTATTTCTTGATGGTGTCGGGCGATAGACATATTTTGTCGGCAATCTCCGACATGGTATAGCCCTGAATGGATAAGGCCAGCACCGACTTCTCTCCGTCAGATAGCGTTGGCATCTGCCGTCTGTTCCAGCGACGGGAGGTGATATTGTATTCAAAGAACTCCGATGTGCCTGTCCGGTGCATCTCGATATGCCCGGCATCTGTATGTGTGGCCGCCGACACGACACACAGCGCAAGCCATATCCTGCCGTCGGAGGTGAGGGCAAGCGGCGTCAGCTTGTGGTTGACAAGGATTTTCTTTCCCTCGTTGAGAATGTGGAAGTCGTAGGAGATATGCCAGTCCTTACGCTCATCGGTTGGTATGTCGTTGTAGAAAGCGAATCCGGCTTTGTTGAGCGTCAGCAGCATTGGCTGTTCATCTTCCGGAACAAAGTCAAGATAGAAGCGGTATCCCAATTCCTTCACCCGCTCCGGCGACAGACCGCACAAGAACATCGGATTTGGCGACACATAAAGGAAGTTCTGCCTGAAATAGTCGATGATATAGACGCTCTGATAAGACGAGCGCGAAAACGCCTCAGCCGAGCGGATATATTCATCCACGCGGCTGTAATCAAGCTCTTCCGGAAACCTGATCTCGTTGTCGGGTATGAAGAAATCGTCTGGCGCTTTCAGTTCGTCCTTTGTTAATGGATTGTTGTCTGCGGCCTGCGGAAAACGATCCAATCCGCAAACGGGACGGGTGTATGGCATCTGCATACCTTTGCACGGTGCGTGAGCGCGGCTCACTGCTTCAGGAATTTGAGCGTAGACGAAGTCCCGTCGTCTGCGGTGAACGTGGCGACGTATATCCCGGTCGGGAGGCCGGCAACGCTGACTGCCCCGTCGGTTACGCTGACCGTCTTAAGGAGGCCGTCGGCAGAACGTACCTCAATTGTGCCCTGCCTTACGGAGACGATTGCCTCCGATTCTCGGACATAGCGCAATGAGGTCTCTTCGCGGATAGGGTCGATGCCCACGTTGGCGTCCCCGGCTCTCGTCTGCTTGACGTCGGCACGGAACAGGCTCCAGCCCGGGATGTCGCCGGTGGCTCCGAAGCCTATGTGGTATTTTCCGGTTTCTGGTACGGTGAAGCTGAAGCTGCGTGTTGTGGACGTGTCCGCGTCGTCGGGCTGCATAGTGGTTATCTCTGTAGCCGATTCGGAAAGCGGCGACAGAGCGTCGCGGCATAGGAAGACGCCGAGGCTCCCGGGATTCCCGTGAGTCTGGCACAAAGCCTGCACGTCCAGTTCGCATTCTCCTCTCTGCATCATAAGCGGCGGGGTGAACGCCCAGGCACCTGAGGCTGCGGGGCCTGTGCTGATGCATCCGCCGGCGGCATTGCATTCCCAGGCTCCGGACTCGTTGCCTTCCGCGTCGGTGAACGTCCAGAGCGCGAAGCCATCGGCGTAGGAGAAGTCGGAGGAGAATGGCAGCGGGAGGGCATCTCCGAATGCGATTCCATCGGATTCGGCTGCATCGCCTGCGGATTCACCGTTGACGGCCCAGACCGAATATCTGTACACGGCGAACGGGAGGCCCGGTTCGGTGTCGGTGAAAGGCGCGCCTTTGAGTCCGGTAGTGAGCACTACGCCGTTCCGGCTCACCGTGTAGCTAATCCCGTCAACGTCTATGTAGCCTCCGTGTACTCCTTGGGTTACGGGTTCGAACGTAACTGTGCGTGTCCCGTCCTCGACTGTTGCTGCCACGCCGGTCGGTGCTTCCGGAGTGTCGTGTCCTATCCATGGCGACTGCACCATGGTAGTCTCGGATGCCATATCCCCTCTGAAGGCTGTTATTGAGTAAGTGTAGGAGCCGGGTCGGGGAAGGATGTCTTCAAATAGGCCTTGCGTGCCGCCCTTGATTCCTGTCAGGGTTTCCACGGGTGTTCCGTCACGGAGGATTTCGATTCGGTCTGCCGCATCCGCATCGTTCCCGTCTGATGTCTGGCCGGGATTTGTCCATGAGAGCGTGGCCTTGAGGCTGCCGTCCGTGGCGGCGTGGATGGCCAAGTCCTTGACGGCTTCCGGCGCAGTGGTCTCATCTGTTATCGTGAAGCTGTAGAACCCGAAGTCGCCGCTGCCCGGCTTTGAGGTCAGGTGGAGGGCGATGTGGTAGTCCCCCGAGGAGGCCGGGGTGAAGACCCCGTCGCGCTCAACAGGTTTTTTCGACGTCTCGAGAGCCGTCTCCGAAAAGACGGCCTGTGTCATTCCGGACACGTCCGGAGTCATTCCTGCCGTTACCGTGAACGACTGCCTGTCGTACGTTGACGGTGAGAGGTTCCTCACCGATGCCGTGACTCTGTAAGTCCTTCCCGCTTTTAGGCTCACGGCAGGGCTTATTATCCAGTCGTCGGCTGTCTTTCCCTTGTTCTGCACGTACAGTGCGAACTCCCCGCCATAGAAGAACTGGTAGTCCCCTCCGTCGCGGTTGGCGTCCACCGATGTCCATTGCGAGTCGAAAACTTCTTGGCTTTTGATGTCCAGCGTGCAGGGAGGGGTTTCGGCGCCGTTGACGAAGAGGCAGGCCGCCGAGAGGGCGGCGACGGCAGAGGTCTTTTTCATGGAACGTGTCTTTTGTCGGTTATTTTGCACAAAGTTGCAACAAAAACAATGAATGCAGGAAATATTGTTAAAAACCATATGTGCTGCAAGGTTTCAGATGTCCGCTTTCAATTTTCCTGTGTTCCCGCACTTGCTCGTTGCCACCTGTGCCGATTCTTTAAATTTTACGAAACAAAGTTACAACAAAAATACGGAACACAAAAGAAAACAACGGGAAAACGACAAGATTGGGATTTTTAAGTGTGTTCACGGTAAATTTCCCATAGATTGTCCTGGAATCCGTATCCTAAGCAATCCACGCTGTCAATCATTCTCTTGATTCGCGGATATAACTCGACATCAAGATTATATTCGCTGATGAATTTCATCGCCTTGTTGAAGTTGTTTTCAACTGCCCTGTAAAATGGTGCATCGTAGTCTCCGAATTGCCTTGTCAACTCGCATCCCTGCTCCACATAGTAGAGCATAAGGTCGGCAGTCGTGTGCGGATCCGGGTAGAGTTTCATAAAAGATGATACCAGGTTGTTGCACTCCCGGAAACTTGGGTCTTTCGGATAGCCTTTCCAACTGAAAAACTGATTGCGGATTGCTTTCTTGTATTTCTCCAGTTCCTTTTTGACATCTGGTTCAATATAGAACTCAAGCCACGACTTGGCTTCCTTGCTTGAACTGTATAACTCAAGCATCACATCAACCACCTGTTCCTTGGTCATTGATAGCATGTGTTTCTTTAATTTGGCCTTTGACATTGTTTCTGCAAAATATGACTTTACTTTAGGACAATCCATTTGCCGATTTTGTCTGAGCCTTGTCCTGCTCTAACAACACACTCTTAATTATCATTAATTCCGTCAGGGGGACTGAACATTGCCGGGCTGGGGCGTGTTCTGTAAATGAACATTTAAATACAGGTAAAAACAAATGGAATCTATAATCAACACTCATATCCCTGAATTCAAGGTGCAGGCTTACCACAACGGTGAGTTCAAGACGGTTACCGACAAGGACGTGCTTGGCAAGTGGGCGATATTCTTCTTCTATCCGGCAGACTTCACTTTCGTCTGCCCCACGGAACTGGAGGATATGGCTGAGAAATACGACAAGTTCAAGGCTCTCGGCGTGGAGGTGTATTCGGTAAGCACCGACTCGCATTTCGTCCACAAGGCTTGGCATGACGCTTCGGAGAGCATACGCAAAATCAAGTATCCTATGCTGGCCGACCCGACAGGCCTTCTCAGCCGTGCTTTCGGCGTGATGATCGATGAGGACGGGATGGCTTACCGAGGCACTTTCGTCTGCAATCCCGAAGGTCTCATAAAGCTCGTGGAGATTCAGGACAACAGCATAGGCCGTAATGCCGAGGAGCTTCTGCGTAAAGTCGAAGCGGCACAGTTCGTGGCTACGCACGACGGTGAGGTCTGTCCTGCGAAATGGAAACAGGGAGAGGCTACGCTTAAGCCGAGCATCGACCTCGTAGGCAAAATCTGAACAATATTAATTCTAACTGTAATGATGTCCCGGCTGAATTGTATTGGCCGGGATGTTTTTTAACATACCCCAAACTTTTAACATATGCTTGACAAGAATATAAAAGACCAGCTTACCACAATTTTCGGGAATCTGAAATCGGACATCGTTTTACGCGTGATGGACAACGGCCATTCTGCGGAAGGGAAGGAGATGCGGGATTTTATTGACGATGTGGCTTCCACGTCCTCCTGTTTGTCAGTTGAAGAGACGGTCGGTGATGTGGCAGCCCCTACGTTTGAAATCATAAAGGAAGGGGTGCCGACGGGCGTGAAGTTCTGCGGAATCCCCAACGGACACGAATTCACGACTCTTCTTTTGGCCATACTCAATGCCGACGGTCAGGGAAAGAATCTTCCCGATGATGCGTTGACGGCCAGGATAAAGTCGCTCAAAGGCCCGGTGAAACTGAGGACTTTCGTTTCGTTGACATGCACCAACTGTCCTGATGTGGCACAGGCTCTCAATGTCATCGCTCTTTTGAATCCTGAGGTCGAAAACACTGTGATTGACGGCGGTGTCGTGCCGCAAACAGTCGAATCGCTTGGCATACAGTCAGTGCCGACCGTATATGCCGGTGACAAGGTGTTGAGCGTAGGGCGTTCCACTCTCGGCGACCTGTTGGAGAAGCTTGAAGCGTCCTATGGAGTTGCCGAGTCCGGAGAAGTGGAGCCGGTTACCCGTGAATATGACGTGGTCGTTCTTGGCGGAGGCCCTGCCGGAGTGGCCGCTGCCATATACATTGCCCGTAAAGGGCTTGATGTGGCCGTGGTGGCCAAATCCGTGGGCGGTCAGGTGAAGGAGACCATGGAGATAGAAAACCTGATTTCCGTGCCGGAAACCACCGGGCCGAAGTTGGCGGCCGACCTTAAGGAACATCTCGGGCATTACTCCATAGACGTTTTCGAGAACCGTACCGTTGACTCGGTGGATGTCTCTGGTACGGAGAAGGTTCTTGTCTGCGGGAAGGAGACTTTCAAGGCAAAGGCTGCGGTCATAGCCACTGGAGCGGCATGGAGGAAGCTCTCGGTGCCTGGGGAATCCGAACATCTCGGTCACGGAGTGGCGTTCTGCACTCATTGCGACGGGCCTTTCTATGCCGGGAAGCGCGTTGCTGTGGTCGGCGGAGGGAACTCAGGCATCGAGGCGGCAATCGACCTTGCCGGGATATGCACGCACGTGGACGTGTTCGAGTTTATGGATTCGCTCAAGGCCGACGGAGTGCTTCAGGAAAAGGCGAAGTCAATGGGAAACATCGACATTCATCTGTCTGCGCAGGTGGAGGAAATCGAGGGCGACGGAAAAAGCGTTTCAGGAATCAAGGTCAAAGACCGGGTCTCTGGTTCAGAAACGGTCTATCCAGTTTCTGGCGTCTTCGTGCAGATCGGCCTTGTGGCCAACAGCTCATTGTTCAGGGACAAGCTTCCGATGACCCCGGCAGGAGAAATAATGGTTGACGGGCGTTGCAGGACATCGGTCAAAGGCGTTTATGCGGCCGGCGACGTTACCGACGTCCCTTACAAGCAGATAGTGGTCGCGATGGGCGAAGGGGCGAAAGCCGCCCTGTCCCTTTTCGAGGACTGGATGCGTGGCGAACTCGTCTGATTTCTGTTGATTCAGCATGTGGACTGTCGGGGAGGCTGCCGTGGCCTGTCATGATAAGAGGCTTGCCGGAAAGTGAACTCTTGGGGATGGAGGTTTGTTGGAATTTCGTAATGAAAAACACTAATTATGGATATTCAACGACTTTTTGACCTTTCGGGTAAAGTGGCCGTCGTTACCGGAGGCGGCGACGGCATAGGACGAGGCTGTTGCGAGATTCTTGCGGCGGCCGGTGCGTCTGTGGTGGTGAGCGACATCAATGAAGAAAAAGCGGAAGCCGTGGCCGAAGGCATCGTGGCTTCGGGCGGCAAAGCCTCGGCGGTTGCCTGCAACGTCATTGAGGATGCCGACCTTGTCAGGCTTATAGATACGGCGGTGAATCGTTACGGCACCGTAAACGTGCTTGTCAACAATGTCGGAATCGGTGGCGGCGGTCGTGAGAATCCTTTTGAGATAGATATGGATTATGTCGAGAAAGTGTACAGAATCAATGTGTTCGCTCCGTGGAGGCTGTGCCAGCTCGCTGTCCCTAAAATGGGCGAGTCCGGCTATGGAAGCATCATCAACATCACTTCCACCAGTTCTGCGGACAAGGAGGCTAATATGAGCATATACGCTTCAACAAAAGCCGCGCTCAACCATCTCGCAGCCAATCTTGCATACGATTTCGGTTATTACGGTGTGAGAATCAACAATGTCGGGCCAGGTGCCACCAACACGGCCGCTTTATCGTCCATAATTACTCCGGAACTTAAGGAAAAGATGCTTCGGCATACGCCCATAAGCCGCCTCGGAGAGGTTTCCGACATGGCACAGGCCGTGCTTTTCTTCGCTTCTCCCGTGTCTTCGTGGGTGAGCGGGCAGGTTTTGTTCGTCAACGGCGGAGGCTCCCAGACATTGGATTGAGCAATAATCCCAGGCACACGCCCAGACAGTCTCTTAAGGAGTTTTAACAATGGACTGCAAAGTGTTGTCAGTGGCATTCTCTAATTTTGCAGACGGAAACCATAGTGGTTTTCCCTGAAACATAAGCAGAATCTACCGTATGACGTTCATAATGATGCTTCTTTGCGCATTGGCATGGTTAGGCCAGGCACTTAAAGACGGTGGCGACGTGAAATGAAAGAAGAGGAGACAGCCTTGCGGGGCAGTCTCCTCTTTATCTTCGGATGGAAAGGAATCCTTACTTCTTCTGACGGTTGCCGTAGCGGTTGCGGAACTTGTCGACGCGGCCTGCGGTGTCGACGAGCTTCTGCTTGCCGGTGAAGAACGGGTGGGAAGAGCTTGTGATTTCGAGCTTCACGAGGGGGTACTCCTTGCCGTCGATTTCGATTGTCTCGCGGGAAGCCACGGTTGAACGCGTGATGAAGGTCTCGTCGTTCGACATGTCCTTGAACACCACTTCCCGGTAGTTGGAGGGATGAATGTCTTTTTTCATTGGTTTAATTTTTTTCTGCAGTTTAAAAATTAAAGTTTGGGCTAAGCAGGTCGCGATCCCGCTTAATTGGCCTGCAAAGTTAGCAATAAAATCCGAACTGACCAAATCAGAGGGTCTGTTCGACTGTCCAGACGAAGGCGCGGAGGCCGAGTCGCGGCTTTTCTTCGTCGAGGGCGCGAAGACGTGCCAGCACCTGTTCCACTTTGGAGTCTTCCACGATGGTGATGATGGCCGAGGCGAGCGACGGCCATGCGTGGGAGCCGTAGTGGGGTTCGCCTTTCACCGAGCCGCGTCCCTGCACGGTGCCGAATGATGTGAAGCCTCGGCAGCCCGACTTGTCGAGGGCTTCGATGATGTGTTCGTGGTGTGCCTGGTCGTAGGCTATGAATATGCTTTTCATCTTTGTTGGTTTTTGGTGTTTGTAGTTTCCGGTTCCCGGTTTCCGGCATGGGGTCTTGAGACGATGAATGCCTGAAAACCGGGAGCCGAAAGGGTTATCACTTGCCGGTCTGGTGGGCTTTGCGCATCTTCTTGCGTGTGCGTTTCACTCCGTTGTGTGCGAATACGCAGTAGAGCACCGGCACGAAGAGCAGCGTAAGTATGGTGGAGAACGTCAGACCGCCTATCACCGCAGTGCCCATAGGCCGCCACATCTCGGCGCCTTCGCCTGTTCCGCAGGCCATCGGCACCATGCCGAGGATGGTGGTCAGGGTTGTCATGACCACAGGGCGCAGACGGGAGCGTCCGCCGTCGATCACCGCGCTCCGGATGCTCATGCCACGCTCGCGGTTGAGCGTGATGTAGTCGATTAGCACGATGCCGTTCTTCACCACGATTCCGATTAGCATGATGGCTCCGATCATCGACATGACGTTGAGCGTGTGTCCGGTAATCCAGAGTATGAGGAACACGCCGGAGAAGGCGAAGAGCAGCGATGTCATGATGATGCCCGGATAGGTCAGCGACTCGAACTGCGCGGCCATGACGATGTAGACGAGGAGGATGATCAGCACGCCGAGCATCATCAGGTCGGAGAATGAATCCTGTTGGTCTTCATACGAACCGGCGAGTCCGATTGAGATGCCTGCGGGAATATGCATAGCGTCGATTTTCGCCTGGGCGGAGGTAACCACCTGCGAGAGCGGCACTCCGTCCACTACGGCCGAGACAGTGATGAGGCGTTCGCGGTCTTTACGCTCGATTGTCGGAGGAGTGAAGCGTTCCACCACCTTTCCGAGTTCTTTCAGGCGCACCGGCTGGCCTGTGGAGGAATAGATGACAATGTTCTCGATGTCGGAGATTTTGGTGCGGTAATCGGGGTCGTACATCACCTTGATGTCATATTCCTCGCCGTCTTCGCGGAATTGAGAAGCGGTGGCGCCGTTGATGCGGTTGCGCAGATAGTAGGCCACTGTCTGCATGTTCAGTCCGTAAAGGGCAAGCTTCTCGCGGTCGAAGTCCACCTGGTATTCCGGCTGATAGTCTGAACGGGATATGTTCACGTCGGCAGTGCCGGGTATCCCTTTCAGTATCTGTGAAAGCTGGCGGGCCACTGAGTCCGTTTCCGTGAAGTCGTAGCCGTAGATTTCGAAGTCCACGGTTGACTGTCCGCCCATGCCTTGTCCTCGTCCGCCGCCCACGTTGACCTGGGCTTTCTTGAATTCAGGGAACTGTTCGGCGATGTCGCGGCGCATGTCGTCGGCTATTTCGCGGATGTTGCGTTTGCGGTCGCCCGGGTCCACGAGGCGTACGTTCATCGACACTATGTGCGAGCCGTTGTCGGAAAGTGAGGCGAAAGTGTTGTCGGAGCTTGCCGGGCCGACTGTGTAGTTGCAGACGAGTATTTCGTCCTTGTACTTGCTGCGCCACAGCGAGTCGAGGCGGCTCGTGGCATCCTGGGCTATCTCCACACGGGTTCCGATGGGAAGCTCAAGGTTGACGCCTATGCGGGAATTGTCCTGGGTCGGGAAAAACTCTGTGCCGACGAACTTCATCAGGAATATGGAGCCGACGAAAATGCCGAGGCAGACTATGATGGTTACGGTCTTGTGTCCCACCACGAGGCGCAGCAGGCTTGCGTAGCCGTCGTCGAACTTGTCGAGCGCGCGCTCAATGGGCATATAGAACTTCTCGTAGAATTTCGAGTGCTTCGGGTTGCGCTTGAGCCACAGGGAGCAGAGCATTGGCGTGAGCGAAAGTGCGCATGTGGTGGATATTATCATCATGATTGTTACCATCCATCCGAGCTGGCGGAAAAGCACGCCCGTCATGCCCGTTACGAGCGTGAGCGGGAAGAACACGGCGATAAGCGTAAGCGTGGAAGCGATTACCGATATGGCCACCTCGTTGGTGCCGTGGACTGCGGCCTGCTTCGGGTCGGCTCCGCGCTCTATGTGGGTCGTTACGTTCTCAAGCACCACAATCGCGTCATCGACCACCATGCCGATCGATATGGAAAGCGCCGAAAGCGAGACGATGTTGAGCGTGTTGCCTGTCGCGAAAAGATAGATGAACGACGCTATGAGCGATACGGGAATCGTAATCACGATAATCATCGTGGCACGCCAGCGCCCGAGGAACACGAACACCACTATCATCACGAAGAGGAGCGCATACAGCACCGTCTCTTCGAGCGAGGCTATGGTGTTGCGGATGTTGTCGGAAGTGTCCACGATTACGCCGAGCTTCACGTCTGAGGGAAGGTTCTTCTGCAGCTTCGGAAGCATCTTCATGACCTTCTCTGAAATCTGGACCGAGTTGGCTCCGCTCTGCTTCTGTATCACGATCATGGCGCCCTCCTTGCCGGAGTTGTATGTCTGCTGGGTGCGCTCCTCAAGCGAGTCTTCGATTTTGGCCACGTCTTTCAGATAGACGATGGAGCCTTCGTGTGAGCCGACCGGGATGTTGGCGAGCTCCTGTGTCTCGTCAAACTCTCCTTGCACACGCAGCGCGTAAGTGTTGGAGCCGATGTCGAAGGAGCCTCCGGGGACGTTGCGGTTCTCCGCGCCTATGATGTTGGAGATCTGCTCTACCGAAAGGTTGTATGCCTCGAGGCGCGCAGGGTCGCAGTAGACGTGCACCTCGCGCTTGGGCGCGCCGGAGATGCTCACGGTTCCCACGCCGTCTACGCGCGCCAACGGGTTGGCCACGGCATCGTCGAGGATTTTGTACAGGCCCGGCATACTCTCCTTTGCCTGCACGGAAAGAAGGCAGATGGGAATCATGTCGGTGGAGAACTTGAATATGATGGGGTTCTCGCTGTCGTCGGGCAGCATCGACTTCACCATGTCGAGCTTGTCGCGCACGTCGTTGGTCAGCACGTCGATGTCGTAGCCATATTCGAACTCAAGCGTGATTACCGACGTGTTCTCGCGCGAATTGGATGTGATGTGCTTGAGATGCTCCACGGAGTTGAGCGAGTTCTCGAGAGGCTTGGTAACGTTCTGCTCTATGTCTTCCGCGCTGGCACCGGGATACATCGTGATTACCATCAGCGTGTTGGTGTCGATGTCGGGATAGAGGTCGATCGGGAGTTTGGCAAGTGAGAACAGTCCGAGGATGATCACCGTGACGAAGCACAGTGTGGTCATTATCGGGCGTTTCACGGATGCACCGTATAGACTCATATTGTCAAGTGTTGGGTTTTAGAGAGTTAAGTAATGATGGAAGCTTATTTGGCAAGTGTTGCTTCTTTGCCGTTGGCGAGGTTGTTCTGGCCGGAGACCACCACCTGCGAGCCGTCTTCCACTCCGGAAAGCAGCTCGTAGGCATCGCCGACGCGCTGACCGAGTTCGACCTGGTGGTATTCCACCTTGCCGTCCTTGTAGACATAGACGTAATGGTTGCCGCTTCCCTGCTGTTTTACCACGGCTCGGTCGGGCACCACCACGTGGTTGGCCTGTCCGAGGTTGAGCTGCACGCGTCCGAACATTCCGGGAAGGATGCGGCTGTCGGGGTTAGGCACGGTGATTTCCACGCCGAATGTGCGTGTGGCGGGATCCACGGTAGGCATAGTCATCGTGATTGTGCCTTTGAATTCCTCAGCTCCGAACGTGTCGAAGAGTATGGTTGCCGGCATTCCTTTATGGACTTTGGGAAGCTCGCTTTCGCTGACGTTTATCACTATCTTCACTGGCTGCACCTGCGAGATGGTGAGAATCGGAAGCTGGCCGGTCATGTCGCCCGGGTCGTAGTTGCGCTTGGTCACTACCCCGCTTATGGGAGAGGTGAGGACCGTGTTCTCGGCTGCGTTGCGGTATGTGCGTTGGGCAGCCGCGAGAGCGTTCTTGGCGTTGATGAGCTGGGTCTCCACCTGGTCGAGCTGCTGCTTTGTGCCGCCGCCGATTTTGTAGAGCTCAAGCGCACGGTTGTATTCCACCTGCACGTTGTTGAGGTTCGCCTTTGCATTGTCTACCTGTATCTGGTAGTTGGTGGTGTTCACGTCGTCGAGCACCACGAGCCGCTGTCCTTTGCTGACACGCATGCCTTCGTCCACATAGATGGCCTTGATGCGGTTTGACATAGCCGCGGATATGTTGTTGACGGCCTGGGCCTCGACCGTGGCGGTGTAATTGCCGAGCTGGTCCACGAGACGTTCCTGCACGGTCTCGACCTTCACTACCGGCTTTGCGTCTTTTTCATCGGGTTTTTCCCCCTCTTTGCCAGAACAAGCGCAGAGCAGAGTGAGAGACAAGAGGAGAATCGGGGATATTCTTGAAAGTTTCATGGTTCTTATTTTGTTTGGTTGATTGTCGGTATTGTTTCTGATGGGATTAGCTCGTCTTCTTTGCCGAGAAGGAGGTCAAGCTCTGATGTTGACACGAGATAATTGTAGATCGCCTGATAATATGCGAGTTTGGCCGAGGTGTCGGCGAGTTCGCTGTCACGCAGGTCGAGATATGTCGCGGCACCGATTTCGAAGCTCTTCTGCATGATCTGGTAGGCTTTCTCAGCCTGGCGCACCCCTTCTTCGCTGGTGGAAATCTGCTTCACCTCCTTGTCGATGTTGTCGAGGGCGAGCCGCACCTGCATGTCGAGGGAGTTGAGGAGGTTCTCACGCTGGAACTCCATCTCTTTGAGCTGCACCTGTGCCTGCTTCAGCCCGTAGTATTTCGAGCCTCCGGAGAATATTGGCACTGAAAGCGAGAGTCCTACGGTGGAATAAGGGTGGAACTGCTGGTTTTTCAGCGCATTGCCGTTGCTGAGGGCGTTCCAGTTGATGTTGAACGATGCTCCGACAGTCGGCACCCAAGCCAGTTTTTTGAGGTTTACGTTCTCTTCGAGGAGTTTCGTCTGCAAGTTGAGTGTCCTGACGGAGGTGTTGTCATCGAGATTCCATCCCTGCTGCATCATATATCCGTACATGTCCTGCTGCATCTCCTTGAGTGTAACGTCAGGCTCTATGTCCACTTCATAGTCCATTCCCATAAGGATTTTGAGCTGGAGCTTGCATTGGCGTATCGCTATCTCGGCTTCGAGGAGCTGAGGCTCTACGTTCTTCACCTGGACCGACGAGCGCAGCACGTCGTATTCAGAAGCCGTCCCTTGGTCGAACTTCTTCTTGAACAGGTCGGCGTTGAAGAGGGCAATGTCGTAGTTCTGTCTCACGACATCGTATGAGGCCTTGGCGAGAAGTAGCGAGTAATAAGCCTTGTTGACGCTGTTGACCATATCGAGACGTGAAGCACGTGCGCTTTCTGCGTTCTGAAGAATCTGGATATCGCTTATTTTTATGCTTTTCCACAGCGTGGGGGCTATGATTGGAATTTGGGCGGAGAATCCGAAGTTCCATGTGTTGTCAGACCCCATCTTGATGCTTTGGCTCTGTCCGCCCATGTTCATGTTGATGGTCTGAAGCTCTATAGCGCGCTGGTATGCGCCGGAGAAGTCTATCTGCGGGAACAGTTGGGCGAGGACTTCCTTTTTGGAATAGTCCATGCGGGTTATTTCCATATCGGCCACTCGTATGGTCGGGTTGTCGCGCAATGCGATGTCGATGCACTGTTTCCTGGAAAGCGTTACCGTCTTCCCCTGCATGGGGGCGAGCGCGGGGGCTGCGTCCGTTGTGTCGGCGGCAGCGGCGGCTGTCATCTGCGGAGTCAGTCCGGGGGCCGGCTCCGTAGCGGCGGTCTGTGCGTTTGCCGCGAAGACCGATGCCGCTGAAATCAGGACGGCATGAGTCTGTCTTAAGGTCAAAAGTGTCATGGTTGTTGTATGTCTGGTGTTTGGTTGTTCATGACTTTGGGATTGTGGAGGAGGGTTGTGGTGAGCCTGTCGAGGATTTCCATTCCCTTTGGAGTGGCTATTGACCGCAGGAGCCCGATTATTATGCTGTCGTAGACGTCGAGCAGAGTGAGTCCGGGGGGGAACAGCTCCTCCATCCGCTTGAGCGATTCCATCTGGATTTTGAAAATCTTGGAGGTGATGGTATAGTTCACGTCTTTGCGGAACACTCCGTCATCTACACCGAGCCTGAATATCTCAAGGAACTTGTTGTGCCTGTCTTCTTCGGTATTTTCGTACATGTCTTTGATTTCGGAAAACGCGTTGTCCATATCGCGGAAGAACGACGGGTTCACTTTCGCCATTATGTTGCGCTGCTTGATGTAGATTTTCAGCATCGCCTCCATGGTGTTGCCTGAAGTGCTGAATATTTCCGTGCATGTGCGTATATGGTTGCCGTGCTGATAGGCAAGCACCTCCAGGAACATTTGTTGTTTCGACTCGAATATCTCGTATAGTGTACGTTTCGACATCCCGAGGTTTGCGGCCACGGAGTCCATGGTAAGCGACTTGAGTCCCTTGTCGAATACCAGCTTTATTATCCCGTCGAGCAGACGGTTATAGTCTTCTTTTGAAAGGTTCATGATGTCTGTTATGTGATATAGACACAAATCAGGGCGCAAAGTTACAACAAAAACCGGAAACTAAAAAAAAGTTTCCGGTTTCAGGCTTGGGTTGTCGGTAATTTACGGGAGAGAGGAGGTGTTAAGAGTGTGTTATTGCTGGAGGAGCTTCTTGCGCAGGTTGACGAGCATGTCTTGAGTCATGCGGTCAAGGTCGTATTCTGGTTTCCAGTCCCATTCCTCGCGTGCGCAGGAATCGTCGAGGCTGTCGGGCCATGAGTCGGCTATCGCCTGGCGCAGCGGATCGAGTTCGTAGCTCATCTTGAAGTCAGGCACGTATTCCTTTATCTTTGCGGCGATGATTTCCGGGTCGAAGCTCATCGAAGCGATGTTGAAGGAATTGCGGTGTTTGAGGCGCGTCGGGTCGGCTTCCATGATTTCCACTGCAGCACGGAGCGCGTCGGGCATGTACATCATGTCCATGAACGTGCCGGGCTTGAGCGGGCACTTGAACTCCTCGCCTTTCACGGCAGAGTAGTAGATGTCAACTGCGTAGTCGGTGGTGCCGCCGCCCGGAGGAGCCACGTAGCTTATGAGGCCGGGGAAGCGCACCGAACGGGTGTCTACGCCGAATCGGCGTGCATAATAGTCGGAAAGCATCTCGCCCGTAACCTTGGTTACGCCGTAGATGGTCTCGGGACGCTGTATGGTGTCCTGCGGAGTGTGGTCATGCGGGGTGGATGGTCCGAAAGAGCCTATCGAGCTTGGCGTGAAAAGTGCGCAACCTTTCTCGCGCGACACCTCAAGGCAGTTGTAGAGCCCTCCGACGCCTATTTTCCAGGCGAGCTGGGGTTTGGACTCGGCCACTGCGCTCAGAAGCGCGGCAAGGTTGTAGATGGTGTCGATGCTGTATTTGTCCACGGCATCGGCAATCATCTGGGGATTGGTGATGTCCACTTCCTCTGCGGGGCCGCTTTCAAGCAGTGCGCCTTTAGGCTCAGCTCCTTTGATGTATCCGGCCACTACATTGCCGCCAGGGCAATGCTCACGCAGTTTCATGGTGAGCTCTGAGCCTATCTGGCCCGTAGCTCCGATTATTAGAACATTTTTCATTCAGGTTGTATAAGGTTGTCGAAAAAATTTCCTGCAAATTTAAGCACTTTTTGAAAAATTGTTGGTAACTTTGAGTGATTTTTTCGCCATAAATTTTCAATGGCCGTTTTTCGGGCTCTCTTTATGCTCTTGAATTCGGCCTTGGATATTTTTTTCAAGACGATTCTTATACATCTAACATTATGTATGCCAACTTCAAAAACCATCTGACGAAAGAGCTGCAGGACATCAAGGACGCAGGTCTCTACAAAAATGAAAGGATAATCACCACTCCGCAGAAAGCCGGCATCGCTGTCGAAAACACTGAGGGTGAAGTCCTCAACTTCTGTGCGAACAATTATCTCGGCCTGGCCGACGACTCACGTCTCATCGAAGCCGCCAAAAAGGCCATGGACCGTCGCGGCTACGGCATGAGCTCCGTGCGCTTCATCTGCGGCACGCAGGACCTCCACAAAGAGCTTGAGCGTGCCATCTCTGACTATTTCAAGACGGAAGACACCATCCTTTATGCTGCTTGCTTCGATGCAAACGGAGGTCTCTTCGAGCCTCTTTTCACTGACGAGGACGCCATCATCTCCGACTCGCTCAACCATGCATCGATCATCGACGGCGTGCGTCTCTGCAAGGCAAAGCGTTTCCGCTATGCCAATGCCGACATGGCCGACCTCGAGCGTTGCCTGCAGGAAGCCAAGGATTGCCGTTTCCGCATCATCGCCACTGACGGCGTGTTCTCGATGGACGGCAACGTGGCTCCGATGGACAAGATTTGTGAGCTTGCCGAGAAGTATGACGCTCTTGTGATGGTGGACGAAAGCCACTCCGCAGGCGTGGTAGGCCCGACAGGACACGGCGTGGCAGAACAGTTCAACTGCTACGGAAAGATTGACATCTTCACCGGTACGCTCGGCAAGGCGTTCGGCGGTGCGATGGGCGGTTTCACGACCGGCCCGAAGGAGATCATCGATATGCTCCGCCAGCGTTCGCGTCCTTACCTCTTCTCCAACTCTGTGGCTCCCTCCATCGTGGGCGCAAGCATCGAGATGTTCAAGATGCTGAAGGAAAGCGACGACCTCCACTCCAAGCTGATGGAGAACGTGGCTTATTTCCGCGACAAGATGCTTGCTGCCGGCTTCGACATAAAGCCCACCCAAAGCGCAATCTGCGCCGTTATGCTCTATGATGCTAAGCTTTCGCAGGATTTCGCCGCAGAGATGCAGAAAGAGGGTATCTACGTTACAGGCTTCTATTATCCTGTGGTTCCCAAAGGACAGGCCCGTATCCGTGTGCAGCTTTCCGCAGGCCATGACCGTGCGCATCTCGACAGAGCCATCGCCGCCTTCATCAAGGTGGGCAACAAGCTCGGCGTGCTCAAGTGATTTTTTAACACACTCGTAGAGTGTGTTTGGAATTTTTCTTCAGGATTTTTTATGGAGGATTTCGGGATGGATTCGCGCATGCAGACGAGGGAGTGCAGCGGGCTGCATGACCGAGGCAAAGGCGTGAAGACAGCCGAAAGACCCATAAAGGCACACTCGAACGGCACACTACGGCATTTTCACGTCCTTTCCGGCCTTTCACTCGTTGCATAGCCCGCTATGCGCCTCGTTCCAAGGCCCGGAAAGCCCTGTAAAACTGCCTGTAAAAATCAGAATAAAAATTCAAACACACTCTTAGGTATTGATTTCGGGCTTCTGCTCTCAGTGTTCAGTCTGTGGCGAGGGCAGAAGCCCGATTGTTTGTATTGAATGGAAAAGAGAATCTGTTTCATTACCGGAACAAGGGCCGAGTATGGCATCCTTGCGCCGATAATGCGTCTTGTCGCTCAGGAGTCGCGTCTCCAAATCATTGCCACCAATATGCACCTTTCGCCTGAATATGGCCTTACGTACAAGGAGATAGAGGCCGACGGGTTCGGCATAGACGCGAAGGTGGAGATGCTGCTTTCGAGCGATACGCCCGTAGGCACGGTGAAGTCGATGGGTGTGGAGGCAATCGGGCTTGCCGACGCATTGGATCGTCTGCGGCCGGACGTCGTTGTGATTCTCGGCGACAGATATGAGGTGCTTGTCGCCGCTTCGTCAGCATTGGTTTTCGGCATACCGACAGTCCATCTGCACGGAGGGGAGACCACTCTTGGTGCATACGACAACGCCATCCGCCATGCGATTACGCAGATGAGCGCGTTGCACCTCACTTCGACCGAGGAATACCGCCGGCGCATAATAGCCATGGGTAAGGACGAGGCGACTGTCCACTGCATCGGCTCTCCTGCCGCCGACACTTTGAGCGGGTTTGTGCCTATGCCGAAAGATGAACTGGAGCGGCAGATAGGTTTTGTGCTTGGCGACAGATATGTTGTGGCGACGTTCCATCCCGCCACGCTCGAGCATGGCGATGAGGAACGGCAGACCAAAGCTTTTCTCGATGCGCTGGATTCCCTTCCTGAGGATGTGAAAATCCTCTTGACTCTGCCGAATTCAGACACGGGAGGGCGTACTGTGCGCATGCTTACCGAGGAATGGACCGCAGCACGGCCTGAAAAGGCAAAAGCCGTGGCTTCGCTCGGTGCCAAGCGTTATTTTTCGGCTGTTGCAGGGTCTTTGGCTGTAGTAGGCAACAGTTCAAGCGGGCTGATTGAGGCTCCGTCGCTCCATGTGCCGACGCTTGACATAGGCAGCCGGCAGGCCGGTCGCGCACGTGGCGCATCGGTGGTGAATGCCGGGTCTTCCGCCGACGAAATCAAGGCCGGACTGGCACGTGTGCTTTCTCCGGAGATGCAGGAGTTGGCCCGCACCGCACCTAATCCTTACTACCGTCCCGGCACGGTGAGGAATGCCGCCCGTCTCATCCTTGACTTCAAAGTATGATTTGGTCGTCTGGCATGAAGTCGCGGACTGCGGCCGTGCCGACCACCATGTCCCAAAGCATCGGCGAAAGTCCGTCGCCGGGACGCTTTGCGGTAAGGTTTGAGTCAGTCAGTGTCTCACCTTTCTTTATCTTTTTCGCCGCCACTATGCTTTTCCGTGCCACGGCAATGTTCTTCATTTCCGAAGGTGATGGGGTTTTGATGCGGCTTCCGAGAGCGGAGTCTACGTTGCGGACGGCTTTCACCATTGCGGCGAGTTCCGCCGGGTCGAGCGATGCCGCATGGTCGGGGCCGGCGGCAGACTTGTCGAGAGTGAAATGCTTCTCTATCATAGTCGCTCCGAGAGCCGTGGCTGCCACCGGGACTTCGATGCCCGCCGTGTGGTCGCTGTAGCCTGCCGGAAGCCCGAAAGCTTCGCGGAGAGTGAGCATCGCACGCAGGTTGACGTCGGCAAAAGGCGTGGGGTATTCCGTGTTGCAGTGCAATAGCGTTATCATGTCGCGCGGCGTGCCTGCATCAGTGAGCGCATTTATTGCCGATTCTATGTCGGCAAGGGTTGACATGCCGGTTGACATGGCCACAGGCAGCTTTGTCGCCCCTATGGCCCTCAGATACGGAAGGTTGGTGATTTCTCCGGAGGGCACCTTCATCATGTCGATGCCGAGGTCGGCAAGAAAGCCGACGCTTTCGCAGTCGAACGGCGTTGAGAGGAACTTTATTCCGATTTCTCTGCAGTGTCTTGCAAGCCTTATGAAATCCTCGTCCGAAAGCTCAAGCCGACGCAGCATCTCAAGCTGGCTTTCGGCTTGGCAGTTGCGTTGCTGGTATTCGGCAGTACGCGAGGCGGCGGTAACGAGCCTGTCTGCGCGGAACGTCTGGAATTTCACATAGTCGGCTCCGGCGCGTGCCGCTTCTTCGGCGAGCCGGAAAGCCGTTTCTGGAGAACCGTTGTGGTTGACTCCCGCTTCGGCTATTATTATTGTCTTCTCTTTTTGGTTCATGATGGATTGATTTCAGCGGCTGTTTAAAAATGACTGTTGATTTGAGGTTGCATGTCCGGAGATTCATTTTTAAACAGCCTCTCAGATGCGGCGCAGACGGTTGCCTGAGCCTGCGTATGTTCCGGGCTGGGTTATGTTGGCTGTTACCACCGAACCCATTCCGATGACCGTTCCTGCGGCAATGCCCACGCCGTTGCGTATGCATGTCCCCATTCCGATGAAGCAGTCAGGGCCTATCTCCACTTCGCCGCCGAGGACGGCTCCGGGCCCGATGAATGAGTTGTCGCCGATTGAGCAGTCATGCTCGATTATGGCTCCCGTGTTGACCACTGCGTTGCGTCCGATTCTTGCACGGTTTATGACCGCGCGATGCATTATTTCCGCTCCCTCGCCTATTTCACAGTTGTCGGTTACGACGGCCGAAGGGGCAATCAGCGTGGCGAAGTCGTATCCGATGAAGGATTCTATTATCCTGCGTCTCAGGGAGAGGTCTGGACGTCCGCCGTAGACCAATGCGCAGAGCATTACAACGTCTTCCGGTTTGAACAGGCAGCGGAAGGTTTCGTCGTCGCCGAGCCATTCCACGGGCATTTTGGGCGAAGGCTCAAGAGCCGTGTAGCCGATGGCACGCGTAAGTGGCGGGAATGCCTCAAGCAGCGAGAGGGCGTGTCCGCCTCCTCCGAGCAGCACGATCGGCCTGTCATGCGTTATCGTCTTCCTTATGTTCATGGTTGGTAAAGGAATCGTTTTATTGAACGTTTCGGGGTCTTCTCGAACTCCTCCTCGAAAATCTTGATTCTTGAAATCTTGGAGTATGCGGGCAGGCTCTTGTTGAGGGTTGCGATGTTTTCCTCCATCACCTTTTCCAGTGCCTCACGGTCGAGTCCCAGCGAACGTGCCGAATCGAAATCGGGATATACGAGGGCGATGAGCCGTCCGTTGTCGTCGATTACCAGCGATTCGCTCACGAAGTGCAGGTTGTCGAGGGCATGCTCTATCTCTTCCGGATATATGTTTTGTCCCGACGGGCCGAGAATCATCGTCTTTGAACGCCCGGAAATGGTTATGAAGCCGTCGGGGTCGATCGTGCACAGGTCGCCCGTGTTCATCCATCCCGATGCTGGGTCTGGGATTGCCTCACGGGTTGCCTTTTCGTTTTTGTAGTATCCGTCCATGACGTTGTCGCCCCTCACCCAAAGGTTGCCGGGAACCCTTTGCGGGTCTGGCGACTCCACCTTGGCCTCCATTCGGTCTACGATTCTTCCGCAGGAGCGCAGACGGTTTTCCGAAGGGGGTGAGTAGGAAATCAGAGGGCCGCATTCCGTCATTCCGTAGCCCACGGTGTAGGGGAATCCGATTTTTCTGAGGAAAGCCTCCACCTCGCCGTTGAGCGCGGCACCGCCTATGATCAGTTCCTGCAGGTGTCCTCCGAATGCCTGTTCGAGTCCGGCCTTCACTTTGGCAAGCAGTCGGCTGTCGAGCACCGGCACTTTGAGCAGTATGCGCATCAGCGGTTTCTCAAGGAGCGGGAACACCTGTGTGCGTATTATCTTTTCAAGGATGAGCGGAACTGCGATGATCAGTTTGGGGCGCACGTCGGCGAAAGCCTTGAGTATTATTTTGGGCGACGGTACGCGTGTCAGGAAATGGCAATGGCATCCACGGCAGAAAGGGTGGAGCATGTCGATTGTCATTCCGTAGAGGTGTGCGAGAGGGAGCATATTGACTATGCCGTCGCCTGGCTTAAGGAAATGGAGATGGTCGAGGCAGAAGCGTATGTTGCTCCACAGGCTGCGGTAAGAGAGCATGACGCCCTTGGATGCGCCGGTGGAGCCGGAAGTGTAGTTTATCAGAGCGAGTTCGCCGGGCGATTCACGGACATATCTAACGTCTTCCGGCTTGAAGTCGTAAGGGAATTTCTTGCCGAAAAGCGTGTTGATGTTGTTTCTGGCCTCAGAGAGCTTTTTGCTGCGCGAGAAGGGCATCCCCATCTCAGAGATGAAGAACGCGCCCACGAGGGAAGGAAGCAGGCGTTCGTCGAGGTTTTCCCAGATGGCCTCGTCCACGAAAAGGAGCTTGGCGTCGGAATGGTTGACGAGGTGGTGTATCATGTCGGGCTTGAACTCATGCAGTATGGGCACGGCTACCATCCTGGCCGTAAGGCATGCCAGTAGGGCTACGGCCCATTTCGACGCGTTCTTGCCGCATATCGCCACTTTGTCGCCCGGTTTTAGCCCGGCTGCCTCAAACAGTATGTGGAGCTTTTCTATGTATACGGCCACATCATTGAACTGGAGGTTGACGCCGCCCATGTCGGACAGGGCAGTCAACTCCCAGTTGTCTCGGATGCTTTGTTCTATTATCCCGTTCAACGACGGCGCGAGCTTAGGTGCGGTGTTTGTCTCCATTTTTCAGCGGTTTTTAGAGTGTGTTTTTCTTCAGAAGAGAGAACGCTGCGAATGGAATTATTGTTTTTGCGTGCCGAGCAGCGCGGAGAGCCTGGCCGCTGTCTGTGCTGCGGATTCGCCTCGGGCTATGATTCTTCCGTCGGGCCCGATGAGCATAAGGTGCGGGATTCCGGTGAAGCCGTAGATGTCGTAAGGCACGCGCTGGGCGTTGTACATCACTTTCCATGGAATCGAGTGCTTTGCCACGGAAGCTTCGGTGTCTTCTGTCTTGTCGCGTACGGCTATGCCCACTATGTCCACGCCCTTGCCGGAATACTTTTCGTGTATTTCCTTCAGTTGAGGTATCTCTTTGATGCAGTAAGGACACCATGAAGCCCAGAAGTCCACCACGGTGTAATGCCCGGGAACGATGAAGGAACTGAACCGGACATCTTTGCCGTCTTTCCCGACGGCGGAGAAGTCAACGTATCTGTTGCCGGGAGAGGTGGCCTTTCGTAGGTTGGCGAAGCGGATGAACCTCTGTGCCTTTTTGCTTTCAGCGATGGTCTTCGGCGCGATTTTCAGGAAAGAGTCCACGCGTGCCGGTTCGGCGAACTTTATCACTTCCATACCGAAATAAGCACCTAGAGTGTTGTCTTTGTTTTCGTCGAACTTTGCATCGGCGAAATTGACGTATGCATTCATGTCGTCGAGGTTCTCGACCGAGTCGAGCTGAGACATTAGCGCGGAGAACCTGTCGTTGAGCGGTGTTCCGGTGGCCACGTGCAGAGAGTCTGCAAGTTTGGCCGCGCCGGGTTCTATCACTGCGAAAGCCTTTACTCGTCCGTCGATGGTGAGTTCCACGAGCCTCGGCTCATCGCCGAGAAGACTGGTGTTGTCGAAGAGGATGCGGCCGTCCTTGACCACTCCTGTCTGCAGGACTGCAGAGTCGCGGAAAGACACCATCTCCACTGTCTTCCCCTCAAACTTGTCCGGGAAACGGGCCTCAAGGCTGCTTTCCTGCTTCTGGCAAGACAACAGCATGGGCGAAGAGAGCAGAAGTAACGAGAGAGGGCGGAAAGCCTTTATGATTGCTGATTTTAATTTCATGATTCTTGGTTTTGGGTAAAGTTCAGGATGCGAAGATAGTAAAAAATCCCCAAATGCCAAAATCCGTCATGCCGTATGATTCGGCACGACGGATTCCGTAAGGCTCGATTCAGGGCGCGTCAGTCGCTGTTGAGGTCTTTAAGGTCGGTAGCGATTGATTGCAGGTCGCCGAGAGCACGGAACGTCTTGCGCGTGCGCCAATAGAACGTCAATATGCATGCCGCTGCGAGGATGGAAATGCAGATTATGGCAGTTGCCGGGTCGGAATAGAGGTCGAAGAACCATCCGTACCACCATAAGAAAGGAATCATCGCAATCCACATCGCTATGCTGAGCCGGATATAACCCCGTCTGTATCTGAGGAGGTTGGTCTGGAGCCCGACCACGCCTCCGTCCATCCTCCGTATCTTGTCGCGCATGGAGGTCTGCCATGCCGTGTCGGCCAATCCGAATATGCACATAGCGGCCACAGGCCAGTATGACGGCTTGGCGAGTACGCAGTATGTCATCGCGAATATGAAAAACATGGACAGCATTATGCAGAAAGCCATAGGCTTCGGCGCGAGCCAGAAGGATTTGGCCACGAGGGTCTCGGAAAGTAGTTGCCGGTTGAATACGTCTGCCGAGTCGATTCGTTTTCTTCGTTCAACCCATGAATTGGCGAGTTCGGTAAATTCTTTGTTTTCCATAACTTTACTTAATCTGTTTTGGCGTTTTGTTTCAGTTTTTCCTTTATCCTCGTTAGCTTAACCGACACGTTCTTTACGCTCATCCCCATCACGAGGGCTATTTCCGAATAGGGGAGGTTCTCGAGCCACAGCAGCACTATGGCTTTTTCGAACGGGTTTAGCATGTCTATGAGCCGGTAAAGCCGTTCAGTGTTTTTGTCGGTTTCAGATGATGCTTCCTCGATCATGTCGTGGTCGAGCAAAGCCACGGTCGGCGGCTTCTGCCTGGATCTGCGGGAAAAGTTTATTGCACAGTTGAGTGTGACGCGGTATATCCAGGTGGCCTCAGCCGCGTCGCCACGGAAGTTGGCGTATCCTTCCCATATCCTTGCGGCCACTTCCTGAAAGCAGTCCTCGAGGTCGGCGCGGGAATCGGTGTATGCCTGGCATATCATAATTATGCGTCCTTTGTGGCGTCCGATCATCTCGACAACCTCGTCTTGTAGTTGTTGGCGTGATTTCGTTTTCATGATGTAAAGTTAGACATAAACCGGGCAAAAAAACTACATTTGACGGCCTGCAAATCATGGGATGAGACAAAATTGCCCTGAAAATTGCCGCTTTCCGGAGAAAATTTCGTATCTTTGTATGGTGAAGTCTCCGGAGTGCCGGAGGCGGCCGCCCCCTACACATTAATATTATGATTTATGGCCGACCGAGTAGCAATCAGAAGAGCCCTGAAGGAAAACTTCGGGTTTGAAAAATTCAAAGGGAACCAGGAAGAGATCATTGCCGAGCTTATCGACGGCAACGATGTCTTCGTGCTTATGCCTACGGGCGGAGGCAAGTCTCTTTGCTACCAGCTGCCCGCGCTTATGAGCGAGGGTACGGCCATAGTCATCTCCCCTCTGATTGCGCTTATGAAGAACCAGGTCGATGCGATGCGCAATTACGGCGAGGACGACGGCGTGGCCCATTTCCTTAACTCGTCGCTCAACAAGGGACAGTCCGACCTGGTGAAGGCGGATGTGCTTTCAGGAAAGACGAAGCTGCTTTATGTGGCTCCGGAGTCGCTCACCAAGGAAGACAATATAAGGTTCCTTAAGAAGGCCACGATTTCGTTCTATGCCGTGGACGAGGCGCACTGCATATCCGAGTGGGGACATGACTTCCGGCCTGAATACCGCCGCATACGCCCCATAATCAACCAGATCGGCCCGCGTCCCGTAATCGCGCTCACGGCCACGGCCACCCCCAAGGTGCAGCATGACATCCAAAGGAATCTCGATATGCTGGACGCCAAGGTGTTCAAGCTTTCGTTCAACCGCACCAACCTTTATTATGAGGTGCGTAAGAAGACGAAGGGGGTGGATAAGGAAATAATACACTTCATCAAGAACAATCCCGGCAAAAGCGGCATCATCTACTGCCTTTCGCGGCGGGGAGTGGAGGAGCTGGCAGAGACGCTGCGTGTCAATGACATAAAGGTGCTTCCTTACCACGCCGGAATGGACGGCAACACGCGCTCGGAGAATCAGGACGCTTTCCTGCATGAGAAGGTGGATGTGATAGTGGCCACCATAGCCTTCGGCATGGGCATTGACAAGCCTGACGTGCGCTACGTGATCCATTACGACATCCCCAAGAGCCTTGAAGGCTATTATCAGGAGACTGGACGTGCCGGCCGCGACGGCGGCGAAGGGCACTGCATAGCGTATTTCTGCCATAAGGACATGCAGAAGCTCGAGAAGCTGATGCAGGGCAAGTCGCCCGTAGAGCAGGAGATCGGACGTCAGCTTCTGGCCGAGATTGAGAGCTACGCGGAGTCGTCGGTATGCAGGCGGAAGATTCTTCTCCATTATTTCGGCGAAGAATACCATGAGGACAACTGCGGCCTTTGCGACAACTGCCTGCATCCGAAACACCAGATTGAAGCCACCGATGAACTTCTTGCCGTGCTTGAAGCAGTTACAGGAGTGGGCGAGAGGTTCAGGTCGGATTATATAATAAATGTGGTTACCGGACGTAAGACAGACGACATCCGTTCGCGCGGCCATGAAAACCTCGAGGCTTTCGGCTCGTTGCCCAAGACCGAGGAACGATTCCTAAACGCCTTGATCCGGCAGGCGGTGATTGCCGGATACCTTAACCGAGACTTAGAAAACTACGGGGTGATACAGATCACTCCTGAAGGTGAAGAATTTTTAAAGCATCCAAAAACGTTTAAAATAGTGGAAGACGCAGAATTTTCAGAAAACGACGCAGAACCGCAAATCAAGGACGGCACGGCATATGTGGCCGACCCAGAACTTTTCGCTATCCTTAAGGACTTGAGGAAGAGACGGGCAAAAGACCTCGGGCTCCCTCCGTACGTGATATTCCAGGATCCTTCTCTCGAGGCCATGGCAACGACGTATCCTGTCTCGCTCGACGAACTTAAGAACATACCGGGCGTCGGGGCCGGAAAGGCCAAGCGTTTCGGTCAGGAATTCGTGGACGTGATACGCCGCCATGTGGAGGCAAACGAGATTCAGCGCCCGGAAGACCTGAGGGTGCGTACTGTGCCGAGCAAGAGCAATGTCAAGATTTTCCTTATCCAGGGAATCGACCGTAAGATTGCGCTCGACGAGCTTGCCGAATCAAAGGGGCTTGAGTATTCAGAACTTCTCGACGAGCTTGAGTCGATAGTGGAGACTGGCACGAAGATAAACATCGGCTATTTCCTCGACGATATCCTTGACGAAGACCAGCAGGAGGAGATAATGGACTTTTTCCGCCAGAGCGAGGAGGACGACATAGAAGAGGCCATCCAGGAACTCGGTGAGGACTATACGGAGGAGGAGATTCGCCTCGTGCGTGTCAAATTCCTTTCGGAGATGGGAAACTGACGTAAATGCCGTGGGGCATTTCGCCGAAGCATGGAAGTGTTGGGTGAAGAATGGAATTGCAAAGCAGAAAACGAAGGTATGACACGTGAATTTAAGATTGTGGCCCTTGACGCGTACGGCGTCAATCCCGGCGACCTTGACTGGAGCCCGTTGCGGAGGCTCGGGCGTCTCGATGTCTATGACGCTACGGAGCCTTCGTCGCTCGTTTCGCGTGCGTCGGATGCCGACGCGATTCTCGTGAACCGGGTCAGGATAGGCCGCAATGAGCTGGAGAGGCTTCCGAAGCTGAAATACATAGGGGCTTTTGCCACGGGCTACAACTTCATCGATGTGCAGGCCGCAGCCGCGCGAGGCATAACCGTTACGAACATCCCTTCTTACAGCACGATGTCGGTGGCCCAGATGGCTTTCGCGCTCCTTCTTGAGATATGCCAGCATCCGTTCTGTTATGATTCGCTCACCCGGCGTGGGAAATGGAGCGGTGAACCGGGGTTCGATTACCAGCCTCATCCGCTTGTCGAACTTGACGGCAAGCAGATGGGCATAATCGGACTCGGAGACATCGGTTCGGCAGTGGCGCGGATGGCAGAGGCTTTCGGCATGAAGGTCGCCGTGTTCACTTCCAAGGCGCAGGAAGACCTTCCCGAGGGATATGTCAAGATGGGGCTTGCGGAGCTTATGGCCACGAGCGACGTGGTGAGCGTGCATTGTCCTCTTTTGCCCGAGACCCGGGGACTCGTCAGTGCGGCCATGATAGACAGGATGAGGCCGTCTGCGGTTTTCATCAACACTGCGCGCGGCCCGATAGTAGACGAGTCGGCTTTGGCCGAGGCGCTTAATTCGGGACGGATAGCCGCAGCCGGAGTTGACGTGCTTTCGAAGGAGCCGCCGTCGGCCGACCATCCGTTGCTCCATGCCCGCAACTGCTTCATCACTCCGCATGTGGCATGGGCCTCGCGGGAAGCACGCAGCCGTGCGCTTTGCCAGGCCGCAGCCAACCTTGAGGCTTTCCTTGACGGAAATCCGGTGAACAGGGTTGGTTGAGGTCTAAGGTGTCATATATAAGGGAATATAATTCAGTTTTTAGTAAAATGAAGATAACGGTTCTTGACGGATATACACTAAATCCCGGCGACCTTGACTGGGGTGCCATGGCCGCTTTTGGCGACCTGACGGTCTATGACCGTACTCCCGCCGATAAGACGGTGGAGCGGGCAATAGGCTCCGAAATAGTCATCACCAATAAGACGGTGCTTGACGCGGACGCTATTTCCCGGCTTCCTGAACTTAAATACATCGGCGTGCTGGCCACAGGCTACAACATAGTGGATGTCGATGCGGCGGCAAGCCGAGGCATCGTGGTCACCAACATCCCTTCCTACAGCACGATGTCTGTGGCGCAGATGGCGATTTCGCTCCTGCTGGCTATTGTGCAACGCGTGGAGCATTATGCTGATGAGAACCGCAAAGGCCGCTGGAGCCGCAGCGAGGATTTCTGCTACACCGATTTCCCTCTTATGGAGCTTGCGGGAAAACGTTTCGGCGTTGTCGGGTTCGGACACACCGGACAGGCCACGGCCAAGGTGGCTTCGGCTCTCGGCATGAAGGTCGGAGTGTTCTCTTCCAAACCGCAGACGGAGCTTCCCGCCGGTTATGATAAAATGGATATGGACACGCTTTTCAAGGAAAGCGATGTGGTGAGCCTGCACTGTCCGCTGACCGACACGACAAGGCATTTGGTGGACTCCAGACGCATTGAGACGATGAAGCCTTCCGCAATCCTGATCAATACAGGTCGTGGTCCGCTGATCGACGAGCAGGCCGTGGCCGATGCCCTCCGTGAAGGCAGGATATATGCGGCCGGAATGGATGTGCTCGGCACCGAGCCTCCCGCCGCCGACAATCCGTTGCTCACCGCCCCGCGATGCTTCATCACTCCCCACATAGCCTGGGCCACCAAAGAGGCTCGTGTCAGGCTTATGGACATAGCCGTCGGCAACGTGGCTGCGTTCCTTTCCGGAAAACCGCAGAATGTGGTCGGCTGACGTTTATGGCGTACACTTATGTCGTTTAATTTTTAACAGATACTTATATGATACAGCAACAAGTGGACCTTTTCATTGCTTCGCATCAGGGTATGTTTCCTGCTGCTATGATGATGCAGGTGTATGATATGCTTTCCAATGCCCCTGAAGAGAAGAACATCAGTCTGCAGTGCATAGACTTCAAGAATCCGACCACCGCTCTCCTGCTTTCGATATTCCTTGGATATCTCGGCATAGACAGGTTTTATCTCGGGGACATCATGCAGGGAGTAGGAAAGCTTATCACCGGAGGCGGCTGCGGCGTATGGACTGTCATAGACTGGTTCCTGATAATGGATGCGGCACGCAACAAGAACTTCCAGCTTCTGAGCCAGGCCCTTTCATATTGAACCGGTGAGAAATATGCAGAAATGCGCGGGTATCTATGCTTTTCGGCACGGATTTCCGCGTTTTTGCTGGAAAATCATTAACTTTGCATATCCGACATCTCGTCGGATACAATTTCGACAGAATGAACAACGACAACTTTTTCAGCAATAAAAAGAGAAATAACGATTTGAACAGCCCTGCGGCTGCCAAGGAGCAGACGCGCCATGACCGTAACCGCCGTAGAGTCAGGATTCTTTGGGGCTCGTTTCTCGGCCTTGGTTTTGTGGTTGCGATCCTGATGCTTCTTATCTACAACGGAGTGATAGGGTATATGCCTCCCATCGAGGAACTTGAGGATCCCCACGACAAGCTGGCTTCTGTGGTCGTGGCCGGGGACGGCACCACGGAACTCGGACGCTATTTCGCAGGACGCGGCAACCGTGTATATACCGACTACGAATCGGTGTCGCCGTTTGTCATAGACGCGCTCATATCGACCGAGGATGTGCGTTTTGAGGAGCATTCCGGAATCGACTTCCGCGCGCTCGGCCGCACGGTGTTCAAGACGCTCCTTCTGCGCGACAAGTCGTCGGGAGGTGCCTCCACCATCACGCAGCAGCTGGCCAAACAGCTTTATTCTCAGCCGTCGTCGAGCCTGTTCAAGCGGGCCATGCAGAAGCCGATCGAGTGGATGATAGCTGTGAAGCTCGAGCGCAACTACACCAAGGACGAGATAATAAACATGTATCTCAACCGTTTTGATTTCCTCAACAATGCAGTGGGAATCAAGACGGCTGCCAATGTGTATTTCGGCAAGGAGCCGGGCGACCTCAAAGTGGAGGAGGCCGCCATGCTCGTTGGTATGCTCAAGAACCCGAGCTATTACAATCCTTTGCGCCACGAGGAGCGTACGCGCAGCCGCCGGAATGTGGTCATAGACCAGATGGTGAAGGCCGGGAAGCTCGGCCGTGAGGAGGCCGACTCTATCAAGGAGCTTCCGCTCGGACTCGATTATCACAAAGTGGACCACCGCGAAGGTGGCGCGCCTTATCTCCGCGAAGAAATAAGAAGGCTCATAACCGCTGAGAAGCCCGTGCGTCCTAAGCGCGGCGACTACGGTTCGCTCTTGGCATGGCACATAGCCATCGGCAATTACAACACGGACTCGGTGCAGTGGGAGGAGAACCCGCTTTACGGCTGGATCCTTAAGAATCCTAAGCCTGACGGAAGCTATTACAACATATATACGGATGGCCTTAAGATATACTCCACCGTTGACCCTAAGATGCAGAAATATGCTGAGGAGTCGGTGTATGAATGGCTTGGCGGCACGCTCCAGCCGGCATTCTCGGCTGAGAAGAGGCATAGCCCCACCGGGCCTTACACCACCAACCGCAGCGAACTAAGCTCCAATGGCGTGCAGCAGCTGATACGCAATGCCATAGCCCAGACCGAACGCTACAGGCTTATGAAGCAGGCCGGCGCGACCAAGGCTGAAATCGAGAAGGAATTCCATACGCCATACAAGATGGACGTTTTCGCGTACGTGAAGGAGAACGGCAAGTATGTCCCCGGTACCAAGACCGTTACGATGACTCCGTATGACTCGCTGATGTATATGAAAAGCATACTGCGCATAGGCATGATGAGCATGGACGCGGTTACCGGATATGTGAAGGCATACGTAGGCGGTCCGGATTTCTACCATTTCCAGTATGATATGGTGTCGAAAGGCAAGCGTCAGGTGGGTTCTACTGTCAAACCGTTCCTGTATGCGCTTGCTATGACGGAGGGAGACACGCCGTGCTCCACTTACAGCAACACGCAGCCTGTATTCGGCAACTGGGCACCGCGAAATTCCGGAAGCGGACGCATAGGGCAGATGGTGGACTTGCGTTGGGCACTCACCAACTCCAACAACTGGATTTCGGCACGGCTCATAGACAAGTACCGTCCCGGCAATCTTGTGAAGATGATGCGTATGTTCGGAATAACAGGATATATAGACGCACAGTATCCTCTTTGTCTGGGTACGGCCGACGTGCCTGTGCGCGAGATGGTGGGGGCGTATTCGGCATTCGCCAACAAAGGCATGCGTGTGGATCCCATTCTCGTGAGCCGCATCGAGGACAATCAGGGCAACGTGATATATTCGGCCAATGCCCATCGCACTGAGGTGATGAGCGAGGACGCATATTATAAGATGCTTTCGATGCTGCTCAACGTGGTGGATGCCGGTACGGGCGCAAGCCTGCGCAGCCGTTACGGCATAAGTGCCGAGATGGGCGGCAAGACCGGAACGACCAACTCCAACAGCGACACCTGGTTTATGGGATTCACTCCTGAGCTTGTTACCGGCGTATGGGTAGGCGGTGATGAACGCTACATACACTTCAACACCATGGCTCTCGGACAGGGTGCCCGTGCAGCCCTCCCGGTCTATGGCCTGTATATGAAGAAGGTCTACGCCGATCCGAAGCTCAAATACAAACAAGGCGTGAAGTTCGATGTTCCTGAAGGCGTTAACGTGTGCGGAGGCGGTGAATTTTACGGCCACGTGGAAAGCGATGAGAGCTTCGAAGCAGTAGAAGGCATATTTGAATAGCGGTTTGAGGTTTCGGAGCGGGGAAAGGACATCCTTTGTAATTAGGTTAGCCACAAGAACTAAAGTATGAGCAAACTGATTAAAACCGATGCCGAATATTCCCGGTGGATTCAGGAGTTGAAAGAACGATACCGCCGCAGTCAGATTAAGGCTGCGGCCCAAGTGAACTGCGAGATGCTGCGCTTCTACTGGTCTCTTGGTCGTGACATCGTGGCTCGTGGTGCTGAGAATGTTTACGGCAGCGGTTTCTATCGGAATCTCAGTCAGGATCTGAAAGCGGCTATTCCCGAAGCCGAGGGCTTTTCTCGGCAGAACCTGCAATATATGAAGAAGATGTATCTTCTTTATAGTGAGTTGCCTACAAATTGCCCACAACTTGTTGGCAATTCTCAAAATGTAAATTCCCAACAAGTTGTTGGAAAATCTGCGGATACTACAGATAATGTTATTTTTTCAATTCTAAAAACATGTCATATGGACAGGGAAGAACTTAAAAAGCTCTACAATGCTCCGGTAAATTTAAGATTAAAGCATATTGCTCTTTGCGTTATCGGGATGGCCATTGCCATTCTGATTAGTATGATATTCTTGGTGGATAAAGCCTCTTGGCAATTATTGGCTGTTATGCGCGGGTGTGCCGGGGTATTGGCAATCATATTTGTCATTATAGTGACTGTCCTTGTCTATCGTGTGAACAATGCTTATATAACCAAGGGACGACGCAATAAAAAATGAAGCATCTGATTTTAGCAATAATGCCATGCCTTCCGTTTTCAGGATTGGCGCATACAACAAACAATGATTCCGTCAAAGCGCAGCAACTCAACGAGGTTGTTGTCGAAGCGCAGATGCAGAATCTGGCCTCCGCCGTTTCTGCATATTATCCAGATGGCAATCAGAAGAAATTTTGTCTGAAGGTTGCAGCATGCAGCGACCCTATATGTCTATAATTCTGCAAATCAATAAAAAGGGAACCGGATGCCTTTCAAGATGAATCCGGCTCACATGAAGAAGCCAAAACATCATAATTGCCATCGTCCCCGGTTTTCGTCTTTGCCGGGAATTGACGTAGTCCTTTCCCGCTCGGTTTTTGAGGCAACATCCGCAGATTCTTGCTGAGGAAATGGCCGAAATATTTGGAAAATCGGGCGCGTGTGCGTACCTTTGCAACGGATTTGGCCAAAAGGCCGTCCGGTAGACTGAAATGGCATCGTTACTTTCTGTCCAGCAGGCACGTGAGCGTCTTTCGGGATTCCTGAAGCTCAACGAGATGCGCCAGACCCCGGAACGCTTCGCGATTCTCGAGGCGGTGTGGAAGATCAGACGTCAGTTTGCCGCTTCCGACGTGATTTCGCGTATGGAAGAGAGCGGCTTCCGTGTGAGCCGTTCGACCGTGTATCAGACGTTGGCGCTTCTGTGCAAGTGCGGCCTCCTGAGCCTGTTGCCGCTTGAGCCGGGCGAGATGCGCTATGCCGTGGCGCGTTCAGGGTTTCTCCACCTTGTCTGCACTTCGTGCGGAAAGATAAGGGAAGAGAAAGACCCGACTGTGGCGGCTCATTTCAGGGGACGGAAATTCGAGGCGTTCACGCCGGCGTATTTCTCTACCGTGGTCTACGGCGTATGTTCCACCTGCGCGCGGCGTGCGCGGCGAGGCGCGAAAGCCTCCGGGAAGAAAACTGAATACTAACCTCTTTTTAAGAGACATTATTAACGACACACTATGGTTAAAGCAGACGTCCTCCTTGGTCTCCAGTGGGGCGACGAAGGAAAAGGAAAAGTGGTTGACGTGCTTACTCCGCGTTATGATGCGGTGGCGCGTTTCCAGGGCGGCCCCAATGCCGGACACACTCTTGAGTTTGACGGCAGGAAGGTCGTGCTGCGTTCCATCCCTTCCGGTGTTTTCCGGAATTGCGTCAATTTCATAGGCAATGGGGTAGTGCTTGATCCGGTATTGTTCCGCCAGGAGGCCGAGGCTCTTGAGGAAGAGGGCACCGACCTGACGAAGATACTCAGGATATCCAGGAAGGCACACCTTATAATGCCCACGCACAGGCATCTCGACGCGGCCAACGAACTTGCGAAAGGAAAAGCCAAAATCGGCACCACCGGCAAGGGGATAGGCCCTACATATACCGACAAAATATCGCGCTACGGACTCCGCGTTGGCGACATCTTCAATGATTTCGATGCCAAATATGCGGCTGCGAAGGAACGCCACCTTGACATGCTCAGGTCGGCCGGTTACGCTCAAGACCCTCTCGCTGCGGAAAAGGAGTGGCTTGATGCCCTCGACTATCTGCGGCGGTTTGAAATCGTGGACAGCGAGTATGAAATAAACGAGATGCTCGACGGAGGCAAGTCCATCCTCTGCGAAGGGGCGCAGGGAACGATGCTCGACGTGGATTTCGGGTCGTATCCTTTCGTAACCTCTTCCAACACCGTAGCCGCCGGCGCATGCACCGGCCTCGGCCTGTCGCCGCACAGGATAGGCAATGTCTACGGGATATTCAAGGCTTACTGCACCCGTGTGGGCAGCGGCCCGTTCCCCACTGAGCTTTTCGATGCCGTCGGCGACGAGCTCGGACAGAAAGGCCACGAATTCGGCGCGGTAACGGGGCGCAAGCGTCGCTGCGGATGGATCGATCTCGTGGCTCTGCGGTATGCCGTCATGATAAACGGCGCCAACCGCCTTATAATGATGAAGGCCGACGTGCTCGACGGGTTCGACACGATCAAGGCGTGCGTGGCCTACAGAATCAACGGCGAAGAGACCGGCCGTTTCCCGTTTGATGCCGCAGTTGAAGACATCGAGCCGGTTTATGAGGAACTTCCCGGATGGAAGTGCGACCTTACGCAGTGCCGCTCCGAGGAGGATTTCCCCGAAGAGTTCAAGGCATACATCAGATTCGTGGAAGAGAAGCTCGGCGCGCCGGTCTGCATAGTCTCTGTCGGCCCTGACCGTGAGCAGACCGTAATCCGCCAATAATTGCAAATCAAAAAAACAACAATACACAATCTTAATTTCGTAAAGAAACCATGGCAAAAGTAAAACCTTTCAAAGGCGTCCGCCCTCCGAAGGAGATGGTGGAAGAGGTAGTTTCGCGTCCCTACGACGTGCTCAATTCCGAAGAGGCCCGCAAAGAGGCTGAGGGCAACCCCAAATCCCTCTATCATATCATCAAGCCGGAAATCGATTTCGAACCCGGGTTTGACGAGCATGACCCCAAAGTCTACGAAAAGGCCGTGGAGAATTTCCACAAGTTCCAGGAGAACGGCTGGCTCGTGCAGGACGACCAGGAGAAGTATTACATCTACGCGCAGACAATGGACGGCCGCACGCAGTACGGTTTCGTGGTTGCCGCCTGGGTGGACGACTATATGGAAGGCCGCATCAAAAAGCATGAGCTTACCCGCCGCGACAAGGAGGAAGACCGCATGAAGCATGTCCGCGTCAACAACGCCAACGTGGAGCCGGTGTTCTTCGCTTTCCCCGACAATGAGGTGCTTGAAAAGATCATCCGCGACGTTACTGCCGGAAAGCCCGAATACGACTTCGTTACCGACGACAATTTCGGCCACACGCTTTGGCTCATCGAGGATCCGAAGACCATCGAGACGATCACCGAGGAGTTTGCCAAGATTCCTAACCTTTACATCGCTGACGGACACCACCGCAGTGCGGCTGCCGCTCTCGTAGGCGCAGAAAAGGCCAAGAACAACCCCAACCATCGCGGCGACGAGGAATACAACTATTTCATGGCTGTGGCTTTCCCGGCTTCGCACCTCAAGATCATCGACTACAACCGCGTGGTGCGCGACCTCAACGGCCTCACTCCGGAGCAGTTCCTCGACAAGGTGCGTGAGAACTTCGACGTGAAGGACATGGGCACTGAAATCTACACTCCCGCTGCCCTCCACAACTTCTCGCTCTATCTCGACGGCCGCTGGTATTCGCTCACTGCAAAGGCAGGCACATACGACGACCAGGATCCGATCGGCGTGCTCGACGTAACCGTAAGCTCCGACCTTATCCTCCGCGACATACTCGGAATCACCGACCTCCGTTCGGACAAGCGCATAGACTTCGTCGGTGGCATACGCGGCCTCGGAGAGCTTAAGCGTCGCGTGGACAGCGGTGAGATGAAGATGGCTCTCGCCCTCTATCCCGTGACCATGGACCAGCTCATAAACATCGCCGACACTGGCAACATCATGCCTCCGAAGACCACTTGGTTCGAGCCTAAGCTCCGTTCCGGTCTCGTGATCCACAAGCTCGACTGATTTTGCAGCTTGGACATGTGATTACAGAGGGGATGCAGAAATCAGTCTGCATCCCCTTTTCAGATTTTGCCGGAAGACGTCGGATGGCTTTCCCGATGTTCGGTCAGTTGTGCAGTACGCTCTTTGCCCAAGCCTCCACGTCGGCGGCATCCGCGTTGTTGAGAAGCTTTCCGTCATTCCATCTTATTTCCGGATATGTCCTTTTCAGCGTTCGCACGCTGTTGGCGATTGTGCTTCCTCCGGAGGTCGCGAACGGAACCACTCTCTTCCCTTTCAGACTGTGGCTTTCTATGAAAGTGTTTACGGCGCGCGGTGCTTCGTCCCACCAGATGGGGTAGCCCAGAAAGACAACATCATATCCGTTTATGTCGATGTCTTCTTTCTTTATTGCTGGACGAGATGCCGGATTCTTCATTTCCGATGAGCTTCTCGATCGGGGATTGTTCCAATCCAGGTCAGCCGAAGAGTAAGTCTCTTCAGGCATGATTTCGGCAATCTTGCCCCTAGTGGCACCGGCAATCAGCTCTGCTTTCCGAGCCGTGGTGCCGGTGGCGGAGAAATATGCCACAAGCACTTTTGCGGCAGCGTTCTTGTCATTGTCCATTTCTTTCTCTTTGTTTTTTTTTGTGCGCATGACGACAGGATTGTCCCCGCCGTCAGCAGAAGTGCGATAAAAAGTCTGTACATCGGTAATCGTCATTTGTTTGTTACGCGAGTTCGGGATAAGAAATGCTATAAAAAAGTTGAATAGGCAGCTTGAAAAAGTTGCCTATTCTTTTGGTAATTTCACTGATATTTAGTAATTTAGAGGTGTCAAACAATAAATACTGTATCATGATTACCGAGAGTAAAGTTACTGAAATTTTTTGTATCGCGGACGATTTCTGCAAGGAATTTGAGATCGAGGTGGCAAAAAACGCACTTGCAGAGTCCAACAGCAAATGCAAATTTATGCAACCTTATCGAAAAAACGCTTCTTTGGAGTGTCGAAGTCAATTTTCTCCCGTGGACGACGGTTGAGTTTCTTTTGTATCTCCATAATTCGTTTGTCTGAAAAGTCATCAAAATTGGACTTTTTAGAGATAT
>CAJSYI010000007.1 GCA_910573745.1 Muribaculaceae bacterium | reverse complement strand
GGTTTTTAAGCCAAAAATGAAAAATATAAGATTTTGACACCAGAATAACTCGTTGACAGACAGACACAGAATATTACCCGATTCACAATGAACCGGGTAGGGGAAGTCATGCTTTTTATTTTAGTTTAAATGAAAGAGCCGTGTACAAAACCTTGATTTTTACGCCGATTGATTGCCTGAACCGGATTTTTTTGCTAACTTTGCCGCGTCTTAACGGCGATTTTACGTAAACACCATCCAACAAACTGGATGAATGACAATTACGCATCGCCCAAAAGACAATGAGAACCAATTTTTATTTATTAACCCTTAATTCATTTTCCGGGCAGTCGGAGCAGGGAGTCCCCCTGCCAAGTCCGCAACGGCCGGAAATTGAGCAAAATCTTTAATGAGCGATTTAAAAGTTCAGACCCCGATCGAAGATTTCGATTGGAACGCCTACGCAAGTGGCGAAACAGCCGGTGCGATGAGCCGCGAGGAACTGATGAAGACCTACGACGAGTCTCTCAACACGGTAAAAGAAAATGAAGTGGCCATCGGCCGCGTGAAAGCCATCTCCAAGCGCGACGTGCGCGTGGACATAGGCATGAAGTCCGATGCCATCATCCCCATCAGCGAATTCCGCTACAACCCCGACCTCAAGGAAGGCGATGAAGTAGAGGTATTCGTAGAGACTCTTGAGGACAAGAACGGCCAGCTCCGCCTCTCCCACAAGAAGGCATGCCAGACCCGCAGCTGGGACCGCGTCAACAAGGCTCTCGAAAACGACGAAGTCATCAAAGGCTATGTCAAGAGCCGCACCAAAGGCGGCATGATCGTGGACGTGTTCGGCATCGAGGCGTTCCTCCCCGGCTCGCAGATCGACGTCCGTCCTATCCGCGACTACGATGTATTCGTCGACAAGACAATGGAATTCAAGGTTGTCAAAATCAACCAGGAATACAAAAACGTGGTTGTCAGCCACAAAGCGCTCATCGAGGCTGAGCTTGAAGCCCAGAAGCGCGAAATCATCTCCAAGCTTGAAAAGGGCCAGGTGCTCGAAGGCAAGGTCAAGAACATCACCGCATACGGCGTATTCGTCGATCTCGGCGGCGTGGACGGCCTTGTCCACATCACCGACCTCAGCTGGGGCCGCGTGAGCGATCCTCGCGAAGTTGTGGAGCTCGACCAGGACATCAAGGTCGTAATCATCGACTTCGACGACGAGAAGAAGCGCATCGCCCTCGGTCTCAAACAGCTGCAGCCCCATCCATGGGACAGCCTCAGCCAGGAGATCAAAGTCGGCGACCACATCAACGGCCGCGTAGTAGTAATGACCGACTACGGCGCATTCGTTGAGGTTCAGCCCGGCGTGGAAGGACTCATCCACGTGAGCGAGATGAGCTGGAGCCAGCACCTCCGCAGCGCACAGGACTTCCTGAAAGTAGGCGACGAAGTGGAGGCCGTGGTGCTTACCCTCGACCGTGAGGAACGCAAGATGAGCCTTGGCATCAAGCAGCTCAAGAACGATCCTTGGGAGAACATCGAAGAGAAGTATGCCATCGGCAGCCGCCACACGGCCAAGGTGCGCAACTTCACCAACTTCGGCGTGTTTGTCGAGATTGAAGAGGGCGTTGACGGCCTCATCCACATCTCCGACCTTTCATGGACCAAGAAAATCAAGCACCCCAGCGAGTTCACTCAGGTGGGCAACGACATCGAGGTGCAGGTTCTCGAAATCGACAAGGACAACCGCCGCCTCAGCCTCGGACACAAGCAGCTTGAGGAGAATCCCTGGGACGTGTTCGAGACCATCTTCACTGTCGGCTCAATCCACGAAGGCACAGTCATCGAAGTCATGGACAAGGGTGCTGTCATCGCGCTTGAATACGGCGTGGAAGGTTTCGCCACTCCGAAGCATCTCGTGAAAGAGGACGGCTCGCAGGCCAAACTCGACGACAAGCTCAACTTCAAGGTGATCGAGTTCAACAAAGACAGCAAACGCATCATCCTCAGCCACAGCCGCATCGCCGAAGACGCCAACCGCGCAGAGGCTCGTGCAGCAAAGGCCGCCAAGCGTGGACCGCGCCGCGAACGCAGCGAAGAAAGCGCTCCGGCTGCTCCCCAGCAGATCGAGAAGACCACTCTCGGAGACCTCGGTGCACTCCAGGCTCTGAAAGAGCAGATGCAGAAAGAGGAAAACAAAGGCTGACCAGCCCTGAAACCCTGAAAATACGTGAATCTCCGGAAAGACATCCTTTCCGGAGATTTTTTTAGCATAATGCACACAGGAACCGCAACGACACCTGAATTTGGCAGTTAGCACGAAATTGCTTAAATTTGCAGGAGAAAGACATTGACAATGATCGAAGACAACATAATCACCGATGAGTCCAATGAGCGCACCGTGCTCGTCGGACTCATAACTCAGCAACAAAACGAGACAAAGGCCAACGAATATCTCGACGAGCTCGCATTCCTGGCACGCACCGCAGGGGCCGAACCGGAAAAACGGTTCCTGCAGAAACTCGACTACCCGAATCCGCGCACTTACGTCGGGACGGGGAAGCTTGAGGAAATACGCGTCTATGTGGAAGACAACGAAATCGGACTTGTGATCTTTGACGACGACCTAAGCCCCAAGCAGGTGAGCAACATCGAGAAGGAGCTGAAAGTGAAGATACTCGACCGCACGAGCCTCATACTCGACATATTCGCCAAGCGTGCGCAGACGGCGACGGCACGCACGCAGGTGGAACTCGCACAATACCAATATCTTCTTCCACGCCTGACCCGCATGTGGACCCATCTTGAGCGGCAACGCGGCGGCATAGGCATGCGCGGCCCGGGTGAGACTCAGATCGAGACCGACCGCCGAATCATCCTCGACAAAATCTCCAGGCTCAAGAACGACCTCAAAGACATCGACAAGCAGAAAAGCATACAGCGGAAAAACAGGGGCAAACTGACACGCGTGGCCCTCGTCGGGTATACCAACGTCGGGAAATCCACACTGATGAACCTTCTGAGCAAGAGCGAGGTGTTTGCCGAGAACAAGCTCTTCGCGACACTCGACACTACCGTGCGGAAAGTCGTGATCGACAATCTGCCGTTCCTGCTCACCGACACCGTGGGGTTCATACGCAAGCTGCCGACCCATCTCGTGGATTCGTTCAAGTCTACGCTCGACGAGGTGCGGGAAGCCGACGTGCTTGTCCATGTGGTCGATGTGAGCCATCCCCAGTTTGAGGAACAGATTGAGGTGGTCAACCGCACGCTTCAGGAGGTATGCGGCGCAAGCGACAAACCGATGATATTGGTCTTCAACAAAATAGACGCATTCACATATACTCCGAAAGACCCCGACGATCTTACGCCGCGTACACGCGAGAACATTCCGCTCGAAGAGTTCAGACAGACATGGATGGCGCGCATGAACAACGACTGCGTGTTCATTTCCGCAAAAGAGAAGGTCAACATCGACGAGCTGAAGGCGATGCTCTACCAAAAGGCCAAGGAGATACATACCGAGCGTTTCCCCTACAACGACTTCCTTTTCCAGAAATACGACGAGGATGGAGAACTACAGTAACCCGCTCCGCCGCCAGCTCGAATGGTGGGAGATACAGAAGCTGCAGGCACAGGAATGCACCTGCGACGACTGGCAACGCGTACGCATCTCAGACCGCACCGACCTATCCCGAATCCGCAACGTAGAGTTCAAAGGCGACATAGAGATAGGCAAGATGCTTTCGTGCAACTCCGAAATACGCAACGCGATGATCGACAACTGCCGGATAGGCGACAACGTCAGAATCGTCAACGTAGGGGTGGCCATAAGGAACTATGAGATAGACAACGACGCGGAAATCCAGAACGTCGGGCTGATGGAATATGAGGACGAGGCAAGGTGCGGACTAGGCGTGCAGGTCAACGTGCTCGACGAGACGGGTTCCTGTCCCGTAACAATATTCCCCGGGCTTTCCGCCCAGTTGGCCGAGCTTATGGCGCGGTTGCCGAAGTGGGCCGAAAACACTCTCAAGCCAATCCTTGAAGACCATATGGAACGGCATCCCCTGCCGGGGAAAATAGGCAAGAACGCCAAGGTATTCAACACGCGTCAGATAATCAACGTCTTCATCGACCGTGAAGTGGTGGTAGACGGGGCTTCCGCGCTCATCGACGGGGCGATAATCAACAATGCTGCCCCGGGACGTGCGCTCGCCCATGTTGGCTCAGACGTGAAAGGCAACCATTTCATAATCGAAGACGGATGCGCCTACGACGGAGCGATAATGGAAAACGCATATATCGGCCAAGGCGCACGCATAGGCAAGGGGTTCACTGCCCACGACTCGCTTTTCTTTGCCAATTCCAACTGCGAGAACGGCGAAGGATGCGCCCTCTTCGCCGGGCCATACACCACCACCGTGCACAAAGCCACGCTCCTCATCAGCGCGCTCACGCAGTTCATGAACGCCGGAAGCGGCTCCAACCAGAGCAACCACCTCTACAAGATGGGTCCCGTGCACTGGGGCATAATGCAGCGAGGAGTGAAAAGCTCAAGCGGAAGCTATGTGATGTGGGGCGCAAAAATAGGGGCCTTCTCGCTCCTTGTCGGCGACCACAAGATGCACCCTGACAGCTCCGATTTCCCTTTCTCCTACCTGTTCGGCGACGAACGCGGAGGCACCATAGTGGTGCCGGGCATCATGCTCCGGAGCAGCGGGCTGTTGCGCGACGAGAAGAAATGGCCTCTGCGCGAACGCAGGAAGAAACGCGGGCTGCCGCTCCATGACCGCATCAACTTTGAAGTGCTGAACACGGCCACTGTCGGTGCCATGGCCCGAGCTTTGCCGCTCATCGACGAGCTGCGCAGGCTAAAGGCCGACGACGACCGCTTCGTCCGCTACAAAGGCATGAAATTCCGCGTCAGCAACCTCGAGCGCGCCCACAGGTTATATTCCCTCGGCATCTGCAAATACCTGCATACCAAGCTTAAGGGCAACCCGTTCCCGCCAAAGACAGAAGAAGCACCCGGCGAATGGTTCGACCTTTCCGGGCAGTTCGTAACGCGCCAATGCATCGACGAAGTCCTCAAAGCCGAATCCATCGAAGAGATGGAGCGACTTCTAACGGAATGCTACGAGAATTATCAGGAACTTGAGATGAAATGGATAGGCAGCGCGCTTGCCGACTGGGGAAAAAGAAACCCGGCAATCATCGAAGCGGCTGCCGATGAATTCGACCGCATGATGGAGGAAGACCGTAAAGCCTACCTCCAAAGCCTGAACGAAGAAAACGCCATGCTTTCGTTGTTATGAATGTAAAACCGCACATTCCAACAAACGACAATATGCCGCATCCCTATGCGGCCTGACCATACAACCGGATGGACAATACCGTAAGAAAAGCAATCAAGGCACTCACCCCCTCGCTCGGCGCAGGAGAAGCCCGCGCCGTGGCAGAGAACATTTTCCACTGGCTGAAAGGCTGGAGCCGGACGGACATGCTGATCCATGACGACACCGCACTGTCGCCATTCATCCGTGAGAAGGTTGAAGAAGCGGTGGCCAGAATACTCAAGGGTGAGCCGGTGCAGTACGTTACCGGAGAAGCGTATTTCTACGGGATGTGGCTCCACGTCGATTCCCGGGTGCTCATCCCACGTCCGGAGACAGCCGAACTCGTAGACATGATCGCCGACTGGGCAGACGGACGCGCCGACCTCCGCGCCCTCGACATAGGCACAGGCTCAGGATGCATCGCCATCGCACTCGCGCGCACCCTCAGGTTCCCGGTCATCAAGGCCATCGACATCTCGCAAGGCGCACTGCATATTGCTGAAAAGAATGCCAAGGAGCTAAAAGCCGACATAACATTGGAAGAGGCCGATATGCTCTCATATTCGCCCGAACCGGATTCGCTCGACATTGTGGTGAGCAACCCGCCATACATCGATGAAAGCGAACGCTCCGACATAGAACCGACGGTCAAGGATTTCGAGCCGGAAACCGCCCTTTTCGTGCCTGATTCCGACCCGCTGAAGTTCTACCGCCCGATTGCGGAGACAGCACGCAAAGGCCTAAGGCCCGGAGGCAAGCTTTTCCTTGAAATCAATCCTCGACACGCCGAAAGCATGCTCAGTCTTCTTTCCGAGGCAGGGTTTTCCGAGGCCGAAACCCATCTTGACATTCACGGCAAAAAGCGTTTCGCCACTGCCATACAGCCGACACGCACGCCATGATTCCACGAAAGCCAGTCTCACCTGAAGCAATGCTCCTGAAGATGATGGACCTATGCGCACGTTCGGAGCAGTCGAGCGGCGAGATACGCCAGAAACTATACCGCAAAGGCATCACAGGCCACGAAGCCCGGAAAATCATCGACCGTCTGATCGACGACAGTTTCATCGACGATTCAAGGTTCGCCCGCGCGTTCGCCAACGACAAGGCCCGGTTTGCGCTTTGGGGACGGCGCAAGATACGTGCGGGACTTGCAGCCAAAGGGATAACCGGAAAGGAGGCCGCCGATGCTTTGGCTCAGATAGACGAGGATGAATATGCAGAAGCCGCACTCAAAGCCGCGCGGGCAAAGGCCCGCAACCTCGACCTCAACGATTACGGCGAACGCATGAAGCTTTTCCGCCATCTCGCCTCACGAGGCTACGAACCGGAAGCCATATCATCGGCAATCAGCCGTTTGTCTGAATGAAAAGCATATTAAGCGGCCTGCGGTCCATAGGCGGAGGATTGGCGGAGGTCTTGGCTCCGGATTACTGCATGCTTTGCGGAGGCAGGCTTTCCAAAGCGGAACACCGCATATGCGCCCTCTGCCGCATAAAGCTGCCGGCCACCGACTTCCACCGCATTCCCGGCAACGCCATGCAGCAACGTTTCGCAGGCTACGGCACAATAGAGAACGCCGGAGCGGTGTTCTATTACGTCCGTTCAACGCCTCTCGCCACGGCAATACACGATTTCAAATACAACAAGTTTCCTTCTTTGGCCGTGGAGTTCGGACGGGAAATGGCGCGGCGGCTTCTTACCACCGGCTTTTTCTACGGGATAGACCTGCTTATGCCTGTGCCTATACATTTCACCAAAAGGATGCGTCGCGGCTACAACCAGTCGGAACGCATCTGCCGGGGACTCACCGAAATGAGCGGCATCCCTACGGCAGACAACCTTTATGCACGCCGTCCACACAAGACGCAGACCGGACGCACGCCCGAAGGACGCAGGGCAAACACACGCGGGGTGTTCTCAGTGCGCCGGCCGTACGAACTCCTCGACAGGCATGTCCTGATTGTGGATGACGTATGCACCACAGGCGCAACCCTGCTGGCCTGCGCCGAGACACTTCATTCAGCCGTCCCCGGCATAAGATGTTCAGTCCTTACCCTTGCCGCCACGACAACAACATAAAAAACAAAAATATAAGCCCTCGGCTATTGAATATTTCCGCTCCCACAACAAAATCCCAACGAAAAATTGCATATCCAGAAATTATTTCATAAATTTGTGGCCTGATGTGAACCAAGACAAAAGAATATGACTTCATTCCTGATTTGGGCAACATTATCCGCAATCCTCGCCATTATCGAGGTGCTTACGCTATGGATATGGAGCATATGCCTCGCTGCCGGAGCATTGGCCGCCGGAGTGGCCTCGCTCTGCGGCGCGTCGCTCGCCATTCAGACCGTCTGCGCCGCCTTAGGGGCATTGGCATTCTTCCTTGCCTTCGGAAAGACGTTCCAACGTATGCACGAACGCCGCCACCGCCGCCAAGGTTCTTTCGACACAAATATGGATGAACTCAAGGGACGGCGTGCAATCGTAATCGAATCCACCACCCCACGCGCCCCTGCCCGCGTACGCATAGACGGCGACAACTGGCAGGTGCGCCTGCAGGACGGCCGGCCTCTACGCGAAGGGGACGAAGTGGAAATCATCGGCTATGAAAGCATCGTGCTCGTAGCCGTTCCGATAAAAGGCTAATGCGACTTCCCTTTCCTCCATCTGCTTTGCAAACAAAACTTTAAATACTCAACATATGTCTACCAGCGCAATGATTCTGTCCATAGTCATCCTGCTTCTCGCCGTAGTGGTCATAGCAGCCTCGGTGAAAGTGGTTCCCCAGTCCGAAACCAAAGTCATCGAACGCCTCGGACGCTTCCACAGCGTGCTGAAGCCAGGATTGAACATCATCTTCCCTTTCATAGACCGTCCCAAGATGATCTACCGCCGCGAGGAAGTGGGTGCCGGCGAACACAAATATGCCAAGATGACAACCACATCAAGCATCGACCTACGCGAACAGGTATACGATTTCCCGTCGCAGCAAGTGATTACACGCGACAACGTTACCACCGAAATCAACGCGCTCCTCTACTTTCAGATAGTAGATCCAAAGAAGTCGGTCTATCAAATCGACAACCTGCCCAATGCAATAGAAAAGCTGACGCAGACCTCGCTCCGCAACGTCATCGGCGAACTTGAACTCGACGAGACGCTGACATCCCGCGACACCATAAACACCAAACTCCAGACCATCCTCGACGATGCCACCAACAAATGGGGCGTAAAAGTGAACCGTGTGGAGCTTCAAGACATCAAGCCGCCGCAATCTGTGCGAATGGCGATGGAAAAGCAGATGCAGGCCGAACGCAACCGACGTGCCGAAATCCTCAACGCCGAAGGCGAAAAACAGTCGGCTATACTGCGCTCGGAAGGAGAGAAGCAGTCGGCGATCAACCGCGCTGAGGCTTCACGACAGGCTGAGATATTGCGTGCAGAAGGAGAAGCGAAAGCCAGAATCCTGCAGGCCGAAGCCGAAGCCGAGGCCATACGCAACGTGAGCGAAGCGGTGCGCCAGACAGCCACTGACCCGGCCACGTATCTCCTCGCCACCAAATACATAGAGACTCTGCAGACAATGACCGCAGGCAACGACACACGAACCGTATTCATGCCGTTTGAAGCCTCCTCGGTGCTTGCAAGCATCGGCTCGATACGAAGCCTCTTCCCCACGCCTCCGCTAAAATACTGAGCAGGGCATAGTTTTTATTCAAGCTTTTTTTATGGAATATCTGAGACTTGCAGTCGTATGCGCAATAGCCACCTCTATACTGACGCCCATAGACAAACGCATTAAAAGGCACTTCAAGAAACCGACACGTGCTACAGTCGCTTTGCGGTATGCCGCATCATTGTCCATCGCGTTCTTGCTGATGTTCGGACTCAACATATTCTTTTCATATCTGCTCAACAAGATATGAAACGCCTCGCCCTGCACTTGACCTGCATTGTCGTCTCCGCAGCCTGCCTTGCCGCGAATCCAGAGAAATTCAATTGGGCAAACAGTCTTACCAATACCAAGGAAAAGGTCTGTGATGAGAACCTGGACACCGATTTCCGCGACTACAGATGGCAGGCCGGACTCGCCGGAGGTCTCAAAAGCGGCCAGGCATGGGAGATGGAGCCTTTCGGAATCTGGCACTTCCACAGAACACTCGGAGTGAAACTCGGCATCAACATCACTTCGCAGTACAATCAGCCAACCCGCGCATTCGAGCATGACGGCAAAAACTGGAACCTCGACAGGGATTATCAGGATATAGACTGGCTGCTTTTCAAGCCAGCACTGGCCATCCGCACTCCATACCTGTTCCACCGGGACGACTATGCCCTGCGTCTGTGGCTTCAGGCCGAACCGGGAATCACTCTCGGAGTCCCGTTCAGGAATTCCCTGCTTTACCTTCCTGAAGGAAACGGGCTGGAAACATCCGCGCAGCCGATGAAGGTCAGCAACACACATATCCGCTGGTTTTATTGGGACATCAGGGCATCGATAAATTTCGGCTACAACCGGTGGATATGGACTCTCGGCTACGGCTTCTCGGATTTCGACATATACGCCTGCCGCCGTCATATCACGCTTCCGTCCGGAACACGTTTCTACGTGCCGTCTCGCGAATTTTCCCACACTGTCTACATATCGCTGTCTTACCAATTGTAAAGTTGCAAAGGCTCTCCGCGAGGATCCTGCCTGTTTCAGCCGAAACCTGGACACGAGCCGGATATACAATAAAGGACAAACAACAACGGTTGCCGAATCACTCCGGCAACCGTTCTTAACTCATTTCATTATTCATTATTCACTTTTCACTATTCATCATTTCTTTTACTTTAGCTCTATGATAGTCTGTAGACTCGAAGCAGATTCATCCACTCCACAATCCTTATTGAACTGCACTGCAAAGTTAGGCAATAACCTGCGTTCACACCAATTTTAACGATATGAAAATTTTCCTCACCCACGTCCATAAAACATTAATCATCAACAATTTACAAAGTGAGGAAAATCATAATTTTTCCTCACTTTTCCTTCGTTTCATAAATGTTTGATTTCAAACACCTTACAAACACCGACTTTTTCTATGTGAGGAAAATTTTTATAAACCATTAACAATCAACAAAATAAAACCGCGGTTTCGTTAAACTCTGTTTATGAAGCTGTTTTTAGCCATATTTTATCCCCGTTTTCAATATCATTTATGGATTATTTTGACTTTGACACACTCCCATGGAAACAAAAAAACGCGGTACGGAAATATATCCGCATCGCGTTATTAGGGTGTGTTTGGACTTCTATCCTGATTCCTACGGGCAGAGTCTTACAAGGTATGCCGTGTCTTGGAACGAGGCGCACACAGAATATGCGGCAAGTACAAGACCGGGGCTATGTGAATGAATCAAGAATTCACTTTCCAAGCTCGGCGGCAGGTTTGAACTTCACCACCTTTCTGGCAGGAATCTCGATTTTCTCTTTGGTGCGTGGATTGAGGCCTATGCGCGCTTCCTTCTCTATAACATGGAAAGTCCCGAAACCGATGAGCTGTACCTTGTCATCATTGGCGAGAGCCTGCTCGATTGATTCCAGACATGCGTCGAGAGCCGCCTTTGCAGCTACCTTGCTCAGATTGGCCTTTGCGGCAATTTCGTTGACGAGATCTGTCTTGTTCATAATTATAATTTTTTAAAATTTGGGCAAATATACTATTTATAAACTTATCAACAAACTATTCAGAGGAAAAAGTTTTCTGATATGGTTATTTTTTCTAAAATATTGTGCAGGCATTGGGGTTTTGGAGCTGTTTTAGGGGATTTTTTCGTAATTTTGTGCCATGTTTAGCAATTTCCGTTCAGGCTGGAGAGCGCAGCTGCCTCCGGTAACGAAAAACCTTATAATAATAAATGTGATCGTATGGCTCGCAGAGGTGCTGATACCGGGCTATGGCGACAAAATCGTCAATCTTCTCGGTCTCCACTTCTTCGAGGGCAGCATGTTCAATCCTGCCCAAGTGGTTACATACATGTTTCTCCACTCTCAGCAGTCCATAACGCACCTGCTGTTCAACATGTTCTCATTATGGATGTTCGGCAGGCTGCTGGAACAGGTGTGGGGCTCGCGTCGCTTCCTTATATATTATATGGTGTGCGGCATTGGAGCGGCATTGATTCAGGAAATAGTTTGGCTTCTCACGTGGGAACACGAGTACATCTCCGGAATTGCGCTGCTCAACGGCTTGAGTTACCACGACATGAAAGGCATCGTGGACTCGGCTCTGGCTCATGGAGACAGCGGATTCATCAACGGAGCCGCATCGTTCAAGAACATGATGATGACCGTCGGCGCATCAGGTGCCGTATTCGGGCTTCTTCTCGGATTCGCGTTCGTCTTCCCTAACATGCCGCTGTACCTGTTCTTCATCCCGGTTCCCGTCAAGGCGAAATATATGGTATTGGGATATGCGGTACTTGAGTTCTTCTTCGGAATAACTGGCACGCAGTCCACAGTGGCGCATTTCGCCCATCTCGGAGGAATGATCTTCGGCCTTGCAATACTATTGTATTGGAAAAGGAAAGGCACTCTAAGGGGAAATTTATTTTAAGGAATGAAGTACGGAAGCTTCAGATACACGTTGAGAATGGCCACGAGGCGGGAACCCGCCATATGGTGCATCATACGCATAAACATAGGCATCGCCTTGCTGTGCTGGCTGACATCCATCATCGCATCTGCCCACGACTCCGGATTCAGTCTTGCTTCATGGCTTTCGGTGCCGGCATCCATGTCGGCATTGGCTTCATCGGCATGGAGTCCGCTGACATATATGTTCACGCAGACACATCCGTTGCATCTGGTTTTCAACATGCTTTGGCTGCTCTGGTTCGGACAGGTGCTTTCCGAAGCCGCAGGACAGCGGCACATATGGCGCGGATACATCATAGGCGGCCTATCCGGGGCTTTCTTCTTCATCGTGTCGAAAGCTCTGATTCCCTCGCTCGGCGGCGCAAGCCTCAGCGGGGCGTCTGCAGCCGTGGTCGCAGTGATGGCGGAAGCCGCGTTAAGGCGACCCGACCGTGAATTCCGGCTCCTTCTGATAGGCAACGTGAAGCTCAAATGGCTCGCCGCCGTTTCGCTTGGCCTGTTGCTTCTCGGCCTCGGAGGCGGCAACGCCGGAGGACAGGCCGCACACATCGGCGGTGCCCTCGCCGGATGCGGGCTTTTCTTCTTCGACCGGAGAAAAAAACAAAGGCAGCACGCCTTTCCGGCGAAGAATGCCGGAAAGGTGGTGAAGGCTATGCAGTCTTACCGCTCATCCATCGACCGTCTCGACGAACTCCTCGACAAAATAAAACTTTCAGGATACGACTCGCTGACATCGAAAGAGAAACGCGAACTGCAACATCTTTCAGAGCGAAAACGTTGAACAATAACACGGAGGGGGGATTTCTCTCCATCCCTTTGATTTCTATTTAAAGAAAAACCATGTTGAAATTCGCGCTGCGTCTCGCAGCCAAGATACTGAGCGTGGCACTCTTCATCGCCACTTGCTGTGCGGCCTACGGAGGATACGTCAATCCCCGCCTGTGGGCCACGCCGTCGCTGCTCACCCTCGCCCTGCCATATCTTGCAATGGCGACATTTGCCGCCTCCATAGGATGGGCCTTGTCGCGGAAAATCCTGATGACCGCCCTCGGGGTAGCAACCCTCGTTGCATGCGCAGGCCCGGTCTTCACCGCCTTTCCCCTCGGAAGCGAGAAGACGGCACAATCCGGCCGTACGTTCACCGTCATGAGCTTCAACATAATGCACGGCATAGATTACCGGAATCCAGGAAACAAAGGACACGAATCGATACGCTACATATCTGCCGCCAGCCCGGACATAGTCTGCATGCAGGAAGCCTCCGACTTCATGGCCGGCCTGCCGAAGACGGTTTCCGACTCACTGAAAGCCATGTATCCCTACCGCATTTTCGACAAAAACGACTTGGCCGTGATGTCAAAACACCCTATCAGGCACAATGCCTCGGAAGGAACCATATCATATACGGCATCGGCCTATTCCGTGGAGATATACGGGCGTAAAGTCAACATTCTCAACGTGCATCTGGCCTCATACAAGCTTTCCGACCAAGAGAGGGAAGTCGTGAGCGACATACACTCGGTCCGTTCAGCAAAGTCGAGCATCAAGGAATTCAAAGGTTCGATAATGTCGAAGATGAAAGAATCGTTCCGCCAACGGGCCGACGAGGCCGTTGAACTGCGGGCCGTAATAGACAGGCTCCACGGGCCCACGGTAGTATGCGGCGACTTCAACGACGTGCCTGCGTCATGGGCATACCGGGAAATCAAAGGAACCGACCTCAAAGACGCCTTCACCGAAACCAACTTCGGCCACAAATCGACCTACAACGCCCACCGTATGCCATTCCACATAGACCAGATTTTCTATAAAGGCGACCTTAAGGCACTCAAGGTGAAAAGGGAAAAGGAGGGAAGCAGCGACCACTACCCGATTCTCGCTGAATTCGAGATTTAGCCCGTGGTTCTAAGCTCTCAGAAACTTGAAATCCAAAAAATGTACAATTTCCATAATATGAAAAAAACATTTCTGACATGCGCGGCGGCACTAAGCCTGCTGGTCGCGCCAACAACCACAACGATGGCACAGAACGCCGACAATCCGTTCCTGAAGCCGTACAACACCAAGTACGACATTCCGCCTTTCGAAAAAATCAAGACCGGAGACTTCATCCCGGCCATCAAAGCCGGAATAGAAGAGCAGAAGCAGAACCTCTTCGCAATCACGGCCAACCGCGCAACCCCTGACTTCGACAACACAATCCTCCCGCTCGAAAACCTTTCCCCCATCCTGGAGCGGGTGGCCGGAGTGTTCTACCATTACGACGGCGCGCTGTCCACGCCTGAATTCGCCGAAATGGCCGAACAGGCAATCCCGCTGCTCAACGAGGCAAGAAACGCCATCAATCTCGACGAACAGCTCTTCCAACGCATAAAGCAGGTATACGAAAACCGCAACAAGCTTAAGCTAAATGCTGTCCAGAAACGCCTCGTAGAGAAATACTACAGGCAGTTTGCCGAACAGGGTGCCGCCTTGTCTCCTGAAAAAAAGGCTGAACTCGTCAAAATCAATGATGAGATTTCCAAGCTCTTCATACAGTACAACAAGAATCTCCTCAACGCCACCAACTCATTCTACATCACCGTCTACGACAAGGAAGACCTTGCCGGACTGCCCGAGTCATCAATCGGTCAGGCGGCCGAAGAAGCGAAGAGCCGCGGTCTCGACGGCCTTTGGGTGTTCACGCTCCATGCTCCGAGCCGTCTGCCTGTGCTTTCATCGGCCGAAAACCGCGGACTGCGCGAGGCAATGTACAAAGGCTACACCAACCTCGCATTCAACGGTGAATACTCCAATCTCCCCGTCATCCAGAAGATCGTGAAGCTGCGTGCGCAGAAAGCAAAGATCATGGGCTTCGACAACTTCGCCCAAATGATGACATCGCGCGTCATGGCACAGACTCCCGAAAACGCCGAGAACCTTCTTCTACAGGTGTTTGAGCCGGCTGTCAGCCGCAGCCGTGAGGAAGTGGCCGACATGCAGGCATACGTAGATGCCAACGGCGGCGGCTTCAAAATCGCTCCTTGGGACTATTACTACTATCAAGGAAAGGTGAAGAAACAGAAATTCGACCTGGACGAAGCAGAAGTAAGACCTTACCTCTCGCTCGAAAACGTGCTCAAAGGACTTTTCGACACCTGCGAACGTCTTTGGGGCATCAAAATGGTAGAGATGCCTGACGCTTCGAAATATATGGATGAGGTTACGGTCTATGACGTGCAGGACGCAAAGACAGGCGAACACATTGCCGTATGGATGTGCGACTATTTCCCCCGCGCCACAAAACGCCAGGGCGCATGGATGGAACAGATGCAGAGCGGAGGCCTCTACGGCGACGGCACCAACAAACGCCCGATCGTCTATAACGTCGGCAACTTCACCCGTCCTACCGGCGATGCTCCGGCCCTTCTCACCATCGACGAGGTGGAGACCACTTTCCACGAGTTCGGCCACGCCCTTCAGGCAATGCTCTCACGCGCGCCCTACAAGAGCCTGTTCGGCACCAACGTAGACCGCGACTATGTGGAAATGTGCTCGCAGATTCTCGAACACTGGGCTTTCGCTCCGGAAGTGCTGAAGTCATACGCAAAGCATTATAAGACAGGTGAGACAATTCCCGACGAACTCGTAGAGAAGATAAGCGCAGCTTCCAAGTTCAACCAAGGATTCGTAACCACTGAGCTTGCAGGATCCGCACTCCTTGACCTCAACTACGGCAAGCACAACGGAGAAAACCTCGACGTGGTGGCATTTGAGAAGGAAATCGGCGACAAGATCGGAATGCCGGCAGAAATCACCTACCGCTACCGCTCGCCCTACTTCAAGCACATCTTCGGCGACGACGGCTACGCTTCAGGCTATTACACATATCTTTGGGCACAGGTTCTCGAAGCTGACGCATGGGAGCTTTTCGAGAAGAAAGGAATCTTCGACAAGAAGACCGCCGCATCGTTCAAGAAGAACATCCTCGAAAGCGGGGACACCGAAGACCCGACCACTCTCTTCGTACGCTTCCGTGGCCACAAGCCCGACGCGGCCGCCCTCCTGCGCCTGCGAGGCTTCGCCAAGTAAGGCCCAAGTCTTATAGATAACCTGCAACGACCAATGCAGGTCAGACCATAAACGCAGATCTGAAGCTTCGGCTTCACGTCTGCGTTTAGAGGCTGTTTAAAAATCATTGTTAAACGCAGAGTGGTGGATTTTTTGTTAAGGCGCACTTTATGAGGAGGGAGCATATCGGGATATGTGACCGACGATTAAAGTGCGGATTAACGGAAAAGACACCATTCAGACTGAAACATTAATTTCTTTTAAAGAGGCTTTGCAGGAATGCCTGCCGCCATTCCGGAATCTTTGCGCGTCTTTATCCCTTCGGCTCAGTCCCATAGCCCGCTATGCTCCTTCGCTGCAGGGATAAATACATCACAAATCTTCCGGCTCTGCGTCAACAAGCATTTTTAAACAGCCTCTTATTCTTTACAGGAACTTGAGAATCAGGCGGGGCGAAGAACCGAAGACAGTCGCGCCGGACGGGATGTCGGTATCCTTGACGTAGGTGTTTGCGGCAAGCGTTACGTTGTCGCCCACGTGGCTGTCGCCCAGAATCTTGCTCCCCGACATCATACGGAAGTTACGGCCAAGCGTCGGATAATGCCCTTTGTTGCCGCCTACGGTGCATCCCTGATAGGCCATGAAGCCGTCGGAATAGCGTGCCCGACCGAGCACCGTGCCCACCGGATGCTCCATAAAGAACACTGAAGGAAGCTCCACTTCGTGGTAGATGTCCACGGAATGCATTATCTTGTTGAGATAATAGACTTTATCGGCAATCGTCTTGCGAAGCCGCAAATCCATATTGGAGTCCGAAGAAAGCGTATTGGTCATATAACATAAGAATATGAGCCATTGGCCTGAATGGAACGGTGAGAAAAAGGCTTCCCCGTCGCGCCGGAAATACTTGTTGTCAACATTCGCCAGGCAATGCTCCACCCGACCGAGCACGGCAGGCATAGCCTTCTTAATCAACGAAATCTCATCTTCTGAGACTGGAAAGAAACCGGACAACTGGCGTTCCAGAAGGGAAGGCAGACCGGAAAGGTCGAAATCGCTTTTCATAACTTGATTCTGTATCGTGTGTAAACCGTGGGATCTCCGCCCAAAGCGGTCTTCTGCCGCAGCAAGCCGTCATTGAGCACGCGCCCGTGATCCTCGTTGGAGATTCCGAAGTCGAACCAACGCCGGTCGGCAAACACTTCTCCAATCAGATGACCGAAAACCAAAGGAACAAGATGCAGCCTCCGCCCCTCAGGAGTCGAGGCTATGTATTGGGCATGGGCCACGATGCCGGTATCATACACACACACTCCGGCCTGCATCGAGCCGTCAGATTCAACTGCAAAGATGCGTATCCTGTCAGGGAAACGAGAGCGCAGAAGCCTGAGTTCGGATGCTGAATGAACAGGCACCGCGCCATGGCGTTCGCGCAGGCAGCCGCAAAGCATCGCTGAGAAACCGTCCACATCGTCGGTCTCGACAACAGACAGTCCTGTCTGCCGGGCCTTGCGCAGCTGCCGCCGCATCAGCGTATTGAATCCCCGGTTGCAACGCACATCGACCGTAGAGGAAACGTTCACCTCAATCCGCTCTGCATCCGACCGGAACAGCGCATATTCATCTGCCTGCGAAGGCATCAGGTGATAAATGCAAGGAAGCGGCTTGTAAAAAACCTCATCATAGCCCTCTTCGCGGCAATGGTCGAGCCACACGTTCCACAGACAAAGGAAATCCGAAGCGTCGAAATGCCTTTGCGGAAGAATCCAACCGCCGTATGTCAGCCCCTGGTGGGAATGCAGAGCGGTGCCGACACGGTTGGCCGGAAGAAGCCCGACGATTTTCCCGTCGCGGAAAGCGACCATCGAGGCATCCCTGAAACGGTCGGAATGATACTCCATATAGCCCCGGTCAAAAAGAAACGTGGCATTGCGCGCCGAAGCCACAAAGCGGTTCCACTCATCGCTCATCGACGGATCATAACCCTTAATCAAGAATCCCGAAGTCTCTCCCAACATCATCTCCACTTTCTACTCTCTACCATCTACCCTCTACTCTCACCGTATCCAATTCATCGGATTCAGCTTCTCACGGTTCTTCCACACCTCAAAATGTATCGAGGAATGGCCGGGCAGGTCGGGGTCGCTGGCAAGCTTGCCAAGGGCCTGTCCCTGCTTCACCGTGTCGCCTACCTTCACCGCCGAAGAAGCAATGTTGCCGTAAATCGTATAATAACCGCCGTGATTGACTATGACCACCGTATTGTAGCCCGGAAGCATATACACGCCGCTGACACGACCGGAGAAGACGGCCTGCGCCGACGCCCCCTGACTCACTTCGGCATCTATCCCAGGATTGTCATACATCACATCAGGCAGATCGGGAAGCGGATGCCTGCCGAACGGGCTTGTAACGCGGAACGCGCCGCTCACAGGACGGGGCAGGTTTCCCTTAGCAGCCTCGAAGTTGCCGTAATCGGCAGCTTTCGCCTTCTCCGCTTTATGGCTCTTGGCAGCATCCTTGGCCGGGGCGGAAGACTTTTCCGCCGAACTCCTCGGGCGTCGCTTGCGAGCCTCAGCGTAATCACCGCCCGACGACTTCTTGGGCTTTTCCGCCTTTTTATCTTTCTTGGGCTTCTCTTTCTTAGGGCTTTCCTTATCTTCCTTCTTCGGCTTCAACGCCTCAGCCAGCTCCTGACGCCTCACTTCCTCTGCTTTCTCCTTTGCCTCGGCTTCGGCGCGGAGACGTTCCTGACGCTCTTTCTCGGCAATGCGCGCCTGTTCACGCCGTTCCTCCTCGCGCCTGCGTGCCTCGGCAGCCGCCTGTTCCTGCGCTATGAGAGCGGCCACGCGGTTGCGCAGGTCATTGGCCTCGGACTGTTTCTTTGCCAAATGCGAACGCAAAGCCTCACCGTTTTTCTTCAGATCCGCCACCACTACGTCCTGCCGGGCATGCTGCTGCTCAAGGTTGCGTTGAGCCGTCATATGACTCCGGAGTGCTCTATCCTTGTCGTTTTTGGTCTGCGCAAGAAGTTGAGTCTGGTATTTCAGTTTGCCCACCTTCTTGGCTATCAAGGCCGACTGGTTGTCGCGCCATTCAGAGAACTGCTTGAGATAGCGCATCCTTCTCATGGCCTGGCTGAAGCTTTCCGAAGAGAAGATGAAGGCAAGAGCAGAACGATTGCCTTTCTTAAGGCGCATCTTCTTCACCGCCTCCAGATATTTCTGCCGCATACGGGCAACCTCCTTCTCGCCGACTGAAATCTCGCCCTGAAGCGAACCTATCTGTCCGTTGAGCCTGCCTACCTGCGCCGACATGTCGGCCACCTGCTTGCGGCTGTCGGCTATCTGCGAACTGATGCGCCCGAGGTCGGCAAGTCCGGTCTTTACGGCCTTGTCGTTGGCGGCTATTTCCGCCTTTGTCCTTTTTATCTCCTGCTGGGCTGCCTGTTGGCGACGTCTCACATCTTCCGATGTCTCCTTTTTTGCCCCGCTGCGTCTTTTGCCGGTCTGGGAAGAAGTCTTCCTGGAGGCAGACCTCTTCTTCCTGCCGGTCTGCTCAGACGAGGCTTTCTCCTTTTTCGGAGCGGCCTCAACGCCTACCGCGCAACCTATGGCCAAAACCGCCACAAGCATATATATATACCGTTTCATATCAGAACTTTGTCTGTTTTATGAACTCATGTACGGAAACCTGACGCATACCGTTTCCTATCTCAATCGGGCTGAATCCTTTTGCCCCCCATTTAGGCGCATCGAAATCAACCGCCAGCCGGAAACGCTTGGCCTTGCGCTCCACAAGAAGCTCCATTCCGAAGCCGTTTCCGGAATAGTCGTATCCAATCTGCCCGAAAGCATCTTCCATAAACGACGAAACCATCAGCAGAGAGACACGTCCGTCCCTGTATGCATTGAAACCATACCGAAACATCGAATCTTCCGGCTGCCCTGACGGCACCACAAGGAAGCCATCGCCGTCGGCATAGAGGTCTGCCCTTTTGCCGTCTTTCTTCGTCAAAGTACCTTTCCCGGCTATGAAAACACGTCCGATGAAAACGTCCTGCAAGTCAGAAAGCGTGATGTCGGCAAGCTTCGATGCCTGCTCAAGCGACTCGCGCACATATGTGTTGTTGAGCTTGTTGACAACCAACACAGAGTCCTTGTCGGCCTCCAAACGGGCCACCTCACCTTTCAGCGGCACCCTGACGGAAATCATCAGCGACTCGCCGCGCTTCATGAAAAGCTTCACGGAAGGCTTTATGAAGAACTTTATCGAGGTTATCCTGCCGTTCAGTTCCACCGTTTTCCAGTCCTTATAATCAGCTGTCATGGCTTTCAGGATGTCGGCTTTCAGTTTTCCCTCGATACGGACAGCCTCTGCGGAAGCCGAATCGGGGCTGGACGGGACGGCAAAAACGGAGCATGTGCCACCTAAAACCATGGCACACACCAGCATTATGGCTAAAACAAAGCGGTTCATTTCAATCTGTTGTCAAGTTGTTGTCTTATTTGCTGAAATCGGCACAATCCGACGAGCTACATAGTCCCAGACTTCACTTTCGTCTGAAGCCCTTCGTCGTCAGGACTGAGTTCCAAAGCCTTTTTCCAGTATTCAATTGCATCTTCCCGGCGACCGTTGCGGAAAAGTATGTCGCCGAAATGGGAATACAGCTCTGCCGAGATGTCCCCTTCCGCCTCAGACTTCTCTACGGCGGCCTGCTGGTAGGTCAGCGCATTCTCGAAATCCCCTTTCTTGAAGAGAATCCAAGCGTAAGTGTCGAGGAAAGTTGGATTTTCCGGATCGATTTCCACTGCCCTCTTGCCCATCCCGTAAGCCTTCTCGATGTCGCCACCCTCCTCGGCAAGGAAATAGGCATAATTGTTGAGCACCATGGCATTGTCGGGCAAGAAGGAAAGAGCGTTCTCATATGCCCTGAAAGCCGCCGGCATATCCTTGGCCTGATAATACAGGTCGCCGAGCATATTGTAGAGCGTGCTTGTGCGCACCAGGTCCTCATATTGCATCCGAGCCGCAATCGAACGGTCGGACACGGAGTCCACGGCGTTGAGAGCCGGGTCTGACTGCTTGAGGAGCTCATCATAAACCGCCACGGCACGGACATAGTCCTTTGCCATAGAAACCGCCTGGGCGAGAAGGAGCTTAAGCCCCTCAGAAGGCACGATATGTCCCAAGGCACGGTCATAAGTCTTTACAGCTTCCGCCGGTTTGTCGTCAGACAGCTGGTAGCTCATCAGCTGCCCCCAATAGTCTTCCGTGTCAGGCTTAAGGTCGATGGCATATCCTATCTTCTCAATGGCATCGGCAATGTCGCCCTTGGCCGCACTGTATCTCGCGGCCAGATCAATCACCTGAGGCTCGTAGGGATACTGGTCGCGAAGCACCGAAAAGAGATAGTCTCCGCGCGAAGTCGCGCTTTTGTCGGAAATGATGCGCTGCAGATACTGTGCAAGCAGTGCCGCCTTCTGTTCGAGACCGAAATCCTCAGTAAGCAATGCCTCATACGTCTTCTCGTCATACTTCACCGAATCGCCCTTCTCCTTATAGAACGCGGCCAGTGCAAGCTTGGCTCCTCCGTTGTCGGGTGCGATGCGCTCAGCGTCGAGATAGCACGCAAGAGCGGAGTCAGGAAGGTTAAGGGCAGAGAACACGTTGCCCTTCAGGATGCGGAAACGAGGGTCGCGCGGACTGTATTCCACGAGATCCTCAGCCTCTTTCAACGCCCCTGCGGTGTCCTGGGCCTGAATGAAGTAGGTTATCTTGCGCAGAGAAATCTCCGGCGACTTCCCTTCCACTTTCTCATAGCGGTCAAGTGCCTCCACGGCCTTTGGCACGTTCTTGGCAGCCATATATGCCTCCGACAGATGGTAGAGCGTAGCCGTCTTGGAAGGGAAAAGCGAGTCGGCACGCTCGTAGATGCGTATGGCCTCCTCAAGGGTGTCGAGATGCGCAGCGAGATAAGCATAATAGGCCGCTTCAAAGAAATCGCCGGGGTATGTGTCGATATAAGGGCGCATCATGGCAAGCGACGCCATAAGCATCTCCGGCGACTGGAACGTGTCTGTCTCTATGGTGAGCCTGCGCGAACCGTATGCCGACTCGGCCTCGACATATGTAGGGTCAAGCTGATACGCCTTCTTGTAAAGCTCGTATGCCTCCGCCTCGTCGCCGTCCACCTGACGGTTCACGGCCTCAAGATAATAATAGCGGGCCTTGTCGCGCACGTCCTGCCTCGCCGCCGGGCCTTTGAGGGCCAGCGCAGCTGAACATGCACACATCAGCACCGCCACTGCGATTATCGTCTTTTTCAATAGAATATGCCTCCTGATTATCAAATTATTGCACTTTCTTGTCCTGCACGTCCGGCTCGTATCCAAACAGCTCCATAGCGGCTATTCAGTCCCCGTGTGTCCGAAGCCTCCGTCTTCGCGCTTTGTCCGGTCAAGCTCTTCCACCTCTTCCCACGCCACATGCGAATACTGCTTTATCACCATCTGGCAGATGCGGTCGCCGTCGTTGACAGTGAAATCCTCCGAACCGAGGTTTATGAGGATTATGCCTATTTCCCCGCGATAGTCGGCATCCACCGTGCCCGGACTGTTGACTATGGAGATTCCGTTCTTCAACGCCAGCCCAGAACGCGGACGTATCTGACATTCATAGCCCGAAGGCAGCTGGATATGCAGACCTGTGCCGATCAAGGCACGCTGCATTGGCTTGAGGACTACAGCCCCTTCGGGAAGAAAGGCACGCACGTCCATACCGGCCGCTTCCGGAGTGCCATAGGCAGGAAGCGGATGATGGCTGCGGTTTATTATCTTTACTTTTATTCTGTCCATAAAAACCATATTTGAAATCTGCGGGGGATAGTGCCCTTATCCCTTAACCTGTACGCTACCGCCATTGTTCGCGCAGGCCGGCATACAAAATCGGCACAGATGCTACAATCTGCAAATTTAGTCATAATTTCCCGACCGCGCCGCATTTCAATCCAAAATCTTTACGACCCTCTTTCCGCAAGAGGCAATAACGGATTACAAGAGGCAATAACGGACGGGCAACAACCGTTATTTGACTGATGAATAATTCAGACCGACACAAAAAGTTTCAGCATATTCCTACGCGGCCGGCATCAGCCATCTTCCGCCGCGCACTGACGGCCGCGACGGCAGCATTGATGCTACTCATTGCATTTCCGGCGTCGGCCCAGCACCAGCAGAAACTCGAGAACCGTCCTTACGCAGACCTGAAGCGTTGGCATCTCGGATTCTCGGTCGGCATGCATATGCAGGATCTGAAGTTCACCCACAACGGCTACGTTACCGACGACGGCCAGCGGTGGGTGGCCGAAGTGCCGGGCTATTCCCCGGGATTCTGCGTCAACGTCCTCGGCGCGCTGCGCCTCCACAAATACTTCGAACTGCGCCTCAGCCCCGGAATGTATTTCGGCAACAAGGTAGTGCACATGATGGACGCATACGGCGAAGCGACTCAGAAACAGGACGTGAAATCGGCCTACGTGGTAGCCCCTCTCGACCTCAAGATTTCCGGCGACCGCCTGCGCAACGCCCGTCCCTACGTGATTGCCGGAGTGATGGGCACTTTCGACGTGAGCAAGAAACGCTCGGAGTTCCTGCGTTTCAACACTTTCGACGCTTACCTTTCGCTCGGCATAGGCTGCGACTTCTACTTGCCTTTCTTCAAGCTCAACCCGGAGGTGAAGTTCTGCTTCGGACTTACCGACATGCTTCAGCACAAGCGTCCCGACCTTGCCGACGACCCGGAGATGATCAAAATCACTGACTCGCTCAAAAAGGTGAAGAGCAGCATGATTGTCATCACGTTCAACTTTGAATAGCCTTAAGGAAAACCACAATGAACCCGATATACAGTCTGACTTCCACGGCACGCTTGCGCTTCAAGGCTCTCGCCGCCGTGATTATGTGCGTCATGTCCGCCTCGCTTGCGGCCTCGGCCCAAGGCGACGCGCAGATGACGCAATACTGGGCCGTGCCGACCTCGTTCAACCCGGCGGCGACGGGCAACACCGACTACCTGCGCATACGCGGCGGCGCACGCCTGCAGTGGATGGGCATACACAATGCGCCGAAGAGCTTCCTCGTGCTTGCCGACTCGCCGCTGAAATTCGGCAAGAAGCAGCACATAGGTCTCGGGGTCTCCATGATGCAGGAGTCGCTCGGACTCTTCTCCAACCTCGGCCTCAACATACAGGCGTCCTACAAGCTGCGTGTGCTCAAAGGCACGCTCAGCATAGGCGTCGAGGGAGGCTATTACGACCAGAAATTCAAAGGCTCGGAAGTCCAGACCCCCGACGGCGACGACTACCACGAGAGTTCCGACGAGGCCATGCCTACCCAAGACCTCGCCGGAAACGCGTTCGACTTCTCACTCGGCCTGGAATACACCCACAAATGGTTCTGGTTCGGCATAGGCGCGAAACACATCCTTGCGCCCAAAATAACGCTCTCCCTTGAAGGCAGCGAGGCTTCCGACGAACAGGAGTACGAGACGGAGCTTCCGCGTATGGTCTATTTCAACGGCGGGAGCAATATTCAGATAAAAAACTCGTTATTTGAATTGCAGCCGTCCTTCCTCGTGAAGACCGACTTCAGCATGTTCACGGCAGAAGCCACTATGCGCGCACGCTACAACAGATTCCTCTCTTTCGGCCTCGGCTACAGATGGAAAGATGCCATAAGCGCGATGGTCGGAGTGGAGTTCAAAGGCTTCTTCCTCGGATATTCCTACGACTACCCGATGTCGGCCATAGGGAAGGTAAGCTCAGGAAGCCACGAGATAGTGGCCGGCTACCAGCTGAAGCTCGACTTCTCGGGCAAGAACCGCAACAAACACCGGTCGATACGGCTGATGTAGCGCATGCGTCGGCATTTTCCGCACAAACCACCAAGCTCAACAAGCGACATAAAATATTTCGACAAGAAACAAGCATGATGAAGATAAATATCAAACCTTTCTCACCGAAACGACAGATGCGCGTACTCCCGATGCTCGCGTCAGCCGCGTTCGCGTTGCTGATGCTCGCCGCATGCGCGGCTTCGCGGGGCGGAAGCGCCGGAGGCGAAGTTACCGGCGTAGGCGGAAGCGCATGGGCCGAGCCTACCCCATTCGGAATGGTGCTCGTGGACCGGGGAGCCTACAGGATGGGGCCTGCGGCCGACGACTCAGTGTGGGGCGTGAAGGGGAATCCCCGTGGTGTATCCGTAGACGCCTTCTGGATGGACGAGACTGAAATCACCAACTCCAAATACAAGCAGTTCGTCTTCTGGGTGCGGGATTCCATAATCCGCGAACGCCTCGCCGACCCCGCTTTCGGAGGCAACGAGGCTTTCAAAATCGAAGAGGACAAGGAGGGCAACCCGATCAAGCCTTACCTCAACTGGAACAAGCCGATTCCTTGGCGCAACGCAAACGAGGATGAGCTGAGGGCCATAGAGAGCGTATACCGCACAAACCCGATCACCGGCAAGCGCGAGCTCGACCCGACACAGCTCAACTACCGCTACGAGATATACAACCACACGGCGGCGGCACAGCGAAAGAACCGTCTCGACCCGACGCGCCGCGAATACAACACCGACCTTCCCGTCCCGACCGACCTTCCTGTAATCTCGAAGGACACGGCTTATTTCAGCGAGGACGGAGAGATAATCCGTGAGACAGTGAGCCGTCAGCTCACCGGCGACTACGATTTCCTCAACACATACATCGTAAACGTATATCCCGACACGACGGCATGGATCAACGACTTCGAGAACGCCTACAACGAGCCTTACACGCGTCTGTACTTCTCGCATCCCGGCTACAACGACTATCCAGTGGTGGGTGTGAGCTGGGAGCAGGCCAACGCATTCTCCAACTGGCGCACCGACTTCCTGCGCCGGTCGCTCGGACGCGACGGCGTGATCATAGAGCCTTACCGCCTGCCTACCGAGGCCGAATGGGAATATGCGGCACGCGCAGGCAATTCCGAAAGCTCTTTCCCGTGGGAAGAGACGCTCCCGATGGATGAACGCGGATGCTTCTATGCCAACTTCAAGCCGCTCGAAGGGGACTTCGTGCGCGACGGACACGTGATAACCTCCGCCGTAGGGACGTTCAAGCCAAACGACTTCGGACTCTACGACATGGCCGGCAACGTGTCGGAATGGACATCGACGGCATACACCGAAAGCATCGACAAGCTCACGAGCGACCTCAATCCCGAATACCGCTACGACGCGGCGAAAGAAGACCCATACAAGATGAAGCGCAAGATAGTGCGCGGTGGCTCATGGAAAGACGCGGCGCGCAACCTGCGCAGCGACCTGCGCCAATGGGAGTTCCAGAACGAACAGAGAAGCTACATCGGTTTCCGCAACGTCCGCAGCCAGATCGGATTCGCGAAGGGAACACAGAAACGTCAAAAGAAATAGATCATGGTCAAGATCAGAAAATACGCCAACGGCATCGAACGCTTCCTACACGGCCAGAAAGGTCAGCGTTTCTTCAATTTCGCCTACTCAATAGGCGCGGCAATCGTAATCTGGGGTGCATTGTTCAAAATCCTGCACCTCCCGGGAGGTTCGACCCTGCTCTGCATAGGCATGGGAACGGAAATCGCCATGTTCATACTCACGGCCTTCGACCGTCCTCCGAAAGAATACGCATGGGAAGAGGTGTTCCCCGCCCTTGACACGCACAATCCGGAAGACCGCCCTGACTTCTCAGGCGGCGTAGGCACGACGGTTATCAACGGCGGAGCCCCGGCAATCGCCGGAGGCTGCCAGGCATCTGCCGACGTGCACGCGGCGGCCGGGCTGCCTTCCGGAGTGGCCTTGTCGGAAGAAGACACCGAGTCGCTGCGCACAAGCATACAGAAAATGAGCGCAGCCAGCGAACAGCTCGCGCAGATGGCCGAGCTCACCGACGCCACACAGCAGTATCTCAGCCAGATGGCCGGAATAGCCGACCAGATGACGCGCCTGCAGGAGACCACCCGCCAGCTCAACGAAGTGAGCGGCGTGCTCCTGAATTCCTACCGCGCGATAACGGAAAACTCCGAACGCATCAACGGCAGCGCGACCGGATACGTAGACCATATGGAAGACCTCAACCGCAACATCAGCGGACTGAACACAATCTACGAAATACAGCTCAAAGGCGTAAGCTCACAGCTCGACTCTATCGACCGCGTGAACCGCGGCCTGAAGGACATACGCGACATGTACGAGAAATCTGCCCGCGAAAGCTCCCGCTACTGCGAGGAGACGGAGAAGATGGCCCGCTACATGAAGCAGCTCAACCAGGTCTACGAGAAGATGATCACCGCAATGACCATCAACATGTATAATCCGATGATGGGCGGAAACCCTGCGGCGGCCGGCGGCGACAACCCGTTCGCACGCGAGGCAGGCCGCGAAGAGGCTTGAACATATGGCAGGAGGAAACAACGTAGCAAGGATGTCGCCTCGGCAGAGGATGATCAACCTTATGTACATAGTCTTGACGGCGATGTTGGCGCTCAACGTCTCTTCCGACGTGCTCAACGGGTTCAGCCAGGTGCAGGAGGGACTCCACCGCACCAACCTGAACATGTCGTCAAAGAACGATGTGCAGTTCAAGTATCTCGCCGAACTCAACGAGCAGAATCCGGCCAAGGTAGGCCCATGGTTCGTGAAAGGCACCGCCGTCCACGAACGCTCCGCGAAGATATTCAACGAAATCGAGTCCCTGAAAAAGGAGATAGCGGCCAAGGCCGACGGCAAAGGGGCCGACCCGCTGAAGCTCGTAAACCAGGACGACCTCGAGGCCTCCTCAGTGGTCATGCTCAATCCTGCCACCAACAAAGGCCGCAAGCTGCGCCAGTCGGTGGATGAATACCGCGACTTCATCGCCTCCAACATAGCCGATCCGGAAAAACGCAAATCCGTGGTGGAAATGCTCTCCACCACCGTAAAGGCCCCGGCAGGGACGGTAGGCCCCGTAAGCTGGGAAACCAAGATGTTCGACAACATGCCGGCCGTGGCCGCCGTAACGCTGCTCACCAAGCTCCAGAACGACATTCGCCAGGCCGAGAACGAGACGATGACCAACCTCATCACCAATGTGGACATAGGCGACGTGCGCGTCAACCAGCTTAACGCATACGTAATCCCCAACTCCAACATGATCATACGCGGAGGCAAGTATTCCGCCAACATCGTCCTCGCGGCAATAGACACCACGCAGCGGCCCACAGTCTACGTCAACGGTGCGCGGCTGAACAACCCCAACGGGCTGTACGAGTTCGTGCCGGGCTCCATCGGCACGCATGACTTTTCAGGATACATCGAAGTGATGCGTGGCGACGGCACCGTGGACAAGAGGCCGTTCAAGTCGTCCTACACCGTGATAGAGCCTATGGCCACCATCTCGGCCACCATGATGAACGTGCTTTATGCCGGCATCAACAACCCGATCAGCATCTCAGTGCCAGGAGTGCCGATGAACGCCATCCAGGCCACAATGACCAACGGGACGCTGACCCGCAACGGGGACGTGTGGGTGGCCCATCCCGGCAAGGTAGGCTCGGAAGCGGTGATAAGCGTGAGCGCGCAGCTGGAAGGACGCACGCAGTCGGTAGGCTCGATGACTTTCCGTGTACGCAAGCTTCCCGACCCTTCGCCCTATCTTGCGGTAAGGGACGGTTCAGGCAACGTAACCCACTACAAAGGCACGCCGAAACGAATCTCGAAAGCCGCGCTCATGGCCGCCGACGGACTCGGCGCAGCCATCGACGACGACCTCCTCAACGTAACGTACTCCGTGGTCAGCTTCTCGACGTATTTCTTCGACAGCATGGGCAATGCCATCCCCGAAGTCTCCAACGGTGCGCATTTCTCCTCGCGTCAGAAAGAACAGTTCAAGCGGCTGAAGCCCGGAAAGAGCTTCTTCATCTCCAACGTGAAGGCCAAAGGACCGGACGGAATCACCCGCGACATCTCCCCGATGGAAGTCGGACTCAACTAATCAGACACTCACAGGAAACATCATGAGAATTCATAGCAAAATATTGACGCTTTGCTGTCTGGCAGCCGTCGGATTCGGGGCTCTCGCTCAGGTTGAGACCGGAGGCGTGGTGCGCAAGCGCAGCGATCGCGACAAAAAGAAGAAGGAAACCAACGGAGTGGTCATCACCGACCGGATGCAGAGCTTCTATGAGGCCAAGCCGGCACATGAGGCCGACCTCGACTATATGCGCCAGATCTACCGCCAGATCGACCTGTCCAAACCGGCCAACACGCCTCTTTATTATCCAGAGGACGTGATCGACGGACAGGAAAACCTGTTCCGCCTCATCCTGCGGCTGGTGGTGGAAGGCTCTCTTCCCGCTTACGAATACCTCGACGGGCGCGAGGTGTTCACCGACCAGTACCGCATCAACGTTGCGGACATGCTCGACCGCTTCGACATATACTACCAGAAGGCCAAAGGATCCACCGAGAAGAATCCCAGATACACGATAGAGGAGGCCGACGTCCCTTCCGGACAGGTGCAGAAATACTACATCATCGAGAAATGGGAATTCGACCGCCGCACAAACCGCATGAAGACGCGTGTGGAGGCCATCTGCCCCGTATTGACCCGCACCGGAGATTTCGGCGGCGAGACTCCTTTCCCGATGTTCTGGGTGAAGTTCGACGCGCTGCGTCCCTGGCTCTCGCAGCAATACGTGTTCCTGAGCGATGACAACAATCTCGCACGCAACAGCCTCGACGACTACTTCAACCTCGGGATGTACGAAGGCGACATATACAAGACGAAGAACCTGCGCAACCTCTCTATGGTGCAGATGTATCCGGACGAGGACATGCTGAAACGCGCACAGGACAGCATCGACAACCGCCTGAAGACTTTCGGCAAAGACCTTTGGATGCCGACACGCGAGGAATATCTCGCACAGAAAGAGAAAGAAGCCGAAGCGGCGGCCAAGCTCGCCGCAGGCGACAGCATACCGGACCGCACCGTGGCCTCGGAAGAGGAGACGACAGTAGCTCCGCCCAAAGCCACCACCAGGCGTTCGAGCCGTGCCACGAAGAAGCGCGGCCGACCGAAAGTGAAGAAGGCACCTGCACCCAAGTCCAGCTCCGGCAACAGCAATGCGTCCAAGTCGGTGCGCCGCAGGAAACGTTAGGTATCAGACATCTGATTCCAGGGGCGGCGGTTTTCAACCGCCGCATTCCTGTATCATAGCATCACAGGGAATATCAAGAGGCTGTCTTTCATGGAAAAGGATCTGACTCCATTGTTTTCAGTAGTCATGCCCGCCTACAACGTGGCAGCGACACTTGAACGGGCGGTGAAAAGCGTACAGGCACAGACTTTCACCGACTGGGAAATCGTCATAGCCGATGACCGCTCTACGGACGCCACATCGCAGATTGCCTCAAAACTGGCGGAAAATGACTCCCGAATCAGATATTTCCGAGAAAAAGCCAACAGCGGAGCCTGTTACCGTCCACGCAAGAACGCGATACTCGCCTCCAAAGGCACATTTGCAATCGGACTCGATGCCGACGACGAAATCGCAGACGGCTATCTTCAGACGCTTGCCGACCGCATCCAAGCCACCGGGGCGGACACTGTGCTGACATGCCAAAAGGCCATAAGCGAAGACGGGCAAGAATTCCCGACCCAGTCGGTGTACACGGAAGTCTTCATCCAACGTACCGGCCCCGGACGGGATTTCGTAAAAGAGACTCTTTCAGGATGGAGAATCGCCTTCCGGGGAGCGGTGAAGAAAGAAGTGTATGAAGCGGCTTTCGCCGAGGGTGATGAACCAGACAAGCCTTTTGCAGACGAAGTCCTCTCCCGGAGACTGCTCATAAAGTCAAGGCTTACCGCCTTCGCCGCCACAGACTACATATACCATATGAACCCCGAGTCCATCACGCATGTGATAAAGCCGACCTTCTTCTATTTCCTCACCGCAAACCGGAGACTGATGGAAATCACCCTACAGGAGTTCGGCCGTGAATCCGAAGAGTTTTCGCTTGCCTGCCGCCAGTTCTTCTACAGCGTCTACGATGCACTCAAAGCCCTTTTCCGGATGCCATACGGCAAAAACCGCGATGAGGCGGAATCCATGATCCGCGAAGCATACGGCTCCGACGACTACCTGACGGCACGCAGACACGCTTCGGGCAAACTCAAGACGCTCTCATTTGCCGGATGGGGACTTATGAAAACCGCCTACAGATTCCATGTCAAAGAATAAGGACGAAAACAGCTACAGGAGCATACTGAAAGGCACGTCGGTGTTCGGCGGCGTGCAGGTGTTCCAGATTCTGATAAACATGGTGCGCGGCAAGTTCGTGGCCCTTTTCCTCGGTCCGGACGGAATGGGGGTCTCCGCCCTCCTGACCAGCGCAACCGGCACCGTGCAGCAGTTCGGGTCGCTCGGCCTAAACCTCGCCATAGTGAAGGAAGTGGCCGCCAACCGGGACAGGCCTGAAACGACCGCAACGGTATTGGGTGTGGCGAAAAAGCTCATTTACGCCACAGCCTTGCTCGGGGCGTCGGTATGCATAATCCTCTCCGTGCCGCTCAACGCCTTCACCTTCGGAAGTTCCGAAGGCAATCCCGTGTGGTTCGTTTTCCTTTCGTTGATGGTGTTCTTCTCAATCGCCGGCTCAGGGCAGATGGCCATACTTCAAGGCATGCACGCCGTGAAACGCCTTTCGGTCTCATCGCTCGTCGGAGCCACCGCCGGGCTCGTGTTCGGAGTGCCGCTCTATTGGCTCTACGGCACAGACGGGATCGTCCCGGCAATGATAATCCTCGCTTTCACCACTTTCGTCTTCTACCTCATCTCCGTGCGCCGCGAACTCGGCGGCGACAAAGGAAATCCAAGGCTGGTCTGGTCGGAACACGGGGCTTTGGTGAAAAAGCTGATAAGCCTCGGCATGGTATTGATGGCCGCGACGCTCATCGGCACAATAACCCACTACGGCATAGCCACCTTCCTGCGCGCGTTCGGCTCGGTGGAGACAGTGGGCCTTTACCAGGCGGCCAATTCGGTAACGAACCAATATGTCGGCATGATCATCTCAGCCATGTCGCTCGATTATTTCCCGCGCCTTTCGGCCGTGGCCGCCGACAACAGGAAAGTGGCGGAAATAGCCAACCGCCAGACGGAAATCGTAGCCTTCCTGACCACTCCGCTCATCGTCCTGCTCATCCTCTCCGCACCTGCAGTCATCAGGATACTGCAGTCAGACGCGTTCCTTTCCGTAACGCCGCTGATGCGATGGATGGGGTTCGGGGTGCTTTTCCGGCTCATAATGTTCCCACTCGGCTACATATCATATGCCAAAGACAACAAACGCCTGTACTTCTGGATGGAAGGGATTGCATTCAACCTCCTCACCCTTGTGATCAGCCTTGTCTTCTTCACCGCCTTCGGGCTCGTAGGCCTCGGAATCGGAATACTTGTTGACAGCTGCATAAGCCTCTGCGGCTACTATGTGGTCAACCGCCATTATTACGGATTCCGCTATTCGCGCCAGTCCCTGAAAGTAATGGCCTACGCCGCCGTCTGCGGCGGGGCCGCGCTCGGCAGCTCCATGATAAGCTCGGCATGGCTCTCCTACACGCTGATGTCGCTTGTGCTGGCCATATCAGTCGCAGTCGCAGCCGTCCGTCTACGCACCCTCCTGAGAAAATGACTTCACCTCTCTTCAAAGCAGACAGAAAACGCTTTCAGGAAACACCTCGACAATTTTTCAGGCATCCGCACATTAGATTACACTCGATTGGAAAAGGCTTACGGTCAACCAGCAGCCATTGAGGAATACATGCAGGGTCGCTGCAGGCAGCGGCCTGCGGACGAACTTTGCGGACAAACTTCCTGAATGACCGCAGTCTTTGGCAGATAAACACGGGGAATCCAAGCAAGGGGCTACGGCGTAAAAACATTAAGAGGCTGTTTAAAAATGCTTGTTAAACAGCCTCTAATTACGACACAGCCTTAAGCTGATGCTTTTTTATACGAAATCCGGCTATAAGAAAAAAGCGACAGGGGAGCCTCACCGGCCTTGTCCTGTCGCAATATTTATCGTTAGAAAATGAAAGCTCGAATCAAACCTACACCAGACAAACCAAACGGCTGAATAAACCGGATTTCCGTATTCTCAGCCTCAAATCGGCCAGAATCAGCGGTAATCCTTCAGAATCTCACGCAGACGTTTGCGCGTGAAGAATATGCGGCTCTTCACCGTCCCGAGCGGCATGGAAAGCTCCTCGGAAATCTCCTCATACTTGTAGCCTGCCACGTGCATCGTGAACGGCTGGCGGAAACCTTCAGGGAAACCGGCAATGATTGAGGATATTTCCGAAACGGAATAAGCGTTGTCGGGGGTCTCCATACCTGAATCCTGAGGGACATTGAGCCTGTAGAGGTCTTCGGAAGTGTCGATTATCGTGTTTTCGCGTGCCGACTTGCGGTAGTTGTTGATGAAGATGTTGCGCATTATCGTCATCATCCATCCTTTGAAATTCGCGTTATCGACAAACTTTTCCTCATTGTTCAGAGCCTTCAACGTGGTGTCCTGGACGAGGTCATGGGCCTCGTCGCTGTTAAGGGTAAGCTTCATCGCGAAAGAAAGAAGATTTCCCTGCATGCCCAGAAGGATGCTCTTGAAGGAGTTTTGGGATGCCATTTTTGTTGTTAGCCTTGTTCTATCGTGCAAAGTTAGCGACTTTTTCTTATCCGGCCAACGAATAAAAGGGAAATTTACCCGTATTAAGAACTTTTCAGTCGGTAAAGGTGTTAAATTCTCGGGATTTTTTGGTTATTAGGCCATATATTGGTAATTTTGCAACGACCAATCGAGTGTCCTCACGTTTTCTCCCGATCAAGGGACGACCGGACACTGAGTTAACATCTCACATAAATTCTCAATAGCAATGAAAACTCCTGCCGTTCTTCTGGCTGAAAAGCTGCTCCAGATCAGCGCAATCAAGCTTCAACCCGAAAACCCGTTCGTATGGGCTTCGGGATGGAACTCCCCCATCTATACGGACAACCGCAAAACCCTTTCCTACCCGGACATACGCAACTTCATCAAAGTGGAGCTTTCTCGTATGATTCTTGAGAATTTCCCCGAGGCCGACGCCATCGCCGGAGTAGCCACAGGAGCAATCGCCATGGGCGCGCTCGTGGCCGACACCCTCGACCTCCCTTACGCATACGTGCGCTCCACACCGAAAGACCACGGACTTGAGAACCTCATCGAGGGCAACCTCAAGCCGCGCCAGAAAGTGGTGGTTATCGAAGACCTCGTCTCCACCGGAGGAAGCTCCCTGAAAGCAGTGGAGGCCATACGCAACGCAGGCTGCGAAGTGGCCGGAATGCTCGCCATATTCAATTATGAATTCCCTGTGTCGGTGAAGCGTTTCCACGAAGCCAACGTCAACCTCATCTCGCTCTCCAACTACAGCACCATGCTGGAAGCCGCATTGGCAACCAACTACATCGCGCCCGCCTACGTGAAGACGCTTCAGGAATGGCGCGAAGACCCGGCCAACTGGACTCCACGCCATGACGGCGAATAAAACAAGCCGCCGACATTAGAAAGAGAAAAAACATTCCTTTTCCGGTGCGGCATAGAAACATATCCGCACCGGAAAAGTCGTGTTCTGATAATTTTTGTTCAAGCCGCTGGACTCAGCCAGTGATAAATCAAACGTATGGCTACTTACAAAAGCTCAAAAGAGACAATCGCTGCTCCGGCAGAGAGGGTCTATGAAAAACTTTCCGACCTGGAAAACCTCCGCAACGTCATAGAAAACATACCGGAAGACAAAATCCCGGCAGACAAGCGCGGAATGATGGAACAGATAAAAATCACATCCGACAGCATTTCGCTTCCTGCAGGCCCTGTAGGGGAAATCCGGCTTAAGACAAGCAGGCTCGAGCCTTACTCTCGCATCGAGCTTTCCGGCATAGGCACACCGGTGCCGCTATCGCTCGGCGTGCACATCGACTCCAAAGGCGACACGGAATCGGAGGTGCAGGTGCTTCTCGACATAGACATCCCCATGATGCTGAAGCCTATGGTCGGCGGCACGCTCCAGAAGATGGTAGACCAGTTCGCCACGGTGATGACCGCCATAAAATTCTGAGCCACAAAAAAGCAACAAGGAATGTCCTGTAGGATGATAAAGCCACTGCTCGTGGCGACAATCTGCGCGGCAATCTGCGGATGCGCCCAGGTGGACGACGACCGCATCCCGGCTATGCCGGTGAGCATCAACCTCACCGACCAAGGGATGTGGAACGTCTACGGCGTCAGCGGCACGGGAATGTCCCGCAGATTCGTCAAGGAACTCGGCGAGCCGTCCGGCTTCCATTATTCAGAGGCCACCTACACCGGATTCGGAGGCGTGCTGCTTTTCGGCGGCATAGACCCTTTTGACGGGACCACCGACATACCTTTGGCCTACGACCTCGCCTGCCCCGTGGAGTGCCGCCGCGACGTGCGAGTATACATTGACGCTGAAAACCGTCTCGAAGCCGTCTGCCCGGAATGCGGCTCGCGCTACAATGTGATGACAGGCGGCGGCGCACCGGTCTACGGCAAAGCCCGGAGCCTCAATTACGGGCTGACGCGCTACCAGTGCCTCCGCAGCGAATCGGGCGGCTACATGATACGCGACTGAGAAAACAGACAAGGGGATGGAAGACATTTTCTATATGCTCTGGCGAGGACTGGCGATAGGCATACTCGTATCGGCCCCGATGGGTCCGGTAGGGATGCTCTGCATACAGCGGACGCTGAACAAAGGCCGCAAGTCGGGCCTCTACACGGGTTTCGGCGCTGCCGTGAGCGACCTATTCTATTGCCTTCTCACCGGATTCGGGCTGTCTTTCATCGAAGGGTTCCTCGAACGCAACCAAGACATAATCCAACTGATCGGCAGTGCAGTGCTCATAGGGTTCGGCCTTTACATTTTCCGGCAGAACCCGTCGCACAAGCTGAAGAAAGCCCCCGACGCGGCCACAAGCCACAAGACCGACTTCATAAGCGGTTTTCTCTTCACGTTTTCCAATCCATTGATACTCTTCCTGATAGTAGGACTGTTCGCACGTTTCAACTTTCTGATGCCTGAAATCAGGTTTTACCACTACATAATAGGATTCATCTTCATACTTGGAGGAGCCGCACTGTGGTGGTACCTCGTAACGCTTTTCGTTGACAAGGTCAGAACCCACTTCAACCTGCGTTCATTATGGCTCATAAACCGGATAATAGGCTCAATAATTTTCATCTTCGCCGCCGTAGGAATAGCGACAAGCATAATCAACATGGCCCGATGACATGAACGCCCTGGTCTCCTCAACCCTTCTCATCTCCTCATCAGCCTTTACGGCAACGGCCGCAGAAGCCATCCCGTTGGCCCGAATGCTTCCCTCCCCTCTGGTTCTCAACCATTCACGAGGATTCGGGGAGTGGCCCGACACAATATCAGGAAACCAGACCATCCTGTTCCCTGTGAAACCAGGCGTCAGGGATATGCGTCTGAAAGCCGTGGTGTCAGACCTGCAAAGCAAAAATCCCCTGCTTACGGAGCGGCAGCCAGAATGGGGAATCTCGCTAAGGCAAACCGACGGAGAAGAGCTGCGCGTCTCAATCCGTTCCGGAGAAACCGACGACAACGGACTGGGCACGATGCAGGCAGTATGCGCCACCGCCACTACCCCTGACGGCAGATCACTGACAATAAAAGCCCCAGGGCATCTCGCGTCTTCCGGAAACCGCAATATGGCAACACTGGCGCGCATCCGGGGAGAATGGCGGCTCACGGTGGCTGCCGACAAGGTCTGCGACCTCGGAGCATTGCCGATTCCGGAAGGCTTCACAGCCGATTCCGTGGGACTCTTCGCCGGACAAGGCTCGAAAATAGCCATCGAAAGCATCACATTCACGCAAGAACCCGTACCGGAAGACCTTATGAGCCGTTGGGCCGACCCCGATTCGCTCGACAGACACCTGACACGCTCAACCGACCTAATAGAAGGCTATTGGCATGTCTTCGACTCCACGCTCGAAAACGACCTTTTGCGTTTAGGCGGAGACTACATGCTGGCAATAGTGAAAGACGAAGGCCGCTACCTTATCGTATACCTCGGAGGAGCGGAGACAAACCGAGGCCTGTGGAGTCCCGGCATGATCAAGGGGGAGCTGCAACCCACCGCTTTCGGAGGAATATTCGACCTCACATGGATCGACGCCTGCCTCAGACCGATGTCGCACCGCCTCAAAGCCTACACTGCCGATTCCTCGACCACGCTCACACTGGAATTCCCTTACCAGCAAAGCATGGTCAGACTGCGCCGCGTAGCGACATGCCACAGACCATAATGAAGAAGCGGCTCCGGCCATGCCATCCCACTCCCCGGCGAATGAACTTTTATTAACCGTCCGCTGCAAAGACATTGCAGCCGAAGGCCGTAATTTTGTTGTGTCAAAACAAAATTACATGCCTTATGTACACAACATCCTGCTCTGGAATCAAAGGAATACGCTCTTCGCGCGGAATATACCCCTATGTCCACTCTTTCGCGCCGTCGCGCCACGAAAGCCATCCGATGCGCATCGGCGACGAGCTTCACGTGCGCCTTCGCTTCGCCGACGGCAACGAAATGTCGTTTTTCTGCCGACGCGCCAACGACATGACCGAACTTGTCGGCGAAGTAAGGCAGGCAGCCCGCCGGAAACGCGGCCTTGTGAAGATGAGCGTCCGCAACGCCTCTCGTGGATGGACTCTTGAAAAGCCACTGATGCTATACGGGGAACATATGCCCCAACGCAGCGGATGGGGCGCGAACATGCTATAAATCAGGAAAACGCGCGACGGTATGCCGAAGGCGACATCCCCGTCTGATGTTTGAAGTATTTACCGAAAAACGACTGGTTGGCGAAATTCAGACGCGCCGCCACCTCCTGAACGGTCAGGTCGGTGGATTTAAGGAGCACTTTGGCCTCCATCGTCACATATCCCTCGATCCATTCGCCGGCAGTGCGGCCTGAAGTCTCTTTGGCCACCGCAGACAGATGCTTGGGAGTGATGCACAGCCGCTCGGCATAGTAAGACACTTCGCGATGCTCACGGAAATCCTCGCTTACGGCGAGGATGAACTTGGCCATTATTTCCTCCTTGCGCGTCCGCCTGAATATGGCTTCCTTCGACCGGGCGTGATGCATGTCCATCATCTCGAACAAAGCAGCCTGAAGCACGCAAAGCACCTTACGCTGCAGGAACGGCGTGCGCGGCCCAGTCAGATTAGTCCTCAGGAACCGGTAGAACACATTCAGGTTTCCGGACTCTTCTTCGTTGAGATGCGTTACGGGTTCCGTACGGTGATGAATCAGAAGCGGGAGGAGATCGGTCAGCTTAGGAAGCACATCCTCCACCACATGGCCGGAACACGCCACGATGTTCGCCCTGGCATCTTCGTCGTAATCGATGAGATAGATATAGTTCTTGGGCTGGATCACAAGAAGCGTGTCTTTTTCCACCTCATATTCCTTGAGGTCTATTCCGATCCTGCCTTTGCCGTGAGTACACAGGATGATGAGGAGCGCATTCACGCGTGCGGGGACAGGCATCTCCGATCTTCCCGGACACCAGTCCTCCACCACTACAATCTCCTCGTCGAGATTCACATTGTTGACTTTGCGCGCCACGTCCTGAAGCGAGAACTCCTTCACCGCCTCTTTCTGAACAACAGCCGCCTGAGACTTCACGTCGATAATCATACTTTTCTCTTTTTATATCGCAAAAGTACTAAATAATACGGTAACAATTGGCCTTTCATTCCGAAAAATTCCCTAATAGAACCATCAAAAAGACATATGTCCTTGCCCGACTGTCGGCTTTCTGAAACATTTCAGCTTTTGTCCTGAATCAAGCAATCACCCTGTCATTTCTTCCAGAAAGACGGGATGAAGAGCGCAATAACGGTGAAGAGTTCCAGGCGTCCCACCAGCATCAATGCGGAAAGCATCCACTTGGCTCCAGAAGGAATGACGGAGAAACTTCCGCCGGTAGCCCCGTAGCCGAGACCGTTGTTGCCTATGCACGACGTAGTGGCAAAAAGCGAGTCCGTGAAACTGAACCCGCAGGCTGCAAGCACCAGAGTCCCGGCAAGAATCAACGCAAGGTAAAGGACGATGAAAGCGGAAATCCTCGACATCTGCCCCTCGTTAAGCATACGTCCGTTGACATCGACGTGCATCATCCTGTTGGGATAAAGCCCGAGCATGACTTCATTACGGGCATGCCGGGCCAAAGCCGTGAAACGGTCCAGCTTAACGGCTCCGGTTGTGGAGCCGGCACACGCGCCAGTGAGCATCATCACGAAAACCAGCGTCAAGGCCACCGGCCCCCATGCCTCAAAGCCTCCGTAGGAAAAGCCGGTGGTGGTAATGGCCGACGCTATGAGGAACATGGGGCGGAGCAGAAAGTCAGTCCAATCCCATTCATTACCCTGAAAAGCCAACGAAACAGCAAGAACAGCGTAAATGGCTGCAACAGTGCCAGCGTACACCTTGACCACAGTGTTGCGCCTCAACGACGAAAAGTCTCCGCGCGACATATTGTATATCAATGTGAAATTGACACCTCCGACAAGCATGAACAACGTAACGGCCGCTGCCACGTAGCGGCTGCCGAAGCCTGCGATGCTGTCGTTCCGTGTCGAGAAGCCGCCTGTAGACATCGTGGTCATCGATTGGCAGACACTGTCGAAGAAATCCATCGGCCCAAGCCACAGGAGCAATGCCAGGACTGCCGTCAGGACACCGTACACCTCCCACAAGGACTTGGCAGTCTGCCTGATGCGCGGATGCAGCTTGTCGTGGCTTATCCCTGTCATCTCGGCATTGAACATGGATATGCCGCCGTCGCGGTTCAGCGCGGGAAGCACCGCCAGAATGAAAAGCACTATCCCCAGCCCCCCGATCCACTGTATCAGGCTGCGCCAAAACAGAAGCCCGCGTGTCTGCGACTCAACATCCGCAATCACGGTCGCGCCCGTAGTGGTGAACCCGCTCATTGTCTCGAAAAACGCACCTGCGGCATCGGCACCGAGAGACCCGGCCATAAAAGGAATCATTCCGAAGCCAGAGAACAGCACCCAGACCATCGTGGTGAGCAGGAACGCGTCAAGACGGTTGAGGCGAGAGGGGCATCCCCGCAGGAAATACGCCGCGCCTCCGCCCACGGCACCGGCTGAGACTGCGGCAGCAAGGAATGTCCACCAGTCATCTTCCCCGTAGGCCAATGAAACGCACATCGGGAGGAGAAGAAAAAGAGCCTCAAGAAGCAACAGCCATCCGCAGACGCGAAACACGCGCGCGAACCTGAGATTTGAATTCATCAGACAAAGAATTTTTCTATTTTGGACAACGAGCCAGTGAGGCAGAATATCACGAGATGGTCGCCGGGCCTGATCCGGGTCTCACCGCCGACAAGCATCCCGACCCCGTCGCGTATCATACCGCCTATTGTGGTGCCTTTCGGCAACTTGAGGTCTTTCACGGGAGCCTTGACTATCTTCGAGCCTTCCCCGGCCACAATCTCCACGACCTCGGCATACTCAAGAGCCAGGCAACGCGGAGTGGGCAGGAACGAATCGAGCAGCATCTGGTATATCCTGCTGGACGTGAGAAGCTTCTTGTTTATCACCTTGTCTATGTCAAGGCGTTCTGCCTCGGATAAATACTGCATGTCCTCGATTTCGGCGACTGTCTTCCTTACTCCGAAATCCCTGGCCACAAGGCAGCTGACTATGTTGGTTTCGGACGCATCGGTCAAAGCCACGAACGCATCCATGTCTTGAAGCTTCTCGTCGCGCAACACGTCAAGATTCCTGTAGTCCGCATTGACCACATTCACGTCGCGGCAACATTCCATAAGCTTGCGGCAACGCTCCCGGTCAGGCTCCACCGCCGTCAGCTCAAACCGGTTTCCGAGCCTGCGGCAAAGCGTCCTCGCAATCTTGCCCGCCCCGGCCACCATGACCTTGCGTATAGCGGAGTCAGAACGGCCGCACAGGCGTATGAGTTCACGTTCGTCGCCTCCGGCCAAAGTGAACCAAACGGTGTCCCTCGCCCGTATCACGTCCGTACCGCAAGGGATTATGGTCTCGCCCCCTCTCCTTATGGCAGAGACATGAAACCGATGCCGTTCCTTGCCGAACTCCCTCAATTCCATGCCGTCAACCGGCGCGCCTTCAGGAATCCTGACGCCCGCCACGATTATCTGTCCGTCGTGGAGAGAATAACGGTAGCGGAGCCAGCTGTATTCAAGCGCGGTGGAAATCTCCTTTGCGGCAAAATGCTCGGGATAGACGAGAGTGTCCACACCGACATTCCTGAACAATGACTTCATTTCATCGGAAATGAACTCCGGGTTGTCTATGCGCGCCACGGTCTTTCCCGCGCCCAGCGACTTGGCAAGCTGGGCCGACACAAGATTGGTGTTGCCCCAAGGAGTTACGGCCACGAAAAGGTCGGCGCCCGCCACCCCGGCGGCCTTCATCGCCGAGGCCGAAGTGGCCTCGCCCTCCTGGGTCAGTATGTTGTAGCGGGCATCCATATCGGCAAGCCGTGCCGCATCCGTGCCGAGAAGCACCACATCCTGGTCTTCATACGAAAGCTGACGCGCAAGATGAGTGCCCGTGTCGCCGTCGCCCGCGATTATTATCTTCATATGACGATATTCTGAAACCTGATTCCTGACATCTGCAAACTAAGAGTGTGTTTGAAATTTTTCTTCAAGATTTTTTATGGAGGATTTCGGGACGGATTCGCGCATGCAGACGAGGGAGTGCAGCGGGCTGCATGACCGGGGCAAAGGCGCGAAGACGCCCGAAAGGCCCATAAAGGCACACTCTGGAACATTTCACGGCATTTTCACGTCCTTTCCGGCCTTTCACTCGTTGCATAGCCCGCTATGCGCCTCGTTCCAAGGCCCGGAAAGCCCTGTAAAACTGCCTGTAAAAATCAGAATAAAAATTCAACCACACTCTAACGTCCCAGCTTCCGCGCGATCGCACGTGGGATGAAGCCGACATGGCGGCCTATGGCCGTCGGCGCGCCGTAATGGCGGCTCATTATCCTGAACCGCTCAAGAAGCGAGGCCCGCCTGTTGCGCCCGGTAAGCCCGTCTTTGAGATAATGGATCGCCACCCGATGCAGATTGACGCACCGCTGCGGAACCGTGAGCGCCAGGCAACGAACCGTCCAGTCGTAGTCGGCAGAGAAGCGATAGCGCAGGTCATACCTTGGGGCAATGCTCCTGCGCACCATAAAAGCCTGATGGCATACGAGCATCCCGTGAGAGAAACTTTCAAAAGTCAATACATCGGGAGCGGAAAGATGCCTGTGCCCCACCACTTTCCTGCCGGCATCCACAAGGTCGGTATCGGCATAGATGATGTCGGGGTCTTTCATGGCCGCGTCGGCATAAGCCTGAAGAACCGAGGCATCGGCGAAAGAGTCGCCGGCATTCAGGAAAACCACATATTTCCCCCTCGCAGTCTTAAGCCCTTTGTTCATGGCGTCGTACAGGCCACGGTCCGGCTCACTCACCAGCCTGAGACCCTCCACGCCTTCCCGGCGCGCCACGGAAACGGTGTCGTCGGCCGACGCACCGTCGATGACTATATGCTCGAAGCCACGGAAAGTCTGCTCTTTGACCGACCTGAGGGTCGGGGGCAGCTCACGAGCGGCATTGAACGTTATTGTGATGACCGACACAAGCGGCAATTCTGAAACAATCATAATATTACAACGGTCTGGACGCAACATCGCATCCTTTATCCCGCCACAAAATTAGCCAAAAAGGAGAAGAGAAAAAATTTTCAGGAAAGATTTTTTGCAGATTGGAAATAATGGGCTAAATTTGCAGGACTTTTCAGAAAAGAATAACTCTAACAAATAACTAACTTAAATCAGACACAACTATGGCTTACGTAATTGGCGACAACTGTGTAGCTTGCGGAACCTGCGAGCCCGTTTGCCCCGTAGGAGCAATCACTCCCGGCGACATCTACCACATCAACCCTGACGAGTGCATCAGCTGCGGCAGCTGCGCTCAGGTTTGCCCCTCCGACGCTATCACAGAGGGCTAATAGCCTCTTATTTCCACTACGGACTTTCCGGGACTGCACCAGACTGCTGGCGCGGTCCCTTTCATTTTGTGCTATGACGAAGACGCGCCACGCCGCCGAGCCATGCCCGCAGATAGGCCATACGGCTTATGGGCTTGCCGCCGCCGGCATTGCGCAGCGCATGAGTGAGCATGCGAAACGGCCACGAGAACCTGAACAAGCGTGAAATCACGGCTCCCTTGGTGGCTATATAGGCAGGGTCATAGAAATGACGGTCGGAAGTGGTGGATCCGTCATGACGGCATATGACACCCGGCACATAACGGCACCTCATCCCTGCCCGCAAGGCATCGTCAATCAGAATCTGCTCCTCTCCTGCGATGAACTCGGCCCCGATGCCGAAACGCTCGTCGAAGCGGATTCCTGCACCACGCAAACGCCAGAGCCTGAACGCAATCTCAATGCTCGTGGCATAGTAGCCGCGCGGATTGCACCGCAAATCCACTTCCCCGTGCACATACTTCTTGGGATTACCCGAAGATTCATACTGCATCGTTATCAGGTCAGTCTCCGGGCGATCTTCAAATGCCTTCAACACACGTTCCAGACCTTCTGCCGTGTAGCCCACATCATCGTCGCTTATCAGAACCAAAGGTGCAGAAGCCGCATCAAGCGCGACATTGCGGTTGCGGCTAAGGCCACGAGTGGCCGAGACAACCACTTCAAAGTCATTCCGCTTCTTAATCTCTTCCGGCACATCGACATGTCCGTCGGGCTGCTGCCAGCTGACCAAATACCTCACGCCGTCCACCTCAGGATGCGACGAAGCGCATACACGGCGGATGCCCTCTGCACCCAAAGTGCAGACCAGCACCTGCAGCCTGCATCCCTCACCGTTCATGATCCTGCAACGTTGTTCCAATGGGACTCGAACCGGTCTGCGACCACACGGACGTTATGGTGCCTGCGGACGAAATCTTTGCAGCTTTGCCCTCGCGCGGCAATCCCTTCCGGATCCATTATGAGCCGCCTGAGCTGATTGCGCAATCCGTCTTCCGAGTCAGGCGCGACACACAGGAACGGCCGGGAATCCTTTTCTCCGAGATATTCATAATATTCAGGCTGGGCTCCTGTGGCAGACACACGCCCCAAGGCCGCCGCCTGAAGGCCGTTCATCCCGGGAGAATAACTGTACAGCTGATCGAGCACTATGTGCGACCCGGCCATTTCCCTGAGGTAATCGCGCAAAGGCAGGTTGCACACCTTGACTGCCTCGCACCTTTCCGGCATCTCCTTCTGCATATCCTCCGCAATGCGCAACAGCCTGTCGGTGCCTTTTTCAATCTCCCGGCCTTTGACCATTCCCACGAAAATCCTCACTTTCCCTTCCACTTCCGTGTCCAGGTCCGGAAGAACGGAAAAGTCAATCGGCAGCCCGGCGAAAGCAAGCCTTTCCCCGAGCACCGGCCGGGCCGCCATGTCATATTCGGGCAAAAGCGACACCGCGCCGTCAAGCTGAGAATAAAGATAACGCGTATAGTCCGTCAACGCTGAATTGAACCAGCCGTATTCGCATTCCGGGTCGCACATCACCTGCCTGGTCTTCTCCTTGCCTATGCGGAATTCCGAAAAGCGGAACATGTCCTTGCGGACACACGCCTCAACGAAGAAAAAGTCATTCCCGGCCAAGGTCAGGAAAAGCGACCCGTTGTCATTCTTCAGATGCTTCAGAAAATAGCTCAGCTTTCCGGGACGCAAGCCGAAAAAGCCGGGATTGACAAGCTGCACCACGTCGAAACCCTTCAACCCGGGCTGAATCTGGAACAGCCGGTACAGATACCTGAAGGACTCGAGGATGCCGGGCTCCCGCCTGACGAAAATGTCGGATTCGGTCTGCATATGGAGGCCGCCGTCGGAAACCACCGTAACCTTGTGGCCGCGACGGCGCAGCTCGGCGGCAAGATTGGCATGCACTCCTGAATAATCGCCTACAAAAAGGATTTTCATAGTGCAAAAATAGGCATTTTAATCCGATTATTTGTAATTTAGCGGTATGAAACCGACAATAAGCATCATAATCCCCGTCTACAACCGCGCTTCGCTCGTCATACGCACCCTCGACAGCATAGCCGCACAGACATTGCAGCCAGACCGCATAATCGTGGTTGACAACAATTCTTCCGACGGCTCGTATGACGCGGTAAAACGATGGATGGACGCTTATTCCGGAACGGCCAGATGCACCCTGCTCACGGAAAGGAAGCCCGGAGCCGCCGCCGCACGCAACAAAGGCCTTCGCGAGGCCGACTCGGAAATAGTGGCTTTCTTCGATTCCGACGACACGATGCGGCCCGACTTCGTGAGACACATCATCAATTCTTTCGATAGCGAAACCGACACGGACATCCTCTGCTGGAAGGCACTGGAACACCTCCGCGACGGCTCTACAAGATTCAAGAAATTCAACAGGCACGCCGACTTTGAATTCCACATCTTCCATTCGTTCCTGTATACCTTAGGCTTTGCCGGACGGAGGAGCCTCATAACGGCGGCGGGCGGATGGGACGAATCCCTGTCCACCTGGGACGACTGGGAGCTTGGCATAAGAATACTGCTCGCCCAGCCGAACATAAAGATTGCAACGATCACAATGGTGGACATATATCTGCAGGAAGAGTCCATCACCGGGACGTCTTACCATTCACGGGGGAAACAAAGCGAACTCGCCATCGACCATGCTGAAGCCGACGTGGCGGATTCCTCCCATCCCGACAGGGAACGGCTTCTCAGGCTGCTGCTGCTTAGGCGTGCCATACTTGCCGGACTTTACAGAAAAGAGGGATTCACCGCCGATGCCCGCCGGCTCATCACAGACGTTATGGCAAAAGCCACCGACGTGAAGACCCGCATCATATGCCGCTTATCATACATGCACACCGCCATCGGCCTCAGAGGAGCCGCCCACTATGCCCGGTTAGTCTGAAAACGGCCTGAAAACACGACGAACAGCATAAACGATTCAGCCGAGACCTGAGGCCTCGGCTGAATCGCGTGTACAGAAAGTGGGACTCGAACCCACACGCCCCTTTAAGGGCAAGGGATTTTAAGTCCCTCGTGTCTACCATTCCACCATTTCTGCATCAAGCCGGAAAGTCGTTTCCGGCTTTGCGATGCAAAGTTAAGGCTATTTTTCCAATTGAGCAAAAGTTTTATTCTGTTTGTTGCGTCTACAACAAAGCATTTCATTAATTTTGCAGTCTGCAAAAAACAGGTACTTCCATGACCCGACAGGACAAAAAAACATACCCGTGCACACAGCCTATGCGGTGGGAACGCCTCATCTCTGCCAAGCGTCTCGGCATGGAGGCGTACCATGACCCGCGCCGGCACACAAGAAGCACTTTCCAACGCGACTACGACAGGATGATATTCTCCTCCCCTTTCCGTCGGCTGCAGAACAAGACTCAGGTGTTTCCCCTTCCCGGAAGCATTTTCGTCCACAACCGTCTCACCCACAGTCTTGAGGTCTCGTCGGTAGGACGTTCCATGGCCAATGAGGTGAGCCGTCTGCTGCGCGAAAGGCATTCCGATGCGCCTTGGGCAGAAAAGCTCCATGAGCTGGGCGACATCGTAGCCACCGCGTGCCTGTGCCACGACCTCGGCAATCCGCCGTTCGGGCATTCGGGAGAAAAGACCATATCCACCTTCTTCAGCGAAGGGGAGGGACTGGAACTCAAGCCTCTGCTTACAGAGCGTCAATGGGCCGACCTCATAAACTTTGAGGGGAACGCCAACTCCTTCCGGCTTCTCACACACCGGTTCGTGGGAAGGCGGGAAGGAGGATTCGCCATGACCTACAGCGTCCTGGCCTCAATCGTGAAATATCCGCACTCGTCCCTGTTCGCCGGAGACAAAGGGAAGTTCGGATATTTCGAATCAGAAGAAGGGATATGGAGGCTCGTGGCAGAAGAACTCGGAATACCCGAACTGCGTCCCGGGGTCTTCGCGCGCCATCCCCTCGTCTACATCATGGAGGCCGCCGACGACATCTGCTATCAGATCATGGACCTTGAAGACGCCCACAAGCTGAAAATCGTGAACCACCAGGAGGTAGCCGACCTGTTTCTCGGCTTCTTCGAAGACAGCAGAGCCGCACAGATGAGGAGGACAATGGCACGCCTCGACGACCCCAACGAGCGCGTGGCATATCTGCGTTCCAACGTCATCGGCGCACTCGTGGAAGACTGCGCCCGCGTCTTCGTGGAAAACGAGGACGGCATCCTTTCCGGAAAAATGCAAGGCTCGCTCGTGGAAAAGACCGAACCCATGCTCAGCGAAGCATACGCCGCCTGCTCCGAAAAAGCATGGGAGAAAATCTACAGGGCACCTGAGGTTGTTGACATAGAAATAGCCGGAAACCGCATCATAACATACCTGATGCGTTGCCTTGTCGAGGCAGTGATGCATCCGGAAAAGAACTTCTCGCGCCTCCTGCTCGAGAAGGTGCCGAAGCAATACGACACGCGTGCCGACTCGGTCTACGGACGCATCCAAAGCGCTCTTGACCACATTTCCGGCATGACCGACGTGTATGCCCTCGACCTTTTCCGCAAGCTCAACGGACATAGCCTTCCGGCTGTATGAAAACCATCAGACTTATGAAAACAAAGACAATAATCCTTTTCATCCTGCTCGCCTTATGCCTGAACCCGGCGGCAGCGCAGGATTTCCCGAAAAACCCCAACATCGCCGACGCGCGCAGCTTCGTCGCCGACCCGGCCAATATGCTTTCGCCCGAGACGAAGGCTGAAGTGAACCGCCGGCTCCACGGATTCCGGCAAGGCACTTCCGCTGAAATGGCGGTGGCTGTGGTTCCCGAAATAGGCGACATGTCAATCGAAGAATACTCCACGGAGCTTTTCAGGCAGTGGGGACTCGGTAAGGCCGACAACGACAACGGCATACTGCTCGTAATCTCAACCGGTGCCAGAAAAGCCCGCATCGAGACCGGATACGGTGTAGAAGGTGCGATGCCCGACGCCGTGGCCTCGCGCATAATACAGAAAGACGTGGTGGCCAACATGAAGACCGGAAATCTCGACGCGGCAGTCAATTCCGCGACCGCCGACATGGTCCGGGTGCTTTCCGACCCGGCATACGCCGAAGAGCTGCAAAGCCGTCAGCGAGGAAATGCGTCTGGAGTGAAAGCACTGGACAGCGACGTGATAATGCAGTTCCTGTGGATAATCGGCGGCATCGCTTTCGTCTTCGCCCTGTTCCTGTTCGGCTCCGACCTTCTCGGAGGGCGCAAGAAAAGCAATTTCGACAAGTCGCAGACATGGGCCAAGCACATACCGGTATATTGGATATGCGCCATCGCCTCCTGCGGAGCGGCACTGGCATTCGCCCTTCTGGCCCTTTGGCTCAAAGGCCATTACCGCCGGAAACCCGTGAGATGCGACACATGTGGCGCGAAGATGCACCGTCTCGGAGAGGAGGAGGACAACGAGCTTCTGAATCCGAGCCAAGACCTCGAGGAACGCCTCGACACGGTTGACTACGACGTGTGGGAATGCAGAAAATGCGGCACCATAGAGCGTTTCGCTTTCCCGAAGAAGCAAAACATATACACGCCCTGCCCACATTGCGGCACTGTGGCCAACCATCTCGTACTTGACAAAATCACCGTTCCGGCCACTACGCGCCATCCCGGAAAAGGAGAAAAAACGTTCAAATGCGAGTATTGCCACCACCAAACCCGCACACCGTACGTTATACCAAGAAAGGAGGACGGCGCGCTCCTCGCCGCAGCAGCGTTGGGCGCCATTGCCGGCTCCCGCGGGTCTCGTGGAGGAGACGGGTTCGGCGGTGGGTTCGGCGGTGGATCATCAGGCGGTGGCGGTGCCTCCGGCGGATGGTAATAAACCTTTCTTCCAGAAGTTTACAAAAATCTAATTCCCAAATCCGCATTGCAGTCCCGACTGTGGCGACCCAATGCCAAACGGACATAAAAGTATTATGAAATCAAGACAATTATCGATTCTAAGCATCTCCATTATGCTTCTTGCCTCTGCCTGCGGCTCCGACAAAAAGGCCGACGACAAAGGCATAAAACCACAGACCGTAGAATTTGATAGCTACAGCTTTACAAAAATCTCCGAGGCCGTCAACGCCGATTCCGTGCTTACGGAACTTCCCGGCTCAAACCTATGCCGCAACACCGGCCAAGGCGTATTGCCGACAAGAATAGGGGATTTCGACATAAAACCTCTGCGCGATTCGCTGATAAGCCTCGCACAGGTGGAATTCCCTTCATCGGGCGTTGCAGCCCCTATGATGGAAAAAGGATGGAGAATCACCGACCGCAACGACTCAACCGAGTCTTGCAACGAGCGCATCAACATCCTGTCGGTGGTCCTCCAGAATCCGTACATCATAGTATGGCAAGACTATGCGGGAGAATACATCTGCGGAGCGGCACACGGCATGTATGCCAACCGTTACGTGAACTATTCCCTAAAGACCAACCGTATGCTCAAGCTCGCCGACCTCTTCAAGCCAAAATACGAAAAAGAGCTGACCGCTCTCATACGTGCGAAGCTGGAAGGCAACAGCGACATAATGGCCGAACCGAGCCAGATCGGAATCCCGGCACAGTTCCGCATAACCCCTGACGGCATCACTTTCATCTACGGAATATACGAAATAAGCCCATACTCGGCAGGAGAAATCGAGGTGTCGTTCTATCTGTATGAACTCGAAGACCTTCTTTCGGCCGACGGAATGAGACTCGTAAACTATTTCCCGGCCGACTGAGAGTGTGTCTCAGATGCCGCGTCTTATGCGTTATGCCCGAGCCTGACACCTGAATCACAAAGGTCAACCGAACTGGGCGTGCAGGTCGGCGAAACGTGAGGCCACATCGGCTCCGTGTGCCGCCATCTGCGCCATTATCTTATCCACGGGCTTCTCTTCATCAAGCCGCCGCGATTTCGAAAAGAACTTGTCGGCATAGCATATCACCCGCTCCTCCACGCTCAGCGGCAACATGTCGCGCGGGGGGAGCGGAAGGTTTTCTTTTATGATGTCATCGGCGCTCAATCCGGAACCGGTATGCCGTTCACATACCAAGGCATGGCGCGGCAGCCCCTCATTCCGCAGCATTTCCGCCCCAAGCATCCCGTGGCGGATGTAAGGCCCTGCGCCGGTGCAGAAGATGGACGGGGCGTTGCAACGCACTATGCCTATGTCATGGAGCATCGCCGCCTCACGCACAAAGTCCCGGTCGGCATCTATCCCTCTGCGGTCAAGGCATTCCAAAGCCTTGCGTGCCACACATTCACTGTGGATCCAAAGCGTCCGGAAAAGCGGCGATCCGGCTTCGTAGTATTTCAGCATTATCCCTCTATAGTCAAGCATAAACGTTTGCTTTACACGATAAGACAAAAAGGGGAATCCTCGGCATACCGCCATTCGGATTCCCCCATATTATTCAATTATTCATCCAAAGAGGCTTCACGTATACCCTAAGGGAATATGCCTCAGAACTGAAACCTGATTATTCGATGACTTCGCACCAATTGTGGGTGTCAGGAGCTTCACCGTACTGGATGGCACGGAGAGCCTCGTAAAGCTTCGTGGACCATAGGCCGGCCTCACCCTCCTTGCCGAAGGTGTACTGCTTGCCTGTGTCAAGATCGTCGATGCGGCAGATCGGGGAAATCACGGCTGCTGTGCCGCATGCGCCTGCCTCCTCAAACGTATCAAGCTCCTCGATGCCGATATGGCGCGGCTCGACCTTCATGCCGAGGTCGGCAGCCACCTGGCGTAGGCTCATGTTGGTGATTGAGGGAAGAATCGACTCGGAAGCCGGAGTGATGTACGTACCGTTCTTGACTCCGAAGAAGTTGGCTGCGCCGCATTCGTCGAGATATTTCTTCTCTTTCGGGTCGAGATAAAGCATCACGCTATAACCGAGCTCGTGGGCCTTTTCGCCTGCAACGAGGCTTGCGGCGTAGTTGCCGCCCACCTTGATCGAGCCTGTACCTTTGGGAGCCACACGGTCGTATTCACGCGACATGCAAACCTTGGTAGGCTTGAATCCCTCCTTGAAATAGGGGCCGACGGGAGTAACGAGCATAATCACCATATACTCATCGGCAGGCTTCACGCCCACACGCGGGGAGATGCCGATTTCAAACGGACGGATATAGAGAGACGCGCCGGTGCCGTAGGGAGGCACGAAACGCTCGTTGAGCTTCACCACCTTACGCACCATCTCGCAGAAAAGTTCCACGGGCATGGGCTGCATCTTGATGCCTTCCGCACTGCGGATGAAACGCTTTGCGTTCTCCTCCATACGGAACACGCGCACCTTGCCGTCCTTGCCACGGAAAGCCTTCAGTCCCTCGAAAGACTCCTGGCCGTAGTGAAGGCAGGAAGCAGCGATGTGCATCGGGACATACTCGGAGTCGCTGACCTCGATTTCGCCCCATTTGCCATCTTTATAAGTACATCTAACATTGTAGTCTGTGGGCATATAGCTGAAAGTCAGGTTGCCCCAGTCGATGTTTGTCTCTTTCATGACGTTTTTTAGATTTGTTGGGTTGTGTTGTTTAATGATGCAAAGTTAACATTAACTCCGCACTTATCCCAATTTTCCGCCCCGAAAATGTCTTGTCGGAAATAGATTTCAATGGCAGTCAGAGAGCCACCTTGCAGGTGAGGTCGCCTGCCTTGACGATATAGACCCCGTGCGCGCCCGGAGCGAACTGCGACGTACCCGCAGCAATGGTCTCACTCGACACGAGCTGACCAAGGATGGTGAACACCTTTACCTGAAGCGGCCTCGAAGAGGAGATAATGATGACTCCTCGCGCGGTCTTTATCTCCGTTTCAGAATCCCTGACCACATATCTGGCATCCGACCGCTCGGTCTTCAAGGCTTCCCAGCTCTTGGACGCACCCATAGCGGCCACAGGAGCGCAAAGCAGCATCCCGCAGCAGACCAAAGATATGAGCAATCGAAATTTCATTGTGTTGGGTTCTGACTATTAGAGCATTGACCGTCAAGCCGGATTCAAGACCCCGCTTTATTCGGCAAAAGTAATAAATCTCTACCAAACAGACAAGAAAACCGTCCGAAAGTTTCATTCGCATCCCGAAAATCCACTACAGTTTTTAAAATCCACACAAACCACAAAGACCACTATTAAGTTAAACCACAAATTCAGTGTCCGTGGTCGCCGTGGTTCTTTCAAATCCACACAAACCACAAAGACCATTATTAAGTTAAACCACAAATCCAGTGTCCGTGGTCGCCGTGGTTCTTTCAAATCCACACAAACCGCAAAGACCATTATCGGTTATACCAAAACTTGGTCTATATGGTCGCCGTGGTTCTTTTAAATCCACACAAACAGCAAAGACCATTATCGGTTATACCAAAACTTGGTCTATGTGGTCGCTGTGGTTCTTTTAAATCCACATAAACAGCAAAGACCATTATCGGTTATACCAAAACTTGGTCTATATGGTCGCTGTGGTTCTTTCAAATCCACATAAACCGCAAAGACCATTATCGGTTATACCAAAAACTTGGTCTTTATGGTCATTGTGGTTCTTCAAAACCCAAGCAAAAACTGTTTTTGTGGTCGTTGTGGTTTTTCAGGATTTACTGCGAATCGTCGGGGAGGCGCGTTACAGACAGGAGGAGGATGCGGGCGGCCGACATCTTGGTTACAGTAATCTCCAAGTCGCCGATACGGAACGTGTCGCCTTGCTTTGGAAGTGCCTCAAGATTCACCAGAATATAGCCAGCAATTGTATGATAATCATCCGATTCGCGTATGCCGAGATGGAATTTCTCGTTAATCAGCTCAATCTCCACACGTCCTGAGAACTCATACGTGTCCGGCCCCGTCTGCCGGGCCACAAGAGTCTTCTTGTCATGCTCGTCCTCGATTTCGCCGAATATCTCCTCCACGAGGTCTTCAAGCGTGGCAAGACCGGCAGTGCCGCCGAACTCGTCCACCACTATGACGAGCGACTTCTTCTGGGCAAGCATACGGCGCATCATCTTGTTGGCAAGCATAGTCTCCGGAGTGAATATCACCGGCTTGAGATGCTGTTTCCAATCAGACTCACGCTTGAAAATCTCATCGATGTGGATATATCCCACTATGTCGTCTATGTCTTCACGATAGACTACTATTTTGGACAGCCCGGTAGAGATGAATTTCTGGAGCAGTTCTTCGCGCGAAGTCCCTTCCAGGCTCACGGCCACTATTTCGTTGCGCGGAATCATGCATTCGGCCATCTGCGTGTCCTTGAAGTCTATGGCATTGCGGAATATCTTGACCTCATTCTCTATATCAGTGTGCGTCGCCTTGCTTTCGAGCTGTTGCTGGATATAATCATCAAGCTGGTCTATTGTGAGAAGCCCAGACGTCGCCGCCGCCTCGCCCTTGATGCCGAACAGCCTCATCAGCCCTTTGGAAATCAACGATATGAACAATGACACCGGATAAAGCACTACGTAAATCAGAAACAACGGCAACGACAGCAGACGCATCATGAAATTGGGGTTGATGCGGAAAGTCGCCTTCGGCAGGAACTCGCCTGTAACGAGGATTATGAGCGTGGAGATGACCGTGTTGCAAATCAGCACAAGCCCTTCGTTGTGGAAAAGGTCTTCAAGGAAGGGATTTATGAGGATGGAAATCGTGATACCGTAGATGACAAGCACCACGTTGTTTCCCACCAGCAACGTGGAGATGAACATGTCTTCATGGCGGGAGAAGACATGGAGTATGCGGTCTGCCAGCCCGCCGCGCGCCGCGTCTATCTCCATACGGACTTTGCTCGACTGCACGTAGGCAATCTCCGAACCAGAGAAAAGGCCGGAGAAGATTATCGCTATGATCGTTATTATGATTGCTGTGGCTATTGTCATTCCTAAAAGCGTATTTGAATTTTTGTTCTGATTTTTACAGGCATTTTACAGAACCTTCCGAGCCTTGCAACGAGGCGAAATCCTGAAGAAAAATCCCAAGCACTCTCAAAGATTCAATTGCCGCCTTGCGGCGATGCGCTCGTTTCAGGTGATGATTCGACGGCCTCGACCGCAGCCACCGGCTCCATAACCGGCGAAGACGATGCGGACGCACGTGAAGAGCCGGAAGAAAGCCCGGCACGGTCTACCGGGAATATGCCCGTAGGACGTATTATCCTGTATCCGGTCAGCTTGTCATTGGAAATGAACCCGTGACCCTCCAGCACATGCGTCGTCGTCTCTATATGGATGAAGGAATCACTGTAGATTTCCTGCCGGCGTTCGTCCCAAAAAAGCTGCTGGGTAAGGAACAGGTCTTTCGGAGCCTTGGTAAGTTCCACATTGCCGTCGAGCCTCCAAAGGCGCATATTCTTGAAGTAACGGGCCGAATCGGCCGCTACCGTAGCGATGACCCGGAAAAGGGGATCGTACTTGCGCAGATAAAGGCCTTTCGGGAAACTCCAATAAGGCGTGTCGGCATTGTCGTAGACAAGCCAAAGAGGGCTGACTATCTTGTACTGCGTGATGCCCGAATCGGAGATGAGCGTGGAGACGTTCTCCGTAGACATGGTGGGCATCCTTTCCGGATTCAGGCGCGAAGCCACGTCAACCTTCTTCTCCTCGCGGCAGGCGGGGAGGAAAAACGCGGCAGCAACCAGAACCACAAGAAACGACAACAATGCCCGCATCTCCTAAAACACTGACATCCGAGACCTCAACACCTCACTTTATCTTCCGCTTCCAGAACCAAAGTTCATTGAAGTTGACCCCGAGCGTAACGTTCAGGTAATTCTCACTGATTAGATTCTGAGGATACGCATCTCGGTGGCGCCATTCCACGCCGAGATTGATGATGGTCTTCCCCTCAGGGGTCGGCAGACCCACGCCGCAGCCCACGCCGTATTCACGCACGCTGTTGCCCTTGATGCGCAGATAGTCATGCGTATAGAAGCCGCCTATGCGGTAGCTTATGCGCTGGCCGTAGTTGCCGCGAAGCCTCGGCACCACCTCCGCGCCCAAAGCATAACGCACACGGTTGTTGAAGTTCATGCCGTCGAAAATGACCTTAGGGTCGGCATTCGGATTCTTAGGATCCGGATCGGCATACATCGCCGAGTATTTAGCCTTGGACCATTGCTGGAAGGCGAAATCGGCCTCGATCATCAGCCTGTACGCCTTCTCATAAGTATAGTTCAGCCCGACTCCGTAGCTGTGGGGCTGATAATATTTCCCTTTGAGGTTCATAAAGCCCACCGTGTCCGGTCCGCTTTCCATCGAAAGCTCCTGCACAGTGGCCTGCGAAGTGCCCAGCAACGTCTTTTTAGGCGAATAAGTCAAACCGAGCGTGAGCCGTGAGTCCTTCGACAGCCGGGCCGTGTACTGCGCACCGACCACGATGTTCCAGTCGCGCACCTTCATGACATGCTCGAAAAGAGTGCGGCCTGAACTTTCAGGCATCGAATAAACGTCGTTGGTGATGTTGCCGAAATTATACGATATGTTGAAGCCGAGCGCGACACCCGCATAGCGTCCGCTCAATCCGAGATAAGCCTGATTGATTCCTCCCGTGCCCTGGTTCTCACGCGTGCCGTGGCGTATTTCATTGCCGAAAGCATAACCGACCGAACTGTAAGGGAGCAGGCCTATGGAGCCTCCCATATACTTGCATATCGGGAACTGCATGGTGATGTAGTCCAGGCCGCCACCGACCGAACGCTCTTTCGCGCTCCCCTCTTTCTGCCAAAGCATCGACACATCTGCACCCAGATCGAAAAGGAAAGTCAACGAGTCTATCGCGGCATAAGAGGCAGGATTCATGGCATTGATCTGCCTGCCGTTGTTCATGGCAAAACCCACGCCGCCCATCTGCCGCTGCATGGATGTGGCGTTGTCGCCCAATATGCCGTATCCGTACATCGAATAAGGCGTGGTAACGTTCTGCGCGCCGGCTCCGGCCCATATGGCGGCCACGACGGCCACGACGGCAGATATGCGATTAAATATCTTCATTGTAACTTAATATTCTGTTTAGTCCGATTGCTACCAGGTCGCGCACCATTACGGCCTGAGCCTTCCATCCAAGCGACTCCTCCACCATCGGCACGAGAGCCTCGGCATCGCCTCCTGTGAGCACCAGCCTTGCCGCCCCGTATTCCTTTGAGGCACGCCGGAAGCCGTCGGCAATGTCGGCGACCACACCACGCACGGCACCCGAACGCATCGCCGTCTCAGTGTCGTAGCCGAACAGAGGCACATCGCCCTGCTTCGGCACTTCCGGCAGACGGTCGGTATACTCGTGGAGCGACCGCAGACGGAGCTTGACGCCTGGTGATATGTTGCCGCACATAAAAGTCCCCTCGGAGTCAACCACATCGAGCGTCAATGCAGTCCCTGAGTCGGCTATGAGCAACGCTTCGCCGGGAAACATAAAAGACGCGCCCGCCGCAGCGGCTATCCGGTCCAGCCCGAGCGTGGACGGCGTGGCATAGCCTATCGAAACCGGAAGCGGCGTGGAATGCGTCATGGCTATCACAGGCCCGTCAACGACCTGCCTCAGGCTTTCCACGAAACGAGTGTCGAAATGCCCTACTGCAGAGTATATCGCTCCGCCAACCAACGTCCCTGACGCCAATGCCACAATCTCCTCTATCTGAAGCGATGAGGAGCGCAGACGCGCCGCCACCTCCCCGTCCGTGAAGACGGTGGCCTTGGCATACGAGTTTCCTTGGTCCACTGTCAAGGTAGCCTTCATAAAGTCGCTTTTCTGATGCAAAATTAATAATAATAATCAGAAAAATCCACAATGTCGAATTTTAAATGTCCGATTCCGCATCGCGGCAGCACTGCCGGCAGTCCCGGACACCTTTTCAATTCAACGTTGCCTGTCCTGCCCTTTCTCCTTCTTCTCGCGTCCGTAGATGAGCCATGCAGCCACAATCTGAATCACCGCACCGGCAAGCGAAAACATGATGGTCTCGCGCAGGATGGCCAGCACCCCCACCGTGGGCGATGCCGAAAACCGGCTTTCGTTGTAGAACCAGAACGCACCGCCGACCATGAAAGCCACTCCGGCCCAGAATTCAAGACGGCGCAGCCTCCGTAGACGCATGGACTCGGACGGATCGTTGGCCACGGCAGCCCTCGCCGTGGTGAAAGCCACCGCACCGGCGGCATAGACCCACTTGAATATCCCGACCATGACGGTCGAAGCCAGATTGAACAGCGGCACGGCGAGAGCCACCGCTATGAGGATTATGCCGAGCGTAGCCGCATGTTCGGCAATCTTGCGGCGCTTTTCCATATCTTTGCGATTGTTGTCAGATTTCATATCAGTATTGACGGAATTTTTGATGATTTGTTGCCACTCCCACCTGCTCTTTCTGCTCCCTGCACATCTCACTTTAGTATGTACACGTCCTCCGTAGGCCGCTGCATCAGGTACTGCTCACGCGCTATGTGCTCCAGACTTTCCGTGCCCTTGACTATGGCCTCGCGCTTGGCCTTGTAATAAGCCGCAGAGTCCCGGTTGAGCTTTATCTCGGCATTGAGTTCGTTTATACGGCTCTGGTACTGCATATTGAGCTGCATCGAGGTCTCATCGTTGAAAAACAAGACCATCACCACAAGACCGCCCACAACGATTACCGGCAGATGCGACTTGCGTGAAACCCATAACGCCATTTTCTTGATTCGTCTTCCCATCGCTTGACAAATAATTGAGAAATGCAAAGGTAAGCATTTTCCGCCATACATCAATGACCTTACCACACCGCCATTCGCAACATAAGGACATTTTTGGCCTCATTGGGGCAAGGAATGCCGCTTTTGTCCACCGCTTGCCCGAATATGAAGAAAATAATCGTTTTTTATAGCCTGCTGCCATAACTTTTTCTGTCGCCCGATGTTATATTAGCACAAATGAAGTAAAACCAATTAAACTTCCACACAATGTCTGATCACCTTACATTCAAAAACCGTCTCCTCGGACTGCAAAGCAACCTCCTGAACTTTGCTTACCAGCTCACGACCAACCGTGACGCAGCCCAAGACCTCGTGCAGGACACGACGCTTAAGGTTCTTGACAACGAGTCGAAATACGTCGACAACGTCAACTTCAAGGGCTGGGTGTTCACCATTATGCGCAACATCTTCATCAACAACTACCGACGCCAGGTGAGAAGCGCGACAATCGTAGACCAGTCAGAAGACCTCTACCACCTCAACCTCTCACAGGAGTCTGGCCTGGACACACCGGAAGGCTCATTCGCCGCCAAAGAAATATCGGCTGCGATCAACGGGTTCGCCCCGGAATACAAAGTGCCGTTCACGATGTACATAGCCGGATACAAATACAGCGAAATCGCCGAAAAGATGGATCTTCCGCTCGGAACGGTAAAGAGCCGCATATTCTTCGCACGCAAACGTCTGCAGACAATGCTCAAAGACTACCGTTGACAAGAAATCAATTCATATAACCCAAAAACCTTCAGGGCGGATCCAAGCACTCTCGGATTCGCCCGTTTTTTTGCCGAGAATGAACCCCACTGCCTTGTCCGGCGTTTTGTATTACATAAAAAGAAAAACAGAACAAACTGAAGAACACCAATGATTATGAAAAGAACATCAATCATCCTCACCGCAGCCTTAGGCATAGGACTTGCGGCATGCGCAAATTCCAACAGCCAATCCGGTGACGGAAAAGTCGTGAACGACTCGACTGAAATAATAGTGAAGAAAGGAACCGACAAAGACACATTGTCAGTGAACCGTGCGGTCAACAAAGGCAAGGCCATTGTCAACGACGGAAAGCAGACCGTGGAACAGAAAGCCTCGGAAGTCGGCAACAAGGCTGAAAAGACATACGACAAGTCTAAAAAGGCAGTAACCAACGCCGCCGAGAAGACAGCCGACAAAGCCGAAAAGGTCTATGACGACTCAAAGAAGGCAGTAAAGGACGCTGCCGACAAGACAAAAGAGAAAGCCAAGGAAGGCTGGGAAAAGGTAAAAGAGAAAGTCAACGAATAACAATAAAAAACGACTGTGATTGAACACAGTCGTTTTTTTATAAGACCGTATGGGCATCATTTCCCAGGGAGGGCAAGGCCGTAGGACGGCGCTATCTCAAGCAGGTAGGCCCAGGCCGCGTCATGCTCGTTAGGTATGCGGCCGTCGAATATGGCCTCTTTAACCGCATTCTTGAGCTCTGAAAGCACCGGGCTGCCGGGAATGCCGAAATAATCCATTATCTCGTTGCCGTTGATGGGATTGTGCCATGTGCGCCAGTTGTCGGCCTCGTTGATCTGGCCTATGCGGACGCGAAGCTCGCCGAACGACGACAGTATGCGCTTCACCTTCTCGGGGTTCTTCGACGTGATGTCGGCCTCGGCGAGCGTCATAAGGTCTTCGAGGTCTTCCCCGGCATCCGTAATCATCCGGCGGACGCCTGAATCGGACACTCCGCTTTCGGCCACCGACTGCGGGCGCATATGCATGCCGACGAGCTTGGCCACATATTTCATCTTCTCGTTGAGCGGCATCTTCATCCGGCGGAACATGCGCGGAATCATCTTCTCGCCTATGAAGTTGTGGTTGTGGAAAGTCCAGCCTAGAGCGCGGTCATAGCGTTTGGTCGCCGGTTTGGCTATGTCATGGAGCAACGCCGCCCACCGGAGCCATTCGTCTTCGGACTTTGCGGCGACATTGTCGAGCACCTGGAGCGTGTGGCGGAAATTATCCTTGTGCCCTCGCCCCTCCTTGGTCTCCACGCCCTTGAGCGCACACAGTTCAGGCATTATGAGAGGAAGGATGCCGCTCATTTCGAGCAGCAGGAATCCGACCGACGGCTTCGCGGAGCGCATTATCTTCCCAAGCTCGTCGTTGATGCGCTCCTTGGTTATGATCTCCATTCTGGATGCGTTGCGCTTAATGGCCTCGAAGGTCGGCTGATGGATACGGAATCCGAGCTGTGTCGCAAACCGTATGGCACGCATCATCCGCAAAGGGTCGTCGGAGAATGTGATGTCCGAGTCCAAAGGTGTGCGCAGCAGACGAGCCTCAAGGTCGCCGACACCTCCGAAATTGTCCACCAGATCACCGAAAGAACTGCCGTTGAGGCTTATGGCCATAGCATTCACAGTGAAGTCCCGGCGCGATATGTCGTCGGAAAGCGTGCCGTCCTCCACCACAGGATTGCGCGACTCCTGGCTGTACGATTCACGCCTCGCACCGACAAACTCAAGCTCCAGTCCCTTGTATTTCACCTGAGCCGTGCCGTAGGTCGCAAAGACGGAAAGGTGCGCGCCCTTCCCGAGGTCGGCCGCCACGGCCTTGGCAAGCTCTATTCCTGAACCGACCGTAACGAAATCTATGTCGCCCGACGTGCGGTCAAGGAAAATGTCGCGCACGTAGCCGCCCACCACATACACCTCGCGTCCGGCCGCGTCGGCTATTCCGCCTATGCGGCGGAACACCGGATCCGCCAGTCTCTCCTTCAGATTCATAGCTCCTGAATCTCTTCGGGAAACGGAGTTATGTTCTGCAGGCCGTCGGGCGCAACGACATATGTGTTCTCCACGCCGACAGCCCCGATTTCAGGAATGACGAACTTAGGCTCGATGGCAAGCGTCATGTCTTCGAGAAGCGTGTCTTTGGAACGCGGCGTGATAGCAGGCTGCTCGTTCAGCTCGATGCCCACTCCGTGGCCGATGAAGCCTACCTGCTGCGTGTGGCCCATGAAGTATTTCTCCAGTCCATCTTCCTCCACAATCTTCATAGCCTCGTGGTAAAGGTCGGAAACAGGACAGCCGGGACGGCCTATGGCCTCCAGGCGGCGGAGTATGCGCCGCGAACACTCATGCGCCTTTACAGCAATCGCCGGGACATCGCCTATGCGCCATACACGCGTCATGTCGCTCTGATAGCCGTTGAAGCCTCCGTTCATGTCAACCATCACTGTATGTCCGGCACGCATTATGGAGCCGTCCGCACCGACAGGCAGCGACGGGTCTGTGCCTGCGCCTCCGAGCGCGAACTCGTAAGGAGTCGGCGCATCGGCGTTTGGCCCGTAAAGCACGCTTCCGAGATTGATCTCCATAAGCCGCCCCGACATGCGCGAATAGCCCAACGCACCTTCAAGACGCAGCACGCGCTCAATCTCCACCTGGAACTCGACGTCGGTCATGTCCTCCCTGTATATGTGAGGTATGCGGCGGTAGGCCGCAGCCTGGTGAAGGCCGTCAATCTTCATCTGACCGATCTCGTAAGCCGTCTTCTGCATACGCGCACGCCGCATCACCGGCCCTGCATCGACCGCGGAAGCGTCAGGGAAGACTTTGCGGAGGCGCATCACCTCCGAATACGTGAGCGCGTCCTCTTCAACAGCGAGTGTGGCAGGGAGAGGAATGGCGTTATCCTCCATCACAGACGGAATCTGCTCCGGCTTGCGGATGCAGAAAGACTTCACGCCTTCAAAGGTGTACTCCACCGGACGCACCACGAAATAGACCGCCTCGCCCCGCGAAGGGACATAAGTGTAGCCCCGGAAGAACCGGGCAGACGTATAGAATATGTTGGCGTTTCCGCTGATCAGCATGCCGTCGATCCCCGACTCCGCCATAATGCCTTGTATGCGTTTTATGCGGAATGAGATTTCTCCCCGCAATTCTTCTGATATGAAAGGATGCTTTTCAAATGCCATGACTTCAATGGTTTGAATTATTCTGATTTGACGAATGAGAGGCCGATTCTGCTGATTCCGGCAACCGGCGCGCCGGCATCCGGCCTTACCGTTATCCTGCAGCCGTCTCCGGGGCGGAAACCTCGGCGCAAAACCACCGACCTGCTGTACACTCCGTGGCTGCCGCTGCCGAGCCATCGTCCGCCGGAATCGGCAAGAACCACTTCTATCGTATCGGAGGGCAAAGCGACGCTGTCTCGCTCTTCGCCGATGACAAGCCTCAGCCTGTCGGCACCGTACGAATCTGTATGCCTGACAGTCAGCCGGAGGTCGTAGCTTCCGCCACTTTCTTCCGCAGTCAATGCTGGAGTGAACACAAGCTCCTCAAGCGGATCCCACGCACCTGACGAAGACGGCCCGTGAAACTCGGCGTATGCAGCCTGGCCATCCCGCCTGCAGGATGCAAAGAGAACCGCCACAAAGGCGAGCAACAACAATCCTATGCCGTCATTCCGATTTGGCAGACTGAGAATCGGCCTGCGGTTTCGGAAGGGGCTTAGGATGCTTCTTGGGTTTCTGGCCACGTTGTTCCTGTCTTTTAGGAGTCTCGTCATTGCTTTTGCCGCCCTCTGACTGCTGTCTGGGCTGGGCAGGCCTTTGCGGATTGTTCTTTCGCTGAGGCTTCTGGCGGTTGCGCTGGCGACGGTCGTCGGCTTCCTTGCCCTGCGACACATCGGTCTTCGCCTCGCCTTCAGGCTGCCTGTGCTGCTTTGGCTTGTCGCCCTGCTTGTCCGCAGGATTGCCTTTGGTTTTCTTCTTTTTCTTGCGCTTGCTCTTGTCGAACCGCGTCAGAGAGTCCTGACCTATCATATTGACGAAACCGGCATCAGCCTTCCCCTCCCCATCCTTGGCAAGGGAAAGAGCCTCAGGCTTCACGCCCTGCTTGTTGAGCGCGATGACCTCAAAAGCCCTTTTTGTAGAGATGGTTACAAGATTCGCAGGCACGGATTTGTCGGTGGAATAAGTTATCTCACCCTTCAATATGTCGGTCTTGAACTGATAGAACTCGCCGTCGGCCGTGAGAAGCACCGCGTCCTTGGGCGGGAACTTGCGGGCGGCCTCAATGTAGTTGTCCACCTCATAGTTGAGGCAGCATTTGAGCTTTCCGCACTGCCCCGCGAGCTTCTGTGGATTCATAGATATGTCCTGGAACCGGGCCGCGCTCGTGCCTACCGACACGAAATTGGAAAGCCAGCTCGCGCAGCAAAGCGGACGGCCGCAAGGGCCTATGCCCCCGATTCTTCCGGCCTCCTGGCGTGCGCCTATCTGCTTCATCTCCACCCGGATCTTGAACGTGTCGGCAAGTATGCGTATCAGCTTGCGGAAATCCACGCGCTCGTCGGCGATGTAATAGAAAATGGCCTTGGCCCCGTCGCCCTGATACTCCACGTCGCCAATCTTCATGTTGAGGCCAAGCTCCTCGGCTATCTTGCGAGAACGGATCATCGTGTCATGCTCACGAGCCATGGCCTCCTCATACTTCTCAAGGTCTGACGGCTTGGCTATCCGGAACACTCGACGTATTTCAGAATCAGCCTTCAGGCTGGCCTTGCGCATCTGATGGCGCACCAACGGCCCGGTCATGACCACTTCGCCTATGTCGTGGCCCGGACTGGCCTCAACAGCCACCATGTCGCCCGGCTTGAGGTCGAGATGCTGGTCGTTGCGGTAGAAGCCTGAACGCGTGTTCTTGAACTGCACGCGCACCATCTCGGAGCCTTGAGGATCCGGGATGCCGCGAAGCCAGTCGTATGCGTAGAGCTTCCCGCGAGGAGCCTTGGTGCATCCGCCGCAGCCGAAACTGCGCGGCGAGGAGGCCGGCATATCGGCCTCTGCGGCCTCCGTATCGCCTCCCACACCTTTGGTAACCTCCGGAAGCGGCTGAGTAAGTTCGGTGTCTTCAACCATGGCCTTACTTGGCATAACTTACGGCACGCGTCTCACGGATGACCGTAATCTTCACCTGTCCGGGATACGTCATCTCGTCCTGAATCTTCTTGGCAATCTCAGTCGAGAGCTTTTCCGTCTCCACGTCGGAAATCTTCTCCGCACCCACTATCACCCGAAGCTCACGCCCGGCCTGTATTGCGTAGGTCTTGATTACGCCCGGATAAGAAAGGGCAAGCTGTTCGAGGTCGTTCAGACGCTTGATGTAAGCCTCCACGATTTCACGCCGGGCACCCGGACGCGCTCCGGAAATGGCATCGCAAACCTGCACGATGGGAGCGAGGAGCGATGTCTGCTCCACTTCGTCGTGGTGCGCCCCGATCGCGTTGCAGATTTCGGGCTTCTCCTTGAATTTCTCGGCAAGCTTCATTCCGAGAAGAGCGTGCGGCAGTTCAGGCTCGTCGTCGGGCACCTTGCCTATGTCATGGAGAAGTCCGGCACGGCGGGCCTTTTTCGGGTTAAGCCCAAGTTCGGAAGCCATCACGGCACAAAGGTTGGCCGTCTCACGCGAATGCTGAAGAAGGTTCTGTCCGTAGGAGGAACGGTACTTCATCTTGCCCACCATGCGGATGAGTTCCGGATGCAGGCCGTGTATGCCGAGGTCGATGGCCGTGCGCTTGCCGGTCTCTATTATTTCCTCCTCCACCTGACGGCGCACTTTGGCCACCACCTCTTCGATGCGGGCCGGATGGATGCGTCCGTCCACCACGAGCTGGTGGAGCGCAAGGCGCGCTATCTCGCGGCGCACAGGATCGAAGCCTGAAAGGACTATTGCCTCCGGCGTGTCGTCCACTATGATCTCTATTCCCGTGGCGGCCTCCAAGGCACGGATGTTGCGGCCTTCACGGCCTATGATGCGTCCCTTGATTTCATCGTTGTCGATATGGAACACGGTTACGGAATTCTCGACGGCAGCCTCCGTGGCCACTCTTTGTATTGACTGAATCACGATGCGCTTGGCCTCCTTGTTGGCCGTCATCTTGGCATCGTCCATGATGTCGTTTATGTATCCGGCGGCGGCGGTCTTCGCCTCGTCCTTCAGAGATTCCACAAGCTTCTCCTTGGCCTCGTCGGCGCTCAGGCCGGAAATGCGTTCCAGCTCCTCCCTCACCGAAAGGTGCATCTTCTTCACCTCTTCGGCCTCGGCTTCAAGCTGGAGACTGCGGTTGTCGAGGCTGCTTTTCATCCCTTCAAGCTCGTTCTTGCGCCGTGCGAGTTCGCTCTGCTGCTGGTTGAGCTGATGCTCACGCTGCTTGACGCGCTGTTCACCGGCCTGAGCCTTCTGCACCTTCTGGGCAGCCACACGCTCCGCGTCGTTGAGAATCTTCATCTCCTCCTCTTTGGCCTTGAGGATCCTTTTCTCTTTTATCACCTCGGCCTCGCGTTCAGCCTCGTCCACTATGGCACGCGCACGCGAACCCGCCTTCTTCTTGCCCAGATAATCAGCCGCGAAATATCCTATTCCGGCAGCCACAAGGGCGATTATTATCCATATCGCTGTGTTCATCTTCTGCTTTTTCTTCTTATGGCATTATAGTAACTATAGTTTTCTGTTCTTTGAGTTTTCTCGTTTGCAACTGGTTTTGTCTGTCTTAATTTGTTTTTTTGATTGTTGATAAAACGGATTCAGGACACGGACAGGACCCATCGTATGCAGTGCAGGGGAATGGCGGCATAAGCACAAAAGCAAACCGCGTGCAAGGCGTCGCCTCAACGGGGACAGCTTGCCGCAGGCAACGAAAAGACGGATAGCAGGCATCCGATGCGATCAATCTCCGCCGACCTGCTTGAGCATCAGGTCAAGCTCCTTGTCTATCTTTGCCGCTTCATGGGCCGAATCGTCATAACGGCGGCAAAGCGACAGGTAGAATGATGCATACTGGTATGCTATCATAGCAAGAAGCTCCTGCATAGACTTGCGCGGGAACTTCACGCGCCATTTCTCATACAGGTCGCCGACGTTGCGTTCCGTCTCGCGCACGAGCCCCTGTTGGTCAAAGGCCACCGTAAGCGGAATGCGTTGTCCGGCTATGTTTATCGTCATCTGGACGTTATCCTCTTTTTTCATCGCGGTTGAATGCTTATCGCCTCCGTCATTCCTTGAGCTGTGAAATGCATCGGTCGATGTCGCGAATCCATCCGGAAATCAGGCGGCGGCTTCTGACTATCTCATCAGGGCTCTGGGCCAGACGGTGGGATACAATCAGGAATTCATTGTCGGTCTTCAGCTGCTCCACCTGCTCTTTCAGCGCACGGTTCTCAGCCGTCAAGTCCGCAATGCGCTTCTCCTGCTCCTCACTGGCACGCGCAAGGCTCTCACAACGGGCCGCTAACCCGCTTGCTTTCTGCCTTATGCTTTCGAGGATAGTCTGAAGGTTGACTGCCATTTTTGCCGGATTTTTACAAAATTAGCAATAATTTCCCGTCCCGCCAAATCCGCACTGCATTTTCCGACCATTTTCACCTTATCGCAAGACTCTCCGCAAGAAGCGCGAAGCATTGTTTTTACAATCAGCAAGCCCCGCGGAAGCTGCATGCACAAACTCCCGCAGGGCGTATCAATCCATATCTGCGCGGAATCACGCGCAACAGGTCTCTATTTCACAAAAAGCTTACAGGCATTCGGCCCTACAACGACCGTATGGACACCTGCCTGCACATCAACCGTATGATCATCAGACGGAACGGTCAATTCAGCCACAGTGAGTCCAGCCGCATTGACCACCCTTACGCGATGGCCATACAGACCGCGGATTCTTATGCAGCCTTTACCGCCGGCGACACCAGTGGCGGCATCGGCAAATCCCATGCCCGAACGTCTGTTCTCCAAAGCGCCGGTGCAATAGCCCTCGGCCTTGAATCCATCGGGATACACTGCTTCGACGGCATACTTATACCAGCCTTCATCGATTGAAGTCCACGCATCATCACGGAATGTCGTCTCCGTCCGGAGTCCGCTCTTCAAAAGAGTCGCCTCTGAGGTGTTTTCGGACACACGATAGACGTTGTAAGACACGTCCGGCTCCTCATATCCCGTTTCAGGATTGAAATGAGAGGCATCGAGCCGAATCATGAGGTTGACATCGCCGGAATCTCCGGCAAGAGGCGCATAAATGCCACTGTCAGGATCCACTATGTAGGAGCCGGGGGCATACACGCCATCTGAGGAGATGCTTGCCTCGGCAACGCCGGCTATGGCCACCATTGCACCATAAGGAGCCTCCAACTCGTAATCGAACCGGCACTCGTTCCAGGCGTTCTCCTCATTCGGAACTCCTTCCAGGCTCACAAGAATCTGAGGCCGTCCTGCCTCATTCAGTTCATACACATAGACATCCACAGTCTCGATAGGAGACGCCATGCCCTGGCCGCTGTGCCACTTCACCTTGGAAATCCGGAGCGGGCCGTCGAAACGCTTGGCGAGCATATAGCTGCCGTAGGTGTCGATGGTGATGACGCCTGCGGCCACACCGTTGTCTTCCGCAATCTCATAGTCGAAGTTCACAGGCTTCCATGCGATGACAGGGAACTTGTCGTTTAACGAAGCGGAGCCTTCCATGACGGGATTGTGAATCGCCTGCAGGTCAATGTCAAGGGCAAAAGACCCGGATGCGGTGTAAGCGAACGTCTTGCCTGCACGTTTGTAGCCGGTTGCATACACTTTCACATCAGCCTCGTCGTGCTGGTACAGCTTGGGGAATTCAAAAGCCCCGTCAGCGTCCGAGGTGGCAGTGCGCGTCTCCCATCCTGTGAACACCACTGCCGCCCCGGCCACAGGGTTGCCCCGCACGTCAGCTACGACACCCTTGAGCGGGGCTGAAGGACGCACAGGCAGTATCTGGTCAAGCACCGCATCGGAACCTTCTGACACACTCACGGAGCCTGTGGCATCAAGGTAGGCGTAGCTGCCGGTGGTAAAGTCCACGGCATAGTCGCCTGCAGGAATCCATTTGAACTCGTAATTGCCCCTCCGGTCGGTAACGGCAGAAGTGCTTTTGCCGTTCAGGGCCACTGTAACGCCGTCCACCGGCCTCCCCTCGCTGCTAACGTTGCCCGTCAGCTTCTGTCCGCCGTCCGTATTGAGCCTCAGGGTAACGCACGGAAGCATGCTCGATGCGAGGAAGGATTCCGGCTCTATCACGCCTGACGAGTTGTAGCTTATGGCAGTGCGTGGAATACCGGGAAAGTCTTTGGCATGGAACGTTACGCGCAATTCTTTCTCGTTGCCTCCGAGCTTATATGCAAGTATGGCAAGGTTGCCTCCGGAATAGGCGAAAGGAGCGGTAAGCTTGAGGTCAAGGCTGTTTTCGCCGTGAAGGAACGAAGCCTTGCCTTCGTAAACGAGCTGCATCCGGCTTTCCGGAATGTATTCGGCAACAATCGCATCGCCTCCCACATTGGCCATAAACACCTTTATGTCCCGGTCTGCCATGTCGTCGGCGGGATTGTTGTAAGTCCACGATATCTCATTCACCATCCCGCCGTCAATGCCAAGCTCATCGGCAGAATAAACCGATTCGGCGAAACTGTAGATGTCCAGAAAGCTGAAAGGAGCCACGGCAGGGTCTGAATCGTGTTCGTCGAATCTTGCGATGGCGTCGCCTTCGTTGAGGAATATCACTTCAAAGGGCTTCGAGACATTGTTTCTGGAATTGACGTCGCCTTCCTTCTCCACAACTGCACGCAGGCTCTTCACCCGTCCGTCCATCGGAGTCCAGCTCAGCTCCACGGGAATGCTTTCGCCCGGGGCCACCGCAGCGTCGCATTCCACCTTGTCGAGCAGATTGTCGGCGTTGTCCAGAAGACTCACCGCAAAACCGCTCTGAGCCTCCTGCCCGTTGTTGTAGACATTGGCGGTGTACCGGTATGTCTGGCCAAGACTCGGCAGCAGTTCTCCCTTTAACTTGTCGTTGATTGCAAGATCCACCGCACCTACAGGCTCTATCTGGAAGGACGCGATGTTGAGCATCATCCCCATCCATTTGCCTGTATGGCAATACAGGCCCACGGTGTAGTCTCCTGTCTGAGCCACAGTGATCGTCTTCACGATGGTCTCATCGGCAGACGTGATGCCAGTCTCGTCATATAAGACCTGGACATTCTGGCTTTCGGGGGTCAAGCCAGTGCCGAGAGTGATTCTGAAGTCCTCTGGAGACCATGTGCCTCCGGTTCTGATACGGCAGCTCATCTTGTATTCCTTGCCTTGCTCCATACGGATTGGCATAGTGATCAGCCAGTCGTCCCCATCGCCATACATACAGGAAAACGACATCTCGCCATCGCGGGAAGTCCATGTGTTGCCGTCGCCATTGGCATCGACTGTCAAAAACTGCAGACGTTGTGCCTGGTCGGCAAAGTCGGGATACCAAGGAGGCGTGATCGCAGGGCCTGCGATCACGGCATTTGTGCGCGACGGCTCTCCATCGCCTTTATGGTTGACGGGCACAACCTCATATGACCACTGGTTGGCCTCGCCCAAATCGTTGTCGGAATATGAAGTGGCCGTGATGCCGTCAGTCATCTTGCCGTCAGGGAAGCGGGTGATTCGATACGAGAGTTTCGATGCGTCGAGATGGCCGCCGTAGCGGTCGGAGTCCGGGGCCTTCCAGTCAAGCCGTATGCCATCGCCATCAGGACAGGCGGAAAGGTCGGTTACCGCATTGGGGACACTTTCGCCGATATGCACGGAAGTGAACAATGAAGAGCCGCGCAGCGAACCTTGATAGCACGTGAAGGCATATCGGGTGTCGCCGTCGGGCAGCTCCGTGCCGTCGGTCCATTGACACTCGTCTCCGGGGTTTATGCCAGTGAGGGTGTGGACGAGCTTCCCTCCGCGACGAATCTGCACGTCCATAGGCCCGGTGAGCGTCGTGCCGTCGCGTGTAATCAAAGGAGCTCGCCATATGAAGCGGATGCCGTCGGGAGTGCTGGCGTACTCGAGGCCGGTAACCTGGTTGGGACTCATGGCCGTCAGCTCCGTGAAAGGCACATATAAGCCGCCAAGAAGCGCATTGCTCTGAACTTTGCTCTTTTTGACCACTTCACCGGTTTCCGGATTGAGCTCGGCAAGCCATGAATTGTCGTCGGTGTCATGGAATGTCCAGTACAATCTGCCATTGTCTCTGTCAAACTCCATCGACTGCACTTGGTCTGCCGCCGTGACAATATCAGTCTCTCCGATCAATGTCTTTGAACCGTCGGAGCTGTTGATTTCATACAGCCGCCCTTGTGCGCTCATGCCGACCATCCTGCCCCAAAGGTCGCAGGCCAAAGCCATAAACGAATCGTAGAGCGGGCCTACGTTTTCATAAGAGCCGTCGTATGTTGAGATACGGATTAGCTGATGAGGCTTTGCCGAGCCAAGGTTCATCGAATAGACGCCATACAGCTCGCCAGATGAATAGTCGAAAGTCATGTCGGTGCATCCATAGGCAACATCGAGGTTCCTTTTCACCACCTCAGCCTCGGGAAGACTGATGCCCCAAAGGCCCTCCATCATATTGCCCGCCACGTCATCAGCGAGAATCACCCAATAGTTCCTCTCGGCATAAGCACCTCCGAAGAGGGTGTACATCAGAGGTTTGACTTGTTCAATAGTGGGTTCACCTTCAAGTTGCAGATTGTAGAGGCCGGGGCTTAGCGCATCGTTGCTGCCTGTGAGAAAGCCTGTGGCCATCTTGGCATTTATGGCCGGCGGCAAGCCCAATGACATGGCCATGGCCATGCCCGCAATAAGTAGTCTCTTGGTCATAAAAATCGTGGTTTGATGTAAAACGAGTTATTCTGTCGGCAAATTTACAAGATGCCGCTTAAATTGCATTTGACATAAGTCAAAAACAGGCCCATTGCACCAAATAAAGACAACTTTGAAAAGACACAAATCCCTTTAAGGCCGGCTCTCGCGAGGCGGCCTTAAGAGGCTGTTTAAAAATCATTGTTAAACGCAGAGTGGTGGATTTTTTGTTAAGGCGCACTTTATGAGGAGGGAGCATATCGGGATATGTGACCGACGATTGAATGCGGATTAACGGAAAAGACACCATTCAGACTGAAACATTGATTTCTTTTAAAGAGGCTTTCCTGTAATGCCTGCCGTCATTCCGGAATCTTTGCGCGTCTTTATCCCTTCGGCTCAGTCTCATAGCCCGCTATGCTCCTTCGCTGAAGGGATAAATCCATCACAAATCTTCCGGCTCTGCGTTAACAAGCATTTTTAAACAGCCTCTAAATCTTGGCATAAGCTTTCCTCACTCGAGACAGTGTCTCTTGTGTGATTTTCAGATACTGGGCTATGTATTTGAGCGGTATGCAGTTGAGCATTTCCTGCGGCCGGCCTTTAAGCAATGCCTCATAGCGGGAGCGCGCATCTCCGGTACCGATTATGACATAACGCCTCTCAAGCACATACAACGATTCCGCGAATATCTCGAGTGCCCACCGCTTTATATCGTCTTCGCATTCGAGCAGCTCCTCCATATCGGAATATCCTATGGCATAGCATTTCACCGGCGTTATGGCTTCGATGGAGAAAATGGCCGGTTCCCGGCGATGTATGGCGGTAAGCGACGTAACCACATCACCTTCAGTGGCAAACCAGCGGGTGTCTTCTTTGCCGTCCTCTTCATACAGCGAACGGCAGATGCCTTCGGCCAAGAAGAAAATGTCGTTGCAGCGACATCCTTGCTCCACGAGTCTTTCTCCTTTGCCGAACGCACAAATGCGGGCTTTCCCGGCCATAAGGCCGCTTACCCTTGCCGGTACCGGAAGCACCGCACATACAATGTCGTGAAAACTTAGCATTGTCTATTATTCAGGATGTTACGGTCTTCTACCATAGGCTCTGTCAGTCGAGATGCCTGACGATGCGGGCAGGGTTTCCGGCCACGACCACACCCGGAGGCACGTCGCGTGTTACGACCGACCCAGCTCCCACCACACTCCGGTCGCCTATCGTAACGCCCGGAAGAATCTTGGAGCCTCCGCCTATGCAGACATTGTCGCCTATCGAGCCGAGCATCGACCGGACAATCCGTTTCTGCCCCTCTTCCTCAGAAGGATGGAGAGAATTGAACTCCCATATTAGGCTGCGCGTCTTGGACAACGCTTCCTGGAAGCTTCCGTGGCCTGCGTCATACATCTCACCGTCGAGCATCTTCTGCCACTCGCTCTTATGTCCTTCCCGATTATCTTTCATAACGGTTCTGTCATTTATGGGTTCCCTGCCTCCATCAATACCACTTGATGCCGTTGGAGTTGGAGGAGCGTTTGTCATATTTCAGGTCCTGCAACAGCGACGATTTCACGGCAATATGGAAATTGTAGGACTTGTAAGGGCCTACGGGGACGAACGAAGCTGTCATGGTAAAACAATGCAGGTCGCGCGAGACGCTGCAGTTCATATAGGCTATCTTCTTCAGGTCGAAATTGTAGGAAGCCGAGAAACTGAAGTTCCAGTTCTTGGTCGGACGTATGTTACCTGAAAGCGAAAGGTTCTGGGTCCATTTCCCCTTGAATTCCATCTTCCGCTTGTCAAACTCTCCGTAACCGTAATTGACCGAATAGTTGAACGTCAGGCTCCATGGGCATTCCCATTTCGCGTATCCGTCGGCATCAGCATCAGGCATACCGTCATCTTCCTTGTCCCTACGGCGGCGTGCCGCCTCGGCAGCGAATCCGCCCTCCTCGTCGTCAAAGCCTTCGCCCTCGGCATCACCGTTCTCTCCGTCTCCTTTCCCCTTGTCTGTGCCGTTGCCCTTCTTGCGGCGGAAAGTGTCGTTGTTGAAGGTGTAGGAAAACGAAGTTCCCGTGCTTGACAGCCTTGCCCATCCCTTGCCCGCCTTCCAGCGCGGCACATTGACACGCACAGGCGAACCGGAAGAGTTGAGCCTGTAGGTGTACGGATCCCATGTGGCCGAAAGGCTCAGGTTGAAGTTCTTCACCAGCCGGAGCATAATCGAGGTGTTGATGTTGCTCCAGTTCATAGAGTCGGCCGCGAAATTATAGCTCTGCCCGATGGTGAAGTTCTCTATGAGCGAAACTTTCTTGTAGCCCGTCGAGTCCTGATCGCTCTTCACCTTCATCTCAAGGTTGTTGGCGATCTGTACGCTGAGCGTGCTTGAGGTGCCCGACGAAGGGGAACCCAGCAGACCGTGGGAGAAATAGTTGTAGCGGTTGGTGCGCCTTACCCCCTCCGCATCCGTATAGGAATAAGACCCGAACACGCCCCAGCCGGGAGCGCTGAAATCAGGAGCGCCGGAGAACGAGACGGTTGGCGTGATGACATGGCGTATCATCTGCACCTTGTCGCCGAAAACCTTCCACGGCTTGTAGAAACCGTAAACCTTGGTGTCGAGCGAGACAGACGCGTTGAAGTCGAAAAGATTGTAGAATCCGTAGGTCGTGTCCTGCACCTCGCGCGATGCCTGCGTGTCCCACTGACGGCGTATCTTACTGGTATACATACGGTCGTTGATGGAAATCTGCGGCGATATGTTGATGTACTTGAAGAGGCTGAACGTGGCCGACACCGGTATGTAGTGCTTCATGCCGTTGCGCCAGTCCTTGATGAGGCTTTTCTTGAAAAACTCGTCCTGCTTTGCCGTCAGCGAATTCTGGAACTGTCCGGAGTACGACATCCTTATCTTCTCGTACCAGCGTTCGCCTCCTACGGAGCGCTTGCGCTTGAAAGGAGCAAGCTGCGACATGGTTACAGTAAGGTTTGGGAAACTGACCGCCAGCGTCTCGTCCTGGTTGCGCTGTGTGATGTTGGCCGTGGCCGACACGCTCCACTTGGAATTAGGGATGCGGTAGGTCATGTTGACCGATGAACTCTTGGTGTTCTCCGTGAACGAATTGTTGTAATAAGAATTGAGGTCGTTTCGCGTGTATCCGCTCGTGGTGAAGTTGACCGACGCAGAGAAATTCAGGTTGGGGTTCGCCTTTGCGTCCTGCGTATGCGTCCAGGCTATGCGGAAGTTCTTCATCTTCTGATAATCGGGATCCCCTTTCTCCCCGGTTACTGTGGATATGAAGCTCAGGTCGAAATTGCCACGGAAACGGTAACGCTTCACATAATTTGAACGTGCGCTCACGCCCCACGAGCCGCGCGTATAGATTTCGCCACGCAGCGCGAGGTCGATGTTGTCGTTTATCGCAAAGTAATAGCCGCCGTCGCGCAGGTAGAACCCCCGGTTGTAGTCGTCGCCGAAAGTAGGCATTATTATGCCCGAAGAATACTCCTTGTTGAACGGGAAGAAACCGAAGGGCAAAGCCAGCGGCAGAGGCACATCGGCAAGAACCATATAGACCGGGCCGGTAACGATGTTCTTCTTCGGGGTTACCTTCGCCTTGGTTAGATGGAACCCGAAGTGGGGATGCTCATGATTGTCGCATGTGGTATAGAAGCCGTTCTCAACGAAGAAACAGCCGTCTTCCATCTTCTTGGTCTTGCCGCCGGTGAGGTATCCCTCTCCCTGCTGGGTGATGACATCGGTTATGTAGCCGCGCTGGGTCTTGAAGTTGTAAGTCATCGTCTGCGACTCGTATTCGCCCGAACGGTCTTTGAAAATCGGGGTCTCCGTCAATGTGCCCACCGAATCATAAATCCCGGCAGCATAGACCGTCGAACTGTCGAGGACCATACGTATCTCGCCGGAATTAAGCTGGAGGTCAGAATATTCCACCGTACCGTCGCCGTAAAGATACGCGTTGTTCTGCCCGAAAAGCACAAGTGAGTCTTTGGCGGAGAAGCTTACCATATCCTCCAAGTCCACCTTCTCGCGGTTGAGACGAGTGAGACGCTGGCGGCCTGCCGTCCCTGACGAATCGGCCTCGCCGCCCCGCATTGCAGCAAGAACAGCCGAATCTCCGGATTCAACACCGGCTCCTTTGTTGATGCGTCCGCCACGCCTTCTGACGGCCGATGCCGAGTCCACCGGCTGAGCCGGCACGGAATCCGACCTTACCGACTGAGACTCCACCCTCCCCTCAATGCGTTGACGTGAAGGTGCGGCACTCTCTGCCGCAACTGCCACAGCCACGGCCAAGAGAACTATAATATATATGAGAGGTCGTCTCAAAGATGCTCAGGTTGATAAGCCGACGGATGCAAAAAGACTTGCGGTGACGGCTGCCAATAGTAATTATCTCACAAAATTACTATTAAATCACCGAACGGCAACGCTTATCATCCCAAAAACCGAATCCCTTTCACCTTTTTTAGCAAAGCCTCCGACCGCGATGATTCACGCCGCCTCAAAAAGCAATGACGCACCGTGAAGCGCGTCATTGAAAATCCGGGACTGTCAAAACAGCCTGCCAAGGATTCAGGGATTGTAGAGATCCTTGTTGTAGTAGTCCAAAATGTCGTTTGTGGCCTTGAGGGCCATCTTGGCCTTGCTTTCGGGGTTGGTTTTTATGGCCGCGAGATAGTCGTTGATGGCCGAAGCACGGTCGCCCATGCTCCAATGCTGCATCCCGCGTGCCGTGAGGGCTTCGTCGTCGCCGGGGTGGGTCTCGACATAGTCCGTCAAAGCCTTAAGCCCTTCCTCGGGGCTGAGCCCCTTGCGGATCGCCTCTTTTATTTCATCAAGAGTCTTCATAAGGCCGCTTTCATTTTGCAACTTTCACTTCAAGGTCGTCAAGAGCGAAATAGGCCGGAGTCTTCATGCCATATTCATTGAAGTCGGACGACTCCATAGTGAACGATATGACAAGAACCTCACCGAGGGAAGAAAGGTCAAACTCTTTCCAATCAGTAACGAACCATTTCGAGGAATCGCTGCCTTTGCAATCGGCAAGATAAAACTCCACGGACTTAGTAGTCCCGTCCGTCTTGTGTCCGGTGGCGATAAGCTTGAACCAGTCGCCCTCTTCAAACTTTCTTGCATAGTTGTCGCCTTCCGCCATTGCATAATAGGCATAGCACGTGTTGGTAACTTTCACGCTCTCTGGCCAGAATGCTCTTGCAAACACGTCATCGCCGCCTTCGAGTCTTACCATGCAGGTGGGACTTTCAGGGTCAAGGCTTTCCTGATATGCCGCCCAGTTGGCTACAATATAAGGAGTCCCCTTGCCGTCGGCACCGCCGCCAGGCATGACCGTATATTGGTGGTTGAGCATATCGCCGGGATAGTTCTGCATGTCTGTGGATTTGGCGGCAGTAAAGCCATAGACATAATCAATACCCATGTTCTCATAGAAATGGGTGAACACGAAATCGCCGACCTTCAGGTCTTCGTCCTTGTTCCATCCGTCCCAGATGCCTTCGGCATTGAACGTCAACCCGGAATTCCTCCATTCGAGATCGATCTCCTCATAACGGTTGTCGTCAGGATCGTTGTCGTCCGAGCAGGAAGCCAACGCAAAGGGCATTGCCACTGCGGCAATGGCCAGATACTTGTAGAGTCTTTTTGAAATTGCCATATCTGTCTTTTTCTTGTTTTCAAAGGCTGTCCGAATCTTTAGCCGGCACCGTGCAGGACTGCCTCATGATGCATCCGGCACCGGCCATACGTCCGGCACAAAGGCCGGATATGTCATCTAAGCGAAACGTGTTCAGAACGAACAGGCATACCGACAAAGCCTGTCGCAAGCGAGTCGAATCTTTCAGGATTCTCGGTAGTGATGAACCTCACCCCGCCTCCTCGCGTGCATTTGGCCGCCATCTCCGGATGACGGTCCAGATATTCCGCCAGGCTGTCGGCCACTATGCCGCCTTGGGGCATTACGTTGACATTGCCGGGGGCGTAGCGGCATATCTTGGGAAGAAGGATCGGATAATGCGTGCATCCGAGAATCAACGTGTCTATCTCCGGATCCATGGCCATAAGTCCGTCAACGTATTTCCTGACGAAATAGTCGGCACCATCGCCGCCAGCCTCCCCGTTCTCAATCAACGGCACCCACATCGGAGCCGCCATCTCGCTTACGTGCATGGCGTTGCCGTAGAGCTTCCCGATTTCCATCCCGTAAGATCCGCTCGCCACTGTGCCCTGCGTGGCGAGCACGCCGACATGCCGGGTCTGCGAAAGGGTGCCGAGACGTTCCACCGTGGGGCGTATCACCCCAAGCACCCGCCTGTCCGGATCCAACTGCGGCAAGACCTCCTGCTGGATCGAGCGCAGGGCTTTGGCAGAAGCCGTGTTGCAGGCCAGTATCACCAAGTGGCATCCGCGCATGAACAGCTCCTCAACGGCCTGACGCGTGAAATCGAAGACGAGGTCGAACGAGCGTTGCCCGTAAGGCGCACGGGCATTGTCGCCGAGATACACGTAATCGTATTCCGGCAGGCGTCGGCGTATGCTGTCGAGAATCGTCAGCCCCCCGTAGCCGGAATCGAAAATCCCGACCGGGCCCGGAGACGACGGAAAACGCACGGATGGCTGCATGCTCTGTCTGAGAAAAGCGAGACGAAGAATTCATTCATGATTCTTCGCCTCTTGTCATATATCGATGTCCGGATTATTTGAGTCCGAGACGGTTCTTGACGTCGTTGGTGATGTCTACCGCACCCTCGCCGATGTAGATGAAAGCGGGCTTCTCGGAAATCACCGTGAACTTGCCCTCCGCACCTACGGCCTCGATGGCGTTCTTCACCTTCTGCATGATAGGAGCCATGAGTTCCTGCTGCTGCTTGCCGAGGTCTTCCTGAGCCTGCTGCTCGAACTGCTGGATCTTGTTCTGCTTGTCGGCAAGGTCGCGGGCCTTGTTCTCACGGATGGCGGGAAGCACATCCTCCTTCATGTTCTGGAATTCCTCTGCCAGACGCTTGTATTCCTCGATGAGCTTGCCATAGGCGTCTTCATACTTCTTGCTCGTGTCGGCAAGCTTCGTCTGCGCGGCGGTGGCCTCAGGCATTGCCTGGATGAGGACGTTGGTGTCAACTACGCCGATTTTGACTGTAGACTGTGCCGAAGCAAACATAGGCAAAGCGACTGCCATTGCCAAAAGAATCTTTTTCAACATTTTTAGTGTATCGTTATTGTGTTTATGTTTCCTGTCTTATTTGGAGAACCCGAGCTTGGCCAGCACCTCATTGCTGACGTCGATTGTCGGAGATGCGAATATGATGCTCTGCGAAGAGGCACGGTCGAATATCACCTGATACTTGCGTTCCTCCGACACGGCCTTCACGGCATTGTAGATGTTCTCCTGTATGGGCTTCATCAGCGACTGGCGCTTCTTGTAAAGCTCGCCTTCAGGGCCGAAATACTTGCTGCGCAGCTCGGCCACCTCCTTCTCTTTGGCGGCCACCTCCTCAGCGCGCTTGTTCTGCTGCTCCTGAGTCAGGAACACCATATCGGCCTGATAGTTCTTGTACATGGTCTCGGCCTCTTTCTGCAGAGCCACTATTTCCTTCTCCCAGCGTTGCGACACCTGGTTGAGCTGCTCATTGGCCATCTCATAGTCTGGAAGGTTGCGGAGCACGTAGTCCATATTGACGAGCGCGAACTTCTGGGCCGAAGCCCCGAAGGCCGCAGCGGCCACAAAGCAAAGGGCGATAAGTATCTTTTTCATGTCTTTCTCTGTTTTATTTCCTGTTCGTGTTGTACATTAGACGCATCGGAGCGTCATTTGTTTAACGCGCAGACGGTTGAAAAGTTGCATCAGTCCGTCAGCCCGCGATTCCGCATCCGAGGTCGCAGTCCGGAATCCACGGCCGTCAGAATTCCTGTCCGAGTATGAAGTGGAACTGGCTTCCTCCCCTGCGGTCCCACACCTTGTCGAAGCCATAGGCCCAGTCAATGCCGAGGAAACCTATGATGCTAAGGTAGATGCGCACTCCGACTCCCGCGCTGCGCTTCAGATTGAACGGCGAGAAGTCTTTCACCGAAGTCCAGGCGTTGCCTGCCTCGGCAAATGCGAGCGCATAAATCGTGGTGGACGGCTGGAGCATGAACGGGAAGTGCAGCTCAAGCGTGAAACGGCCGTATGCATATCCCTCATAGCCCCAAGGAGTGAACTGGCCGTTGTCATATCCGCGCATTCCGACCGTCTCGGTGGCGTAGGTGTATCCGCCGGTCATGCCGTCGCCTCCGAAATAGAACGTCTCGAAAGGCGTGCGCAGGTACTTGTTGTAGGAGCCGAGAAGTCCGAAGTCGGCACGCGTCATCAGCACGAGCGTCCACTGTCCGTCAGGGTCGGTGAGCGGGGTGAACGTCTTGCTCTTGAACTTGAACTTCCAGTATTCTATCCATTTGTAAAGCTCAGACTTCGCATTGGCGTTATTGCGCGTGTTGGCCTCGTAAGACAGCTGCTTCCAGTTCTTGTTGCCGAAGAGAGAGGCCGGAGGTGTCGTGGAGAACTCGAGCGAGAACTGTGAGCCGCGGCGCGTGTATATCGGATTGTCGATGCTCGTACGCGAAAGGTTTAGCGAAAGCGTCAGCGAGTTGGACGTGCCGTTGTTCATATAATAAAGGTAGTCCCAGTTTTTCAGGTAATACCAGCGGTAGGCGAGGCTTGCCTGGAACTGGAAATAGTCGTCGGGCCACGTCAGACGCGTTCCGTATCCGAGCGAAACGCCGGCAAGCTGAAGCACCTTGTTGGGGTCGTACGCGTTCTGATAAGCATACGTGTTGTAGTTCGTTCCGTTGGTGCCGAGATAATACTGCGACTGCAGATAGGCGTTGCTCCAGTTGGAGTTGTAGTACGATGAGTTGATGCCGGTCGAGCGCGAGTAGTCAAGGCTCACCGAGAGCGAATTGGGACGCTTTCCGCCTATCCATGGGTCGAAGAAGGAGATGTTGTAGCTTTGGTAGTACTGGGCATTGGTCTGCGCCGAGATGGAGAAAGTCTGCCCGTCGCCACGGGGTATTATGCCCCGGTAGGCGGAAGGGTTGAAGAGGTTCTTCATCGAGAAGTTGGCAAACGACAACGCCAGCTGCCCTGTGATGCCGGTCTGTCCCCAGCCGAACGAAAGCTGAACCTTGTCGTTGGCCTTGGACTCGAGGTTGAAGACTATGTCCACGGTGCCGTCGGCCTCGTTGGGCTCCGGGCGTATGTCCATGTTTTCAGGGTTGAAGTGTCCTGAAGCGGCAATCTCGCGGGCCGACCGCATAAGGTCGCTCTTGGAGAAAAGCTCGCCTGGCCGCACGCGCAGCTCGCGGCGTATCACCTTCTCATAAAGCTGGTCGTTGCCGTTGATTATCACGCGGTTCACGCGGGCCTGAGGGCCTTCTATCACGCGCATCTGGAGCGCGATGCTGTCCCCTTTGATGTTCTCTTCGATAGGCACGAGGTTGAAGAAGAGGTAGCCTTGGTCGAGATAGAGGTTGGCCACGGCGTCCTCGTCTTCCTGCGTGCGCTTGTTGAGCCGCTTCTGGTTGTAGACGTCGCCGGGATATATGCCGAGCACGTTGTTCAGCACGTCGGTGTCGTAGACCGTGTTGCCCACCCACTGTATGTCGGAGATGTAATACTTGTCGCCCTCCTCAAGGTCGATGAACACGTCCACGCTCTTGTCGTTGTAGCGCGCCACGCTGTCATTCAGTATCTTTGCGTCGCGATAGCCGAGTTCGTTGTACTTCTCCACGATGCGGTTGAGGTCATCAGCGAAATCCTGCTCCACGAACTTCTTCTGTTTGAAGAGGTTGAGAAGATTGCCGTTCTCGTTGGTCTTTTTCATCGCACGCTTCACCTTCGAGTCGGACATCACCTTGTTGCCGTTGATGTAGATCTTGTGCACCTTGATTTTGTTGCTGCGGTCTACATCCACCTGAAGCATGACGTGGTTCTCCTTGCTGAGGTCGGGGATTTCGCGGATTTCCACTTTCGCGTTCTTGAACCCCTTCTTGGAGTAGTAACGTTCGATGAGCTGCTTCATCTGAGCCACTATGTTGGGCGTGATCTGCTGCCCCTCCACCATTCCAAGGTCTTTCTCTATGTCTTTCTTCTCGCCGCCTTTGACGCCTGTGAAGCGCAGTTCCGACATGCGCGGCTGCTGTTTGAGGTCAATCGTAAGCCACGCCTTGTCGCCGGCAATCTTGTCAACCTTGATCTGCACCTTTGAATACAAGCGGTTGCGCCAGAAACGCTTCACGGCCTCGGTGATTTCCGGGCCGGGAATCGTTACTTTCTGCCCGACGGAAAGCCCTGAAAAACCGATGGTAACGTAATCTTCCACACCGTCCGCGCCCCTGACGTTGATTCCGGCTATCTCGTAAGTCTTCGGCATAGGCGAATATATCACGTCGGGATTGTAGATCGTATCGGTAAACGCCGTTACCGTCTCCGTGTCGGGACGCGACGGCGCCGTGTCGGTCTGCGCGTAGGCGGCCGCCGTAGCCATCGCCAACAGCGCAACGAATGTCAGTATGTGTGGAAATCTTTTCATCATCTTTTTCTTAAAGGCCGCCGGAGAGCATCGTCGGCCCGGTCGGTTCGGTGGAATATGATAGTTCGTTTGGTATTATGTCTCGGTTGATCGGGGTCTTGGTTCAGGAATCTGCCTGAAAGGCCGTGTCGGCCTCCACCTGTTCGCTCGTCCGGCCGAAACGCCGCTCGCGGCACTGGAAATCTGCCATGGCGTCGGCCAAGGCCTCCTTGCCGAAGTCTGGCCAAAGCGTGTCGGTGAAGTAGAGTTCGGCATAGGCAGCCTGCCAAAGGAGGAAATTGCTCAGACGCTTCTCGCCTCCGGTGCGTATCAGAAGGTCGGGGGCAGGCATTCCTGAAGTCGCCAGCCCGGCCTCCACAGCCTCTTCGCCTATCTCATCGGCGGAAATGGAGCCGTCGGCCGCGAGGCGCGCAAGCCTGCGTGCGGCCTCGGCAATCTCCCACCTCGAAGAATAGCTCAGACACAGCGAAAGCGTCAGTCCGGAACAATGCGACGTGGCCTGGCGGCAACGCTCCAGACGGTCGCGCGCGTCGGCGGGCATACGCTCTATGTCGCCTATCAGACGCAGACGCACGTTGTTCCTGACCAGGTCGGGGGTCTCGCGCTCTATGGCCATTCCTATGAGGGTCATCAGAGTGTCCACCTCCTCTTGGGGGCGGTTCCAGTTCTCCGTGCTGAAGGCATAGAGGGTCAGGAATCCGACTCCGGTGTCGGAGCAAAGCTCGGTGGCGCGGCGAACGCTCGTCACCCCCTCGTAATGCCCTGCGCTCCGCGGCAGGGAACGCTGTTTGGCCCAACGCCCGTTGCCGTCCATGATAATGGCTATGTGGCGGGGAAGAGGCGCGCCTGAGAGCCGGTCGATGATGCTTTGCGTCTGAATGTCCATATCGAAAAGAAGGTTCTTAATCTTTATAGTTGCACACCGCACACCGCTGCGAGAACTCGTAGCTCACGGTGAACGTGAGCGTGGAATACCAGTCGGTGTTCTTCATGAAACTGCTTTTTATGCCTATCGGGTCGGCAAGCAACGGGCCGTCGAGCTTGTCGGAGAAGGTCTTCTTCATCAGGAACTCCAGTCCGAGGTTCCATCTGAGCGATGGCTTGTATTTCACGCCTGCTCCAAGAGGAATCGCCACCGAAAATCCGCCGTGGCCCCCCGCCGACCATCCGAGCACGCCGAGTCCGGCGGTGATGTAGGGCGTGATGCGTTTGAGCTTCCGGTAGGTCTCCCCCATCCCGTAGTTGAAGAAGTTGAACTGGAACATTTCGCTCAGCTCATAGAACGTGGTGGAGAACTTGTAGGTCTCGTCGTTGGGGAACACGTTGGTCATCTGTGCCGAATTGCCTCTCAGGCCGCCTGCGAAGAAATTCGTGCGCAAGGTGAGCCTCGGGGAAATCAGGTAGTCGAAAAGCACCTCTGCGTCCCAGCTCGGGTTCTTCAGGAGGTTGGCCGTGTTGGCATCGCCCAGATAGCCGGTCATGCCCAGACCGCCGCCTATAGCGAAGCGGTAGTCTTCCTGCGCCCTGGCCGGCAACGCCGACGCGAAGAGCAGGATGAGCGAAACCGTCATGAACCGGATGATTGCCATAGCCATATCTTTGTGGTTATATTATTGGCTTGAAAGTGAGCCTGTTCAGCGCACCGCGCCAAACGGAGTCGTTGAGCCCCCCCTCGGAACCGAAGCCTCCGAAGAGATAGATGTAGGGGCAGTCCCATCTGATTTCATCCCCTTCGGTCTCGTATTTCACGCGCGCGCCTGCCGGAAGCCTCAGCGCGGGCATCTTGGCCCATCCTGAAAGCGACCCGCTCATCTCCTTCTCCATTATCACAGCGTCGGCAAGCCATACCGCAGGGATGAAGTCGGGAAGTACAAGCTGCTGCGAGCCCTCGCGCCAGTTGACGCCGTTGTCGTAGGAGATGTAGGTCTTGCGGTTCATGGACCCGTCGGCAAGCCTTCCGCCGAAAAGCATCAGCACCGAGAACTCGTTGAGCTTCCACCTGCCTGAAGTCTTGCGGAAAGCGAAATAAGGCACCATGACCGCGCCTTCCACGGCAGGCACCGCAGTCTCCGAGATTCTTGCCCACACAGAGCCGTCGAAAGCCCATGTCGCGCCGGAAACGTTCCCTTCGGCGTCACGGCCGCCCGAAAGGATTCCAGCAGGCCATTCCGCCCATCGGTTCTCGACGGTGATGACCGTCGTGGAGCCAGACACGGGGAAACCCGGTTCGAGGGCCGATTCGGGAAGCGCGCCGTCGGCAGGATAAGAAGTGTGGCGCATGCCGTTGCCGTCAGAGACGATGCCGAGCACGTAGCCGGCATATCCGCCGGTAACCGCCACCCATTTCTTTCCCGTGGAAGTCCACTGCACTCCGTCAGGTGATGAATGGAGCGTCCCTTGGTCGTCAAGCACATATAGAGCGTCGTCGGAAGCCGCAAAGCTGCGGACGTCAGGAGTGAAGGCGAAGGCAACGGGCTGCTTGCTCCATTCAGGAGACTCCTCCGTGGCCTTTGCCATAGTCCACGACCCGTCGCTCTCCTCTATGAGGCATGCCGCCCCGGAGGCGAACTGCACGGTCTTCTGCCTGCGTGGCGAGGCAAGGCGCGAAGGCAGCTTCGCCACGGCCATCTCAGCCCATGCGAGCGAATCGGGATCCATCTTGTGGACATTGACCTTTATACGGTACGTAAGCTGCGTCTTGCTGTCGCCCGACACCACTTTCAGCGAAACGTCGCCTGTGAAGTCTATCGTGTCGTTGGGCTGCGTGCGGTAGTCCGACGTTCCTGTGCGGTGCGTTCCGTTCTCCATCGTGTATTCCGCCACGGAGACGGCGTTGTAGAACTGTATCTTTGTCTTCAGCTTCTTCACGTCGGTTCCCTTCGGGAGGGAATCGGCATTGAAGATGATGCCGTTCTTCGTGTCTATTGAGAAAAACACCGAGTCAAGCCCCGACATCACATCCTTGTCGGCCTGGAGGCTGAAGGATGTTATGGCCACGGCATTGACGTCGGTCGCCACCTGGGTCTGCGAGCCGCTGGCGGGCTCGTCCTTGGCATTGCAGGCCCCGATAAGCCCGCACGCGGCCAAGGCAGCAAACGCTGCGGCCACACGCCTCATATATGTATTCAGTCGTCTTGATGAAGTCTTCACTGATACGTTCCTTATTATGGTTTATACGTCGTTATTCTGTCGCCTGCACAATCGGCACAACCCGTGCTGACCCAAATGCGTAGCGTTTCAACCTGCAAAATTAGCATAATTTGGTAAAATATCCGGCATCATGGCACCGGAATTTGCGCCACGGCCCATTTTTATCCATTTTTAACTTCTGTAATCCCGACTCCCGGGGCGCATCCGATAGCCGGAGCGGCAACGCCGCGGCCGAGCTTTTTCGGGCTGCGCTCTATGCGCACCTCGTCGAAAAGGCCTTCACAGATGAACGCCCCCAGGAGTTCGGCTCCGCCCTCGACCATGACCGAGCCGACGCCACAGTCCGCAAGCAGCCTTTCCATGGCCTCACGGAGAGTCTCCCCGTCTGCGCCTATCCTCACCGCGTTCCCGTCGGGGAACAGCGACCGGAGGTCAACACGTCCCCGGCGGTCGGCCACCACCCTGAGCGGCATGCGCCCCGGCCAAAGGCGGACGGTAAGAGCCGGACGGTCCGAGAGGGCAGTCCCGGAGCCAACCACGATGGCGTCGGCCATGGCCCGCTCCCTGTGCATCCACACGCTCCCGGTGGCCGACGACAGCCTGACGGGCTGCGGATTCCCGCCAGCGTCAAGCCCTCCGATGAAGCCGTCGAGGCTTTCGGCCCACTTGAGCTGTATCCACGGACGCCCTTTGGTCTGCGCCGTCATGAAACGCCGGTTGAGCCGCCTCGCCTCTTCTTCAAGCACACCCGTCTCCACTTCGCATCCCGCCTCGCGGAGCATGGCGATGCCCCTTCCGGCGACTTTAGGGTTCGGGTCGCCGCAGGCCACGACGACGCGCCTGAAGCCGCATCGGGCAAGCAGGGCTGCGCATGGCGGTGTCTTGCCATAGTGGGAGCATGGCTCAAGCGAGACATAAATGGAGCTTTCCCGCAAAAGCCCCCTGTCGGCTTCCGAAACCGAGTCCACCGCATTGACCTCGGCATGCGGGCCGCCGAAGCGCCGGTGCCATCCCTCGCCTATGATGCGGCCGCCGGGAGCCACAATCACCGCCCCCACCATCGGATTGGGGCTGACGAAGCCCGCGCCGTGGGCCGCCAGCTGAAGAGCCCGCGCCATAAACCGCACATCGGCCTTCTTTATGCTATCATCGTAATTCTCCATTCAACAATCACAGTATGACCACAAAGCATATGTAAAAATGCCTCATCCAAGAAACGGAAACCGAGGCCGGATGTTGCAAGCCAAGAACGTGTTCGGAATTCTAACGCCCTTTCCCGCCTTTCATAAGAGTGTGTTTGAATTTTTATTCTGATTTTTACAGGCAGTTTCACAGGGCTTTCCAAGCCTTGGAAATCACTGTAAAACCGCCTGTAAAAACCACAAGAGCCCTCGAACGCACCCTAAAACACTGATTCACTGCAATGAAACAACATTTAACATAAATTCTTATGTGTCATTCATTGAATATCAATTGGAATGTGCTAACTTTGGGGCGAATTTGTGCAATTTCAAACATAACATCATATTCAACATTTCTACAACTTTATCTTATGAAGAAATTATTTATCACCATCCTGATGGTCTCGGCGGCGATTCTATGCTTCGGCGCCGACGTATCCTCTCAGATCAAATGGTATTCAGGCACTGGTTTCCCGTCAAAACAGCCAATCAGCAACATGACAGTCACCAAGCTCGGAAGAGTGTTCGGCATGCTTGAAAACGGAGAGACCGTCGAAGTCAAGGACGGCTTCAAAGTTTCCGTTGCCGGGCCCGATGGTTACACTTACCAAGGCTCCATCAGTCAACCGGCCGTATCCGAATACGACTACGACAAAAACCAATACGTGGCAGTCCCGAAACCCGGAATCCAGTTCAGCTGTTCCAAGGAAACATACGGAACAGACGTTCCCGGAAGCTACACAGTAAACATCCCGGAAGCTTCCTTCACTGTAGACGGAGTGCCCAACGATGCATTCTCGGTAGTCTTCACAGTAGCCGACAACCGCAACTACATCCCGACGGACTTCGGCTTCTCCTTCAACCCGGACCCCGCAATCCCGACCGACAAGATTGAAGAGATAACCTTCACGATGAACAACGTCAACGATGCCAATGAGCGCATCTATTCCCAGATCGGAATCAACCCGGCCACAAAGGCGACCCTCACCCGTGAAGGCGGCGAGGCCATCGTGTGCGAAGTAAAAGGCGCTTCAACCACAACTTCAAGATTAGGCTACAAGGCAACGATACCGGCAGGCACAAGCTTTGCAGAAGCGGGAAAATACACCTTGTCGATTCCCGAGGGCACAATCCGCCTACAAAGCGAAAGCGGAAACAGCTTCTACACCAACCAGGCCATATCAATCGTCTACACAATCACAGGCAACAGCCAGACGCCTACAGGCGTAGCCGACAGAATCGTATGGTATTCAGGGAAAGATTCCCAGTCACGCGTTCCATTGGGCACAGACAATACAATACAGGCTCTCTCAATGATGTTCGGCATGATTGAGGACGGCGCGCTCGTCAATGTGGTAAAAAGGCCGCTGGCCACAATCACCGGCCCCGAGGACTACAACGTAACCGGAGAGATAATCCAGGCCACTGAGTACAACTTCACCACAGGTGAGGTAGAAAAGCTCCCTGGCTTCAAATTCAACTGCAGAGGCACCAGCACCACTGACATAAACATCCCCGGCGAATACACGTTCTCGATTCCTGCCGGAGCCTTCACTGTGGACGGCAATCCCAATGAGGCTTTCACCAAGACGGTAATAGTGAAAGACTTGCGCACTTACACTACAGTGCCTGCAAACTTTTTCACTGTCAACCCTGCCACCGAATCCAACCTCAACGAACTCGAATTCTTCAACCTCCGCTTCAGCAACAAGGATGCACAAGGCAATACGATCTACGGCGGCGCAAGCGTGAAGCCACATGCCTACGGCACAGTAACAAAAGACAACGGTGAGCCCGTAAAGCTCAACTTCAAGTCTTCGGCTGCGCCTTCCACCGACCTGATACAGTACAAACTCGTCATAACCGACGACCACGTGTTCTCCGACCCGGGCAAATACGTAGTAAACATCCCTGCAGGCACAATGGTGTTCCGTTCAGAGGACACTCCCACAATCTGGTACACCAATCCTGAGCTTACCTACACTTATACCATAAGAGGCGGTGGAGTAGCCGACAAGACATACACCAACACACGCCCGACAATCACCCCGGCTGAAGGCGAGATTCTCGCATTCGACGGCGTAGAGTTCGAATCCCCGGAGCTCGGAGCCTACTGGATGTATCTCTGCCCCGAAGGCGGCAATAACGTGAAGTTCACGGTAACTCTTCCCGACAACACCGTGGACGAATACGAACCCACCGTTTCGGCCAACAATTCCTACATATTCTGTCCTTTCTACGAAGTCTACACCACCCCCGGAACATACAAGCTCACCGTTCCCAAAGGCTCATTCAAATATGTCGACGGCGACGGCAAAGAATACTACACCAACGGCTTCGAACTCACCTACAACGTGAAGGGCGGCGAGAAAACTGACATGAGCTACACTCTTTCCACGGCCGACAAGGAAATCGCCAACGACGCCACGCTCTACAACCTCTCACACATCTATGTGAAGTTTGACGACAGCGTCTCCGGCCTGAAGATGATCTACTCAAAAGTAACGTATCCCGACAACTCGGTGAAGTACGCACGCACCTCATGGTCTGAGACCAACAAGCGTTTCCTCATCGACTTCCAGTTCCCCACGCAGAAGGGCACATACAAAGTGTCGTTCCCTGCAGGCGCAACCAGCAACTCAGAGGGCAAGTTCAACAATGGCATCGAGTTCACGATCAACTTGGCTGAAACCAAGACCGGGGAAATCGAATGCACCACCGAGCCGACAAACGGAGACACTGTAAACGAGCTCTACACGCTCTATCTCAACGCTCCTGAAGGATACACCGAGCTTAAGCGCGTCAACGGCGGCATCACAATGTCGTACTTCTACAATGACGAAGACCGCGACAACCGCCAGATGCAGTACCTCGCGGCCACCAACTCCCCCGACTGCCTGATGATAACGCTCGATGAAAAAATCGACGGTAACAAGCCCGGCGACTACACATGGGAAATCCCGGCAGGGTCCATCATCGGCGTCAAGGAAGACGGCTCTCAGGTAATGGCAACCGCCATGAAGTTCTTCTGGTCAATCCGCCCCGTAGGCGTGGTGTCCGTAGGAATGGACAAGGAAGCTGTCTACAACGTATATGACATCAACGGCGTAAGCGTGATACGCAACGGAAAGGCCGAAGACCTCGACAACCTCGACAAGGGCGTATACATCATCAACGGCAAGACCTTCATCATCCGCTGATCGCAGAAACGGACGAAAAGCGTTTTGACGCTTAATCTAATAAGGACAGGCGGCAGAAACCATCAGGATTCTACCGCCTGTCAAACAAAAAAGCAACCGACTTTTCACTTCTTAGAAAATGACAAAACCAACAAACCTCAGACATGCTTTAGGGTTTGCGGCGATGGCCGCAGGCACGATGGCATTATCCGCCGGGGCATACGCTGAAAACGCGACAATCCACCCTGACGCCAACATCTTCGGCTTCAACGGCTATCAAAAGCCTCCCACAGTAGGGGAAACAGACCGCGAACCCCACACCGGATGGTTCCGGTTCGGCACAAACGGCGAAGAAATCGAAATCTGGAAAGACACGCGCCTCGGCGACTACGGCACGTACTTCAATGTGGTCTATCTCCGAAACGGCATACTTTGCGGCAACTTAGGAAACGCCACCATGATGAATTATCTTGAATTCAGCATCGAGGACGGCCGCCAGCTCGAAGAGCGCGAATTCGACGTACAAGGAGAAAACGCCATCAGGAGAATGGTCTCCGGCGCATACAACCCGGACGACGACCATGTCTACGGATTCTCGTCAAACATAGACCAGTCCCGCTGGTACTTCGTGAAGGCTCCGGCATGCAACCCGGAAAAGACGGAAATCGTCCGCGAGATGCCGGCCGACTACAGCCTTCTCATATCATGCTGCTTCTCGTCGGCCGACAACCACATGTACGGCGTGGACGTATTCGGAGACTTCATACGCGTAGACGTCCACGGCAACTTCGAATGGATCGGCAAGTTCGACGAGATGAACTACTCCCCCGGCACGTCGATAGGCCGGTGGGAATCGGGAATGACCTACAGCCCGAAGGACAACGCTTTCATCTGGAACCGCCAGCTCCCCGACTACTCTTCGCACCTCGTGCGCATCGAGGCTTCCGGCGACCACAAATGGAGCCTTATCGCCCCGCTTCATGACTGGGACCAGTTCGTCTACCTCACCACCACCGACACCGACGGGGACGACAACGGCCCCGTGGCTCCGGAATTCGTGTCGATGGACTTCACCGGCACCTCGCTCGACGGAAGCATCGTCTACACCATGCCTACAAAGCTCGCCGACGGAAACGACGCGCCTGCATCCATGACATGGACAGCCGCCTGCGGCGACAAGACCCAGTCTGGCACCGCAGCTCCGGGTGAACAGGTAACGGTATCGTATTCCGGCCTCACAAACGGCGAGAACAACTTCACGTTCCGTGCATCCGCAGGCGACGCAAAAGGAGCCTCCGTGGTAAAAAACACCTGGCTCGGAAAAGACGCGCCGATGCCCCCGACGGACGTAACGCTGACTCCCGTGTCGCCCGGCAACTTCAAGCTTACATGGACCGCACCGGAATTCGGCGCACACCGCGGGCCGCTGGATGCATCCAAGCTCGTCTACGCCATCTTCCTCGACGGTAAGCAGGTAGGCAACGCCACAACCGAATGCGAGGCCGACGTGCAGCTCCCCACCGACGAGGCAACACGCGAATATGAATTCCTCGTGATGGCAATCGCAGAAGAGATGCAGTCGGAATTCGCACGCTCCAACAAGGTGTTCACCGGCCGTGGCTACGATGTGCCTTATTCCATCCAGCCGACCAACGACGACGCGGCAAAAATGACCATAATCAATGTGGACAACGACAAGAGCCGCTGGAGCTTCATGACCGAAATCGGAGGCGGAAACGCGTTCTATTCCAACAAGGACTGGGACAACCCCGGCGACGACTACCTCATCACTCCGCCGCTCTGGATCGAAGACACCTCCATGAAATACAATATCGAATTTGAGGTGAAATACGACAGCCCCGTCAAACCGGAGGAATACTTCGACGTGTGGCGCGGCTCTGAACCCACTCTCGACGGAATCCGCGAAAAGAGAATCGCACCGAAGACGAAAATAACCTCCAGGGCATACTACAAGGTCAACTACGACTTCGACATCCCCTCGGTAGGGACCTACTACATCGGAATCCATTACGTGGGCGATCCCGACCAACGCGGAATCTACGTGCGCAACATCAACATCACCAAGACCGACAAGCCCTCTGCCGCGGAAGGAATCTCTGCCGAAGGAGGAATCGAGGCAGCGGCAACCGACGGTGCCATACGCATCTCCGGCTTCGAAGGCAAAGCCGGAATCTACGCCGCCGACGGCCGCCTTGCCGCATCGCCGCAGGTGAACGGCTCGGCCACGGTCTGCGTGCCTTCAGGCATCTACATCGTAAGGGCTGCCGGCAAGGCTTTCAAGGTGTACGTGAAATAATCAGAAACAACCACATTTGGGGGCGTCTCAGACCGGTCCGGAATTCTGAGACGCCTTCAGCAACCCTGACAATACAAATGAAACCATTTTCAACCGTATTGGCCGTCGGAATGCTATGCTCCGCAGCAGCATCAGCCGCCCCGGCCAACGACTATGTCCTCCAAGGATATGTGAACTACAACTCCAACGACCAGATGGGGTGGTTCTACATGAACGACAAGGGCAGCACCACTTTCGTCTGGGCCGACCAGCTGACCCTCAACCTGTCGCCGATGATGTTCGGATGGATGCGCAACGACCGCATATGCGGCATATCCTCGCTGCTCAACGGAGGACAGCTGTACACATACCAGTATGTGGAGATGAACCCTGAGAACGGCGAATATCTCGTGAACAAAGCCGTCAACCTCAAGAACGACGACGGCAGCATCAATTACCTGAACTATTACCGCACAGCGGCCTACGACCCCGGCACTGACCGCGTCTACGGATACGGGTACAATGCCGAAGGAAACGCATTCGTGTTCAAATCCTCGACCCCCGACTTCTCGGAAACGTCGATAATCCGCGAAATCACCGATGACGAATACTGCTCATCGCTTACGTTCAACACGTCTGAAAACCGGCTCGTGGGATTCAACCGCCTGTATTTCGTCTACATAGACCTTAAGACGGGCAACCAGACCAAGGCATTCTATCCAGCCATCGAGGACTTTTCATACACCTACACCGGCATGATGTACGACCCTTCCAAAAGGGCATATTACTGGAACTACTTCACGAAAGACCACAAGTCGCACATGGCATTGGTGGACATCACCAACAAAAAGGTTACCAACGTCTGCGACTACACGGACATGACGCAGTTCTCGTTCATGGTCCCCATCTCCGGAAATGAAGACCCCGCGGCTCCGATGAAGCCGGCATTCGGCGAAATGGACTTCCCGCAAGGAGCGCTTTCTGGCAACGTGTCGTTCACAATGCCCGAAAAGACCAACGGAGGCGAGGCACTGACCGGAGACCTGCAGTGGATCCTCTCCGTGGACGGCAACGACGTGGCTTCCGGATCCGGAAAGCCGGGAGAGAAAGTCTCGGCCCCTGTGAAAGACCTCACCACCGGCGAACACCTCTTCTCCGTGTCCGTGAAGTCAGGAGAAGTCTACAGCCTGCCGGAATCAACGTTCCTCTATATCGGCATCGACACGCCGTCTGCTCCGGCTAACGTCAAGCTCGACGCCACAACCGCGACATGGGACGCCGTGACCGTGGGCGTACACGGCGGCTACGTGGATCCGGCCTCATTGCAATACCGCGTTGCCGTCAACGGCAAGGAAATAGGGACCACTTCCTCGACAAGCATCCCGGTAAGCTATCCCGCCGACACACAGTATACCGCCTACACGGCCACTGTAACCGCCATAGGCAACGGAGAATCGTCGGAAGCCGAATCCAACAAATACCTCACCGGCAAGCCTCTGTCGCTCCCGCTCACCCTCATCCCCGACCTTCAGCAGGCCAACCTCTGCACAGTCGAGGACACAGACGGAAACGGCAACGTATGGGAATACAACAACGGCGCACGCGGGCTTGAACTCTTCATCTCCGGGTATTCAGCCGACACGAAAGTGGACGAATGGCTGTTCCTCCCCCCGATGGCCTGCAGCAAGGCCGACGGAGTCTATTCGTTTGCCATAAACGCCGCCCTCAACTCCGCCGGCGACAAGCCCGCGCAACTCCAGGTATGCGTCGGACGCGAAGCCGGCCCCGAGGCAATGAAGACCGCAATCATCCCCCTCACGGAAATCACCAGCACCTCGCTCACAGAGTTCAACGGACTGTTCTCGCTCACGGGAGACTTAGAAGGAGCCGAGAGCATCGTGATCGGCATACGCGCGTACGCCCCGGAAGGCGGCACACGCATAAAGGCCCGCAGATTCAAGACGGAGCTGACCTCGCTCAGCGGCAAAGCTCCCGCCAACCCTGCCGACCTCAAAATAGAAGCCGCCCCCAAAGGCGCACTGAAAGCCATCCTCGGCTTCAAGATGCCGGAACGCATGCTCAACGGAGAGGCGATACCCGCAGGCTCCGACATCACCGTATCGATATTGAACGACGACAAGACCGCCGTAACCGGAAAGCCCGGAAGCCAGCAGAACGTTACGATCGACGCGTATACTGGCATCAACGAGATTGAAATCACACCTGCCCTCGGCGGAGTCAAAGGACAGACAAAAAAATACGAGGTCTACTGCGGCATCGACATCCCCGGCCGCGTGACCAACCTCGTGGCCGACGTCCAGGAAAACAACCTGGAGGCATACATCACATGGGACGCGCCTACGGTCGGCCTCAACGGAGGATATGTGGATCCCGAAGGCATCACGTATTGGCTCTGCACATACGACAAGGTAACCGACTCCTACAAGCAGTATGCGGAACTGGGCAAGATTCCCGAATACCCGATGTTCGTGAAAGAGGGCAAGCTCGCCACCTACGACGTGATCATACAGGCCGTATCCAGCGCGGGAGCATCATCTGAATACGCGTCAACGCGCGTACAGCTCGGCACGCCTTTCACGCTCGGCATCAATGAGGATTTCATAGTCAACGGAAAACCCGGCATCAACTACAACCCCATCAGCCCGGTCACTACCGGAGAATACGAAAACACGTCTTGGAGCGTGGCAAACCCTGCGGAAACCAACCCAAGCTACGCTACGCCATCCAACGTGGCCCTCATAGGATCCACAACGGCTGCCGGGACCACCGGTTACATACAGTTCCCGAAATTCTCGACCATCGGACACGAAGGCATACTGCTGGAGTTCACTACCTTCCAGTCAAACTCCACGCCAAAGGTAAACGTCTATGCAAGCACCGTGGGAATGACCGACTATGAGCTGATCGGACAACTGCCGGCCACAGGCAACGGCTACACTCCGCAGTCGCTCCTGTTGCCAGACAAATACAACCAGAAAGGCTGGGTCAGCATATATCTGACTGTGGAATATACCGCTCCCTACCAGAACATCGTTATCTCCAAATACAGAATCTCGTCAACCTCAGGAATCGAAGACATCTTCAACGGCGGAAACGACGGCTGCCCCGTGGTCATGACTGCCGACGGCGCAATAACGGTAACCGGCGCAGCCGACAAGGCCATAACGGTCTTCTCTGCCGACGGAAAGAACGTGGCCGCCATCGCAAAGGCTTCCGAAACGGAGACAATCCACGTTCAACCCGGACTCTACATAGTGAAAGCCGGAGACACGAGCGTGAAAACAATCGTAAGATAAAAAACTGCAATAAACCGATGTGAGGCCGGGCTCCGGGACTTCTCTAAGAGTCCGGCCTTATAAATCTACTTAAAAACCAAACAATCACTTTTCCAAATGAACAAAAAACTTTTACTTGCGGCGACCCTCACGGCATCCGTGGCCTTGACCGCAGGAGCACAAAGCGACTACAGATTCGGGTTCTGTGACAACACCGCTACGCTCAACGACAAGATGATAAGCACCGACGGAGCAATGACCGTCGATGCGGCCATCTACTTCACACCTGAAGACATGGCCCGCTTTGCCCAGGGAAGCATCACAGGCGTGAACGTGGGCATACACTCCAAATACAACACGGCAAGCATAAAGGCATGGCTGCGCGACGACATCAGCGGCCAAGACATCGCATCAAATGAAGTATCCTCCGAAACCGACCCCGCGCTCGGCACCGGATGGAATTCCATCCGTTTCGACTCGCCGGTGGCAATCGAGCAAGGCAAAGGATACTACGTGGGCTACACCATGACATTCTCCAAGGCCGCCAACTTCTTCCTGCTGTCTTCGCAGGAAGGCACCCACGCCGGTGCCTGCTGGGTCAGGATCGGCGAAGGCGAATGGCAAGACCTGTCGGAAACCTACGGCATCCTCAACCTGGAAGCCCTCATCCAAAGCGACAACCTTCCGCAGAACGACCTTGAGCTTACGGCCGCGTCCATCGAGGACACTTACATCGTCAGCGGTACTCCGTTCACAGTGAAGTATTCCGTCCACAATGCCGGCATGCTTCCCGTGGATTCGTACACCCTCGTCATCTCCGACGAAGAAAACGGCCTTTCGCAGTCTCACACCGTAACATGCGACCTCCAGCACGACGTCCGTCAGGAATTCACGGAGCTTTTCTCTTTCGACGGACTGGAGCCGGAAAAGGACTATAACTTCACCCTGAAGATCGAGAAGCCCAACGGCAAGGACGACGAATCCCCGTCCAACAACGAAATGGCGATGGAGAAGATAGCATCGATCAACGGCACTTTCGCACGCTCGGTGCTCATTGAGGAATTCACCACCGAATCCTGCCCCAACTGCCCACCTGCGGCCAACAACCTCCACACTATGTACAATTCGCTCACCCAAGCTGAAAAAGACCGTGTGGCAATCGTATGCCACCATTCGGGATATGGAGTGGACAGGTTCACCAAACCTTGCGACAGCTCCTTGGTATGGTTCTACAATTCCGACCGCGTGTTTGCCCCGGCATTCATGTTCAACCGCACCACCACCTCCGGGAACTCGCCCGTACACCAGCCGCTTTCCGCCACAGGACTCAAGCAGAATGTGAGCGAACAGCTCAAACGCGAGGCTTTCTATTCCATCGACATCCACGGAAGCCACGACGAGGAGAACAAGACAATCAACCTCCATATCAGCGGCAAGGCCGCAGCTCACGTCTTCGACAACCCGCTCATCACCATATATGTGGTGGAAGACAACGTGAAGCCGTACAGCCAGGCTGGCGCCTCAGCCGGATTCATGCACAACCATCTCATCCGCGCCTACAGCTCGACTTGGGGCAAGCGTCCGACATGGGACAAGCCTTACGAATATTCCTCCACCGCTGAACTAAGCTATGCCGACAACAAAGGCGCCACATGCAAAATCGAAGACATGGAGATAGTGGCACTCATAGCCAACTATGACAACAAGAACCCCAACAACTGCGAAGTGGGCAACGTTGCCAAGGTGAAGCTTACCGACCTCAAGCAGTCGGGCATAAGCGAGACATTCGGCGACGCAGGCAACGCCATCAAAGTATATTCCGAGGCTGGCCAGATCCGCATTGCCGGAGAATACGAGTCCTTCGAGGTATATGACCTTTCCGGAAGCCGCACTTCGGCAGAAGGCCTCACTTCAGGCATCTACCTCGTGCGCGTAAACACCGCTGCAGGCCCCGTATTGGCCAAGGTGATGGTGAAATAACCGCAACTTCAACCAAGAGCCTGTACAAGTCTTGTCTGATTTGCACAGGCTCTAAATACAGAAACATCCTCCTCCACGACAAGCGTCCGGAATCCCGGACGCTTTTTTTGTGCCATCACAAAAACTCCGGGAAACACGGAATTCCGGCATTCACCTCCTGACTTCTTCTCTTAAAAGTGATATATTATGAATGGCCTGGTTGATATATTTTTGCAATTCCATATCCTAAACCGGGAGACACGGAGCAAAGCGGTTTCCACACGGACAAAGGTGGGTCATGTGCGCGGAGCAGAAGACATATCTTCCGGTATGGCCTTGCCAACCCCGTCTTCATGCAAGGAAGTGTCGATTTAAACGGATTGCCAGGCCGCAAAAGTCGTCTCTCATACCGGAAAACCAGATGGATTATCGCCCGAGCCGTCGAAAGAGCGCAGAAAAGTCTCGAGCGACACACCGGAATCCAATTCGAGATGTCGGCGGAGACGCTGGCGGTTCTTCTTGACCGAGTCTGGCTGAAGCAGTAGCATCCGCACGATTTGTTTGGTGGTCAGACCAGACTTCAGATATATGGCAAGCCGGATATCTCCCTCCGTAAGTCTTAGATAGCCATGCTTCAGATTAGCCGAGAAACTTGGATGCACTTTGTCGAACATCGCCTTGAAGACATCCCAGTCCTCACGTCCGCTCAGATGCAGTCTCAGGCTCTGCTCCAGCAGGCCAAGTTTATGCCTTATGTCGGGAGACCTCTTTATCTCGGCTATGTCGCCGAGCATCGACTCTAGAAAGTTGTCGTTCTCGGTCATGACAAGAGCCGACGACACAAGCCTGCGTCTCTCCAGTTCCAGTTCATGTCTTGACTTCAATTCCTCAATTTTGTGTCTCTGCATACGGAGACGGGTATCCGACAGCACAATTCCCGCCAAGAGCAGCGTCACAGTTCCGGAGAGCAGTATCCACATACGCTCCTCTTTTTTCTCCGCCTTATGCCTCTCTTCATTTCTGAGCATATCCATCCGCGCCTCGCTGTTGAGCACATTGACCGCATAGCTGTGCGAAAGCACAGAGTCTTGAGTTAGGTAAATGCGACGGCAATATGCATTAAGCGAATCATCCATACAAAGCCGACGGTATACGTCGGCACAAGTGACATATGCATCATGTCTCACCTCGATCGAACCTGTAGACCTTGACACGATACTGAGCCCAAGGGTGAGAACACAGAGGAATATACCATAGTATTCAATTTGATTACTGCCGAGAACAAGAAAGTGTGGCGTCCTGAAAAATATTGACGGGTCAGAGGGTTTGAGATTATGAATGAATGTTAAACAGTCCGAAGACTGTGGAGACATGCAGGTATGAGCCTGAGATCCCCGAGGTTGGGGTAAAATCCTCCGGGGCTCGATGCCCCGGGG
>CAJSYI010000006.1 GCA_910573745.1 Muribaculaceae bacterium | reverse complement strand
ATATCTCTAAAAAGTCCAATTTTGATGACTTTTCAGACAAACGAATTATGGAGATACAAAAGAAACTCAACCGTCGTCCACGGGAGAAAATTGACTTCGACACTCCAAAGAAGCGTTTTTTCGATAAGGTTGCATAAATTTGCATTTGCTGTTGGACTCTGCACGGCCGGATCTTCAAGAAGCTTGCGCATTATTCCGACATTTTTCTTGCGTTATCCGGCAATTCTCCGTATATTTGCGGGAAATATACCCTTTCAAAGAATATGAAACTGTCAGACTCGTCCAACATCTTGACTTTGCGCTCAATCGTAGGCGCTCCTTCCGGGCCGGAAGGACTCTGCGGGAAAAACTACTTCATCCCTGCCTATCAGCGCGGTTACCGTTGGGGCGAAGGCCAAGTGCGCCAACTGCTGAAAGACCTGACCGAGTATTTCAACGGAGAAAACAACGGCGATTTCTATTGCCTCCAGCCAATAGTGGTAAAGAAGACAGATGACCTGGAGGCCAAAAAGAGATACGGGCTCGCACACCCGGAAGAGCCGTGGTATGAGGTTATAGACGGCCAGCAACGCCTCACGACCATCCTCATCATACTGACCTTGGAGAATCTCCTTGACGACGATTCAGACGACTCTTTCAGGATACATTACGAGACAAGGCCAGAGCTCGGAAAGCTTTTCGGAAAGATCTCTTTGGAGAAAGATGAGGACAAGAGACACACCGTCAACCTGAACGGTTGCCAGGAACGTCTCGACATAGATTCATACCACATACTCCAGGCCGCGAAGACAGTATTGGACTTCTTCCAGAACGAAGAGATTCCCGGAGCGCACAAGAAATATTTCAAAGGCTCTTTCTACGAGAACTTCACCCGACGGGCCGACGTGGAAGGGAAATCCGTGCAGGTAATCTGGTACGAACTCCGCGACAATGACGCGTCAAGCGCAGCCGAACTGTTCAAGCGGCTGAACGACAAAAGCATCAAACTCAACAACGCCGAGCTTATTCGCGCCCTGTTCCTTTCAGAGTCGGCCCACTACGAACCTGAGACCGAACTGCCGAAAGGAAGAAAGACATCGACAACAGGCCGCTTGAGGTCTTCATCCTCAACAGCACATATTTTGAGGACTGGAACCTTGCCTGGTCAATGATGCTCAACATTCTGTTTGATGCGATAAAGGACAACTTCACACTGAGATGGGACAGCCACCAACGCCCCATCGACATATCCGACCTGTCGGCATTCATCGATTTCAGGCAAGAAGGGTGGACAATAGCACCTATAAACCTCTCACAGAAAGGGACTCTTGAGGAACACCTGTCAGTCCACGGGGCTGTATGGGATGATGAACGAGGACACTTCCTTCTGCCGCACAATCCATCAGGGAAAGCGGACTACATCGAGACAATAACTTCCATATTACCGGAAATACCCATAACCGACATGCAGGGACAGGAGCAGGCTCAACGTTCGTAGATGACTATGCCTACACGACGTATGTGGTCTTTGACAGCCTCGTCGGTCAGTCGGGAGAAAATCGAAAGATCAAACACATAAGGAAGCAACGACCCTTCAAAAGCATCGGCCAGGCGTATGAGGTCTGTCCGGGTCAGACTTTCGCCAGTCAAAGTGATGTCCACATCCGAAAACGGTTTGTGGCATCCTTTGGCACGCGACCCGAACAGTATGGCCGAATCCACATTTCCGCTGGATGCGAGCAGCCTCCTTATTTCCTGAAGTTCCGTGTCTTTAAGGCCGTATTCCATAAATTTGGTTCAAGTCAAAGGCAGCAACGACAACATATTCTTCTCAAAATCCAGAAACAACGGATGATACTTTTCCACCACGGACTGATACACCTCCTCTGCCACGTCTTCATCATAATTATGCGACGTCAGGTTCCGGTCAGCTATGGAGTCCATCCAAGCCGAATCTTCTATAAGCCCCATCTGCAATGCAATCCGAAAAGCATCCCTCGACCCTCGTATTTCCGTATATCCCTGATATTCCGCAAAGTCTTTCATAACTTTCCAGGCAAGCTCATGCGTATACTCAAACCGCTGTATGAGACCTTCTTTCAGGAGGTCGTCAAGCCCCTCTTCCGTGCAGTCCCTGCCCGAAATCACCTTTACAGCCATCGTCAGCCTTGCCAGTGCATTGCGGTAATTGGCAAAACGTTGAATCCATCTTATATCCATAATTTCTTTATGAACCATTGTTGATTGCGCTAAGTCTCAGCCACAAGTGCCAGTCCGGAGGTCGATGACCAAAGGCCGTGGGATGAATTCAACCCCGGCCTCTTCGCGCACATAAGGCACTACTTCCACTTCTGCAACGCGGCCGTCGGCAGAAAGCGTCAACGAAGCCACTGAGAGACCGCAACGGCTCTCTTCCCCGTCGATTCCGATTACCGTAACTTGTCGCGACATCAGTCGTCGGCAAACAAATCCCGGCTTCTCAGCGTCGCATCCTGAGCGTTTTTTCTCCATCGGCATCCTTTTGCATTCGAGGCATCGCAACAGTAGAGCCGGGACGCATCATCTCTGGCGAGACGGCAGTTTCCGCAGACACCTCAGAAACCTTCTTGTTTGACGAATTCCGTTCGTCGGCAGATTGCAGACTGTCGGCCATAGCTTTCCTGCGAGCCTTTAATGCATCGTATTTCTCAGGCAGACGGTAACGTGAAGAGGACATTCCATATCTTCGCTCATCTTCGGCCACATTCTTATGGGTCAACGATATGCTGTCAATCCACAAAGGCCTTCCGTCAAGACGTATCCGGAAATTGCCGAACACCCTCTTCAGTTCACGCGCAGTATCGGTATGAAGGACAAGTTCCTGCTTCCTGTTTCCGGCCACGGAACGAACCGCATAGTCAGAAGTGCCGTCGGAATAGTCCACGCCTATGAGCATTTTCCCGTCCGCGACGGAATTGAGACGCATCATCCACCTCAGCGATTCACCGGGCTTGACATCCGGGCGGGAAACAGAGAATGTGAACCCGTCTGAATCCCCTTTTGGGGAGATGAACATACGCCGCGAGTAGGGCCAGAGGTCTCCGACGCCGTCTTCACCGGACGCTTCCACAGACACATAATCCTTCTGACGCTCGGCAAGCCGACTCTCCATCTTGTCGTAAAGACCCACGTAATCGTCGAAATTGCGTCCATACCAGGCCAAAGTCGTATCGAAATCAGCCCTGCTGACCCCATACTTGTCGAGCACCGCACGGGCAATCCTCTGAGGGATGGAATCTGACGGACTGCCCCCATACGAATTCGCATAGCTTTCCGCAAGTTTCATGTCCACCATCACGTCGGTCATCTCATCATCTGAAAGCACGCCGTCGGGACGGCGGCTGCATGCTGACGACAACAGCACAAGACCGGCTGCGGCCAAAGGGGCGATACGTGTCTTCATCATCCACACCTTTTATCTTATCCTTTCTTCTTTTCCAACGAAGCGAAAGCAAGTGAGAAATCGCGGGAATAGAAGAATATCAGCAATGCCACTCCGATGCATATAGCTGAGTCGGCCACATTGAAGATGTATTGGAAAAACTCAAAATGCTGACCGCCGACAAAGGGCACCCATTCCGGCCAACGGAAATCGAACAGAGGGAAATAGAGCATATCGACCACCCGGCCTTCAAACCATCCGGCATATCCGCCTCCGGGAGCAAAAGCCTGGGCCAGTTCCGGCGGCATAGGGTCGTTGAAGACCACTCCGTAGAACACGCAGTCAAATATGTTGCCTGCAGCACCGGCTATTATCAACGCCATTGCCACGAGAAAGCCTCGACGGATGCCTTCCACGCACTTTACCCTGACCACGAACCATATGAACAGAGCCACGGCTGCAATACGGCCAAGAGTGAGGAAAAGCTTGTTCCACAGCTCCAGACCGAAAGCCATACCGTTGTTCTCAATGAACTTGAGATGCCACCATGACGTGATGGGCAAATCCTCGCCGAGATAGAACGAAGTCTTGACCCAGATCTTCACAATCTGGTCAAAAAGCACGACGGCTACGGCAATCAGAACCACCATCCATCCCGCCGACAAGCGAGACGGGCAAGAAACGTCTTTCGCTTCCAAAATGATCACTTTCCGTTTTTGGCTTCTATCGAAAGCGTGGTTACAGGCACGGCACGCAGACGGTCTTTCGGAATAAGCTCTCCGGTGGCGCGGCAGATGCCATATGTCTTGTTGTCTACACGCACAAGCGCAGCCTGCAACTTCTGGATGAACTGACGCTGACGCTCCGCAAGGCGTTCCGTCTCAGCCTTAGACGCAAAACTCGTGCTGTCTTCAAAGACATTATGCTTCTGTCCCGAACCTTCCGAAGCCTCGGGGTCGTCGGCAAGATCTCCGCAAAGCTCTTCGTATTCTTTCTGAGCCTTTTCGAGCTTTGCAAGAATAAGAGTCCGGAACTCCTCAAGCTCCTCGTCGCTATATCTCTTCTTGTTTTCTTCCATTGTTCATATTGTTGTGCAAGAGGGATATGCCAAAAGGCATATCCCCGCGATTATCAAATCTTTTCCACCTTTGCGCGGACAGAAAGACCGTCGATGTCCAACTCCACGGCACCGTCTCCCGGCTCTGCAAGCACAAGTTCGCCGGCAAGCACCTGAGAAGCGATGTAACGTCCGAAAGCCTCTACGGCCTCTTTCACCTCATCCGCCGGGGAAAGCGTTACGACCACCTTGTCCGTAATCTCGAAATCCTGCGATTTGCGGATGTTCTGTATGCGGTTGACAAGCTCTCGAGCCATTCCCTCGTTTCTGAGTCCTGGCGTGATCGTAACATCGAGGGCCACAGTGATGCTGCCGTCGTTGGCCACGAGCCATCCCGGCACGTCTTCCGGAATAATCTCCACGTCCTCGGTTGTAACAACCGGAACTCCCGGCAAAGCCTCGAACGCAAAACGGCCTTCTTTCTCAAGCACGGCTATCTCCTTCTGGGACATGGCAGTGATTGCCTTTCCGAGGTCTTTCATTATCTTGCCGTAGCGGGGGCCGAGCTTCTTGAAGTCGGCCTTCACGCGCTTCACAAGTCCGCTCTCTTCATTGTCAACAATCTTTATATCCTTGACGTTCACCTCATTCTTCACAAGGTCGGCCACAGCCTCCACAGCCTCGCGTTGAGCGGAGTCCATAACAGGCACAAGCAATGTCTGCAACGGTTGGCGCACCTTGATGTTGACCTTTCGGCGAAGCGCGAGGACGGCCGAAGTGATATCCTGGGCAACACGCATACGCTTCTCCAGCTTCTCATCAACAAGCGTCGGGTCGGACTCCGGGAAATGCGCGAGATGCACCGAAGCGTATCCGTCGCCGTCCTGGGCAGGCTGGCACAGGTCATTATAAAGGCGGTCGGCATAGAACGGCGCAAACGGTGCCATAAGCAGAGAAATCGTCTTAAGGCACGTGTAGAGCGTCTGATACGCCGAAAGCTTGTCTGAAGTCATCTCCCCGGCCCAGAAACGCTTGCGGTTGAGACGCACGTACCAGTTGGAAAGATTGTCGCCTACGAATTCATCGATGGCGCGGGCAGCCTTCGTAGGCTCATAGTCATCGAGGGCATCGGCCACCTCCTTCACGAGACTGTTGAGAAGCGAGAGTATCCAGCGGTCGATTTCAGGACGCTCGGCGGCATTGACCTGCGGCTCGGCTCCCGTGAATCCGTCCACGTTGGCATAAAGCGCAAAGAATTTGTAAGTGTTGTAAAGCGTAGCGAAGAGCTTACGGCTCACCTCTGCCACTCCGGCCTCGTCGTATTTGAGATTGTCCCACGGCTGCGAGTTGGAAATCATATACCAACGCACGGGGTCGCTTCCGAACCGTTCGATGTTGTCAAAAGGATCGATGGCGTTGCCGAGACGCTTGGACATCTTGTTGCCGTTCTTGTCGAGCACAAGACCATTGGAAATCACGGCCTTGTAGGCAACAGAGTCGAATATCATACCGGCTATGGCATGAAGCGTGAAGAACCATCCCCGCGTCTGGTCCACGCCTTCAGCGATGAAGTCGGCGGGATAAAGCTCGCCGCTCTCCAAACCTTCCTTGTTTTCAAAAGGATAATGAATCTGAGCGTAAGGCATGGCACCCGAATCAAACCATACGTCGATGAGGTCGAGTTCACGCCGCATCGGCTGGCCCGACGGGGACACGAGAACAAGCTCATCAACATAGGGCCGGTGTATGTCAAAACGGTCGTAGTTCTCCTTTGTATACACTCCCGGCACGAAACCTTTGGCCTTAAGCGGATTCTCCGTCATTACCCCAGCGGCCACCGCCTTGTCAACCTCGTCGCAAAGCTCCTGATAGCTTCCTATGCATATTTCCTCCTTTCCGTCGGCAGTACGCCAAATCGGAAGGGGCGTGCCCCAATACCGCGAACGCGAAAGGTTCCAGTCCTGCACGTTCTCCAGCCATTTTCCGAAACGCCCGGTGCCTGTGGAAGCAGGCTTCCACTTGATTGTCTCATTCAGAGCCATAAGCTTCTCGCGCGCCTCGGGAGTGCGGATGAACCAGCTGTCGAGCGGATAGTAAAGCACCGGTTTGTCGGTACGCCAGCAATGAGGATAGTTGTGGGTATGCTTCTCAAGACGGAACGCCTTGCCGACAAGCTTCAGTTCGATGGAAAGCTCTACGTTGAGGTCTTCAGCCTTGTTGGCGGCAGCCTCGTCGTATTTCCCGTCAGGAGAGAATTTTGGGTCATATGCGTTCTTGACGTATGCCCCGGCATAGCGGGAATACAGTTCCTTGTCAACGCACTTCTCCACAAACTCCGGAGCAAGTTCGTCGATTGCATAATACTGGCCTTTGAGGTCTACCATCGGACGCGTCGCGCCTTTCTTGCTGACCATGAACAGAGGCGGTATTCCGGCATCGCGCGCCACCTTGGCGTCGTCGGCACCGAAAGTAGGTGCGATGTGTACTATACCCGTACCGTCGTCGGTCGTAACATAATCGCCGGGAATCACGCGGAAAGCCTCCTCGGAGCATTCCACAAAACGGTCGGCATCAACGGAAAACACCTTCTCGGGATGCTTGGCTGCATATTCCTTCACCCATTCCGGACTGCGCTCGTCAAGCCTCTCGACAGGCTTCACCCACGGCATCAGCTGCACGTAATGCATACCTACAAGGTCTGAGCCTTTCCATCGACCTACTATTTCGTATGGCAACACTTTGTCGCCCTGTTTGTATCCGTCAAGAGGAAGCTTCGCCCCTTCCGGTTTGAAATAGGCGGAAAGGAGCGTCTCGCAAAGCACCGCAGTCAGCTTCTCGCCAGTGTACGGATTGAAAGTGCGGACAGCGACATAGTCATACCTGGGGCCTACGCAGAGCGCCGTGTTGGACGGAAGCGTCCAAGGGGTGGTAGTCCATGCAAGAAAGCAAGGCTCGCCCCATCCTGTCATCTCCGGCTTCGGGTCGGTGATGGAAAACATGACCGTGGCCATCGCATCCTTTACGTCGCGGTAACATCCGGGCTGGTTGAGCTCATGGGAACTCAGCCCTGTCCCGGCAGCCGGAGAATACGGCTGTATGGTGTATCCCTTGTAAAGATAACCTTTATTGTAAAGCTGTTTGAGCAACCACCATACAGATTCTATGTATCGGTTGTCATATGTGATATAAGGGTTGTCGAGATCCACCCAATAACCCATCTTGTGGGTGAGATCAGTCCATTCCTTGGTGTATTTCATCACCTCATGACGGCAGGCGGCATTGTATTCGTCTACGGAAATCTTCTTGCCTATGTCTTCCTTGGTGATTCCCAAAGTCTTCTCAACGCCCAACTCCACAGGGAGGCCATGGGTGTCCCAGCCGGCCTTGCGCTTTACTTGGAAGCCCCGCATGGTCTTGTAGCGGCATGTTATGTCTTTTATGGTACGGGCCATCACATGATGTATACCCGGCATTCCGTTGGCCGACGGCGGCCCTTCGTAGAAAACGAACGAGGGGCAACCTTCGCGCTCGGCCATGCTCGCTTCGAAAAGGCCGTTGGCGTCCCATATCTTGAGCATCTCCTTGTTGACGTCGGAGAGACTTAACTGATTGCTGTATTCCTTGAATTTCTTGTTCATCGTCTGAAAAATTTGTCTTTGCAATGCGGCAAGCCGCACCATTAATACCTGAAACCTTATACCTTAAGCCTGGAACTTCCCGCCTTTAGCACCTTTGACACCGCCTTTTGTGCCTCCGCCAAGGGCGAAGATGTTGGCATCGTAAGTGAACGTCTTGCGTTCTGACTCACGTTTGCGTTTGAGCGCAAGCTCAACAAGGCGATCCATCAGCTTCTCGAACGTGATGCCGGTGGCTTCCCAAAGATAAAACGAAAGCGAACCGGGGATGGTATTGATTTCGTTCACGTAGACGGCACCGTCCTTGCGATCTATCATCACATCGACACGGCTCACGCCATGGCAAGAAAGCACACGGAACGTCTCGCCTGCGATATGGCGTATATGCTCCGTTACATCCTGTGGCAATTCGGCCGGGATGCGCTTGTCGCTGTTCTGCATGCCATGGCTCCCCTTGCTTCCGCCCATATACTTGTCCTCGTATGAAAGGATGTCTCCGGTCTTGATAGGCTCTTCCAAGACCGACGACTGGTGGTCGTCGGCATCACCGAGCACTGAACAGTTGATTTCCTGAAGCTGCTCAATCATATGCTCCACGATGATTCGCTGTGAGAATTTCTCGGCATTGTCAATCTTGGCCATAAGCGATGCGCGGTCGGAAGCCTTGCCGATGCCGACGCTCGAACCGAGGTTGGCCGGCTTCACAATCACCGGATAACCAAGCTTCTTCTCCACTTCGTCTATTATGGCATCGCGGCGCGAGAACCATTCCTTGTCGGTGAACCATACATAGTCCACTACCGGAATGCCGCATTCGCGCAGAATCATCTTCATCGTGATTTTGTCCATGCCGTTGGCTGAAGAAAGAGTATTGCATCCGGCATATGGTATGCCTATGGTGTCGAGAAGTCCCTCGAAGATGCCGTCTTCACCGTTGGTGCCGTGAAGCACCGGAACCACTACGTGGATTTCAGCCACCACGGGGCTTTTCGCACTGAAAAGCCCGCTTTTGGCCTTGTAGAGGTTGTAGTCTCCGAATTCCGGGCGCATGAAGACTTCCATCGAACGCTCCGTAAGCGACTTCATGTCGCGGTAATTCCGGATTTCGAGAAGTTCAGCGCCAGTGTACCAGCGGCCCTGCTTTGAGATATAGATGGGTATTATATTGTATTTGTCGCTGTTGAAAGCATTTATGGCCTGAAGAGCCGAGATTACAGAAATCTCATGCTCCACGCTCCGGCCTCCATAAAAGACTGCTACATTCGTTTTCATATTCGGAAAAATCACACCGGGACAGCGGACTGCCGCTCCCTATATAATATTAAGGTGCAAAATTAACAAAAAAAGCCTTTTTTTCCAAATAGAAATCCCGTTTTGGGATTTGCTTCGACAGCCATGGAAGCGTGCCAATCTCTATTTGCCGCCTTTATTGATGCTTTTCCGCTCAGTTGCAGCGGCCTTCTTGGCAGAGGGCCAAGGAAAGCCGGCCGGATTGAGGGTAACGTGCACGTTCTTGTGATTGAGACGCACTGACACAAACTCGGCCAACTTAGCACGGTCTTGCTTCGACAGCCCTGCAGGCGCGTTCACGAACACCATGCTCACCGTGTCGGAAGAAGCCGCCCCGACCGAAGAAGCCACCATCTGAGAAAGAGCGATGTCGCGTATGCCTGGGAAAAGGACTTTCACCTCAGGCACAATCCTTCCGCTTTCCGAAGAAAAGGCCGTTGCACGGTGTATGACGTATTTCAATGAGTCAATCTCGTCCTGCCTCTCCGCAATCTGAGACTGCATTAGGGCGTAGAACTTCTGGTAACTCTGTTCGTCATCAATCTGCGGCTGAGTAAGCGAGAATCCCTGTTTTATGGTAAGCACCGTTCCTCCCAGCCCGACAGAGTCAAGACGGTTCATCATCGCAAGCTGAAGCGAATCCTTAGGCAGGGCCGCACCGATGAGCGTTACGTCGATATGCCTTTTCCCTTTCTCCACATACTCACTGTGGCTAAGCACCTGCGTATTCGGGAATATCATCTCTTTGGCCACAAACTCCTGCGCTTTGGAAATAAAGATGTTTTTGCCTATCATAAGCACCGTAAGATACGCGCTGACTCCGAGAGCCGACACAACAATAAAGTAAACTATTGCCTTAACCTTGCTATACCGTTTCGCATCCTGATATACGACTTTCTTGTATCCCATTAGCTTGACTCCTATCCAGCTTGCCACGAAAATGAAAATCATATTAGTAAAGAAAAGGTAAAGAGCGCCGAAAAAGAAAGTGCCCTGCCATGTGGCTATTCCGTAACCGGCGGTGCAGAGAGGAGGCATAAGGGATGTGGCTATCGCCACGCCTGGCATTACCTGCCCTTTGTTCTTGCAAGCGATACTGACTATGCCGGCCGCACCGCCGAAAAGAGCGATGAAGACATCATAAATCGACGGGGAGGTGCGGGCAAGCAATTGACTCGCCCCTTCATACTGCGGCGATATGAGAAAATACACCGCCGACGCAGCCAAGGAGCCGATCACGGCCATCACGATATTCTTCAACCCGCGCTTCAGCAATTCGTAATCCTGAATGCCTATGGCGAGACCCATACCTATGATAGGCCCCATAAGCGGAGAGATGAGCATCGCACCGATGATTACGGGAATGCTATCCGTATTCAGGCCAAGAGACGCAATGAATATCGCAAATATAAGCACCAACAATTGGCTGCCTTTGAAAGAAACGCCCGAACGTATGGACTGCTCGGCCTCGGCCTGAGGTTCCATATCACTTGCGACATTCAAGTAAGCTTTAGCGTCAACAACAAAACGCTTGATGGAATCGATAACTTTTGTATTCATAGTATAGCAGAATGCCCGATTCGTGAGATTCTAATATTTGAAACAATCAATCCCATTTATTGTTAGAACCGATTCTCGCATTACGCGCATATTCCGAGAAAAGGCGACATCATTTAAACCTGACAAATACTATTTACGGGGAAATCTCATTCATCTTAATAATGGCCTCAAACCACATAGATATTGCCTCCTACGTCAATATCACATCCAACCGCCTAAATCGAAGAAAGAATAGTAAAACTATTACGAGATTATTAAAATACAAGAACTAATATTTTAAATTAAAAATATTAAATCTTCACAAATAGATTATGTCATAACCATAAATATGTTTTAAACAATTTATTTCTTCACTTCGGGATAGAAAGTCTCAAAGGTAGAGTCATCGTAATAAACAGTGATTTGAATTACTTTTCTTGGATTTGGAGCAGAATTGATTATTTGAGGATTTGAGTGAGATATACCCAAACTTCCATTAACCCGCTTATCCACACGAAATTGAACAGAAGAATCAGGCATTTCTACGCCGTTTTCCTTGGCTCCTGCATCATCAGCCGACCGTTCGCCCTCAAATATGGAAATATCAGAAATTGGATCATGACTAAAATCCGGAGATTCCGAACTGGAAACAATCATATCTCCTTCACCGAAAAGCAGCCAAAGAACCGAAAGGGCAGGATATGCCCTATGAATTTGCCCCACCAGCAAATTACTGATCTTTTTGTTCCTTCCGGAAAGAAGCTGAGACAAGGTAGGCCTCGGAATGCCGCATGAATCAGCAAACTGAGAGTGGGACAGTTCCATCGAGTCCATAAAGACTTTTAGACGAGTAGCTATACTTTCTTCATTCATGACTAAAATTCGCAGCTTTGTTTCAGAGTACAAATGTAATCAATAAATTGCAAACCGCAAATTATTATTGGCAAATAATACAGTTTAAAATACCAAACCATGATTATACACATCACCCTTTCTTCATAGCAATTGATTCTCAGACATTAAAGGCTTACAGTATAATACCTGCCGTATCTTTTGATTTACAATCAAATGCAGTATGGCAATTCCTCAAAATAGGGCAATCAAACATAAATCGGACTTATTTATTAAAGCATCATTTAATTATTGATATATAAATACCATATTATCACAATCTTATATCATATATAAATAAACGTTATTGTCAGAAATTTTATTATCAAAACCGTTTACTTTATAGAATTGGTTAATCAAAACAACCATTATATATCACAAACAGACACCATTTCTATATACAATATAGAACAGAACTGCAACTTACGACATATTTACATAATTAAAGTTTACAAAATACAATAATAAAATGCAAACAAGACAATTATTGAAACAGAAACGCAATTCAGGTTTGAAATAGAACAATAAACTTCCATCAATCACACTCGACACTAAATCCAGTTCGCCATCCACACATAACACCCACACCACAATGCAAGCCAAATATGACAACATCCGTAATCAAAAGAGAGACGTCTGAGATATCTGAAGCCTCCAAGCCTCCATATCAAGATATTCGCGAACCATTGACCGCAACACACGCTTATACTACATCCTCACATCCCAGCATCAAGCATATTTAACACTAAAACACTATAAAACAATATATTATATACAATACCAGCAATCCATATATCCTTATATAAAAATAAATTCTCATATGCTGTAAATATATGCATATAAGAATTAGAATATTGGAACTAAAAATTTAATATCTACTTACGTATTATTTACAAAAATTCCAATTATAAATTATATAAATACACGTACATATTACATACCAATAACTAATCCAACAGAAGGCCGATTCCAATATTCACTCTTGGAAGTGAAATTGCACCGTCCACAATATCATTCCTATATGGCCTACTGAAAAGGATAGAAGAAAGAGCATTAATGGAAACAGGAATATCTGGCTCCTTGCACCCGCCAAAAATATTACTATTATTTATAACGAATTTATCATAAGTATTATCCGAAGCTATCTCGTAATTTAATTCAGACATAACACCATCATTAAAGGACACATTTACAAATACCATATCTTTTAATCTACCATTCCCTATACCGATTTCCGTGTTTTTGCTTTCGGTTATAGGATTATTGTCAAAATCAGGCTTAGAATCGAGATGCGATTTTTTCAGGACTCTTTGCGGTTCAATTTCACATCTGTCATTTTGCACACAAAAATCTCTTAACACACGGCATTTTGAATCAGAATTAAAGGGATAAGGTTTACATTCCATTTGATTTACCCTGACTAATCTTAAAAACCAGTTTTCCTCTAACGCAAGGAGAATCGAATATTTGTTATGATGTGATATGCCAGACAGTGTTTTCAGGACAGAGAAAGGGTTTACCAACCGCAACATTCCATAAGGAAGAGCTTTTTTAGCTTGCTCAGCAGCCATAAGTCCAGGTTTTATCGATGACACCTCATTATCAAATTCAGAAGAACAGCCAACATCAGAACTTGGACTGAATACATCCACAGAACCACCAGACACATCTGACGAAAAATAATACGGACTCCATAACGAAGCATCCATACTTGTTTTAATAAAATCTGAGAACACTATACCACGATTAACATATGACTCTTTTACAGATTGAAGCAACCGAAATTTTGATTGTTCATCAACATTCATCACAACAGAAACAAAAACATCATCACAATCTTCTCTTGGCATACAGAAAAGACATCCCGTAATTGACCCTAACACAATATCAGAATCAATATTAAGACAATTCAAACCAATATCATCATACGAAAGAATACTATTTTTATTATAATCGCATAGACCATTCACAACATAATCAACAACAGATAACAAGTAGTTGTCCTTGTAAGATATAAGAATATCACCACCTGAAATATAATTATCAAGTATAATATTATAAAAATCTTTCTCAGTATGACGAATAAACATTCCGCATTTATCATTCACAACCTTATCCTCAAATATGTGCAATATTCGAGAAAGCATAAACACAACTTTATAAAAACAATCCGAGCATTCCCTTGAAGAATTTGTATCAATCCCACTATATGCGACTCGCGACTTTTCCAACAAGCTACGCACAGACACAACATTCAACTCATCATATCTTTTTTCATCATTCTTCAATGAACAGAAACAGTCATTACGAAAATCATGTGCAGAAGTATAACGATTAATACATCTGTAGAAAGAATTCACATATCCCCTATCTTTATAATACTTACGCAATCCTTCCGAAGCCGGAATCAGAAAAGTGAAGTCATAACCCTTTTCACACGCAACACAGTTTATTTTATCTATCAAGCGAGACATTATGCCCATACCACGAAACTTTTCATCCGTAGCAAGTCCACATAGATACAAACCTTTCAAGAAACACTCCGGCAATCTGCCGCATAATGCATCAGAATCAATCCCGAACTTGAAATCATAAGGCACCGCGAGCAATGCAGCAATCACTTTCCCTTCCGATTCCTCATATACTACGTGTTCCGGGGCAAAATATGAATCAAACACAAGATTGACATAATCATCGCTGTCGTGAAAAGTTTCTTTCCACAATTTCATCATCTGCCGCTTAAGTTCATTCGCTTCCATAACGTAAACTATATAATGAATTATGTTTAATACCAATAATCAGCATCGTTATCCGAAATGCCTGAAGACAAGAAAGATGAAATCAGACTTGCATAATCTCACAAATCCGGAGTCCGACACATATATAACTTGAGCAAAGCGAAAAAAGGTTTGTCCACCTCAGATTTTTTTTGTATTTTTGCCGCATAAAACAGCGGAAACAGTTCAGCTTCAGCAATTGCCGACCTCTGTGCCGCCGTTACAGTCAAAGAACATATAACAATAAAATAAGTCTAACATTCATGAAAACCAAACAATTACTGCTCGGCGACGAGGCACTCGCATTAGGTGCGCTCAATGCCGGACTTTCGGGTGCTTACGCTTATCCCGGCACTCCGTCCACTGAAATCCTCGAATTCGTGCAGAGCCATCCGCTCACAAAAGAACGCGGAATCCACTCCCACTGGTCATCCAACGAGAAGACGGCAGTCGAGGAAGCTCTTGGAATGTCGTTCTGCGGAAAACGCTCCATCGTCTCGATGAAACACGTCGGGATGAACGTCGCCGCAGACGCTTTCGTGAATTCCGGAATGACTGGCGCCAACGGCGGCATGCTCGTCATCGGAGCCGACGACCCTTCAATGCATTCTTCTCAAAACGAACAGGACTCGCGTTTCTATGCACAGTTCGCCTTCGTGCCCACGCTTGAACCCTCATGCCAGCAAGAATGCTACGACATGGCACGCTACGGCTTCGAGCTTTCCGAAAAACTCGGCATCCCTGTCCTCGTCCGCCTCGTAACCCGCCTGTCCCACTCCCGTGCTGTGGTTGAGGCCGACAACGAGCCAATGGCACAAAACGCAATCTCCTATCCCAAGAATCCGCGCCAATGGGTACTTATGCCTGCCAACTCACGCGAACGCTATGCCCAGCTCCTCAAGGACTTCGACAAAGCCGCTGAGATGAGCGAGACATCCCCGTTCAACTCATACACCGACGGCTCCGACAAGCGTCTCGGCATCGTCGTGACTGGCCTTGCCTACAACTATCTTATGGAAACGTTCCCCGGCGGATGCCCGTTCCCTGTAGTGAAAGTGTCGCAGTATCCTCTCCCTGCCAAGATGATCGGCAAGCTTATGGACGAATGCGAGGCAGTGCTCGTCATCGAGGAGGGACAGCCTTTCGCAGAGACCCAGCTGCGCGGCTTGCTCAACCGCACCGCAAAGATATACGGCAAGCTTTCTGGAGAGCTTCCCCGCACCGGCGAGCTGACCCCCGACTCCGTCCATGCGGCATTCAAGACCCTCTTCCCCGACCTTTGCTGCCTCAAAGAGACAGAGGTTCAGGCCGCTTCGCAGGTTACCAAGCCCCGTCCTCCGGCATTGTGCCAAGGATGCGGCCACCGCGACGTGTACGGCGCACTCAACGATGTGCTTAAGGAATACGAATCGCCCAAGGTGTTCGGCGACATAGGCTGCTACACTCTCGGCTACCTCTCCCCGTTCAATGCCATAGACACATGCCTCGACATGGGCGCATCCATAACCATGGCCAAAGGCGCGGCCGACGCCGGCCAGCATCCGGCAGTAGCCATCATCGGAGACTCCACATTCACTCATTCCGGAATGACGGGCCTCCTTGATGCCATCAACGAGAACACTCCGATGGTAGTGATAATATCCGACAACCTCACCACCGGCATGACCGGCGGACAGGACTCGCAGGGCACGGGCAAAATCGAACAGATATGCCTCGGACTCGGGGCGCATCCCGACCATGTACGCACCATCGACTCTCTGCCTAAGCTCCATGACGACATGATGAAGCTCTTCCGCGAAGAAATCGACTATAAGGGCCTTTCAGTCATAGTGGCCCGCCGCGAGTGCATACAGACCGCACGTCGCCACGCTGCAAAGAAGAAATGAGGCTTTAGGGTTGTCTGAAATTTCCTCCAAGATTTCAGACAACCACTTCTGACTGCATATGCTTATGCAGCCTTATCAAGCCTCTTTCCTCAGCCTTCAGGCAAAACAACATACTCACAACCAACTCAACAAGAACAGACAATAATGAAGACAGATATAGTATTGGCAGGCGTAGGCGGACAAGGCATCCTTTCCATCGCCACCATTCTCGGCGCAGCCGCCCTTAAAGAGAACCTCTACCTCAAGCAGGCCGAAGTGCACGGCATGAGCCAGCGCGGAGGCGACGTGAGCTCCAACCTCCGTCTGAGCTCCGAACCCATTGCGTCAGACCTCATTCCCCTCGGCGGAGCCGACCTGATCGTTTCGCTCGAGCCTATGGAAGCGCTCCGCTATCTCCCTTACCTCTCCAAGAACGGATGGATCGTAACCAACACCGCTCCTTTCGTCAACATCCCCGACTATCCCGAACAGAGCGTGCTTGAGAACGAACTTGCCAACCAGCCCAACGTCGTGGCATTCGACATGGACGAGCTTGCAAAGGAAGTCGCCTCGCAGCGTGCATCCAACATGGTGCTCCTCGGAGCTGCCGCGCCTTTCATCGACCTCGAACCTGAAAAGATAGAGGAAGGCATCCGAATCGTGTTCGGGAAGAAAGGTGAAGCCATCGTAGAAAGCAACATAAAGGCTTTCCGCGCCGGTCTTGAAAAAGCAAAATCCATCAGCAAATAATCCTGACAGAAAGGCCATCATGTTTCCCATAACGAAAGACATGCTCGACTCGGTGCTTGCTTCGTTCGGCATCACCGACATCACAAAAGCCACGATCCGCCAGATGTGTTCAGTGGCCGCCGAGCTTGAGAAGACCGCAGGAGAAGACTTCATCCATCTTGAAATCGGCAACCCCGGCCTACCTGCCGCAACGATAGGCGTCGAGGCCGAATGTGCCGCGCTCCGAGGCGGGATAGCCAACCAATACCCGGCCATCCAAGGCATTCCTGTGCTCAAGGAGAACGCTGCAAAATTCACAAAGGCTTTCCTCGACGTGGACCTCAAGCCGGAATTCATCATCCCCACAGTAGGCTCGATGCAGGGAAGCTTCACCCTGATGCTCCTCCTCAAGCACCGCGACGAAAAAAAGGACACGATGCTTTTCCTCAATCCCGGATTCCCGGCACAGCGCACCCAGGCACATGTGCTCGGAATGCGACAGGAGTCGTTCGACATCTACGAATTCCGTGGCAAGAAGCTTGAAGAAAAACTCGAAAGCTATTTCTCCACAGGTCGCATAACGGCGTTGATATACTCCAACCCCAACAACCCCGCATGGACCAACCTCACCGACGAAGAGCTTGAAATCATAGGCCGTCTTGCAACCAAGCACGATGTCATAATAATGGAAGACCTCGCCTATATGGGCATGGACTTCCGTACCGACTTCTCGAAGCCTTTCGAGGCTCCGTATGTGCCTTCCGTCGCAAAATACACAGACAACTACATTCTGCTTATGTCGGCGTCGAAGATATTCAGCTACGCAGGACAGCGCATAGCCCTCGTAGGAATGTCCCAGAAGGTGGCAGAGCGCAAGTATCAGGCACTCAAGAACTTCTTCGGAATCGAAGGCTTCATAGACGCATACGTCTTCGGAGTGCTGTATGCCGCATCGTCCGGAACTTCACATTCGGCCCAGTATGCCCTTGCCGGCATGCTCGAGGCTGCGGTGGAAGGCCGACTCGACTTCGTGGCCGACTCGCGCGAATACGGCCGGCGTGGCGGCATAGTAAAGAAGATGCTCACCGACAACGGTTTCCACATCGTCTACTCAATCGACGGCGACCAGCCAATATCCGACGGCTTCTTCTTCACCGCAGGATACAAGGACATGACCAGCGGCGAGCTTCAGTACGAACTCATACGCTACGGCGTATCGTCCATCTCGCTCCCGTCCACCGGCTCGGAGCAGAACGGAGTCCGCATCTGCGTCTCCATGATCAGCGACGACCAGGCCTTCCGCACTCTTGAAGAGCGGCTCAAGGCATTCGATGCCGACCATTAAGAGCAAAGTCAGGAGTCCGGTTCAGAGTGCATCTGCCCGCGTGGAGGCGAAGCCGGACTTCCTGACATGCCCAGCATCCCCCCTTACCTTAACCTCAAAAACAATGAAAGTAAACTATATGACCGCCGACGAGGCCGTCAAGCTGATAGAAAGCGGCGATCACGTCTATATCCAAGGCTCCACGTCAGTGCCCGAGGTGCTTGTCGAGGCCCTCGCCCGTCGCGGCTCCGAACTCCGCGACGTAACACTCATCTCCGGCTTCTGCGTAGCCAAAGGCCCCGCACCCTACTGCAAGCCTGAATACAAGGACTCGTTCCTCGTGGACTCCTTCTTCGTGAGCAACAACGTCCGCCAATGGATTGCCGAAGGCTACGGCTCCATGACCCCGCGCTTCCTCGGCGAAGTCCCTGCCCTGTTCCGCGACGGCACCTGGCGTTGCGACGTGGCTCTGATAAACTGTTCGCTCCCGAATGAAGAGGGATACGTGAGCTTCGGCGTATCGGCCGACGTGGCCACCTCGGCCGTCGAATGCGCAAGCGTAGTCATCGCACAGATAAATCCACATATGCCGTTTTCCTACGGCGACCCTGTGATCCACATCTCCAAGCTCGCCGCCGCAGTCGAAGTGGACGAGCCGCTCGTGGAAGTTCCTACGGCTACTCCTACCGAGAAGGAGATACGCATCGGCAACTTCATCGCCGAACACATACCCGACGGGGCAACGCTCCAGATAGGCGTCGGCGGAATACCCAACGCCGTGATACGCGCGCTTGAAGGGCACAAGCATCTCGGATTGCACACCGAAGCCATGACCGACGGCGTGCTGCCCTTGCTCGAGAAAGGCATCATCGACAACTCCCAGAAGAAGATATATCCGGGACAGTCGATAGCCTCGCTCGCCCTCGGCTCGCGCCGTCTCTACGACTTCATGAACTACAACAAGGACATTGTCTTCAAAGACGTGGCATGGACAAACAACCCGTTCATCATCGCCCAGAACCCGAAGGTGATGTCAATCAACTCATGCCTCGAGATTGACCTTACAGGCCAGGTATGCGCCGACTCAATCGGCACACGAATCTTCTCCAGCGTAGGCGGACAGCACGACTTCGTGTATGGCTCTTCGCAAAGCGAAGGCGGACTTTCGTTCCTCGCAATGCTTGCAACCACAAACAAAGGGCAGAACAAGATCAAACCGGTTCTCACTCCCGGTGCAGGTGTGGTTACGACACGTTTCCAAACCAACTTCGTCGTAACCGAATACGGATGCGTCAACCTCCGGGGACGAAACCTCGCGGAACGCGCCAAGCTGATGATTTCCGTGGCCGCGCCGGAATTCCGCGAAGAGCTGGAACGCGCCGCAGCCGAACGCTTCGGCTACTCGTTCCTCAGACTCCGATAATGACAAAATGCATATGGCAGGGATTGTTGCTAAACCCACAATCCCTGCCATATGCACACACCCCATCCGGAAGAAACGCCCGACATCCGAATTTACATCATTACATAGACTGATGACAGAATAAACGCACTTATACAAAGACGAAACATGAAAATCCATAAGAACATCATCATCGCTTTCACCGCGCTCTGCCCATTCATTGTCAACGCACAAAACGACATCACAGGAACTTGGCACGGAACGCTTTCCGTAACACCGCAGGCAAAGCTCAGGGTAGTTTTCCATATCGATCCGTTGGCCGACATAAAGGCCAAGATGGACTCTCCCGACCAAGCAGCAATCGGAATGCCCGGCGAACTGAGGTTCACCTCCCCGGATTCCGTGAATCTCGCATTCCCGGCTATCGGAGCGGATTTCTGCGGCAGGCTCAGCGAAGGAGCCATCAAAGGGAAATTCAGCCAACGAGGCATTTCATTCCCTCTTGAGCTTGCACCGGGGGAATTTGAGATGAAACGTCCGCAGACACCTGTGCCGCCGTTCCCTTATTCCACCGAAGAAACAGCCATTCCCAACCCAGATGCTGAAGGCGTTATTCTTGCAGGCACACTCACCATTCCCGCAAACGCCAGCAACGACACTCCATTGGCAGTACTCGTCAGCGGCAGCGGCCTCCAGAACCGCGACGAGGAGATAATGGGGCATAAACCTTTTGCCGTCATCGCCGATGCCCTTGCCCGTAAAGGTATAGCCACATTCCGTTACGACGACAGGGGATTTGCCCAGTCTACAGGCGACCCTGCAAAATGCACCACGGCGGACAATGCCTCTGATGCGGCGGCTGCGTTAAGGCATCTGCGTTCCTCTCGGCGTTTCGGCAAATCCGGCATCATAGGCCACAGCGAAGGTGCGCAGATAGCATTTATGCTCGCCGCAGACGGAAAGACGCGTCCCGACTTCATCGTAGGACTCGGCACGCCGGCCGTGCGCGGAGACTCTGTGCTTGTAGACCAGACAGGAACAGCCCTGACTATGGCAGGAATGCCTAAGGAATGGACTGATGCGCATCTCGAAGCTTTACGCAAAATCTACGCCGCGATGATTGCAGGCGAAAAAGAGGAGGCACTGCGATTGGCCGAAGAACGCATCGAAGCCACCAAGAACATTCCGCCGATGCTGGCTCTCTCCGAAAACCTGCGGAGCATCACGGAAATACAGAATCCCTGGCTGATACATTTCTATAAGTACAGTCCTGCCGACGACATCATTAAGACAAGCTGCCCCGCACTTGCCCTATACGGAGAAAAGGACATCCAGGTCCACCCGACTCTAAACATATCCGCAATGGAGCACCTCAACCCCAAGGTGAAGACAAAACTGTATCCGAACCTCAACCACCTTTTCCAGCACGCGCAGACAGGAGCCGTGTCGGAATACTCCACCATCGAGGAGACCGTCTCACCGGAAGTACTCCAGGACATAGTAGGATTCATACGTACAGGAGAATAACCCGCTCCTACACACTGTTGTCCTTGTCTGTCCTTGCCGTGCTACCCTTATGCGCTTGAATAAATCTCAGAGTGTGTCTGGTGTTTTTGATGAAATTTTTTCGCCCGCGAGGGTTAGGTTTTTCGATATTCAGGGGTTCAATAGGCGATGAATGATTTAGATGACATAGAAACATTGTTCAGGAGGAACTACACTGCGATGCACCGTCTCGCAGCCATGTTCCTCCACGACAATGCGCTCGCTTCCGACGTGGTGCAGGACGTGTTCCATACGCTTCTTAGCGGCACGCCATCTTCAGCCACCACGACGGCCTATCTGCTGTCATGCGTGAAAAACAGATGCCTGAACAGGCTCCGCGACATGGACACGCGCGACCGCATACGGAGGCTGATCGCACTCGATGCCGAACCAGACACCGATGACATGCCCGACGAGGAACGAATAGAGGCCATCAACAAGACAATAGCCACCGACCTGCCGCCCCAGTGCCGCAGAGTGGTAGAGTTGCGCTTCCGCGACGGACTGCAATACAAGGAAATAGCCGAAGAGCTCGGCATAAGCGAAACCGCCGTCTACAAACACCTACGCAAGGGAATAGAAACTTTACGCAATAAAATGACCGAAAATGGATAAGACCGACCTTCTTCTTGCCGCATCAGAACATCCTGAAAGCCTTTCACCAGAAGACATCAAACGTCTCCTTTCCGATCCGGAGACGGCTGAAATCTACCGGATGATGACGGTGTGCGCCACGGCTCTCAACGGACAAAGCCAGACTACCGGCGAACAAATAGACCGTGAATGGGAACGCTTCAGGCAAACAGCCACCGCCAGACGCAGACCCTCCTTCTTCCGCAGAAGCGCGGCAGCGACAATAACGGCGGCAATTTCCCTTGCCGCCGTGGCCGGAATAGCCGTAATCACCACCAGGCATTTCAGACATTCCGACACAGCGGCGCCCGCGACAGAAGTCCAGGTTCAGACGGCATCCACTCAGTCGGCTCAAAGCCCTGTCATTGAAGAGCCGTCCGAAAAAGCCGGAAGCCTGACCGCTGAAAACAAGTCCGTCGTGTTTGAAGACGAGACACTACGCACAATCTTAGACCGGATTGCCAGACACTACGGCACAGAAATCGTCTACCGTTCCACGGAGACCGGGGACCTGAGGCTTTATTTCCGCTGGGACACTTCGGCCAGACTGGAAGAAACCGTTGAAGCCCTCAACAACTTCGAGAAAATCAACTTATCCCTGGACAACAATAAAATCACTGTGCTATGACCATCAAAAGACTCGTCTCAATTCTGCTTCTGGCAGCCTCTCTATCCGCCTTCGGGGAAAACTACTCATACTCCTTCAGAAACACTCCCCTCGCCGACGCGCTCGCACGCATAGCACGCGAACATCCGAGCCTGAACCTCAACTTCATCTACAACGACCTTGAGCATTATCACGTATCGGCAGAAATCGACACCGACAACGCCGCCGAGGCCGTCCGCAAGGCCGTGGGGCGCAATCCGGTCTCGGTGGTCGTGCGCCGCAACGCCATATACGTCGAAGCACTTCAGAAGGGACGGTACAGGTACACAGGACGCGCCCTTTCCGAAAGCGGCGAGTCCGTGCCGTATGCCAACGTCATGCTCCTTGCCCCGAAAGACTCCGCCGTAATCACCCACGGCGCGACCGACGACAAGGGATTCTTCTCCATACCCTGCGACCGCACGGACATGATAGCCAAGCTCAGCAGTGTCGGACACCGCACCACATTCCGTAAATGCAACCGCTTCTCGCTCGGCGACATCATAATGCCCCTTAAAGAAATCGAACTGAAGAACATCACCGTCAAGTCCGATTCACGCTACATCGACGGCGACAAGTCGGTGTTCATACCCTCCAAACGCGAGAAAAACGCAGCCCACGGCGGACAGGCACTCCTGCTTTCAATGGCCATACCCACCATCGTAGTCAACCCTATCGACAACTCCATCACCAGCAACTCAGGGGAAGGAGTCGCCACATTCATCGACTATCTTCCGGCCTCGAAGCAAGACGTGAGCAACCTCAGGCCCCAGGACGTACTCCGCGTCGAAGTACTCGACTCCCCTGCCGACCCGCGATTCGAAGGTGCGCTCCATGTGGTGAACTTCATAATGGTGAAATACGAATACGGCGGCTACACCAAGTTCGATGCCTACGAGCGTTCGACAGAACTCAACGGTAACGTCAACGCCAATTCCAAATTCTCCTACAAAGATATGGTCTACGATGCCGCTGTGGGTTATTCCGTCTACAGGAGCCGTCATGACGGTTTCGCCAGCAAAACCGTCTACGGCATGCCCGAAGGCGACATAGTAAAAGACGAAGCCACGCTGTCAACCCTCGGGACGAACCACAATCCGTTCGCTACCCTGAGAGCCGTCTATGCCACCGAAAAGACCACGGTATCCAATACCATGGGACTTCAATACCGCTATTCGCCCGACGACATCCAGGACGTGGCCACAGACTTCTCTTCGCCCGCCTACATCTCTTCCAGAACCCACAGCAACACCCGGCGCAGGCGAATATCGCCATCCTTCGACGGCACCTACCGCTTCTTGCTTCCCCGCAGTTTCAGCCTCGTGGTAAGCCCGAACGCGAACTACGGTCACAACACCAGCGACTACATCTATGATTACGGCGAAGGGAAATCAATCGTCAACAACGTGAAAGAAGACACTTATTCGGCATTCCTCAGCGCGCTGGCACAGAAGAACTGGGGACGGCAATCATTGGGCGTGAGCGTCAACGGTGAGCTGAAAGGCGACAGAATAGTCTACGAAGGGACCAATCCCTCCAAAGTGAACTCCACAAGCAACGCCATCGGGATGCGGCTGCGCGGAAACCTTGCTTTCGGCAATTTCCATTTCAATGCCGACGTGAAATGCTACTTCAGCCGGAAATCCTACGACAAGCAACATTTCTACGAATGGCTGCCGGGATACTTCCTTTACGGAGGCTACACCTTCAATTCCAAAAACAAGATCTCTTTCTCCTCCGAAATGTCCAACTGGACCACCTCCCTGATACAGCTCAGCCCGAGCATCGTGGTCCGCAGCCAGATCGACGCACAGCAGGGCAATCCCTCGCTAAAATGCTACCGCTACAACGCCTTCAGCCTGAACTACCAGTGGATTCCCAGACAGAACCTTTCGGTCTCGGCGTTCTCCAAATTCTACAGATTCGACAAACCCATCACCGAACTCTACAGCCCACAAGAAATCGACGGCCGACAGATGATGCTGCGGACATTTGTCAGAAACGGCTTCTTCGCCGAAACAACCTACGGCGTGAGCGCGTGGCTCGGGCTTTTCGACAACGCTCTTTCGCTCAGCGCACGTGTGGACGCAAGCTCTTCGTCAAGACGAGGGATGATAAACCGCACCCAGACCTATATGTCGTTCCAGGTGCAGGCTTATTACTACATCGGCAGTTTCTATTTCTCGGCATTCTACCGCTACCGCAACAAATCGATAAATGCAGCCGCAATATTCAACAGCCCGTCTTACTACAGCCTGTCGGCCGGATGGAACCACAAAGGGCTGAACATCACCCTCTATGCCTCCGATTTCCTGCGCTCCGACTGGAAAGCCACCGGCATACGCACCATCGTTCCCAATTATTCGTCGACTTCTTCCGAGTATTCATCAAGCTACCACCGTTGTTTCAGCCTTCAGGTAAGCTATTCCTTCTCCTACGGCAAGAAACTCAGGCAGAATGACGAGCTGCAAAGCACCCACTGGGCCCCGTCCGGAATCGTGGACTGACCCCAGGCATTATGATGAACGTGGATGCATCCGATTGCCGGTGCATCCACGTTTCTCTTTCAGTAAGCCATATATGTGCCTGCGCTCCCTCAGCCTCCGTAATTGACGTTATAGACATCCCGGAGCATCTCGCGCATATCGTCCTTGCCGGTGATCTTCACTTCGCCATGAGTCATAAGGAGGAGCCTCACAGGAGCTTTCTCAGGCGAATATGGAGGCTGCATATAGTCTATCTCCTCACGCTTGCGGAATCCGTTGCGCTCATAGAAGCGTATGCGGTCTTCCGACTCCTTGTCGGTCGGAGGCTCAACCTCAAGAAGTACATTGGGGTTTATATGCTTTACCACATGCTGAAGCATCTTGGTGCCTATGTTCTTTCCTCTGTGTTCTACATTGACAGCAAAATGCTCTATGTAGACATATCCCTGAAAAGTCCAATAGCTCAGGAAGCCGAGAAAGAGACCTCCGTCCTCCGCCGCCAAAGCGTGGAACTTGCCTCCCTTCTCATTTATGAAGCGGGCAAGATGCTGCTCGTCTTCGTATGAACGACGTTGGTCGGCGGGAAACGCCTGATTGTAAAGCGTCAGAAAGTCGGGATAGTTCTTGACTTCCAGTTCTTTTATTTCCATAATGATTATCCTTTTTTGTCAGAACACATAAATATGTCATAAGGTTTCCTTCATCCGCTTGTAGACGAACGTTGCCCCCCGGCTCATTTCCGAAGCTCCCGGGTTGTCAAGGCTCTTGAACCTGAGATGTGTGTGCACAGGAATCCAGTCCGCCACCTCGTCAATCCATTTGATGATTCCGGCACGCGACGGATGCGGATTGCGTGAACTCTGGCGTTGCAGGTCAAGTTCCGAACTGAGGAAAAAATGTCCCTCGCCCATCTCCTCGGCAATGAATTCATTGAGTGCGTCGCCACCGGGTTTTCCGGGCCACGACGGCGGCCCTATCCACAACGCCGGCACATCGCCGAAAGCTTTCTTCAGCTTAGTCATCGAAGACTCAAGACGTGTCCTTGGGTTCTTCTCAAGAAGCTCGTTCATTCCGAGCGACACGAATACCGCATCAGGATCCTGTTGGCGTATAAGCGAAGAAAGACGCGGCGAATCCGCCCATTTGCGGATAGTGCTGCCGTCCCACACCACAGTGGCAACCTCAAAGCCGTTGGCGCGGCCATAGGCATTGAGCCGCTCTGCCATCCATCCGGTCATTGAGTCGCCGATGAAAAGCACCTTCTTTATATATGCATCCGAATCCTTATCCTCCGTAGTGCCGGCTTTGGCCACCACCGGCAAAAAGGCCATAAGCATGGCCACCAAAGCCAATGCCGTTTTATTCATGACACATCTTGTATTTCTCGTTTTCATAAGCATTAACTATACATCCATATTGTAAACATCCTGCAAAGTTAACGCTTTTCCGCCGCATTCCACTTAGAGAGCGTTTGGAATTTTTCTTCAAAAATTTGGCCATGCCAACAAATGTTTGTAATTTTGCGAACAGCAAACAAAAAACCGATATGGCAAAATTGGAAATAACACCTGAGCAAGAGCGGCTTGCGAGGTTTGCAAAAGCGATGGGGCATCCCACTCGCATAGCAATCCTGATCTTTCTCGCTCAAAGAAACGAATGTTTTTTCGGAGACATACATGAAGTGTTGCCGATTGCGAAAGCTACTGTGTCGCAACATCTGAGCGAACTCAAAGAGGCAGGCCTTATACAAGGCACCATTGAACCTCCCAAAGTGAAATACTGCATCAATCCTGAAAACTGGAAACTTGCCAAGCGGCTTTTTTCACAGATGCTTGATGGCTGCTGCCCCTCCAAAAAGAACAGCTGCTGCCTATAATCGCTGTTTTTTTTACCGACAATGTTCGCAATTCGGCAAAATACGTTCAATGTAAAAAACGGCTCATTGCTTTGTCAAACATTCAACCGACATCCCGGTATGGCGGAAAATGGAGGCTATGCAGATGGGGAACAGTTGGGCCATCCAATTTCTTCGCGAGCTTTACCGGAGCATTCATGTATTTCGCCACTCTCACCGAAGTGCCGGTCATTCAGGGATTGCTCGCTTCCGGCATGGGCAAAGGCCCGGCTCTTGCTCTGTTGCTTGCAGGCCCATCGCTGTCACTGCCGAATATGCTTGTAATACGCAGTGTGATAGGGACGAAAAAGACTGTGGTTTATGTCGCTCTGGTAATCGTCATGGCAACCCTCTCAGGCTGGGTTTACGGATACTTCTTCTAAGAGTGTGAATTAGTCAAGACATGGTCTGCTTCTCCATCTTCTTTCATTTCTTCACTTTTATCTTCTTGCCGTCGCATACCAGTTTCGTCGCGGCGGCAACATGCTTCTCCATATCTTCCTGAGCAATCCTGTATAGCTTCGGGGTGCGCGACGCCGGGTAGCGGCTGAACCACGGATCCGTGCTGACAAACCATTCAAACCCCTCCACCACTGGCCATCCCGACATAAGTCCGTGAATCTTGAATATGCATGACTGAGCGCAGACGGTGATGTAGGTGTTGCCGTTTCGATGGCGGCTCAGGCAGAAAAAACGGTGCTTGCGTCGTGAGTCAGACTCAAGCATCTTGTCGGTGCAGCGGCCAGAAACGGTGATATGCCGCCCATGCTCCCGGTTTATTTTCATCATATGATGGCGGAACCAGCGCCCGTGAGGGCCGTCGTCTGCGATTCCTTCCGCATATATGAAAAGATGTATCATCTCATGTATCAGCGTGTCCGTAACCTCTTCTTCCGGAACGTCAAACCGTGTGCTCAGCGTTATGGAACACCGACTGAAATCACCCTTCGCATCCGCCCTCGGATGGCGAAACATGCCGAAGACACGCCCGGCCGACCCAAGGCGCAGTTCCACCTCCGGAAGCCCTCCCCCGAAAATCTCCCGGTTGGCCCAGTCGAAAGTCCGTTTCATATAAGCATAGTCCGCCCTCATATCCCCGCAAAATTAAACAAATCTGCCGTCATACACAAAAACCGGGCGTATGAAAGTGCGTAATCCGAGTATTTTTCGTAACTTTGCATCGTTAATTGGACTCTGTCTGTAAAAACGCCAGCCTATCCTGTCGACATTTTCCGGGAGAAGCGGCGTGTGAACGGATGGGGTTGTTGTATTTTTACATATAACAAATTCGTTGCCAAGCCTTTCCCATACCAATCTGAAACGGACTGGCAAAACGAAAAAAGACATACCACATGTACAGAGACAAAACCTGCGGTGAGCTGAGACTCACAGACGAAGGACAGAGCGTAAAGCTCGCCGGATGGGTGCAGAGAAGCCGCAAGATGGGCGGAATGACATTCATTGACCTCCGCGACCGATACGGAATCACACAGATAGTCTTCAATCAGGAAATCAACCCTGAACTATGTGAGGCAGCCAATGCGTTGGGCCGCGAGTTCGTGGTGCAGGTTACCGGAAAGGTTACCGAGCGCACCAGCAAGAACAAAAACATACCCACAGGTGAAATCGAAATCATCGCCGACGGACTGAAGACGCTCAACCGAAGCGACATCCCTCCGTTCACCATCGAAGACAACACCGACGGCGGCGACGACCTCCGTATGAAATACCGCTACCTCGACCTCCGTCGTCCCTGCGTGCGCAAAAACCTTGAACTGCGCCACCGTATGGCTTTCGAGATACGCCGCTACCTCGACTCAAAGGGATTCCTGGAAATCGAGACCCCGATTCTCGTGAAATCCACGCCTGAAGGGGCACGCGACTTCGTGGTTCCTTCGCGCATGAATCCCGGGGAGTTCTATGCTTTGCCTCAAAGCCCGCAGCTTTTCAAGCAGCTGCTTATGGTGAGCGGATACGACCGTTATTTCCAGATTGCAAAATGCTTCCGAGATGAAGACCTGCGCGCCGACCGCCAGCCGGAGTTCACGCAGATAGACTGCGAGATGAGCTTCGTGGAGCAGGAAGACGTCATAGATATGTTTGAAGGTCTCGTGAAGCACATTTTCAAATACGTAAAGGAAATCGACTTTGCCGATCCGTTCCCGCGTATGACCTGGCACGACGCCATGCGACTATACGGAAGCGACAAGCCCGACATCCGCTTTGGCATGCCGTTCGTGGAAATCACCGACCTTGTGAAAGGTAAAGGCTTCTCCGTGATGGACGATGCGGAAATCACCGTAGGCATCGTGGCCAAAGGATGTGCCGCATACACCCGCAAACAGATAGACCAGCTCACCGATTTCGTGAAACGTCCGCAAATCGGTGCAAAAGGACTTGTTTGGGTTAAAATCGAGGCCGACGGCAGCATCAAGAGCTCCGTAGGCAAGTTCTTCACCGAAGACCAGCTCAGGCAATGGGCAGAAAAGATGGAGGCTGAGTGCGGCGACCTTATGCTCGTCATGAGCGGCGACGCCATGAAGACACGCAAACAGCTTTGCGAACTCCGTCTTGAGATGGGAAACCGTCTCGGGCTTCGCGACAAAAACGTGTTTGCGCCTCTCTGGATAATCGACTTCCCTCTATTCGAGTGGGACGAGGAAACACAGCGTTACTACGCCATGCACCATCCTTTCACCTCGCCAAATCCGGAGGACATACCGCTCCTGCATTCCGACACCGGCAAGGTGCGCGCCACGGCCTACGACATAGTGGTCAACGGCACTGAGCTTGGAGGCGGTTCCATCCGAATCCACGACGCAGAGCTTCAGGACACCATGTTCGAGCTTCTCGGCTTCACTCCGGAACGCGCGCAGGAACAGTTCGGCTTCCTTATGAACGCGTTCAAGTTCGGTGCGCCCCCACACGGAGGTCTCGCCCTCGGATTCGACCGGTTTGTATCGATCCTTGCCGGACTCGACACGATCCGCGACGTGATAGCGTTCCCCAAAAACAACTCCGGACGCGATGTCATGAACGAATCCCCGTCAACCATCGACCAAACCCAGCTCGACGAGCTCTGCCTCCGCATAGAGCTTCCCAAAGAGTAAAAAAAACGAATACGGAACTATCAATGAGCCAAGCATTGACAGTAAGAGACATCGCTGCCGCCATCGAGGATTTCGCGCCAAAGTCTCTCCAGGAATCATACGACAATGCAGGTCTGCAGGTGGGGAACCCCGATGCGACAGTGAGCGGCATCCTTCTGTGTCTCGACGTTACCGAAGACATAGTGCGTGAAGCCGAGGAGCGCAAATGCAACCTCATAGTCTCCCACCATCCTCTCCTTTTCAAGGGACTCAAGGAAATCACCGGAGCCACCCCGGCACAACGTATCGTCATAGAGGCATTGAGGCTCGGAATATCGATATATTCCGCCCACACCAACCTCGACTCGGCACGTGAAGGCGTGAGCTACGAGATAGCCCACATCCTGGGGTTGAAAAGCCTCTCCCCGCTCGAACCGCGAAGCGGCTCTCCGGAAGAAGGTCTCGGAATCGTGGGCGACATAGACCCGATTCCCGCCATGGAGTTCCTCAGAAAGCTCAAAGACAGGTTCGATGTCAAATGCCTGCGCTATTCCGCCCGCTCTCCGCAACTTGTCATCAGGCGTGTGGCGGTATGCGGCGGTGCCGGAGCATCGTTCATAACGAATGCCATGGCTCTCGGTGCAGACGTCATTGTAACCGGCGACGTGAAGTACCACGACTTCACCGACCACGGAGACCGTATGCTGATAGCCGACATCGGGCATTACGAAAGCGAACTGTGTTCCCGCAGGATACTTTCGCGGATAATACGCGCACGCTATCCTGAATGCCAGACCCTGTTTGCCCAGACAGACCGCAACCCTGTAAGCTACTTATAAAGCGGCGAGGGATTAAACCACATCGGCTTCACACGCGATAAAACAAGTTTAAAGAAAAAACAAAAACCAACCATATGGCAACAACCGAAAAAAAAACAGAAAAAGAACGCAGCGTCGAAGAACGCCTGAAGGCGCTTTTCCAATATCAGACACTCCTTTCGGAGATAGACCGGATAAAGACCCTCCGCGGCGAACTTCCCCACGAAGTGAAAGACCTTGAGGACGAAATAGTCCGTTTCCAGACACGCATACAGAACCTTAAGGAGGAAATCGCCGAACTGAAGGCTTTCGTCAACCAGAAGAACGGAGAAATAGCCGACCGTAAGGTCAAGATACAGAAATATGACGAGCAGATAAGCAACGTGCGCAACAACCGCGAATACGCTTTCCTCGAAAAAGAGAAAGAGTTCGAAAGCCTTGAGATAGAACTCGCTGAGAAGAACATCCGCGACGCGGGACTCAAGCAGGAGCAGAAAAAGGCCGACATCGCCGCTGCAAAGGAGGAACTTGCCGACAATGAGCATATCCTGGAAGACAAGCGACGCGAACTTGAAGAAATCGTCTCCGAGACGCGCCAGGAAGAGGAGAACATCCGCGAACAGGCAAAGGCACTCGAGCCGCTGATTGACTCCTACACCCTCGCCGCTTTCAAGCGAATCCGCAAGAATGCCCACAACGGTCTCGGAATCGTAACTGTGCAGCGCGGAGCATGCGGAGGTTGCTTCAACCGCATCCCGCCGCAGCGTCGCCTCGAAATAAAGATGCACAAGAAAATAATCGTCTGCGAATACTGCGGACGAATCATGATCGACGGACTTCTGGCCGGCGTTGAACAGCCTGAGGAGGAGAATGCAAAACCGGCAAAGACCACGCGTACGCGCCGCACTGTAAAGAAAACCGCAGAAGAGGCATAAGCCTTTCCAAAGCGCCCGGCAAGCAGTCTGGCCTGCATATGCCGTCAGACAAATACGAAAAAAGAACAATGCCGCTGAAATTCAGCGGCATTGTTCTTTTATGATGCATATGGCCTTCTCAAGCTGGACTTCGGCCGTCGGCGAATCAATCCAACAGACAGACCCGTCGCGTTGAAGCCACGTCATCTGCTTCTTGGCATAGACCCTCGTGTTCTTCGCAAGCCGGGCCGCAGCCGTGGCCAAATCCCATTCGCCATCTATATGACGCAACATCTCCTTGACGCCAACCGTATTAAGCGAATTCAAATGGCGGAGATGCGCCACACGGCGTATCTCCGCCACAAGCCCCTTCTCCACCATTGCGTCCACTCGTCGGTTGATGCGGCCGAAAAGGAGTTCGCGAGGCATGCGAATGCCCAGCTTCACCACTTTCCAAGGCAAACCGGACGCGCACTTGCGATTGCAGCCGGTAAGCAGTGAACTGTAAGGCACTCCTGCGGCCAACGAAACCTCTACGGCATGAAAGACACGCTTTATGTTCTTCAGGTCAACCTTTTCCGCATATTCGGAATCCAGCCTTCGCAGTTCATCCACAAGCCATCCGTCGCCTTTGCGGGAATGCTCGTCGGCAAGGCCTTCACGGATTGCCTTCGGGACTGTCGGAAGCTCGTCGATGCCGTTGCAAAGCGCATCAACATACATCATCGATCCGCCGCAGACAACCGCATAATCGCTACGGTCCATGATTCCCGATATGATGCGCATTGCATCGTCGCGGAACTGCGAGGCACTGTAATAGGCTTCCAAAGGAAGCGTGGCCACAAGATGATGCGGCACACACTCCATCTCCTCTGCCGTGGGAGCAGCCGTGGCTATAGGGATTCCTCGGTAAATCTGGCGCGAATCCGCAGAAACAATCTCCGTTCCAAGCCTCTTGGCCAATGAAAGAGCAAGGGCCGACTTGCCAGAAGCAGTCGGCCCCGTTATCACTATAAGAGTCTTTTCCAATGGAGGGATTTATCTTTCAGCAACAATCTTGCAGATGTTCACAATCACCTCCGAGGCCTTCTCCATCGAAGGAACAGGCGCGAACTCATAGCGTCCGTGGAAGTTGAGACCTCCGGCGAAGATGTTGGGGCAAGGCAGGCCTTTGAACGAAAGCTGTGCGCCGTCAGTGCCGCCGCGTATGGGCTGCACCTTGGGTTTCACCCCGGCCATACGCATAGCCTCCTCTGCATAGTTGATGATGTGCATCACAGGCTCTATCTTCTCGCGCATGTTATAGTACTGGTCGCCCATCTCCACAGAAGTCGAACCCGGATACTCCGTATTTGTCTTGCGCACAAGATGCTCTATCTCCTTTTTGCGGCTCTCGAAGCGGTTGCGGTCATGGTCCCGTATGATGTATGTAAGCACGGTCTGCTCCACGCTTCCCTGGATTCCGACCAGATGGTAGAAACCCTCATAGCCCTCGGTGTGTTCAGGAGTCTCCCAACGAGGCAGCATCTCTATGAAGTTGGCCGCTACGCGGATAGAATTCACCATCTTGTGCTTTGCCGAGCCGGGATGCACGTTGCGCCCCTTGATTGTAACCTTTGCATATGCAGCATTGAAGTTCTCATACTCAAGCTCACCGATTTCACCGCCGTCCATCGTATAGGCAAACTCGCACCCGAAACGCTCCACGTCGAATTTGTGCGCGCCTTTTCCTATCTCCTCGTCCGGATTGAACGCAATGCGTATTTTTCCGTGCTTGATTTCAGGATGAGCCTGCAGGTATGCCACGGCAGTTACGATTTCCGCAATGCCGGCCTTGTCGTCCGCACCGAGAAGCGTAGTCCCGTCAGTAACAATCAAATCCTGACCGATGTAGTCCTTGAGTTCAGGGAAATCCGCCGGACTGAGGACTATGCCCTGCTCCTGATTGAGAACTATGTCATTGCCGTCGTAATCCGTCACGATGCGGGGATTCACATGCTTGCCGCTCATGTCAGGAGCCGTGTCCACATGGGCTATGAAGCCGACCGTGGGGACTGTCTTGTCTGTATTTGAAGGGAGCGAGGCCATAAGATAACCGTTGTCGTCGAGTGTAATCTCCTCAAGCCCCATCTTTTCAAGTTCCTCTTTCAAGTGCTTTACAAACACCATCTGTCCCGGAGTGGACGGGGTCATGTTGGTTTCCTCGTCGCTCTGGGTATCGTAGCTGATATAGTCAAAAAAACGTTCTACAAGTGTCATTGTCGTTGTTTTTTAATTAAATTCATTTTTAAATGCCGCAGTGTGCCTTTATGGGTCTTTAGGGTGTATTCATGGTAAATACTGAAGAAAAACTCCAAACACACTCTAAGGCGGCTCAGTCCTGTTTCAGCCGGCGGAGACGCTCAAGGATGGCCGCCTGCTGCTGTTCGAGTTCCTCGATTTCACGAGCCTTGCGGTTGGCACGGAACACCTCCACGCCGTCGCGCAGCGCAGCAAGCTCCGAGTCGATAGTGCGCAGTTCCTGCTCATTGATTTCAGTAGCGGCACCCAAGCGTTTGCGGGCCACCCGGAGATGGTCTATGATCTCAGAGCCGTCAGTGGTCTTGTTGCTGTGGCGCATCCGGTGGCGCCATGCCATAATGCAGGAATACTGCTTGGCCACAGACTTGGCAAGAAACACAGTGCGTGCCTCATCGCTCCTCCCGGCCAGGTAGGCTTCCTGATACATCTTGATTGTCTCTTCTTTCTTCATTGTCTCTTCCGTCTCAGGATTTTAACGTGTAAAATTAGTTAATTTGTGCCATTCCGGCAAATTAATGGCCGATTTTTTACCTATCCCGTCCCAAAGTCTTCGGCAGGATGCGGAAATACCGGAAATTTAGTTAACTTTGCACATACAATCGTATCCTAAACATGGAATCCCAGACCGTACCGAACAGCATAGGCTTCTTGTCCACCGACACACGGCTGTCCCGCTCCGAACTGCGGGAACTCGCAGGGCTCGTCTCATCTCTGAGAACCCTCTCGGCCGGACGCCTTTCCGAAGAAGAACAGGAAAGCATCAGCACATTGCTGCGCGAAATATCACGCACCCTGCCGTGCCGCGACCGGCACGGCCTTCCCTTTGCGCTTTTGACCCTCCGCACCGCAGTCCTCTTCGCAGAAAGCGTCGAGCCTGACCACGACATACTTGTAGCCATCCTCCTGTTTCCGGTAGGCCACCTCGACCCCGCGAAATCCGACGGAATCAGGAAGCGATGGGGCGACGACGTGGCCGGAATCATCGCAGGAATGCAATCGGTGATGCGCTTCGGAGCAAAGACCGGAGTCCGCAACGCCGACAACTACCGTGGACTCCTTCTGTCGCTTGCCGACGACATACGCGTGATAATCACGATGATAGTACACAACGTGGTGCTGATGCGCGCCATCAACCACCATCCCGACACGCAGTGGGTTCGCGACGTGGCTTTCGAGGCAGAATACCTGTATGCACAGCTCGCCCACCGACTCGGCCTGTACAAGCTCAAAAGCGAACTTGAAGACTTGGCGCTAAAATACACCAACCGGGAGATATACACCCAGATAGCTCGCAAGCTCAACGAGACAAAGCGTGCACGCGACGCCTACATAGCCGATTTCATAGCCCCGGTGAAGAAAAAGCTCACCGAGGCCGGACTGCGTTTCTCGATAAAGGGACGCACAAAGTCAATCTCTTCGATATGGGCAAAGATTCGCAAACAGAAAGTTGACCTCCAGCATATCTATGACCTGTTCGCAATCCGGGTAATCATCGACACTCCACGCGAACGCGAGAAACGCGACTGCTGGCTCGCATATTCCATACTTGCCGACATGTACACTGCCAACCCTGCCCGCATGAAGGACTGGATCACAATCCCCAAAAGCAACGGCTACGAAAGCCTGCATGCCACGGTCATGGGGCCTCAGTCCAAATGGGTCGAGGTGCAGTTCCGCACCAAAAGGATGGATCTGGTGGCCGAAAAAGGACTCGCCGCGCATTGGAGGTACAAGGGCGTGAAGGGAGACTCCACAGACCAATGGATGAACAACATACGCGACATCCTCGAGACCGCAGAATCCGGCCCGATGCAGCTGATGAAAGACATCCGGCCCGACGCTTACGACAAAGAAGTGTTCGCATTCACCCCGAAAGGAGACCTGCTTAGGCTTTCTCCGGGAGCCACCGTGCTCGACTTCGCCTTCGCAATCCACAGCAACGTGGGCTGCCGGTGCACAGGCGCAATCATCGACGGGGTCCACCGCAAGCTCAACCACAGGATAGCCAACGGAGACACGGTTGAAATCGTAACGTCTGCCAACCAGTCGCCCAGCCACGACTGGCTTTCCTTCGTGGCCACCTCCAAGGCAAAAAACAAGATTCGCCAAAGCCTCAACGAAGCGAAGCTCCACAAGGCCGACCTCGGCAAGGAACTGCTCGAACGAAGGGCCAAGAACCGCAAGACAGATCTTGACGAGGCGGTGGTCATGCGTGTCATAAAACGTATGGGCTACAAGTTCAACAACGACTTTTTCGCCGCCCTCGCCGACGAGGAGGTGGATGCCGCCAAATTCCTCACTATGTACGAAGCCGAGGCCGACACTGAAAACGAGGCCGTGAAAGTCTCCGCAGAGGAATACAGGTTTAAGGAAACTCAGGAAGAGGACGCTTCAACTGAAATCCTTACAATCGACGGCAAGACGATGAAAGGGCTGAAGTACAAGCTCGCAAAATGCTGCTCTCCCATCTTCGGCGACGACGTGTTCGGATTCGTCAGCTCAGACGGCGTCATAAAGGTGCACCACAAGGACTGCCCGAACGCAACAAATATACGAAAGCGTTATCCGTACAGGATAATCGATGTGGAATGGAACGGCTCGCCGGACACGCAACTGCCCGTAACGCTCAAGGTGATAGGGAACGACGACATAGGCATAGTGACCAACATCACCTCCATCATAGCCAAAGAGCCCGGCATGGGACTGCGGAACATCGCAATCGACTCACATGACGGCGTATTCCAAGGCTACCTGACCATCAACATAACCGACACCGGACGCCTAAACTCACTGATCAGAAAGCTCAAAGGAGTGAAAGGCGTGAAGGATGCCGCACGTACATAAAAAAACACCCAAACGGCAGCGTCATGACGCTGCCAGACAATCCTCTGCAATATGACAAACAAAAAAGCTATAATATACGTGCTTGCCGCATCGGCGGTCTTGTCTACAGGATGCACCCGACGACAGGAACGCAGCCGCAACGCCGACAAATACCACCAGTGGCTCGAAAGCCTCACCGACAGCGTCGCGGCACTGCAAGAAGCCCAGAAACTGACGGAAGATTCCCTGACCGCACTCTACACCGGAGTGGACGAAATGCTGCGGAAGTTCTCCTACGTCGATAATCCGCGTGAGGTAGAGGGCTACACCATCCTATCTTCACGGCGTGGAAGCTATCCTCTCACGCGAACCGGCATATCGGCACGCATCGCAAAGTCGGAAGATTTCGAAATCATCGCAGTGCTTTCAGGTGGCTCGTTCACCCACATCACGCTAAGCGACGGCACAAGCACGGCAGGCTCTGCCACTGTGCCGCATGACCAAGGGCTGAACTACCGCAGCGGCAACCTCAACACCGTGCTCTTCTCCGGGCCGGAAGCCGACTCCATAGGCACGTTTGTCGCCAAAGATCCGTCGCGCCCCATAACGGTGGCATACGGAAACCGCAGCGAACGCCTCCAGCCTTCCGACGCACAGATGATAGCAGAGACATGGACGCTCGCAAAAATGCGTAAGGACATCAGACGCATGGAGCTAAGCATTCCAGTAATCAGCAAGAAAATAGACGCTTGCCGCCGCAAGATGGAGCAACGGAAAGAAAAATGACCACATAAGCAAGAAAACTTGCCGTCACTGTTGTTTAAACCAAAGAACGGAGCTGGGACATCCCTCCTCGATTCCTGATGCTCCCTTGACCATTATCAAATTATTCTTACCCCTCAGACAATTCTTACCCCTCAGAATATGGAATTTCTACAGACAGATCTCGAGACCCTAAATCGTAAAGGAATCACACCCGACCAGTTTGTCGAACAGCTCGAAATGCTACGCGACGGTTTCCCTTACCTGAACATCGAAGCCCCGGCAAAAGTCGGACACGGAATCACATCCCCTTCGCCTGAAATGACAGAAAGGAGCATCGCGATATGGGAAGAATTCCTTGCCGCAGGAGGCTCGGTGCAGAAGCTCGTCCCGGCAAGCGGCGCGGCATCCAGGATGTTCAAAGACCTCTTCTCATTCATAAACGGGAAAAAGGACAAGCCCGACAATGACTTCATGAAGGCGTTCTTCGCCAGGATAGCCGATTTCGCATTCTTCCCCTACCTCAACTCGATATGCATGCACAACTACGGGAAGAGCGTCTATTCCCTCCTTGACCAAAAGCGCTACAAAGACATCGTGGCCGCACTGATCGAGTCAGGCGGACTCAACTACGGACAGCTCCCAAAAGGGCTGCTCGAGTTCCACAAGAGCCTCGGCGGCAGCCGAAGCGCGTTGGCCGAACATCTGGCCGAGGGCGCGCAATACGCGGTGGACAAGCACGGCAACGTGCGCGTGCATTTCACCGTGAGCGAAGACCACATCCCGTTGTTCGAGTCCCGCATCGAGGAGCTGAAGGGCTGGATGCAGATGCTGACCGGAGTGAAATACGACATCACTCTCAGCGTCCAGAAGCCATCGACAGACACAGTGGCTGCAAACCCCGACGGAACGCCTTACCGTGAAAACGGCGAAATCTTCTTCCGCCCGGGAGGACACGGCGCGCTCATCGAGAACATCAACGACCTTGACTCGGATGTGATATTCATCAAGAACATAGACAATGTGGTGCCTGACGCACTCCGCGACACCACTGTCTTATATAAAAAGGTAATCGGAGGCATACTCGTAGCCACCAAGCAGAAAGCAGACGAATACTGCCGCAGGCTTGAGAAAGGGCTGCGTTCAGAAGAGGAAGCAGACGAGATGCTTGCGTTCCTCAAAGACGTGCTCTGCGTAGAGAATCCCGCAGTAGCCGAAATGACACTGGAAGACAAGTCCCGATTCCTTATCCGGAAGCTGAACCGGCCGATGCGCGTATGCGGCATGGTTCAAAACGAAGGCGAACCGGGAGGCGGCCCTTTCATGGTCTATTCCGCCGACGGCAGCGTCCAGCCCCAGATTCTCGAATCCACCCAGCTTGACCCAAAAAAGGAGAAGAAGCTCCTGAAAGACGCCACGCATTTCAATCCGGTAGACCTCGTCTGCTCAATAAAGGATTTCAAAGGCAAGAAGTTCAACCTTCCCGACTATGTGGACAGATCCACCGGCTTCATAAGCTCCAAGAGCCGTGAAGGCCATGAAATAAAGGCTCTTGAGCTTCCCGGCCTGTGGAACGGCGCGATGAGCGACTGGAACACAATATTCGTCGAAGTGCCGGCTGAGACGTTCAACCCCGTAAAGACGGTCAACGACCTTCTGCGTCCGGCCCATCAGGCATAACGGGACATGACACCATTAAGAGGCTGTTTAAAACTGCTTGTTGACGCAGAGCCGGAAGATTTGTGATGGATTTATCCCTTCAGCGAAGGAGCATGGCGGGCTATGGGACTGAGCCGAAGGGATAAAGACGCGCAAAGATTCCGGAATGGCGGCAGGCATTACCACAAAGCCTCTTTAAAAGAATTTGATGTTTCAGTCTGAATGGTGTCTTTTCCGTTAATCCGCATTCAATCGTCGGTCGCATATCCCGATATGCTCCCTCCTCATAAAGTGCGCCTTAACAAAAAATCCACCACTCTGCGTTTAACAATGATTTTTAAACAGCCTCTAAGAACCGCTGCAATAACTTTAATGGCTGCCATAGCGGCTTCGGCAGCCTTCGGAGGATGGGACTACACGAAGAAATACGAAGGGCCAAAGACGCCCACCACCGACTTCTCGTGGCATCCCGACATCCTCGAAGGCTACGAGGCGCGTTATGTCAGCCAAGGGGAAAGCTTCGACGGCCCCTGCCGCTCCACCATAGTCAGAAAGCTCTGTCCGCAGAAATCCCGCAAGGCATACCTGTATGTCCACGGATTCAACGACTATTTCTTCCAAAGCGAGATGGGGGAACGGTTCGTGGATTCGGGGTTCAACTTCTATGCAGTGGATCTGCGCCGCTACGGGCGCAGCCTTGAGCCATGGCAATATCCTTTCGACGTCCGCAACCAGCGCGAGTACTTTGCCGACATCGATTCCGCCTTGGCCCAGATGCGCCGCGACGGCAACACCGACATCACGCTGTCAGGCCACAGCACAGGAGGCCTCACCGTGGCCCTGTTCGCAGCAGAGAAAGGCGCACGGTGCGGAGTGAAACGCGTTGTTACCGACTCACCTTTCCTCGAATGGAACTTTCCGGCCTTTATGCGGAATGTGGCCATCCCTGTGGTCGGTTTTCTCGGACAGCTGGCTCCAGAGGCAAAGATAAAACAGAGCCGATGCGACGGCTACGCATATTCCTTGCTTAAAAACCACCACGGCCAATGGGAATATGACACTGTATGGAAAATGGTATATTCGCCGCCTGTAACCGCAGGATGGCTGCATTCCATAGACCGCGCCCAAAGCGACCTCATGAAGAAAGCGGAACATATCACAGTCCCTGTTCTTGTGATGCACAGCAGCCGGCGCGTGGAAGGATGCGGCTGGACTCCGGAGTTTCAGAAAGGGGATGCGGTGCTCAACCCGCATGAACTACAGAAACGCGGGATGAAGCTCGGACAGAAGTCCACACGCCAGGTGTCAACAATCACTGACGGCATGCACGACCTGATTCTGAGCGAACCTGCATCACGCGAATCCGCCTACGACACAATCTTCCGCTTCATACGCGCCCACTGATTCATACGCACCCGTCAACGGATCATTCTGCGGACTTGCAGAATAACCGGTTAACGGGACAGCCTATAAAACCATAGCCAAAAATTCCTCTTCATTGAGGATGGGAACGCCGAGCGACCGACACTTCTCCAGTTTGGCAGGCCCCATATTTTCACCGGCAAGCACGAAGCTCGTCTTCTTGGAGATGCTGCCGGAGTTCTTGCCGCCGTTGGCCTCTATCATTTCCTTGTATTCATCGCGGGAATGGCGCGCGAAAGTCCCGGAAATGACTATTGTCTTTCCAGCCAAGGCATCACCTTTAGGCTCCATCCTGTCAGGCGAAAGCTGCATCTGCACTCCGGCCCGGCTCAAACGTGCGATGTTGTCTGCACAGACAGGGTCGCGCAGATAATCGTAGATGCACTGCGCTATTACAGGGCCGACATCCGGAACCGCGGTCAGTTCCTCCACGCTCATCTCCACCATACGGTCCATGCTCTTCACCGACGAAGCAAGCCGCTTTGCAGTGGTCTCTCCGACATTAGGAATCGACAACGCATACACCACGCGCTCGAAAGGCACCTTCTTCGAGGCCTCGACGCCCTTGATTATCCGCAATGCGGTCTTCTCACCAACCCGGTCGAGCCGCGCAAGTTTCTCCTCATCGAGGTCATACAGGTCGGCGATGCCGCTTACAAGACCGCTCGCGAACAGAAGCTCTGCGGTCTCCTCGCCTATCCCGTCTATGTCCATCATCCTGCGGGCGCAGAAATGCTCTATCTTGCCAGTAATCTGCGGACGGCATCCGTATGCATTGGGACAACGCCACGCAGCTTCCCCTTCCACACGCACGAGCGGAGTGCCGCATTCAGGACAATGGCTCACAAACCTAACCGGCTCAGCCTCCGGCATACGCCTGGAAATCTCCACTCCAGTGATTTTCGGGATAATCTCGCCGCCTTTCTCCACATACAGCCAGTCTGACTGATGAATGCCGAGTTCACGGATTATGTCATCGTTATGGAGCGATGCACGCTTGACCACCGTCCCCGACAGAAGCACCGGTTCAAGATTGGCGACAGGCGTAACTATACCCATCCTCCCCGTTTCAAACGACACGAACCTCAGCTGCGTGCAGGCTCTTTCAGGATTGAACTTGTAGGCTATGGCCCAACGCGGCGACTTGGCCGTATAACCGAGGTTGAGCTGTTGCCTCAGCGAATCGACCTTGAACACAAGACCGTCGGTGGCCACAGGCAGCTTCCTGCGTTCCTCGTCCCAAAAAGCGATGTAACGCTCCACCTCCTCAAGGGAATGAAGCCGCTGCATGGCCGACGACACCTTGAAGCCCCAGTTACGGGCGGCCTCCATGCAATCGAAATGGCTTTCTGAAGGCATATCGTCCGAAAGGAGATAATAAAACCTCGCGTCGAGACGGCGGCGAGCCACCTCGCGCGGATCCTGCATCTTCAGCGTGCCTGAAGCGGCATTGCGCGGATTGGCGAAAAGCGGCTCCTCGTTGCAGGCTCGCTCGGCATTCAGCTGCTCGAAAACCTCCCACGGCATCAGAATCTCACCTCGAATCTCGAATTCCTCAGGCCATGAACCGGACGCAAGCTGCAGCGGGATGCTTCGTATGGTCTTGACATTGGCCGTAACGTCATCACCTTGGGTTCCGTCCCCACGCGTTACGGCACGGACAAGCCTGCCGTCGCGGTATGTAAGAGAAATCGACGTGCCGTCAAACTTCATCTCACCCACCACGGTGAAATCCTCGCCGCCGAGCTGACGCGACACGCGGTCGAACCATTCGCCCACCTCTTCCGCCGAATAGGAATTGGAAAGCGACATCATCGGACGCGCATGCACCACATGCTCAAAACCTTTGGTAAGATCCGAGCCTACCCTCTGCGTCGGTGAAAGCGGATCGTAAGCCTCCGGATGCTCCTTTTCAAGAGCCTCAAGCTCCTTCATGAGCATATCGAAATCCTTGTCGGAGATTTCCGGAGCGTTCAGCACATAATAATTGTGGTTATGTCGGTTAAGCTCTTCCCTGAGCCTGTTTATTCTGTCAGTGTAATCCATTTCTCAATCTATATAAGGATAGCGAACATCCCACAGGGTCAACGCCTGCGGAGGCATAGAGGTTCCCGCAGAACAACGGTCGCGGGCCTCCACCACATCGCGAAACCCGAGCAGCGACATCTTGCCGCGCCCTACCTCCACGAGCGTGCCTACCACAGCGCGTACCATATTGCGCAGGAAACGGTCGGCGGAAATGGTGAACACGAGCATTTCCTCCCCGGTGAGATTGCAGGCCGTACGCTCCCACCGTGCCTCCCGCACATCGCAAACGTTGGTCTTAGCGTCGGAATGCAGTTTAGCGAACGACGTGAAGTCCGTGTCTTGCAGAAGCGTGGCGGCAGCATCGTTCATCGCGTCAACATCGAGAGGCGACGGTGAATGCCACGACAAAGGATGCAGGAACGCCGACTTCCCGGTGGTAACGAAATACTTGTACGTGCGCTGCACAGCATCGAAACGCGCATGAGCGTCATCTGCCACCGGGATTATCCGGTGTATTGATATGTCGCGCCCGCAAAGCCTGTTAAGCCCTTGAATAGAATTCCGGATTCTCGATTCCGGATTCTCAATCTCAGGCAGGTCGAAATGGGCATACATGCACCGTGCGTTCACACCGGTGTCCGTACGTCCCGCCCCGACAATCGGGACAGGCACGCGCAGCACGGTCTGCAACGCCTCCTCCACCGTCTGTTGGACGCTGACGGCATTGGGCTGCCTCTGCCATCCATGGAACGGTTCTCCGCGGTAAGATAGATGCAGGAAGCAACGCATCAGTCCCGCTCCAGATAAGTGATTCCGTAGAGGCCGGAACGGTAGTTGTTGAGGAACTGGCGGCCCTCTTCGGGAGTGATCGCGCCGCGCTTCATCGAAGCCGACACCCATGCCTCAAGGTTGCGCACGAGCTTCTTAGGACTGTATTCCACATATTCGAGCACATCGGCCACCGGTTCTCCGTCAACCACCTGTTCTATTTCGTAGCCGTCCTTGGTGAGCGATATGTGAACCGCCGCCGTGTCGCCGAAAAGGTTGTGAAGGTCGCCGAGTATCTCCTGATATGCGCCTACGAGGAAGACACCGATGTAATAATGTTCGCCGTGCTTCACCGTATGCACCGGAAGAGAATGCGAAGCCCCTTGCGGCGACACGAAGTTGGAAATCTTGCCGTCGCTGTCGCACGTTACGTCCTGAAGCGTGGCGTTGCGCGTCGGCTTCTCGTCAAGGCGTGCGATCGGCATGATGGGGAACATCTGGTCTATCGCCCACGAATCCGGCAACGACTGGAACAGCGAGAAATTGCAGAAATACTTCTCGGGAAGCATCCGTGCCACCTTGCGCAGCTCTTCCGGCGGATGCTTCATGGAGCGGGTCATATCGTTGACGTCTCTGGCGACGCTCCAGAAAAGCTTCTCTATCTGGGCGCGGGTGGTAAGGTCGAGCAGTCCGAGCGAAAAGCGTTCCAATGCCTCCTCGCGTATCTGCAAAGCGTCATGCCAGTCTTCAAACACACGTGAAGGGTTGATTTTGTCCCAGATGTCGTATAGCTCACGCGCAAGCTCATGGGCATTCTCTCCAATCTCATCGTTGTCGTTCCATTGTGGAAGCTGCGTGGTCTCAAGCACATCGATTATCAATACCGAATGGTGGGCGGTCAGAGACCTGCCGCTTTCAGTGATTATGTTGGGCTGCGGGAGGTTGTTCTTCACACATACGTCCACAAGGGCCGACACAGAGTCGTTGACATATTCCTGAATGGAATAGTTCATCGAATTCTCGCCCATCGACGAACGTGTCCCGTCGTAGTCCACACCGAGACCGCCACCTATGTCAACGAACTCGATGGCATATCCCATCTTGGAAAGCTGGACGTAGAACTGCATCGCCTCGCGCAGAGCATTCTTTATGCGGCGTATCTTGGTGATCTGGCTTCCGATATGGAAATGTATGAACTTCAGGCAGTCGGCCATCTTCACCTTCTGCAGATAGTCGAGCGCGTCGAGCAGTTCGGAGGAGTTGAGGCCGAACTTGCTGACATCGCCACCCGATTCCTCCCATTTTCCGCTTCCGGAAGAGGTCAGCTTTATGCGGACTCCGATGTTAGGACGCAGATTGAGACGCTTGCTCACATCGGCTATCAGCTTAAGCTCGTTGAGCTTCTCCACGACTATGAATATTCGCCGGCCCATCTTCTGGGCAAGCAGGGCAAGCTCCACGTAGTCCTCGTCCTTGTAGCCGTTGCAGACTATGATGGAGTTCTCGTGCGTGTTGACCGCAAGCACGGCATGCAGCTCAGGCTTCGATCCGGCCTCAAGGCCGATGTTGTACTTGTTGCCGTGGCTGACTATCTCCTCAACCACCTGACGCATCTGGTTGACCTTGATCGGATAGACCACGAAGTTCTGTCCCTTGTAGTCGTATTCCTCCGCAGCCATGCGGAAGCAACCGGAAATCTTGCGGATGCGGTCGTCGAGTATATCGGGGAAACGGAGCAGCAACGGAGCGGAGACGTCGCGCAGCTTAAGCTCATCCATTATGTCGCGGATGTCGATCGGAACGCATCCTTCACGAGGGGTAACCTGCACGTGTCCACGTTCGTTGACCGAGAAATACTTCAATCCCCATCCGGAGATGTTGTAAAGCTCAGAGGAATCCTCAATTCTCCATTTTCTCATATCTTGTTGTCTGGGTTATAATCTGGTTTATTATATAGGTTGGTTTGTAAATAAACAGATGGTAAAATCTGATTTACAGATAAAACGAAGTGATTTCCGCAAGTCATTGGGCACGGCCCACGATTTCCAGAAAATCAGCGAATATCTCTGTGCGTTTGCGTGCTATCTTGAAACGGTCGGTGTATTCGCGCGTGCGAAGCCTCCCTTCCAGATACAGTCGCGTCCCTTTGCGGATATAACGCTCCGCAAGCCGCGCGTTCTGCCCCGTAACGACTATATTGTGCCATTCGGTGATTTCCGTCTGAGAAGAGCCGTAGCGTTCGTTGGTGGCCAAAGAAAAATAGGCAACCGCCACATCCTTCTCCGGGAAACGGAGTTCCGGGTCGCCGCCTACGTGGCCGAGAAGTATCACTTTGTTTACCGACATCGTTTGTCAATTTTAGGTTTTAAACTGTTGAAAACACACTCTAAGTCAACACTTCAGAAATGCGAAGCCTTAAGAGTCAGGCCTGTGCGTTCGTGAAGCCCGAAAAGCAGATTCATGGCATGCACAGCGTCGCCTGCGCCCCCACGCATATGCGCATCGGCCACCGCATCCGCCTCAAACCTTCCCGGTTCAGGCATCATCAATGAAATCAAGCATTTGTGTGTCCCTGCCGCTTCCCGTTTGTCAAGCCTTCGGGAAGAGAGATAAGTGAAATTGTGGTCATCATAAATGCCTTCATAAAGCCTCACTATCTCCTCAATCGGCATAGCGACAGGAAGCGAGAACCGAATCCGCATTCCCCGAGAATCGTCCTCTCCGTCCGGAGCATGGCAAAACCTGACCGCACCGCAAAAAGAATTCTGAACGGAACGCAGCACACTCTCTGTCTGTAAACTGCTTTCCGTCATATCCATGCCTTCAGGCGCAGACACTTTTATCTCAATGTCCTGGCTGAGAAGAAGGTTGGCGGCCAACGGATACAGACTGATCAGCGCAACGGCAGCGGCCGCAGAAGGGATATAGGCACGTTTCGTCCCACGGACCATCGGTTTGCGGAAAATCTCGGAGACACCGCATACGAAGTCCGGCTTACCGTATGCCCCACCGCTGAGATCCACAATCCTGAGATCTGTCAGACCAAGGGAATCGATACGGTCTGTCAAAGAAACGCTTTCGTCACGGGAGGCACAAAGAAAAAGGACATCAAGTTCTTCTGGAACGATGTGGTCGGAAAAATCCTTGTCCAGCTCTCCGATAAGCCCGTGGTGGACGGAAGACACTCCCCTGCCCGAAAATTCCGGGGCGCACATCCGGACCAGTTCCACTTCGGGATGGTTGACAAGAATCCTTATCAGCTCGCCGGCCACGGAAGACCCCGCTCCGGCAATTCCTGCTTTAATCATGGCTCGTAAAGTAAAAAAGAGCGACAACAGCAATAGCCTTAAGCCATTGCTGCCGTCTCTCTATGGTTATCGGCAATACGTGATAGCTTGGATCGGGAGGCATCAGAACTGCGGTATTTTCTGTTCAAGCGGCAAGAGACGATTGAGAATCTCACGCGCCTTGTCATGGGTTATGCCTTCACGGAAGACGGCAAATATGGTGTCTGAGCCGGGAATAGTGCCGAGTATTTCCGGCACATTGCTCATATCGATGTCGTAGGCAAGCCCTGCGGCATATCCGTTGCGCGTCTTGATCACTGCCATATTGCCTGAAAGCTGGAGAGACACGAAACCGCTCTGGTAGTTCGCGTTCATGGCAATCTGACCTGAGGAAAGAAGCTTGTCCTTGAGCATGTTGCTGTCTGGCAGGATATACATATACGTACCCCGGTCTGTAGACACTTTGGTTGTCTTGAGCATCTTCAGGTCGCGGGAAAGCGTGGCCTGAGTTACCTTGTAGCCCCTTTCGGCAAGCATCTCGGACAACTCATCCTGACTGGCTATGCAATTGGTCCGGATAAGGTCGCATATGAGCTCAACTCTTTGTTTACGATTTTTCATAAGACAATTCCTTTAATTTGCACTGTTCATATTCAAGATTCGTCATTTGATTCTTTGCCTGCTGAAGCTTCCTGCGTTACAGGCCATTTCTTGCGTCATGACAATGCAAAAATAGCGAATATTGTTTATTAATGAAACAATATGCACCCGAGAATCTTCATTTTAACATAATTTATATGTCATTCTCTTCGGATTCATCATTTCTGCGCTCAAGTTCGCGCTTGATTTCCGCCGCAGTCTCGTAGTCTTCACGGTCTACTGCATGCCGCATCAGCTCACGCAACTCATCTTCCGGACATTCCTCAAGAGGCGTGATCCGGGGCGATGCGGACTGACGCCGTGAGCCGTCTGCCGAATCCGAATCGAAACCGGCCTCCCTCAGAACTTCGGCCGACGTGTAGATGGGCGCCCCGACACGGATTGCAAGAGCCACGGCATCGGAAGAACGCGAGTCAATGCGGCGTTCTTCGATTCCGTCGGTCATCACCAAATCGGCGGCAAAGACCCCTGTAGGAAGCTTTCGTATCTCTATCTCTTTGAGCTGCAAATGGAAAGCATCGAGCAGATTGGTTATCATATCGTGGGTGAGAGGACGTGGCGTAACCACATTCTGCAGCTTGCACTCTATGGCTTGAGCCTCCGGCGCGCCGATGATGATCGGAATGCGCCTGTCAGTGCCCTCTGCCTCAAGCACAAGGGCATAGACTCCCGATTCTATCTGATTGTAGGTGATCCCTATCACATTGAGTCTGTATCGCATATTGAGAGATTTTCTGAATTTGCCTTTTTATGTTTGCGTTGCCGTGGCGGCTCGGAGGAAATCATACCGCTTCCGAGGCAAAGGGCGGTGTCTGGAGTGTAAACCACGGCATACTGCCCCGGGGCGATTCCCTGCACGTCCGATTCAGACTCTATCACATATCCCCCGCCTGGCACAGGGACCATATCAGCCTGAATGAACTGTGGTGAATGACGGTTCTTGAACGCTATGCGGATACCATCTCCGCAACGCATGCCCAGCGAGTCTTCCTCAAAAGGGTCGGCACTTATCCAGTGCATCTCCTGAAGATGAATCGTGCGGCCGTACTGCTTTCCCGTGCCATAACCGTTGCTGACATAGACCACATTGTCGCGCACGTTTTTGCGCACCACATACCACGGCCCACCGGAAAGACCCAGTCCTTTCCGCTGTCCGATGGTATGGAACCAGTACCCTTTATGGCCGCCTATCTTGCGTCCTGTCTCAATCTCCACAACAGGGCCGGGACGCTCGCCGAGATGACGGCGTATGAAATCATTGTAATTGATCTTTCCAAGGAAGCATATGCCTTGCGAATCCTTTCTGGACGCATTCGGAAGTCCCGCTTCGGACGCTATGCGGCGCACCTCGCTTTTGGGGAGGTCGCCAAGCGGAAACAACAGATGGCTCAGCTGATCGTATGAAATGGCGGCGAGGAAATCGGTCTGGTCCTTTACGGGATCCGCGGCCGTGGCAAGATAGAGCCTGCCGTCCCTCTCCTTTATCGAAGCGTAATGCCCGGTGGCAGTCTTGTCAAAGTCCTTGCCCCACCGCTGCTCGAAGAAGCCGAACTTTATCATCTTGTTGCACATCATGTCGGGATGCGGCGTCAGCCCGGCCTTGACGGTCTTCAGCGCATAGTCCATCACATAGTCCCAATATTCCTCATGCAGCGAGACCACCTGAAGCGGAAGGCCATACTTGCGCGCTATGAGCTGGCACATCTCTATGTCTTCCTCGGCTGAACAATCGCCTTCGCCGTTGTCCATCCCGATGCGTATATAGAACAGATGAAGGTCGTGTCCTTCGGCGACGAGCCTATGGACCACGACCGCGCTGTCAACGCCTCCGGAAACCAATACTGCTATCTTCAATTCTGAATGTCTGTTTTTGCAACCTTACTTTTCATTTCCTTCCCCCGGCACCGGACTTTATCTCACACCTCCTCCAGTTCCGACTCGCTCTTGTTGTCGGTATGGATGATATGCAACGAAAGGAAGTAGTCTATCGAAATCTTCCCTGGCCCTACGAGCATCAGGAAGAAGTATATGCCGAGGAACATCACGGGCAGATAACCCTGCTGCTGCCATGAAAGCGTGTAGGCCGCCTGGGCCACATAGTCATGGAGCACATAATACTCGGCTATGCACAGGGCCACGAACGGCGGCACTATCATCATGCGCGTCATGAAACCAACCATTATGAAAAACGAACACACGGTCTCAATCACTGTCATCACCGTAAGGGAAACGGCCGACGACATCCCGAGCACCGCCGGGAACGAATCCTGCATCTCCAGGAAATGCACCATCTGCCGGATGCCGAACTGCATCAGCATCACGCCTACGAAAAGCCGCAGGAAGAGGCGACCCAGATTGGTGTAGCTGTAACCTGTGGTGCGTATGTAATAACGCTTTATGAATTTCACCAACTTTCCCATAACCATATCATTCTATCGCCTTGAGAATCGAAACCACACGGTCCAGCGGCAGGTTCTTGTACTGAATCTTATGGTCAGGGCCGATGATGTAGAAAGTCGGAGTCAGGCGTATGTCATAGATTTCGTCAACGTCTTCCGACGCGCCAACCACCCATTTTTCCGGATAATCCTTCAGCTGTTCCTGCCATCCTTCATCCATTCCGGGTATTATGAAGCAGATGTTGAGCCGGCCCGTACGAAGGAGATCCGACACCTTGGCGTCCGTGTCAAGCTTCAGCTTGGCCATAGTGCAGTCATAGCAGTCGGGGTCTCCGAACTCGATGAGCGTGTAGTTGCCCGTCGGGGTGAACCTTGCCGGAGTGCCGTCGGGCTTGACGAAACTGAAATCAGGAGCCACGGAGCCTTCCATCGAACCTTTGAGCCTGTCGAGCTGGAACTGATAACGCGCCTTGTGGAAATCCTTGAGCTTCTTCTGTTTCACCAGAGCTTCAAGAAAACGCACATAAATCTCGTCAATCCACATCGTGGCACGCGGGCCGTAAAGCGTCTCCTCTGCGGCCTTTGTCATCTGGAGCATCAATGCGGGATTCTTTTTAAGCGATTCTATCAGGCGGTCTACCGACGCTATCGACTTCTCCTTGTCGGCCCACTGCATAGGCGTGGCATATACGAAAAACGCATGGTTGAGGGCAGACTGATCCACCGACTTGAGCTTCTTGGGATTGAAGCCGTCCCAGAAATGCTCCATAAGCCAGTCCGATTTTTCCTGAAGCCCTGTGATTTCGGCCGGAGCCACCGGATATTCAAACAAGGCCTTCACTACGGTCTGCGACTGTTCCTGATTCACAGAATCAGTCGCTTCGCTTCCGGACTGGGCGAACGCCAGCCCCCCGGAAGCAAGAACAGTCAATGCCAGAATATATCTCTTCATAACTTTCATCTTTAGTTCATTCCTCTACATACGCCTTCAAAAGCCTTACCCACGCCGCATAGCCTTTTCCTGTCAGATGCAGCCCGTCGTTGGTGAACTCACGCCGCAGCTTGCCTGTCCCGGCATCGGCCAACGCCGGCCACAAGTCCACGTAGACGGCACCGTGCCTCGTGGCAATATCTTCAAGCCTCCGGTTCAGATGAGGTATCACACCCTCGCGCCCCACAAGGTTCTTATAACGCCTGAAATCATTGTTGACCGGCATCACCGACTGCACGTAAAGCCGGGTAGTCGGTGACTCCATGCGTATACGCTCCACAAGGCTTTCGTATTCAGATGCAATCTCATCGGCTGAAAGGCCATGGCTCACGTCGTTGATGCCTATGAGAAGGAATATCTTACAGGGACGGCCCGAAAGCACCTGGCCGAGACGCTTGGCCACGCCGCCGACCACATCCGACGAAATACCCCGGTTCTTTATGTCAGGCATACCGAAAAGCTCGGCAAATTCACCTCCGTCAGTAATCGAGTTGCCCAGAAACACTATGTCGTCCTCCCCGACAGGAAGAAGATCGAAAAGGCTCGTGCGCTGGTGCCAGTACTCGCTCTCGGCGAAACAGCTTACCGGACTGCATCCGGCCACAAATCCACACGCGGCCATACATAAGGCCAACCAAGCCTCAGACTTCATCTCTGTGGTATCTGATGAGACCGGCCATGGGGTCGGCGGTGATTTCGCTTACGGTGTATCCCTGCGATGCCGCAGCCTCCCGCAGGATTTTCTCGAAATTGGCGGCAATCGAGCCGATGAAGCTCACGGGAAGGAAGTGCGCACCGTCATACATGGCAACGTTTTTCTTCACGAACGCTATCAGCTCCTCGAGCACAAGAGAATAGACATAGGGATTCCACAGATTGTCGCTCAGGAAAGGCACAAGAGAAGCCAAGAACTTGTTAGGTGCCGATGAACGGTAAACCTTGTCAAGTATGTCGGCAAGCGTCAGCTGATATGTATCCAGGAACTTCTCACGCACATTTGCCGGAAGCTGCCCTTTGAAAGCCTCGGACACGAGCCGTTTCCCCAAAGCCGCGCCGCTGCCCTCGTCACCGAGCACATACCCCAGTGAAGGAACATTGCGTTCTATCTCCTCGCCATCGTAGAGACAGGAGTTGGAACCCGTGCCAAGTATGCATGCGATTCCGCGCCTATGGCCGAAAAGCGAACGGGCCGCCCCGAGGAGGTCGCTGTTCACATGAGCCTTTTCCACGCCCAGAATATTTCTGAGCGACTCGTCCATCTTTCGGCAGACCCGAGGAATCGCGCATCCGGAACCGTAATACCAGACATCGGCGATTTCCATGCCACAAAGACGAGAACGCACCTCGGCAAGCTTGGCGTTCACCTCCTCCTGCTCGGCAAGAAGGGCGTTGAGCCCGTCGGTAACGAACGTGAAGGGCTCCGGGCTGCTGCTTACAACAGACCATTTCACCTTGCTCGAACCGGCATCGGCAATCAATATGTTTCTCATCTCAGAAATCTGATTAGAATAATCCAAAAACACTGACACGGACATGCCCTAACGGCACACTCTGCCAATTTCTCCACAAAATTAATAAAAATCCCCCTCAGTTCCAAATCCATACTGTCTCATTCCAATATGCCGACGCATCAACTCATAACTCACAACTCACGAAAACCGGAGGGAAGTGAACCATCAGGACATACACGGCGTTATAAAGACAGAAAATCGTTTCATGATGTTAGGTTAGTTTGAATAAAGTATTATGGAAAACATGCCGGAGGGAAGCTGCGAAGCCTCCCTCCGGTTCTTTTTACGAAAAAACATCAGAGGCATTCATAAGATTTCCGCGAAACACAACGCTAACGACGACTCTTAAGCGTTATCTGTAAAAGCAAACAGCTACTTATATGATTACCCTGAAATTCATCTGGCACGACTGCTTCGTGCTTGAGACCCCAGCCTTTGCCGCCGTCTTCGATTTCTGGAAAGACGGGCGCAGGTCTGCGGCCTCCGGCGAACCTCCCGCTTTTCTCTCATCGATACCCGAGGACAAGCCGCTTTACGTGCTGGTCAGCCATCACCACAAAGACCATTTCCACCGTTCCATATTCAACTGGGAACAGGTCCACCCTGAAATCAGGTTCATAATCAGCAAAGACACGGAGCGGGCTGCCAGGTTTATGTTCCGCGAAAAGACCGTATACAACGGATTCAAACCGTCAACGGAAAAGGTCACGGTGCTCCGTCCGGGCGAGTCATTCTCGGATTCATTGCTTACGGTGGACGCTTTCGGTTCGACCGACACTGGCAACTCATATCTTCTGACGGACGCCAATGGAATGACCGCATTCCATGCCGGAGACCTCAACGCATGGATATGGAAAGACGAGTCGTCAGAGAAAGAAATTGAGGAGGCTGAAAACGCTTACCTGTCAATCGTGAAGAAGATTGCCGAAAGGTCTTCTTCGATTGACTTCGCGATGTTTCCTGTCGATTCCCGCATAGGCACCGACTATTGGACTGGGGCATATCATTTCGTCCGCATCATTGACGTGGCACGCTTCTTTCCTATGCATTTCTGCCTGGCCGACGATGAAGACCAGCTGCGTCAACGAATGGCCGACGCATGCCTATTTCCTGTCTATGCCAATCATTCACGGGGAGAATACATAGCCCTCCAGCATCCTTATTCATCTTTCGCCTCAAGCCGTCCCTGACCTTGGACGATTGAACACTCCGGGCAAAGGCCGGTGATGACGAAGTTGGCCGTTGTGGCCACGTAGCCTGCGGGAAGCTGCGGTATGTAAAGCCCTTGGTCAGGCAGGCATACGGTCTTGCCGCAACGCACGCAATGGAAATGCGCGTGCAGATCACTGTGGCCAAGAAAACAGTCATGCGCAGATGATTCTTGTTCAAGGCTTCTGTGCGAATGGCAATGGCAAAGCTCGAATTTTGCCGAACCGCTCCCGTCGTCGATGGTATGCACAAGCCCTTTGTCGAGCAGAAGCGCAAGGGTGCGCGATATGGAAGAACGGTCTACGGTATCGAGCCGCATCTCAAGCTCAAGCGACGAGATAGGCCGGTCTAATTTCCCCAAAGCGTCCATTATCAGTATTCTGACGGCCGTAGGGCGTATTCCGGCTTTCTGAAGCCTGGATTCTATTTCAGATCGGTTGGTCATGAAGTATGTCTGTTTCCGAATGTGGTCAGGGCGAGAAGCGTATAAATGATTGTTATTGCCGTCACTCCGGTGTCGGCGAATACCGCCGCCCATAGCGAAGCTATTCCGAAAGCTCCGAGAATCATCACTGCGGCTTTCACTCCAAGGGCGAATGCAACATTGCACACGACCACACGGTGTACCCTTCTCGCAAGCAGCATGGCCTTCGGGAGCGTGGACAGATTGTCTCCGGCTATCACCACATCGGCGCTTTCCATCGCCATATCCGTGCCGTGCGTGCCCATTGCTATCCCGATGTCGGCGGAAGCTATGGACGGCGCATCGTTTATGCCGTCGCCCACGAACGCCACGACATGCCCCTCAGAGCGGAGACAGTCTATGATTCGTTGCTTGTCGGCCGGGAGAAGCTGCGACTGCCAGCTGTCGGCACCTGCTGCTTTAGCGGCTGACGCCACCGCCTGTTCACGGTCGCCAGACAGTATGATGACGTTTTCAGCTCCGGTCTTATGCAGACGCGCTACGGCATCGGCAGCTTCCGGCTTAAGCGTATCCTCAAGATAAACAGAACCGATATAGCGTCCGCCTGCGGCAACGCACACCTCGGTATACGGGCGGCTTTCAGACGGCATAGCGATGCCGTTGTCCTGCAGCAGCTTCCTTGAACCGACAAGTATAAGTCTGCCGTCGAGCGTGGCCTGCATACCGTGGGGAACCGTTGTAGCTCCTTCCACTTCGGGTCTTGGAATGTCGGCGGCCTCTTTCATGATGGCCTGAGCCAACGGATGGGCTGACGAGGCATCCACGGCCGCTGCAAGCGAAAGGACTTCCTCTTCCGCAGAACCTTCGGCGGAGCAAATCCCTACGATATGGAACTGTCCTGTGGTCAGCGTACCGGTCTTGTCGAAAACCACAGTGTCGGTCTTACGCATCCGGTCTATGTGGGCTGAATCCTTGAAGAGCAGTCCGAGGCGCGAAGCAGTGCCCATAGACGCGAAATAGCTCAGCGGAATGCTGACAACCAATGCACAAGGACAACTGCACACAAGGAACACGAGAGCACGCTCAAGCCATACATGCCAAGCGAACGGAGAAGTGCCGGGAAAGAGAGAAATGAGCCAAGGTACAGCAAACACCAACGCCGCCAACACCATGACGGTAGGCGTATACCATCGGGTAATTCGCCGCAGCATCGACTCCGTGGGCGACTTCTTCGCAGCCGCGTCCTCTATCAGTTTCATCATACGGCTCATCGAACTGTCGGCAAACGCCTTTGCGGTGGTCAGACGTGCGCTTTTGTCAAGCGGAATCATACCGGAAAGGACAAGGCTGCCGGGAGCGTACGACCTCGGAACCGACTCGCCGGTGATGGCCGAAGTGTCGAAATCAATCTCCGAGTCTCCCTCCAGCGTTCCGTCGATGGGGACGCGTTCGCCGGGACGCACTGCTATCAGCGTTCCGACGGCAACGCCCTTTGGATCGGACTCGTGCAGATTTCCGTCCGCACCCACAACATAAGCCTTGTCGGGCAGACGTCCTATAAGGGAGCGTATGCGTTCACGCACATCGTCAGAAGCGGTGCCTTCCATCTTCTCCCCAAAAGAATAAAAGAGGAGCACAGCAACCGCCTCAGGATATTCTCCGATGAAGAAAGCCCCGACGGCGGCAAGGGTCATAAGGGTGAATTCGTTCATAAAGTCCCCTTTGCGCCAATCGTTCCATGCATCGGCCAGAATCACCGCAGCCACAGGAGCGACCGCCGCCATGAACCACAAGAGCGACACCCAGTCGAAAGCATAGCCGGAAGCCTCGCTTAAGCCGGCGAACACACCGAAACGGGAAAGCACGATTCCGGCCACAAGCATGACACCGGACAGGATTTCGCGCAAATATGTGCGAAACAGACCGGAAAAACCCCGACGGCCTTTGTCGGCCTGGCCATAGGCGTGGTTATTGTCGTTATGACAATTACAGCATTGATGTTCGTGTGGCATATTCCTTTTGTTTTATGATGCAAAGTTAACCACAATCGGCTGCACATCGGTTGCAAAGGTCATCTTCCTGCGAAAAGCAGCCTTGCGAAGAGAAGAGTCTTATCATCGGAAACGAGTGCCATATTGAAGAGTTCCGGATTCTCTTCGCTCTTAGACGTGAGTATGCGCACTTCCGTGCCGTATTTCGCTTCATGGAGGAAGTTCAGTTCCACACGCTTTATGAAGTCGCGGTCATAACGCTCGAGAGGAAACCGGTTGAGCAGGAGGTCGATGTACCGGACAGTGTTGACATGCCTGTAGAAATCTATGTCGCAATACCTGAAACGGTAACTGCCAGTCTCCTCCGTGGCAGTCAACGAATTGCGGGGAGGATTCTCCATATTTCCGGCCTCGACGATAGTCCGGTGCTTAGCCTGGCGGTCTATTGGGCATTCGCGGGCGGAAACCATTTCCGGCGCAAGATTGAGTCGGGACAGACCTGCGTTCTCCCGAGTGCGCGTATTCATCACCATCCATACGGTACGCGCATATCCGAGCGTGCTTCCGCCTGCATCGGCGATGCAGAAACAGCGCAGGGAGAAATGACGGTTCCATTCCTCAATCCAGGTGGTGATTGAGTATGTCTCGTCGGCACGCGGCCACCGCTCCATTTCGACAGTGAGCCGTGAAAGCACCCAGCCCATATCCGTGTCGGGCATATCGGGATTGCCTATTCCGAGAGAATTGGCATGAGCCGTCGCGATGTCTATGATTTTCGAGGCAAGTATCGGCAATGACATCTCTCCCTCAGCGTTTACCTCGCCTGCGGACAGGAAATGCGATTCCGTGTATTCCTGTTTCATATTCTGATAAAGGGACGCGCCGGATAGAGGCGCATCCCTGTCAATCTGTTTTATTTCAGTCATAGGCCCGACAGAGCCTCTTAATCAATAAAGATATTCGTCCATCTGTTCAGGACGGAAATTGGCGATGAAGCCGGCATGCTTGGCAACCTCGGCCTGGCCGTACTTCACATAGACACGGAGCGAACGGCGCACCTCGGCGTCGCGCTGCGTGTCGGCAAGAAGCAGGTAGCCCATGACCACGTGTCCGGCCATCTCCACGAGACGACGAGCCATAAAGTCAACGAACTTGGGATCCTTGCCTGCGGTAACGGCCTCGACGGCAGCGGCATATTGCTGAGACATCTCTACGAGGATGCTCTTGATGTCCTGATCATCGGCACACACTTCCTCTTTCTCTGCCTCCTGCATGAAGCTGAGGTAAGTGCCGGTGGTCACATGGCGGATTGCGGCCACAACCTGAAGCTGGGTGGTGCCTTCATAGATGGACGTAATGCGCGCATCGCGGTAGAGACGTTCGCATGCATAGTCCTTCATAAAGCCCGAACCACCGTGGATCTGTATGCAGTCATATGTGTTCTGGTTGCAGTATTCCGAAGTCATGCCTTTTGCAAGCGGGGTGAATGCGTCGGCCAGCTTGCTGAAATGCTTCTGTTCGGCCTTCTCTTCAGGTTCGAGTTTGCGCTCTTTCGCGATGTCGTCGTATATCTTGTACATGTCCACGAAGCGCGAGCAAGCGTAGAGAAGCGTGCGGGAAGCGTCAAGCTTGGCCTTCATAAGCGAAAGGATTTCAGCCACAGCCGGGAAGTCGATGATGGCCTTTCCGAACTGGCGGCGGTCCTTGGCATAAGCAAGAGCCTCACGGTAAGCGGCCTCGCTGAGACCGACCGACTGAGCGGCTATGCCGAGGCGCGCACCGTTCATAAGAGCCATCACATACTTTATCAGCCCCATCCGGCGTGAACCTACAAGCTCCACGGGAGCATCCTTGTACACGAGTTCGCATGTCGGCGAACCCTTGATGCCCATCTTGTTCTCGATGCGGCGCACGGTTACACCGCCGTTGCGCTTGTCGTAGATGAACATCGAAAGACCACGTCCATCCTTGGAGCCTTCCTCTGAGCGTGCGAGCACGAGGTGTATGTCGCTGTCTCCGTTGGTGATGAAGCGTTTAACGCCGTTCACCACCCACGAACCGTCCTCTTTCTGGGAAGCCTTGAGCATGACGGACTGGAGGTCGGAACCGGCATCCGGCTCAGTGAGGTCCATCGACATGGTCTCTCCTGCGCAGACACGCGGGATGTACTTCTCCTTCTGCTCGTCGGAAGCGAATTCATATATCGTCTCGGCGCAGTCCTGGAGTCCCCACAGGTTCTCGAAACCCGCATCTGCACGGCTCACGATGTCGGCAGCCATAATATACGGCGTGATGGGGAAGTTCAGGCCTCCGAGGCGGCGAGGCATCGACATGCCCATAAGTCCGGCCTTGCGGCAGGCGTCAAGGTTCTTCTTGGTGCCTTCGGCATATACGACACGGCCGTTTTCCACGCGTGGGCCGTTGTGGTCAACATCCTCAGCGTTTTCGGCGATTATGTCTCCGCAGATTTCGCCGACGATCTCAAGCACCTTGTCGTATGAGTCCATTGCGTCGTCGAAATTCTGAGGCGCATAGTCGAATTTGTCGGCATCAGCGAAGTCTCTCTCTTTAAGCTCCACGATTTTCTTCATCATGGGGTGCGTCAGATGCACCTTGAGCGAAGGGTTGTCTGTATAGAAATTAGCCATGGCTTACTTTGAGTTCTTTTTGTAATACTTGATGAGTTTGGGAAGCACGTCTTCGATCTTGCCGGTAATCACATAGTCGGCGATGGCGTTGATCGGAGCGTTGGGGTCGGAGTTGACAGAAATGATGATCGAGCTTTCCTGCATACCGGCGATATGCTGGATCTGGCCGGAGATGCCGCATGCGATGTAAAGCTTCGGACGCACCGTCACGCCGGTCTGCCCTATCTGTCGGTCATGGTCGGCCCATCCGGCATCGACTGCGGCGCGGCTTGCGCCAACTTCCGCCCCGAGCGTCTCGGCAAGCTGATAAAGGAGGTCGAAATTCTCCTTGCTTCCTACACCGTAGCCACCGGCCACGATAATCGGGGAACCCTTGAGGTTGACCTTCGACTTCTCCACATGGCGGTCTATGATCTCCACGCAGAAATCCTCAGGATTCACATATTTGTTCACGTCGAGGTTGACCACTTCTCCTTTATAATTGCTGTCGCGCACCTCACGCTTCATGACCCCTTCGCGCACCGTGGCCATCTGCGGACGGCATTCCGGGTTGACGATAGTGGCCACAATGTTGCCTCCGAAAGCCGGACGTATCTGATAGAGAAGGTTCTTGTATTCCTCCCCTGTCTTCGGGTCGGTGTGGTCGCCGATTTCAAGGCTCGTGCAGTCTGCCGTCAGGCCGCTGTGCAGGCAGGAGCTGACACGCGGGCCGAGGTCGCGGCCGATTGAAGTCGCGCCCATGAATGCAATCTGCGGCTTGATTTCGCGGAATAGGTTGATGAGGAGCGACGAATGGGGAAGCGAAGTGTAGGGATAGAGACGCTTGTCCTCGGCCTTATAGATCGTGTCCACGCCATAAGGGAAAATCTGCTTCTCTATGTCCTTGAGGTCGTCGCCGGCCACTACGGCTTCGAGCTTCACACCGAGCTTGTCGGCAAGCTGCCGGCCTTTGGTCAGAAGCTCAAGGCTCACATCGGCCACCTTACCGTCTTCGAATTCGCAATAAACTATGAGGTTGTTCTGATTTGCCATTGTTCTGAAGTTATTATGATTGGTATCAGCCGATGGTATGGTTGGCTATGAGCTCTTTGATGAGCCCTTCAAGCTCAACGTCGTTGTTCTCTATATTGCGTGCCTCCTTCGCGGTGAAGACCACATTCTCGATGGCTTTCACTTTGGTGGGAGAACCGGCAAGACCGCACTGCGAGAGGTCGGCCTCCACATCCATCGCGCTCCATTCGCCGATGCCGAGATAAGGACGCTTGGAGATGAACTCCTTGCGGGACTCGTCGGCAGCGACTTCCGAAGGAGCGGCTGCGTACTTGTATTTCTGGAGAGCCTTTGCATTGCGCGGACGGCACGGAGCGGCAGAACCGTTGACCGTAACCACGAGGGGCATCGGAGCCTTCACAGTCTCCACACCGCTTTCGATGCGGCGCTTCACCACCACTTTGCCGTCTTCTGCGCTTATGATTTCTTCTGCATATGTAACCTGCGGGAGGTTGAGCTTTTCAGCTATCTGCGGGCCTACCTGTGCCGTATCGCCGTCGATGGCCTGGCGTCCGCCCACGATGATGTCGAAATCGCCAATCTTGCGCACCGCAGCACTCAGGGCATAGGAAGTGGCAAGCGTGTCGGAACCGGCGAAGGCACGGTCGGAAAGCACGATGCCGCCGTCTGCCCCACGATAGAGACCTTCGCGCACTATTTCCGCAGCACGGCCGGGTCCCATGGTAAGAAGCGTAACCTTCGAGCCGGGATACATTTCCTTCAGCTTAAGGGCCTGCTCGAGAGCGTTGAGGTCTTCCGGGTTGAAGATTGCCGGCAAGACGGCACGGTTGATTGTACCGTCCTCCTTCATGGCATCCTTGCCTACGTTTCGGGTATCAGGCACTTGCTTTGCAAGCACAATGATATTCAAACTCATAACTGTGAAGTTTATGTTGTTAATTTATATTGTCTATATCAATGGGCCTCAATCCTTTGAGGCGGCTTGTCCGGACAAGCCGTAACGTTCCGGACCTGCGGTTCGGAATCAAGCCGACTGCAAAGGTAACACTTTTCCCACAACTGACGAAATTCCGGCCCGAAAAATGCACACAAATCCACATTGTGTGCAGACCGAACCTTGCCAAATCTGGATTCAAGCCATATTTTTCGTACTCTGCATTTTGCAAGCAGCCATCAACTGGCATTAGGCATCAGTTCATCCATACAGTAGTTTTTCCGGAGGCATTTTACGATAATTTATGGGTGTTTTTTATGACAATAGGAATGTTTTGACTAACTTTGCGGTTGATGAAAACCAAAACCTCTTTTTCACGGATTAAGAAGACCATTGCCGCCACAATGGCTTTGTTTTCGGCTTTCGGCACTTCGGCAGATGTGGTGTCTGATGCGCGTGAGCTTATGGACGGCGCAGACTTCGAAGCCGCCGAGCAGATTCTGACTGCCGAACTCGACCGAGCTCCGAAAAGCAGCCAGGCTGGAATGCTCAACCAGCTCCTGGGCGAATGCCGTTTTGAACTCGGCGATTACGCCGGAGCAAGAAAACGCTTCGACACCGCCAAGGCCAAAGGCGTGGCCGATGCCTACCGTTATCTCGGACGGCTCGCCTATCTTGACTATGACTTCCCGATGGCCTCGGAACTTTACGCCAAGTACCGCCAAATGAAGAACCGAGCAAAAAAGCCCATAGCCCCTGAGGCGGAAGAGGAGGAGAACCGCATATCCGCAGCTGAAGGCTTCCTCGACCGCGTAGAGAAGATTGCAGTGATTGACAGCATAGCTGTCGATTTCGAAGACTTCCACAAGGCTTACCGGCTTCCGGCCTCTGCCGGAAGGCTTGCCGACCCGGAGGCCATTCCCGCAGAAGAAAGCCGACAACCGGCCTCAATGGCATTCTTCAACGAGGCGGGCGATTTCGCAATGTGGGCCGAACCTGACACAATCGGCACGCAACGAATCTATGAGTCGATAAGACTTACCGACGGCACTTGGCACAAACCGATGCTCACGGGCGACGGACTTCTCGAAGGAGATTCAGACTATCCGTTCATGATGGCCGACGGGCTGACGCTCTATTTCGCCAACGACGGCCCGGAATCGATAGGAGGCTACGACATTTTCGTGGCCTCTCGCGACGCCGCCACTGGCGAATATCTCCAGCCTCAGAATATGGGCATGCCGTATAATTCCCCGTATGACGACTTTATGCTTGCCATAGATGAACTCAACGGTGTGGGATGGTGGGCCACAGACCGCAACCGCCTCGACGGCAAAGTAACAGTCTACGTCTTCAAGACCAACGACCTGCGCAAGAACTGCAATCCCGATGAAGACGATGTGATGGCTTTGGCACGCATCGACCGCATAGCCGACACTCAAGGCAATGAGGACTTTTCGGAAATCCGCGCCGCGCTTGCAGAAATCGACCCTAATGCCAAAGTAAAGAAGGCAGACTTCCGTTTCCCGATGGGGAAAGGTCGCGTCTGCACCTCGCTCGATGATTTCAAGACCGAAGCCGGACGGGAGGCAATGAAAAGGTATCTGGAGGCGAAAAAGAAATACGACCATGATGAGAAGGCATTGAAGAAGTTGCGCCGCGACTACGCAGACAATCCATCCGAACGCCTCGCCTCACAGATCATACAGGCAGAAAAAGCCCTTGAGACCGACCTCGGCCGACTGCGCAGACTGAGAAGCGATGTCTTCCGCGCCGAAGCAAGGTAATGTCTTCACTGAATGCAGATGCAACAATACAGAACCAACATCAAAAATCCTGAATCAATATGATTTCGTTCGTAATCGCTCTGGCGATATTGATAATCGGCTATTTCACTTACGGAAAGTTCGTGAGCAATGTGTTCGGTGCCGACCCGAAACGCACCACCCCCGTGCATACGATGGCCGACGGCGTGGACTATGTGGCTTTGCCGACTTGGAAGATTTTTCTCATCCAGTTCCTCAACATAGCGGGACTCGGCCCTATCTTCGGTGCGATAATGGGCGTGATGTACGGCCCGGCGGCGTTTCTTTGGATAGTGTTCGGAACCATATTCGCCGGTGCTGTCCACGACTACCTTTCCGGAATGCTTTCTCTGCGTGAAAACGGCGCATCGCTTCCGGAAATCGTCGGAAACCAGTTGGGCAGCAAGGTCAAGAACGTCATGCGTGTGTTCGCGCTGCTGCTCATGATTCTCGTCGGCGCGGTGTTCGTCTACAATCCCGCCGACCTTCTCGCGATGTTGACTCCGCAGAGCCTCGACCGGCTTTTCTGGATTGTCGTGATTTTCGTCTATTACATGGCCGCCACCCTTCTGCCAGTGGACAAGCTGATAGGCAAGCTCTATCCGCTTTTCGGAGTGGCATTGCTTTTCATGGCACTCGGAATAATGGCCATGCTTTTCGTGCATTCCGATGCAGTGCCGGAAATCTGGCATCAGTTCTACAACCACAAGGCCGACCCTGAGGCCAACCCGATATTCCCGATGATGTTCGTCTCAATAGCCTGCGGAGCGATTTCCGGCTTCCACGCCACGCAAAGCCCGATGATGGCGCGTTGCCTCAAGAACGAGAAACACGCTCGCCCTGTGTTCTACGGAGCGATGGTGGCCGAAGGGATCGTAGCCTTGATATGGGCAGCTGCCGCAATCACGTTCACAGGAGGCTACGACGGGCTTCAGGATTTCCTCGGCAACGGTTCGCCCGCTCTGCTCGTAGACCAGCTTTCGCGCTCATGGCTCGGCACGCTCGGCGGCATCCTCGCAATCCTCGGCGTGATAGCCGCCCCCATCACATCCGGAGACACGGCTTTGCGCTCGGCTCGCCTGATTGCCGCCGACTTCATGGGCATAAAACAGAGAAAGATTGCGAAACGCCTGGCCGTCTCATTGCCGATTTTCGGCCTCTGCTTCCTTATCATGCTTCTCCCTTATGACGCTCTATGGCGTTATTTCGCATGGTGCAACCAAGTGCTTTCAGTATTCACTCTTTGGACGATAACGGTCTATCTTGCCAAAGAGGCCAAACCTTACATCATTACGCTTATACCGGCTCTTTTTATGACATGCGTAACCGTTACATACATCTTCTTCGCACCAGAAGGATTCGGCGCACTGACCGACAAGCTGTGGGGATTTAAGATAGGCCACGAAGTATCTCTCTGCATCGGGCTGCTTGCCGCCGCAGTGATGCTCCTCCTCTTCGCCCGCTTCCTCCGCCTCCGCAAATCCACATTAAAACCAGCCTGAACCATGAGTCTGATAACTGAAATCACTGCGGCGACCGACCGCTACAACCTGCATTCACACACGCAGTTCTGCGACGGACACGCGCCGATGGAGACGATGGCCCGCGCCGCCTCCGATTGCGGTATGCTCCATTATGGATTCTCGCCTCACTCACCTATCTGCGTCGAATCCGGAGCCAATATGAGCCATGAAAACGTCAATGCATATCTTGATGAAGTCAACCGCCTCAAATCATTGCCTGTTGAACTGCCGCAGCTTTATGCAGCCATGGAGATAGACTTCATCTCAGTTGACTTCGGACCGCATATAGACATGTTCCAGCGTATGCCGCTCGACTACCGCATCGGGTCGGTGCATTTCGTCCCTAACCAGGATGGCATCTCTGTGGACTGCGACGGAAGCGCGGACAGGTTTCTGCGTTATCTCAAGGATGCCTTTGGCGGCGATCTCCGTTATGTCGTTGAGAAATATTTCGAACAAGTCCTGACTATGCTCGAACGCGGAGGCTTCGATATGCTCGGGCATTTCGACAAGATTGCACAAAACGCATCTGTAGCCGACCCTGAAATCGAGAACCAGCCTTGGTATGAAGCCCTTATCGACGATGTGGCGAGCCATGCCAAGACAGCAGGCGTGGTGGTGGAAATAAATACAAAATACATCAACGACAAAGGCCGTTTCTTCCCGCATGACCGATGGTGGCAGAAGCTGAAAGACGCGGAAATGCCGATAGCGGTCAACAGCGACGCACATTGGCCTGAAAAGGTGGACGAAGGACGCAGGCAGGCCTTCGAGAAACTTCGACAGACAGGGCTTCATCATAACGCAGCCGACGTGAACGGCCAATCGCATTGATAATAAAAACGGCTGCAACAAGTCGCAGCCATACACATTAATAAATAAAAACCATAAAGATAAAATGAATATAGGCGACATATTCCCCGACGTGCTCGGAACCGATTCCGAGGGCAGAGACGTGAAACTTTCCGACTTTCCAGGAAAACGCTTCATCGTATATTTCTATCCGAAAGACAACACCCCCGGTTGCACTGCCGAGGCGTGCAGCCTCCGAGACGGTTACGAATCATGGACAGGCAAAGGCTATGTCGTGATCGGGGTCAGCAAAGACAGTGCGGCAAGCCATCAGAAGTTCGCAGCCAGGCACCAGTTGCCCTTCATCCTGATAGCCGACACTGACCACAGATTATGTGAAGAGGCAGGAGTCTGGCAAATGAAGAAGATGGCAGGGCGCGAATACATGGGCATCGTGCGCACTACTTTTGTTCTTGACGAAAACCACGAGGTAACCCACATAATCAACAAAGTCAATACAAAAGATGCGTCCGGGCAGCTGGAGCAGCTTATATAGTGTGGAATCGTCAAGTTCCTGAAAAACCAATTAACACCTACTTATCTCAATTGGTAAAGATAAGCGTCATAATGCCGGTCTACAACGCCGGCGCATACCTCGCCCCCGCCATAGAAAGCGTGTTGGGGCAGACCCTGCGCGACCTGGAGCTTATAATCGTGGACGACGTCTCCACCGACGGTTCGCTCGACGTGGCACGAGGCTACGCCGCCAAGGACAGCCGTGTCCGGGTGATGGCGATGGAGAATAACGGCGGCCCGGGGATAGCACGCAACCGTGGCATCGATGCTGCCCGCGGCGAATACCTCGGTTTCATGGACTCCGACGACCTTATGCCGCCGGATGCTTTCCAAAACCTCTACGGATTTGCCGCAAAAGAGAATCTCGACATAGCGCGCGGAGCCATGGCAGACTTCACGGATTCAAATCCAGAACCATGGAAAGTGCCTCCTTTTTCAGACAAACGGGTGGTTTTCTACGAACCTGACGAATTGCGCCAAATGGCACTCTGCACTTTCGCCTATCCCGTCAGGGACAATGACCAGGACATGAACTTCGGTGGATCCGCATGTTCGGCCATTTTCCGACTCAGTCTTGTCAACGAAGCATCCATCCGTTTTGAAGAGAGGCCACACACAGTCAGCGAGGATTACCTGTTCTGCTACAAATGCCTCATACACGGACATTCTGCAGGCGTAATACCCGAAATAGTCTATCACTACCGCACAAATCCCGCCTCGCGCTCCCACAGGCCGGCTCCCGACATGATAGAGCGTGCCCTCAAAACCGCAGAGGAGATGGACAGGATGATTGTAGAGGACGGTTTCAGCGACCGCGACCGCGAATATGCCATGCGCTATGCAATCGACATAGTCCGCGCTTTCGTCAAGAACTTCTTCCTTTCCGGCATGCCTCTGAACGAACTGAAAGAATGGTTCCACTCCCAACGGAAACATCCTTTTCTGCATCGGTGCCGCAACCGATTCCCGTTGCATATGCTTCCCAAGACCCACCGCATAAGCTTCGAGGCTTTTTATGAGGGGCGTTTCTGGCATATGTTCATATTGATATATGGACGCGAGTTCATGCGGAAGTTCCTGAAAATGCAGACCACCAAGCCTTCAAGATAGCAAAAAAGGATATGACGTTCAAGACAATTATAACCATAGCGAGCCTGTGCTTCGCCACAGAGTCGTTTGCCCAAGGATTCACGCCCGCCTATGTGGAGCGAGCCGATTCGGCAGACCATTATATAAAGGCGGAGCGGTGGGCAGACGCGGAGAGAAACCTGAAGACAGCCCTGAGGCTCGAACCGGCAAATCCCGGAAACGCACTTCTGCTGTCTAATCTCGGATATGTGCAGACTATGCTCGGAAAATTCGACGATGCTCTCGAAAGTTATGACGTAAGCCTCTCGATCGCCCCGAAATCGGCAGTGGTGCTCTCAAACCGGGCCCTCACCTACGCATCCGCAGGAAAGACAGCAGAAGCTATGAAAGACCTGGATGCGGCTCTCGCAATAGACTCAACCCGCACCATGCCGCTTAAGATGCGTGGCCTTCTGCGTCTCGGAAACGGCGACATCGCCGGAGCACGCCACGACCTCACATTGCTGGCTTCATACGACAAAAAGAACGCAACCGCATACGACGGCCTTGCGCAGTGCGAAATCGTAGAAGGCCAACCCGGCAAAGCCTTGGAAATGGCAGCAGCAGCCCTCAGCCTTGCCCCCACCCCAGACAGATATTGCGTGAAAGCCTCACTTGAGATAGACACAGGAAGACTCCCAGAAGCCGCCGAGACATTGCGCGAGGCGATAAAGGAGTTTCCACGCTACGGCGACCTGTACCTGCTGCGCGCACGGCTCCACCAGCTCAGCTACCGCCCGGAGGACATGGAAACGGACATCAGGACGGCAACGGAAAACTCGGCGAGCCTCGAACTCCTCAACCAGCTTTTCCCGGACCACAGACAAAAACGCAAATAGCCGTTTGCCCGTTTCCCATTTTATCGCTAACTTTGCACCAATTTTCCTCCAAAGGGAAACCATACCACGATGCAGGAACTCGCACTCCACATAGAATATCTGCTCAAACGCCACGACTGCGTGATTGTGCCCGGTTTCGGGGCATTTCTCGCCAGCCGGAGACGTGCAGCATATTCTCCGGAAAGCGTCCTGCCATCTTCTGTTGAGTTTTTTTTCAATTCGGCGGTCTGCAACGACGACGGCCTTCTCGCAAGTTCTTTTGCCAGACGCAACCGCCTTTCGTTTGAAGAAGCAAGACTGGTGCTTGCCGAAGAGTCTGAATCCCTGCGTATGGCAATCGACAGTTACGGAGAGGCGACAATCGGCCGTGTGGGTGTTCTCCGCCGTGGGGAAGAAGGCACCATCACCTTCCATCCTCTGCGCTCAGCCCAAGCATACGCAGAAGCAATTGGAATGCCACCGATCAGACTTGCAGGCATCACCTCTGACGATGAAACGAAGAAACAGGAGGGAGAAAAAAGCGGCAAAACCGCACGCAAATTCCGCACTGACCGCAACTATTACATAGCAATCAACAAGGTATTCGCACGAACCGCCGTATGCTTCGCCCTCGTGGCTGCAGTTTCACTGTCCCTGATGCTTGGCAGGCAGACCATACAGAACGAACAGCAATATGCCTCCATAGTCCCTGTAGCAGTCAAGGCCCCGCAGACAGCAGTCTCTCCCAAAGAAACGAAAAAGGCATCTGCAACAAGGCCAGAACCCGCAGTCAGGACAAAAACCATTTCTGAAACCGACCACCAAGCCGCCACAGACAGGTTCTTCCTTATTGTAGCGACATTCCGCACTCAGACAGAAGCCGACAGATTCATATCCCACAACAACGATTCCCGCCTCCACAGCGTAGCGTCCGGGAAGATGGTGCGCGTGGCGGCTGCCGCGTCATCGGTACGAGAAGACCTTCAGGCCATGATGCGCAACAAAGATTTCCGTGCAGACTATTCTGACTGTTGGATTTGGGAAAAGCCTCAATCAACCAAAAATTGAGCACATCGGACTGCATTTTTATTTAACTGATATTATGCACGTTAATAAAAACAGCACAAAATAATCCAAAAATTTATCTGAAAAAATTTGGTCAGTTCGGAAAAAGGCAGTAATTTTGTACTCGCAAAACGGAAACAACTACTTCCCGAAAGCAAAAGACCCTTAAAATAATGCGAAAATAGCTCAGTTGGTAGAGCACGACCTTGCCAAGGTCGGGGTCGCGGGTTCGAGTCCCGTTTTTCGCTCCAAGTTCTTTGAATTTGATGCTTGCAGAGAGTTAAAAGCCTCAAACTCCTATCAACATGCGAAAATAGCTCAGTTGGTAGAGCACGACCTTGCCAAGGTCGGGGTCGCGGGTTCGAGTCCCGTTTTTCGCTCAAGAATCCCTCTTTTGCAGGTTAGTTAATGTCCGGGTGGCGGAATTGGTAGACGCGCTACTTTGAGGGGGTAGTGGCCGTTAGGCCGTGTGAGTTCGATTCTCATCTCGGACACCCCGAAGAATCTCAAATGTTTGTTACGGCAAGCATTTGGGATTCTTCTTTTTTATATACATTCATACACAGCCTTCATCCATTATACGCCACAAATCCGTCTCAAGTCTAATAACGCGAGTTCGGGATAAGTAATAACGCGAGTTCTGGATAACAAAAGCAAAATCGACTAATCCACAAAGAGACATAAGTCATGGTGCGATCCGACCGGGTCGCCTGATTTTTCAACCACTACTGTTTATTGCCAGAGTACGGGCTGCCCGTTGGATTGTGGCACCTCGTAATCGAAATTGACTTGCGGTTTTGTGGAGAAGAAGCAGTATGCGCCCATTGCCGCAAGCAGGTTCATGATGAAATTGTGGACGCTCCGATGACGCGAATGCACCAGCTGTGCCACGTTCTTGAGCATATCGTTGATTGACTCGATGATACTTCTTTTCCGGAGCATTATCTTGTCGTACAGCGGCATCAGACGCTGTTTCATGTTCGAGCGCAGTCCTGTCACGATATGTACCCCGTTGTCCCACAAATGTCCGAAAAGCGATTGCGAGATATACCCCTTGTCAGCGTACAGCTTGCCGAACACCTTGTCCGTCAGCGTGTCAATTACTGATTCCTCGCGGTCATCGACGTTGGCACGGGTGAGTACAAAGTTCACAATTTCGCCCTTTTCGTTGCACAGGAGATGAAGCTTGAAGCCGACGTACCATCCCATGGTGCTCCTGCCCTTGGCTGCGAAGCCCTTGAATACCTTCATGTTGAATTCACGCTTGTTGTGTATAACCGGGATGCAGGTGCTGTCAACAAAACTTATGCCGGTGCATTCTCCGAAACAGGCAAGACGCAGGAACATTGTCAGTGCCACGAAGCAACGCGGCATTACCTCGACAAAACGGTTGTACGAGAACCGGCGCGGGAACAGATGTCTCCACTGTCCGCATACACAAGACAGATAATAATGCTTGAAGTTGCGGTAGGTGTTGAAGTGGAAGCAGATCAGGATCGTTATGACCTCCGCGTCGGACATCATGCGCTTCCTGCGGCGTTTCGGATACTCGGATGATGACGGAAGGGCGTTTTTCGCCATCTCGACTTCAAATTCTTTGCAAAAACCATCGGAAATACAGAAAATTTCAGTAACTTTACTCTCGGTAATCATGATATAGTATTTATTGTTTGATACCTCTAAAATACTAAATATCAATGATATTACCAAAAGAATCGGCAACTTTTTTTTAAGCTGCCGATTCAACTTTTTAAGGGCGTTTCTTATCCCGAACTCGCGTTAATAGAACCGGAATTGAAAAATCCCAAAACACCGACACAGCGCGGATGATTCGCGGTTTTTTACCTGTCTTGTTTTCCGGAAGATTTATGCGACGAAACGCGCATATCCCCAGGACGGTGCAGGAAACCGCGAAAAACGCTGTTGCGGCTTATCACTTCCTCCCTGCTTTTCACCTCACGGCGCAACGCTTCGGCTGCGTCCGCATCTTCCCTGTCGGACTTGCGCATCATTATCCCTATGCCGAGAAGAATCACCACCATCCCCGCAAGGATGACGATGACCAGAATCAATTTAAGTATGCCTATTACAAATCCGCTCAGCATATACACTCTAAACACTTCGCTCACCGATTTGTTACACACTGCCGCCGGCATTAGCGTTTATTAACGGCAATCAACCTCAATCTCCCAGTGTCATCTTTGACAGCCTACGGACTGCATTCCCGTTTTAACTGTTTTTAAATTCAGGCGTTTTGCGCTTCGCTGATTTAATGTTAACTTTGTGGAAATTTTGCGGATGCGCACTGACGCAAGTGCGCGTCTGCAATTTTCATATCTCTCCGTATCATACACCATAATTCCCAGACTTATGAGGTTCTCATTCAAACGATTCATATACATAATCATAGCCGGCCTGCTCCTTTTCGGTTCAGGCGAGGCCTTCACCATAGATGCGCGCAAGAGTTCCAAGGCGCGCACTTCCCAGACTTCAAAGAAAAAAAAGAAAAGGTCTTCCTCTTCAAAGAAGAAAAGCACATCCACGAAGTCAAAAAAGAAGAAAAAGAGTTCACGCAACCGCAAGTCTTCAAAACGCCGTACAAGCCGCAAAAAGACCACAAGGCGGTATTCCCGCCCTGCCCCGCCGCCGGATCCGGTGATGAACGACTCTCTTACGCTTGCCATCAACGATGCTTTGCTGAAATGGCTGCCTGAGAACCTCAATCCCGGCGGACTGCGCGTGAACGCCGTAAAGACCGACTCGCTCCAACGCCTCACCAAAGTGAGCCTCAATGAAAACTATACGTATCTGCCCGTTACGCAAGAGTTGATAGCTTCCCTACAAGGGGAGATAAAGCGCAACCTTCCTGAGCCGTTCGATTCGTATCCCGTAAATGTAACGGTGCGAAACCATCCGATGGCCTACTACATCACCAAGGTTGACAGGCTGCCCGAACGTTATCGCACAAACATCCCATTTGTCGTGGCACGCGAGCCGTGGGTGAATCCGAAGAAAGGCATGGAAGGCGACATCGTCGGCCTTTGGTCAAGCCATGGACGATACTTCAAAGGCGGCGCCTGGCAATGGCAACGCCCGCTCCTTTTCGAGACAGTGGAAGACCTCTTCACCATGGGATATATCCTGCCCTATGCCGTCCCAATGCTTGAAAACGCCGGAGCATACGTCATGCTACCCAAAGAACGCGACACGAACGTCAACGAAGTGATTGTGGACAATGACACCAATCCCGACGGGAAAGTGTATTCCCAACCATATTACAAGGAACAGACCGGGACGGCTGCTTGGGCCACTGGAGACGATGACGGGTTCATATACGACCTTCCTGACTTCCGCGACACCGAAAACCCGTTTGAAAACGGGACGTACAGGCAGACAACGACCATCCGCTCCGGAAAACCATCGGTAGCCGCCTGGTATGCCGACATACCAGAAGAGGGGGAATATGCCGTGTACGTAAGCTACAAGTCCCTTCCCAATTCGACTGAGGATGCAAGATACACAGTCAATTACTCCGGCGGGAGCAAGGAATTCACGGTCAACCAGACAATGGGCGGCGGCACATGGATCTATCTCGGCACGTTCCCGCTTGAAGCCGGATACAGCGACACCGAGCCGGTCGTAACCCTTACAAACCTCAGCGACAAGGCTGAAGGCAAAGCCCTTACAGCCGATGCGGTGAAGATAGGCGGCGGAATGGGCAACATAGCCCGCAGCCCCCACCGTAGCGACATTTATTACGACCCGTCAACTCCCGACAACTCCACTACCGACGAAGCGGACGAGGAGGAAGGCGAGGATGAGGAAGACTCTGACGAGACTACCGTAACGCCCGACGAAGAGGGGGAAGGCGACGTGGACAAAGAGCCGGCCGACACTTCCGTTCCGGCTGAACCCGCGACTCCGGCCACGCCCAAAGGCCGCGCCCCGACATTCAGGACTTCCGGAATGCCCCGCTTCGTGGAGGGTGCCCGTTACTGGCTCCATTGGGCCGGTGCGCCGGAAAGCGTATATTCCCCTTACCACGGCGGAAACGACTACAAAGACGACTACACGTCGCGCGGACTCTGGATCAACTGGCTTGCCGGGGGATCACGCGTGCTGCCCGATGCCGAAGGCCTCAACATTCCGGTCGATGTCTGCTTCGCACTGCATTCCGATGCCGGAAAACGCTCCGACGACAGCTTTGTGGGCACGCTCGGCATTTATTTCACCAACGGAGGCGACAGCTACGAGGACGGCACACCGCGCATCAACTCCCGAATGCTCACCGATATGGTGATGCGCCAAATCACAGGCGACATCCGCCAGACATACGAACCCCGGTGGACACGCCGCTCCATGTGGGACAAGTCGTATGTCGAGGCACGCGTCCCGGAAGTGCCCACGACGCTTATAGAGCTTATGAGCCATCAGAACTTCGCCGACATGCAATACGGCCTTGATCCCGGATTCCGATTCACGGTCGGACGCGCGATCTACAAAGCCCTCGGACGATTCATGGCCGAACGCAAAGCCCGCGAGTTTGTGGTGCAGCCCCTGCCTGTGAAGGACTTCGCAATAAAACGTTCGAAAAAGAACCATTACCGCCTCAGTTGGCAGCCTACCGCCGACCCGATTGAGCCTACAGCGACTCCGAAGAAATACATCATCCTCGAACGCAGCGGCGACGAGCTCGGATTCCACAAAATCGGCGAGACCGGCTCGACACATTTCGACGTGCACACGACCGACAACGAAATCCATTCGTTCCGCATCATCGCAGCCAACGACGGCGGCTTGTCGTTCCCGTCTGAAACGCTTGCCCTACGCGAAGCCAAAGAGTCGAAAAACACAGTGCTGATAGTCAACGGCTTCACTCGCACAAGCGGTCCCGAGCACTTCTCTGAGAACGGCAACGCCGGTTTTCGTTCTGAAGATGATTTCGGCGTGCCTTACATCCGCGACATATCATTTGCAGGCCATCAGACCGAATTCCGCAGAGGAGCCGGAGAATCGTTCGGACGAAGCTCTCAGAACTACACCACAAAGACCATTGCCGGAAACACTTTCGATTATCCCTATGTCCATGGCGAAGCCCTTGAAAAGGCCGGCTACGGATTCGTCAGCGCATCGGCATCGGCCGTCGAGAAAGGGGATGTGAAGCTCTCGGACTTCAAGACCGTAGACCTTATACTCGGCAAGCAGAAACGCACCGTAACGGGCAACGGCAAAAGCGGCATCCGCCACGAGGCTTTCCCCGAAGAGCTGCAGAAGCGGCTACGTGCTTTTACAGGCAAAGGCGGACATCTGTTGGTTTCCGGACAATATGTGGCTTCCGACGTCAGCCGCGACAGCGACGGCTCCGACTTCGCCGCAGAAGTGCTTGGGGTGGAACTCGACTCTGTTTCAGACCGCAACCGCTGCGGACGGGTACGGATGGCGGCATCAACAGGAGCCGGAGGCTCTTACAGCTACTCAAACACACTCAACGACAAGAATTATATCGTGGAAAAGCCCGATGCGCTCCATGAGGCATGGCCCGACTCCAAGACCGTGATGACGCTTTCCGACTCCGAGGCCGCCGCAGGCATCTTCTCCCGCAAAGGGAAAAGCCGCCGGGCAGTGTTCAGCATCCCGTTTGAATCCATCACCGACAAGGCCGACCGTGCCGCTCTGATGAAAGCCGTGATGGAATACTTCGAAGGGCGATAGAATGTGGAATATAGAATAAAGAAGATCCAGAGTATGGAAATCATAAGATTCAGAAACGTCAAGCAGCTTTGCGACGCCATATGCCGCAATTCGCTTGAAAGATACGTGCTCGTACGTCTTGACGACCGTGAGATAACCCCCGACGAGTATTGTTTCCACCGGCTTGTGGAGACAGCTTCGGAAGTTGACGCCACGCTTACGTACTGCCATTACAAAGAACGCCTTGCCGACGGTTCGCTGGCAAACCATCCTGTATGCGACTATCAGTACGGGTCGCTGCGCGACGACTTCGATTTCGGTCCCTTGGTGCTCCTCAACGCCGCCGACGTGCTTGCCGCCTCTGAAGACTTCACCGAAGAGGAGTCGGCATTGCTCGACGGCGGATGGTATGCCCTGCGACTCAGGCTTTCATCCACGGGAATATTCATGAACATCCCCGAGTATCTCTACATAGCCGAGCGTATCGACGACCGCAAAAGCGGTGAAAAGCAGTTCGACTATGTGGATCCGCGCAGACGCGACTATCAGATTGAGATGGAGCGCATGCTTTCGGAGCATCTTTATGAAATAAACGCTCTCGTGAAAAAGGAGAAGCAGACCTGCGACTTCGACGGCATAGAAGCCGAGGGGTTTCCCCGCGAGGCATCAATCATAATTCCGGTGCGCAACCGCGTCAAGACCATCGGAGACGCAGTGAGGTCGGCACTAAGCCAGAAGTGCGGTTTTGAATACAACGTCATAGTCGTTGACAACGGTTCGACCGACGGCACACGTGAATTGCTTCGCGACGTGCGAGACACCAAACTGCGCGTCATTGAGCTTACGGGAAACGAAGGCCTTGGAATCGGAGGCTGCTGGAACCGTGCCCTTCAGAGTCCATATTGCGGACGCTTTGCCGTCCAGCTCGATTCCGACGACATATATGCCGACGAAAACACGCTCCAGGCAGTAGTTGACAAATTCCGTGAAACCGGCGCGGCCATGGTCATAGGCAGCTACATCATCACGGACTTCGGCCTGCGCCCGATGCCGCCCGGACTCATCGACCACCGGGAATGGACTGACGACAACGGGGCCAACAATGCGTTGCGGATAAACGGATTCGGCGCACCAAGGGCTTTCTACACGTCGATTGCCCGTAAGTTCCTGTTCCCAAACGTAAGTTACGGCGAAGACTACGCATTGGCATTGCGCATATCGCGCGAATACGTCGTAGGACGCATATTCGAGCCGCTTTATTTCTGCCGCCGTTGGGAGGGGAATTCCGACGCCTCCCTCAGTGTGGAACAGACCAACGCCAACAACACTTACAAGGACTTCATACGCTCAATAGAGCTTTACGCACGCATCAGGGCAAACCGTCCGGAGATAAACCCGATGCTCGGCACTTTTGAAACTGACGAAGAAATTGAATTCTGAATGATCACCCTCGAAAGCATAAACGATTTCTATGAGGCCCAGTTCCGGGAATGGCCGGGGCTGAAGGCCAGTTACGACGCGCTGATGACGGCCGAACGCCGCATCATGGACATGGCAGGAATGAACGTAGGACTGCAATACAATCCTCAGCGACGCCAGTCCACTGAGGCTGCAGTTGACTCGTCGTCGCTTGCCAAACGCCCGTGCTTCCTCTGCAAGACCAACCGCCCTAAGGAACAGCAGTCTCTCAAGATAATAGACGGTTGGGACTGGCTCATAAACCCCTACCCGATTTTTCCGGTGCATTTCACCATCGTCAGCAAGGCCCACGAGCCGCAGGAGGAGATTCCGCTCGACATGGTGGCCGCTGCCGATGCCGCTCCTTGTCTCGCGTTTTTCTACAACGGAGCACGTTCAGGAGCCTCTGCCCCTGACCATCTGCATTTCCAGGCGACCCTCAAGGATGAGCTCCCGCTTCTGCCGATAGTGGAACGCTGCCACACCGCCGACAAGTCGGGAATAATGCTTTCCACCGACTTTCCGGCGGATTTGCCGATGAAGTTCTGGAGCCTTGTAGTTATGCCCGACCCGACAGGAATGCAACTGCTCAGCATCCTCCCGAAGCTTTACGGCTTCGACGCCACCACTGGCGCCCCGGATCCGGGGATGGTCAACGTAATCGTATGGATGGACGCCTCGCGCAGACTTCGCGTAGTGGTTTTCCCGCGCAAACACCACCGTCCTGCATGCTACTATGCCGAGGAGAAAGACCGGTGTCTCGTAAGCCCCGGGGCTGTGGATATGGCCGGGCTGTTCATTCTTCCCCGAAAAGAGGACTTCGACAGGCTTGATACCGAAGGAATAAAAGACATCTACGACCAATGCGGCCTCACAGCCGACGAGCTCAGGAACTACAGACCCGCCCCGCTATGACACTCACCATCGGCATCCATACCGACGGAATACCTGTGATAAGCCGCCATCGCGGTTCATTGACAGTGGAAAACGCCCTGATGGGCGTCGGCTTCCATTGGCAACGCCGCTATCCTTTGCGGCTGAAAACTGAAAGATATGCGCTTGCCGACGGAAACGACGGCATATGGCTTATATGCGAAACCGGGCTTGAAGACTATCTGAGGAGCGTGGTGTCGAGCGAGATGAATCCGGAAGCCCCGGAAGAATTCATCAAGGCGCATGCCATAATAGCCAGAAGCTGGGCATTGAGGCAAGTCGGAGCAAGGAAGCCCGACGGCAAAGAGGAAAAGCATCGCCCCTGTCGTCCGACAATCCCGGCTCATGAATCAAAAGAAATCATCCGCATCTTCGACGGCTCTGACCACTCAGGATTCGACCTGTGCAACGACGACCATTGCCAACGTTTCCAGGGCGAAGACGCCGTAACGCCACGTGCCGAAAAGGCTGTCAAGGAAACTGAAGGACTCGTGCTTCTCAACAGGCACGGAAAAATCGCCGATGCCCGCTATTCAAAATGCTGCGGAGGCCGCACAGAACTCTTCTCCACCTGCTGGCAAGACCGAAATCATGACTATCTCCAATCTGTCAACGACCCGTGGTGCGACCTCTCCCGGCTTCCTGAGGAGGAACGTCAACGAATCCTCAAATCTGTAATGAAAGACTATGACCGCACCACCACCCCGAATTTCCTCCGATGGCAAAGATTCGTTGATGCATCTGGGATTGCGGACAGGCTTTCGAGGGATTTCCACATCAATATAGGCTCAATCACAAATCTCCGTCCGGTCGCATCAGGCCCGTCAGGACGCATCTCACGCCTTGAAATACAAGGGACAGACGGAACCACAGTCATCGGCAAAGAACTGGCCATCCGCCGTCTTCTTGCCGATGACTGTCTGTTGTCGTCAGCCTTCACTGCGGAAAAGGCCGAAGGAGGCTTTCTTCTCCACGGAAGAGGCTGGGGCCATGGCGTCGGTCTGTGCCAGATAGGAGCAGCGGCCATGGCCGCTGCCGGACATTCGGCCGAGGAAATCCTCTCACATTATTATCCAGGCACCCGCCTGTCTCATTTTGAATCCGCATCCTAAAAACGAAATTCATGAAGTCATCACCCTGGTCTTGGATTCCAACACTATATGTCGCCGAAGGACTGCCCTATTTTGCAGTAAACACACTCACGGTGCTTATGTACGTCAACCTCGGAGTGCCCTTGGCTGAGATGGCATTCTTCACAGGATGGCTCTACCTTCCTTGGGTGATAAAGCCGTTCTGGAGTCCGTTTGTGGACATAATCAGGACCAAACGATGGTGGGTGCTTGCCATGCAGGCGGCACTGACCATCTCTATGGCCGCTGTGGCGTTCCTGCTGCCCACGTCGCTGTTCTTCTCGGCCACGCTCGTGTGCTTCTGGCTTATGGCGTTCTTCTCGGCCACCCACGACATAGCCGCCGACGGATACTATATGCTGGAGCTTTCATCCCATCAGCAGGCGGCATACGTCGGAGTCCGCTCCACTTTCTACCGAATAGCGAGCGTCATAGGCCAAGGCGGCCTTGTCATGCTTGCCGGACATCTTGAGAAATCAATGCAAGACATACCCGCCGCATGGTCAACGGTATTCATGGCATTGTCTGCATTTTTCCTTGCGGTAACGCTCTATCACCTGCGTTTCCTGCCTAAACCCGCTCCCGACAAGCCCCGGAACGACATTTCGGCATCAGGAATATTGAGCGATTTCGGCCACACTTTCGTAACGTTCTTCCAAAAGCCGCACATAGTTTCGGCCCTTTGCTTCATGCTCCTTTACAGACTGCCGGAAGCAATGTGCATAAAGCTCGTGCAGCCGTTCCTCGTCGCACCGAGGGACACCGGCGGCCTCGGGCTGACCACGGCTGAAGTCGGTTTCGTCAACGGAACCGTGGGCGTCATTGCGCTTTTGGCAGGCGGCATACTTGGCGGACTCGCTATAGCGCGCGACGGACTCAAGGCTTGGCTATGGCCTATGGCCCTGAGCCTCACGCTCCCGTGTGCCTTCTATTGCTGGCTCGCCATATCCCAGCCGACGGAATTCTGGTGGATATGCGCTGCCGTAGGCATCGAGCAGTTCGGCTACGGATTCGGGTTCACCGCCTTCATGCTCTATCTCATTTACTTTGCCCGAGGCGGGTCGGCCACTTCGCACTATGCTTTCTGCACCGCCTTCATGGCACTCGGAATGATGCTTCCGGGTATGGCCGCAGGATGGATACACGACCGCCTGGCTGCGCTTTCGTTTTTCGGGACTGACGGCCCGCAGGGCTATCTCAACTTCTTCTGGTGGGTGATGATATGCTGCCTCGCAACATTCGCCGTAACCTTTGCCGTGAAAATTGACCCCGCCTTCGGCCGCAAAAAACTCTCAAACCCTGACACCTGACCTACTATGGCCGACAAGATGACCAAAGAGCAACGGTCGAAATGCATGAGCAGAATCCGGGGAAAAGACACCGGCCCGGAGATGATTGTGCGCCGTTGGCTGTGGCAGCGCGGCTACCGCTACAGGAAACACGAGAAGCGTCTTCCCGGCACCCCCGACATCGTGATGCGGAAATACGGAATCGTCATCTTCATCCATGGATGCTTCTGGCACGGACACGAAGGGCATCTTCATCTGCCGCAGACCAACGCTGACTTCTGGCGCACGAAGATTGAGCGAAACAAAGCCCGCGACGCCCGCCAGAAAGAGGAGCTTCTCGCTATGGGATGGAGCGTGCTGACAGTCTGGGAATGCCAGCTGAAACCATCCCAGCGCGAACACACGCTGGCCACGATAGAATACTACATCAACGCCTCTTATCTCCGTCTGAAAGGCCAACGCCCTGCCGCCCTCTTCTCTCCCGGCGACCTGCCGGGCAGACAAGACGCAGACCAAGACATTCCCGTCGCCGCCGAACCGGAGGCCGCATACGGCAGCAACGTGGACGACGAATGATGGGCACTTGCATAATAGACAGAATTGATGTAATTTTGCCGCAAACAAACCAATGGACGCAAACACAAAAACACTGCTTAAGGTTACAGGAGGGTTTCTTCTGAAGATCGTCGCATATACGGCATGCGTCACAGCAATCCATTTCATCATCAACGACGGCGCCGAATACCCAAAGTCTCAGAAAACCGTCCTGCTTTTCCTGCTCTGTTACGGCTATTACAACGCATACCGGTGGCTGGCACGCAAACTAAGGCAACTCAAAACTAAAAAGCCCCAATAATCAGATGATAAGCAACAAGACAAAAAAGAATATCTCGCTCATATTGGTCGTATTGAACACGCTTCTGGCAGTGGAGCACGCCATCGGTGTGGCCGACGGTTACGCCGAATGGTGGCAACTCGCATCGGCTGCGGCGTTGACGGCCGTATCCGTCAAAATGTTCATCTGCCACCGCAGGGAAGTCAGGAAAGGCAACCTCTTCGGTAGGACAAGACTCTTCTAATGATACAGATTGGTAAATACCGGTTCGGATTCGCAGCCGCATCGACGGCAGTCGTCTTCATAGTCCTGAGCGTCTGCGCTATGGCTGCGGCTCTCAGACAGGCCAGACCGGAATGGCCTATGCCTCTCCATCAGATTCTGCTCATCAATGAAGGCATGGCGTTGTCGGCCACGCTTGTCTACGGAATTATCGTGCATTTCGTTTTAGCAATCATAAACAGGATCAGGAATGAACATTGAGGAATCAAGGGAATACGGACTCCCGCTGCCTATCTCCGTCTGAAAGGCCAACGCCCTGCCGCCCTCTTCCCCCCGACGACCTGCCGGGCAGACAAGACGCATACCAGACATTCCCGTCGCCGCCGAACCGCAGTCTTCCTAAGGGCAGCAATAAAAACGAAAGGCCGACGTCCATAAAACCGCCGGCCTTTTTATTACAGTATTACAAATTACGCACATCCAATCATTTGACCATCACTTTGAGGGTCTGATCCATTCTGCCTTCAACTGCCACAATCACGATGTACGTGCCGCATTCAAGATTGCCGAGATAAGCTTCGTTCCCTTTCACCGACAACGCAGATTTGCCAGAAATGTCAAACACCGTTATCAAGGCATCTTCGCAACCGTTCACGTAAACCGTATTGTCTCTGAATGCCATCTGCCCATCATTCTCTGACACTTCCACGCCGGCTTGCTCTATATCGCTGTAATAATGAATCGTTTTAGTACTGATCCAAGAGTCTCCGTTGCCATAAAGGCGTTCTACGCATTCTTTCCTTGTCTGCGTCAGAAATCCGGTGACTGCGTTCCGAGATGTTCCTGGCCACTATGCCCAACGGTGCCAAACCACCGTCTGCACTGGTTCTTCCTAACACTCCTACTTTGTTTCCTTCGCCATCCAAAACGTAAGTATTCCAGCTTTTCCGTATTCTTTCTCCATTATCATCAAAATCAAAAGACATAGATTCGGTCATACCGGAAGCAACAGAAGATGTCATGAAGAAAGAAGAAAGCGTCTGCAACCCTGATTTCTCCATCGAGCTTCTTGCCGACCTCACAGGACATAATTCACGCTATCTTTCACAAGTGATCAACGACAACTATTCATGCAATTATACAAAAGCGGTCAGTTGCGGCCGATAACCTCGTATGGGACAAGGGCATCTCCGTTGCGCCATATCTCAAGAATGACGCGCGACGAATCGCGTCCGCTCCCGGTCTGCGGAAAGGCCACTATCTGGCCTGCCTGCACCAAGTCGCCACGGCCCACAAGAAGGTTGCCCAAGCGCGAAATGCGGCTCGCGAAGCCTTTGCCATGCTGCATCACCACAACGTTGCCTCCGTCCGACGGGGAATAATACGCGTCGATCACCACCCCGTCGGCAATAGCGCTGAGCGGGCTTTCCGATGCAACGACAACCTCGGCCGCATTCTTCTTGCGCGAGGCCTCGGTAATGGTGCATTCATCGCTCAAAGGATTGAACATCATCCCTTCGGCAGCCAAAGGAGCGAGAATGGAAATGTTGTATTTCTCCCTCTGCTCCATCATCTTGATGAACTTTTCCTCTTCAGGCGTGCGTGCCATGACCGAATCTGCAGTCATAGGCTTGGGATTGACCACCAGAGAAGCGGAATCGGTAGGCTCACGGTCGGTGTCGAAGACGGTCAGTATGTTCTCCACATAAGCGCGGTCTTTTTCATATGCGCTCTGGAGGGAATCAAGGCGCATCATGTTCTCTACCGTAAGATTGCGCGTGGCTTCCTCCATATATCCGGGCATCATCCGCCGCATAGGAGTAAAGGCAAGGAGAAGCCCGGCCATAAAGAAGACAAATGCCGTCAGGACCACACACGCCGCAATCCATTGCCACAGAGGCATCCTTACCTCGGCAAGACGCCGAAGCCTCGAGTCATCGCTCAGCGACAAACTGTAGCGTGCCAGTCTTTTCTTTCCTTTCACCATAATAATACGGGTGCGAAATTACTCAATAATAATGAGACGGCAAAAACGCATCCCACAAAAACCGGCCACACGCCAAGCATTTTGGGAGGAAAAATGAACCAATCTTTATGGATGGCGTTATGACAGTAAATTATCAGTTAACACTATTTTCAAAAAGGTTAGATTATGAAAGCTAAAAATCTTTACTGCTTAGCAGCCGTTTGCGCAGGCTCTTTCGCTATGGCGTCCACAGCCAGCGCACAAGAGGCGTTCGTGGATGAAGCGGTAACCGTAACCGAATTCAACTGCGACAACACGAACCACCATTACTCCAATTGGCGCGACAACTGGTTCATCCAGATCGGTGCCGGAATCAACCAGCCCTTTGTAGAAAGAGGCGACGGAACCAAGGCTCCGGGACACGCGGTAAACCGCAGCAACATGACGGCAGTCTACAACTTCGGCTTCGGACGATGGTTCTCCCCTTATCTGGGTTTACGGTTCAACGCATTGGGCGGCTCGCTCCACTGGAACAACCCCGTGAAAGGCAATCATTACAACGGATGGACGAAAGCAAACCACGCACAGCTCAACCTTGAGCTTATGTGGGACATGTGCAACTCTATCGCCGGCGTCAACCCCAACCGCGCAGTGAGCGTGATTCCGTTCATCGGTCTCGGAGGAGACTATCTCTGGAATGTGCGCGACGGCCAGGGCCGTCCGGCAGAAGGCACCAACATCTATCGCGAAAACGGCGAAAAAAAGACCAACAACTGGACTCTTCCCGTCACGGCAGGCATACAGCTCCGCTTCCGTCTCTGCAAATACGTGGACTTCTTCGCTGAGATGCGCGCCTCGTTCTACGGCGACAACTGGAACCTTTGCTCATTCGGAAAGCCCGTGGAGGCCAACGTAGCGGCAGTCGGCGGTTTCAACTTCAACATCGGCGGACGCGGATGGGACACTTTCAACCAGTGCGACTACATGACCAAGATAGCTTCACTCAACGGACAGGTCAACGACCTCCGTTCACAGCTCCTCGCCTGCGGACAGGAAGTTGCAGCCCTTGAGTCTCAGCTACCCTGCCCCGAACCCAAAGTGCAGAAAGACTGCGTGAACGCTCCGCTCATGACCACCGTGCGCTTCCTTATCGACTCCGATGTAATCATGGAGACCGAAGAAGTGAACATCTTCAACATGGCTGAATGGATGAAAGCCAACCCGAAAGAAAACGTCGTAATCGTAGGCTATGCCGACAAGGACACCGGCACTTCCGAATACAATATGGAGCTTTCCAAGAAGCGCGCCGACGCAGTGGCCAATGCCCTCGTGGAGAAATACGGCATCGACAAGAGCCGCCTGACGGTGAAATACGACGGTTCGGACTCACAGCCCTACAGCACCAACGACTGGAACCGTATCGTCATATTCACACAGAAATGACCCAATAGTCAACATAGAGAATTGGATTAGAACAACAGATAATCATTAATTCCAATCAAGCGAATTCCCGACCGGATCCCCGGCCGGGAATTTTTCACGGAAAATATTTCCTTTTTTCTTTGGCTGATAAATAAAAACGTTGTACTTTTGCAGCGAATTAACGAAGTGCCTCATACGGCCTTTCAAATGGCAGCAAAAGGCGTTTCGACCGAAAACTAAAATCAACAAGTTTTAACCAAAAATCTAAAACTGACTGACATGAATATTAATGAAATCATGGCCAACCTCGAGGCCAAGCATCCTGGCGAGAAGGAATTCCTTCAAGCTGTACACGAAGTGCTGGAATCTGTAGAAGAGGTTTACAACCAGCACCCCGAGTTTGAGAAAGCCAAAATCGTAGAACGTATGGTTGAACCCGACCGTATTTTCACTTTCCGTGTTACATGGGTTGACGACAAGGGCGAAGTTCAGACCAACTTGGGATACCGCGTACAGTTCAACAGCGCCATTGGCCCCTACAAAGGAGGTCTCCGTTTCCACAAAGCAGTCAACCTGTCAATGCTGAAATTCCTCGGCTTCGAGCAGACTTTCAAAAATGCCTTGACTACTCTCCCCATGGGTGGCGGCAAAGGTGGTTCTGATTTCGATCCCGTAGGCAAGTCAGACGCTGAAATCATGCGTTTCTGCCAGGCTTTCATGTATGAACTTTGGCGCGCAATCGGCCCTGACACCGACATCCCTGCTGGCGACGTTGGCGTAGGCGGCCGTGAAATCGGCTACATGTACGGCATGTACAAGAAGCTCGCCCGCGAATACAACACCGGCGTATTGACCGGCAAGGGCGCAACTTGGGGCGGCTCCATCCTCCGTCCTGAAGCTACCGGCTTCGGTGCCCTCTACTTCACTCAGCACGTTCTCGAAACCGCCGGCAAAGACATCAAGGGCAAGACCATAGCTCTCTCCGGCTTCGGCAACGTGGCTTGGGGCGCAGCTCTCAAGGCCACTGAACTCGGCGCAAAGGTTGTTGCCATCTCTGGCCCCGACGGCGTTTGCGAAATCCCCGAAGGCATCACCAAGGAAATGATCGACTATATGCTCGATATGCGCGCTTCCAACCAGAACCGCGTTGAGATGATGGCTGAGAAATTCCCCGGTCAGGCTAAATTCACTCCCGGCAAGAAGGCTTGGTCTGTAAAGTGCGACATCGCTCTTCCCTGCGCATTCCAGAATGAGCTCAACGGCGACGACGCAAAAGAACTTCTCGCCAACGGCACATGGTGCTGCTGCGAGGTTTCAAACATGGGCTGCACACCTGAAGCCATCCACGCATTCCAGTCTGCAGGCATCCTCTTCGCTCCTGGCAAGGCTGTGAACGCCGGTGGTGTTGCCACTTCCGGTCTCGAAATGACTCAGAACGCCGCTCACCTCGGCTGGTCCGGTGAAGAGGTTGACGCAAAGCTCCACTTCATCATGTCTTCCATCCACGAGGCTTGCGTGAAGTACGGCAAACAGGCCGACGGCCACATCGACTACGTGAAGGGCGCCAACATCGCCGGCTTCATGAAGGTCGCTACCGCTATGCTCGAACAGGGCATCGTTTAATACCGAACCGGTAGAATAAACACCCATCGGAGATTAATCCGCAAGCGGATTAATCTCCGATTTCATTTTCAAAACTAAACAATCATTCATTTGTATGAAAAACTTCATTTTCGCTCTTCTGGTCGCTTCATCGTGCCATCTCTGCGCTACAGCCGAGGACACGTTCACCACCACACAAACCACGACAACCACAACGACCGACGGCATCACCACCACGTCATCCTCATTTAAAGCCGAAATCACGGAGCATTTCTACGGAGAAAGCATAGACCTCAACCGCAAGCACAATCCATGCAAAGGGCGCACCGACGGCGGCGTCGAAGTGATAGTCCACACAAAGGTGATGCCCGTCTCCAACAATCCGGCACGCACTGTCATGGCCAAATCATATTCACTTCCCGACGGAGAAGTAATCAAACGCGCCACAATAGTATGCGACGCTCCTGTCCGTTCTGTACTCCACAGGCATTTCCCACACAAATATCCCAAAGGCAGGATTTGACAAAATTCATCCTGAACCCGTAAGAACCAGAATATGTTTCCAGACAGGCATTTGTAACGCAATCTGCTTCGCTGCAGAAACAAACCGACCGCAAACCGACCATTGCGGTCGGTTCTGCAATGCAGGAGGGCCGATTTGCGAATGTCGGGAAAATTGACTAAATTCGCGTCTTAAAAGCTACGGGAGCCTGCACATAAACGCTCCCTCTCCTATAAAACACTTCAATCGTTTGGATTCCAACGTAAAAAACATAGCAATCCTCGGGAGTACAGGGAGCATAGGCACCCAGGCCCTCGACATCATATCGGAGTATCCACAGCGTTTCCGGGCCACATTGCTGACAGCCGGGCGCAACTGGAGGCTTCTCGCCGAACAGGCACGCCGTTTCTTGCCGCACAAGGCGGTGATTGCCGACGAGACCGCACTGCCCCATCTCAGGGAAGCGTTGTCAGGCCTCCCGGTAGAGGTCGAAGCAGGAAGCAAAGCCATAGCCGAAGCCGTGACGGACAGCCGTATCGACACGGTGGTAACCGCCATGGTGGGCTACAGCGGCCTCCTCCCTACCATAGAGGCCATCAAAGGAGGAAAGACAATAGCCTTGGCCAACAAGGAGACGCTTGTCGTGGCCGGAGACCTGATCACGCGCCTCGTCGGACGCCATGGAGCCTCGCTCGTGCCCGTGGACAGCGAGCATTCCGCCATTTTCCAGTGCCTGCAAGGTGAAAAGACAGAGGAAGCGGAAAAAATAATCCTTACCGCAAGCGGAGGCCCTTTCCGCACATGGCGGCGCGAAGATGTGGAAAAAGCCACCGCAGCCGATGCGCTGAAGCATCCCAACTGGTCGATGGGCGCAAAGGTAACCATCGATTCGGCTTCGATGATGAACAAAGGGTTTGAGATGATCGAGGCCAGATGGCTCTTCGACTGTCCGGCAGACAGAATCGAAATCGTGGTGCATCCGCAGTCCATCGTCCACTCCATGGTGCAGTTTGCCGACGGCTCTGTAAAGGCCCAGCTCGGAGTGCCCGACATGCATCTGCCCATACGCTATGCCCTCGGATATCCCGACCGACTGGCCACACGCCAGAAACCGTTGGAACTTGCCCAATACGCCACTCTTACGTTTGAGGCTCCGGATATGGAAAAGTTCCCGATGCTCGGCTTCGCATTCGACGCCATAGCCGCAGGCGGCAATATGCCCTGCGTGCTCAACGCGGCCAACGAAGTAGCCGTGGCGGCATTCCTGCGCGGAGAAATTGTTTTCGGAGACATACCGCGCCTTGTGGAATACACGATGAAGACAACCGGATTCCACGCCTCACCGGCTTACGAAGACCTCGTGGCCACCAATGCCGAGGCCAGAGCCAAGGCAGAAGAGGCCCTGACGGCCTCAGCAAGATAAATACAATCATTACAAAAAACCGCATCAACCTGTTTGCAGACACCCTAATGGACACATTCCTCATAAAAGCCGCCCAACTCATACTCGCTTTCGCGATACTCGTGATAATCCATGAGTTCGGGCATTTCCTGTTCGCAAGGATATTCGGTGTGAAAGTTGAGAAGTTCTACATATTCTTCAATCCGTGGACACAGCTTTTCAAATGGAAACCCAAAAGATATTACGGATTCCTCAACAAGAAGAGGCATTTCAAAGGCGCCAATCCTGAAGACGACGAAAAGGAATCAGAGGGGAAAGGCAAGTTCTGGGGCGACACCGAATACGGCATAGGCTGGCTGCCGCTCGGCGGCTACTGCAAGATAGCCGGAATGATCGACGAATCGATGGACAAGGAGCAGATGAAGCTCCCTCCGAAAGAATGGGAGTTCCGGACAAAGCCCGCATGGCAGCGTCTCCTCATAATGGTGGCCGGCGTGCTGTTCAATTTCCTCCTCGCCATAATCATATACGCCGGCATCGTATATGCCACGGGAGAAAAATATGTGCCGTTCCACAACGCAAAAATGGGAATGACATATTCCGAGGCTGCCAAGGAAGCCGGTTTCCGCGACGGCGACATCCCCCTTTCCGCCGACGGCAAGACGCTCGACTTTCCTGCCGATGCGCGTATGGCGATGGCTCAGGCGAAAGAAGTGAAGGTGCTGCGCGACGGTAAAGACACTGTAAGCATAGCCATACCCGAAAAGATGATGTTCATGCTTGAAAAGGAAGCGAAAAGCGGACAATCGCCGGTAAACTTCATGGCCTACCGCATACCTGCGGAAATAACCCAGGTATCTCCCGGCGGAGGAGCAGACAAGGCCGGAATCATTACCGGCGACCGCATCATAGCGATTGATTCCGTGGCCACCCCAAGCCTAGATATGTTCCTCGCCACGCTTGAAAACCATCCCGGACAGACCGTAAGCGTCAAGATAGCACGCGGAACCAGCGGAAAAGCGCATCCCGACACCCTCACACTGCCTGTCAAACTGTCGGAAGGCTCCAAGATGGGCATCGGGCTTGAACTGAACCCGGCCGCATTCTACAAATATGAAGAGAAGAAATACGGGCTTCTCGCATCCATACCGCGCGGCATCGAGATGGGCACGGAAAAGCTGACCTCTTATGCCAAGTCCATGAAGCTCGTCTTCACCAAAGAAGGAGCCAAGAGCGTCGGAGGGTTCGGCACAATAGGCAGCATCTTCCCTGACAGCTGGGACTGGACAGCATTCTGGAACATAGCCGCTTTCCTGTCTGTGGCACTGGCCTTCATGAACATCCTCCCCATTCCGGCCCTCGACGGCGGCCACGTGATGTTTCTTCTGTATGAAGTGATCTTCCGCCGCAAGCCAAGCGAGAAGTTCATGGAATACGCACAAATGACAGGCATGGCACTGATTCTGCTCCTGCTCATCTACGCCAACGGCATGGACATCATCCGACTCTTCAAGTAATCCGCCGGACACCGCACCACTATGACATCCACCACGGACACATCCATAAAAGCCGACTTCGACCGCACCGACCCTGAGGCCATCTTCGATTATAGTGAAAACATAATCGGGAAGTCGCTTCATTCCATTGTCGGCAAGGCCGCAATGGAACGTTTGCGCAAAGGGAAAGGCGGTCTGGGACAAATGGTGGAAGAACTGTTTTTCGGATACGGCGTCAATTCCGACCGTTCCGCCGATTTTTCCGAAGCTTCATTGGAGCTGAAATGCACACCACTCCTGCGCTCCGGCAAAGACGGCTCGTTTCGCATAAAAGAGCGTCTTGTATGCACGATGATTGACTATTTTGAGCTGGTTGCCACAGATTTCAAGGATTCACATCTTTTGCGTAAATGCGGGCTGATGCTTCTCCTTTTCTATCTTCACAAAAAGGACGTGCCTCTCTACGATTATGAGTTCCTATTCCGTGTGCTTTGGCAGCTTCCTGAAAAAGACCTTATGATCATTGAAAGCGACTACGAGACCATCAGGACAAAAGTCAAGGAAGGAAACGCTCATCTTTTGTCGGAAGGAGACACCCTTTACCTCGGGGCATGCCGCAAAGGACAAAAAGGAGACAACCCTCAAGACCAGCCCTACTCTGCCGTCAAGGCAAAGAAGCGTGCTTTCAGCCTCAAGCCGTCATATATGCGTTACGTGCTAAGCCACGTAACCGGACAAAAGAATCGCAGCTATTCAAATTTCAGCAGAAGAAAAAATGAAAAGCTTCAACTCGTCAGTGAAGACGAACTGCGCAAAGCATCCTTTGAGCAAGTGATCACCCAGCGTTTCAGCCGTTTCTTAGGTATGGACTACATCGAGATATGCGACTCTCTCGAAGAAGATGCCTATCAGTCCAAAAGCAAGCATGCCGACATCGCAGGACTAATAGCCTCCGACAAGGCAAGCAAACGAATCACGTCTGCCGAGGAATTCCTGAAATCAGGAATCATACTGAAAACCGTAAGAATATCCGGCAACGGGATGCCTAAAGAGAGCATGTCGTTCAAAAACATCGACTATCAGGAAATCTATGAAAACGACGAATGGGAGGATTCCGAACTTTACGAACTCTTTACAAGAAGATTCCTTTTTGTCGTATTCAAAGAAACAGACAGAGAAATCGAAATCAGGAACAGAAAGACCGGACAAACAACCAACGAAAACGCATACGTACTGGACAAAGTCTTTTTCTGGACAATGCCACCACGAGACCTGGATAGAGCAAAAGATTTCTGGCGCCATATCAAAGAACAGGTGGTTAATGACCGGATCAGTCTTGACTCATTCTGGAACATAAGCGACGACAAGGATTTCCACATACGACAAAAAGGGAAAAAAGGAAACTACAAAAACTGCGCCGTCAATCCGAACGGAGGTATGGCAGACAAGTTATGTTATTGGTTCAATGCCAAATATGTGAAATCTGTAATTGAAGCCTACTCAAAAGGATGAAAACTTACGAGACATATCAATCTGAACATCATAAGGTTTGCGAAGCTGTGGCAAACTATAGCCGGACTTGCATAATTCCAGATATGTTCCCGGACGAAACCATAGCTGCCAGTCAAGACGATATTCGCGTCATTGAACTGTTCGCGGGTGTCGGGGGGTTCCGTATAGGTTTGGAAAGAGCATCAGAACGCTTCAAAACCGTATGGAACAACCAATGGGAGCCTTCCACCAAACGTCAGGATGCCTCCGTCATATATTGCCGCAATTTCGGTGCCTCCGGACACTGCAACCAAGACATAGCCACAGTATCAGTCGATGACATTCCAGATGCCGACATGCTCGTCGGCGGTTTCCCTTGTCAAGACTATTCTGTCGCTACCACACTGAAACATTCTGGGGGGATAGAAGGGAAAAAAGGTGTGCTATGGTGGGAAATACACAGAATCCTGCGCGACCACAAATGCCCTCCGAAGTATCTATTGCTCGAAAACGTTGACCGTCTTCTCGGGTCGCCGGCAAGACAACGCGGAAGGGACTTTGCCTTGATTCTCGCATCCCTGTCAGACTTAGGATATAATGCGGAATGGCGAGTCATAAATGCCGCAGAATACGGCATGCCTCAACGTCGGCGGCGTACATACATCTTTGCTTTCAGTAACAGAACGAAAATCGCATCAAAGGCAGCCGACCCGTGGAGATGGATTGAATCCGAAGGAATAATGGCAGCGTCCTTTCCTGTGAAAGATGAGTATGCAAAACGAAACGACTTTGCCATAGAAGGATCACTTCCTGAAATCTCAGAAAATTTCAATGCAGGCAAAACGACTTCCCCCTTCGCCAATTCAGGAATAATGACAGGCCGGCATGTTTATACCGAAGCTCTCACACCTGACCACGCCGGACTCTCAATATTGCTGCGAGACATACTAGTGCATGAAGCCGAAGTTCAGGAAGACTTCTTCATCCCAGATCAGGAAGTCGGCAAATGGCGTTACGCGAAAGGCGGGAAAAAGGAAAAACGAATCAACAAAGCGACCGGATTTGAATACAACTACTCCGAAGGAGCCATGTCATTCCCAGACAGCACCGACAAGCCCTCGCGGACAATAATAACCGGAGAGGGAGGCTCTTCACCGTCAAGGTTCAAACATGTGGTGAAGACAGAATCCGGACGTTACCGCAGGCTTGTCCCCATCGAGCTTGAACGACTCAACATGTTCCCGGACAATCATACCGAGGGCGCATCGGATTCGCGCAGGGCCTTTCTGATGGGAAACGCGCTGGTAACCGGCATTGTGGAGCGAATCGGCGTCCGGCTCGCAAATCTGATATAAATCGAAATCCAATGGAAAACAAGATAATACGACTGAAAAAAGGAAAAGAGGAGTCGCTGCTCAGAAGACACCCATGGGTGTTTTCCGGCGCCATAGCCTCGTTGCCCGAAGGTATCGAAGAAGGCGAAACCGCCGTGGTGGTCAGTTCTGCGGGCGATGTACTCGGTACGGGGCATTTCCAGATAGGAAGCATCGCGGTGAGAATACTGGAATTCGGAGACTCCGGGATTTCCGAAGATTTCTTTTCCCGTCGGCTGCAGAGCGCATTCGCCCTCAGGCAGACGTTGGACCTGATACGCCCCGACAACGACTGTTTCCGCCTCGTGCACGGCGAAGGGGACTTCCTGCCCGGACTCGTAGTGGACATATACGGCGACACGGCTGTGGTGCAGGCGCATTCGCCGGGCATGCACTTCGAACGACATAGAATAGCGGCCGCCCTTACCGAGCTGCCCGGGGCATGCATCCGCAATGTGTACTACAAAAGTGAGACCACGCTTCCGTACAAAGCCCGGCTCGACCCTGAAAACGAGTATCTCGCAGGAAGCTACGACGGCAACATAGCGACAGAGAACGGACTCCAGTTCAACATCGACTGGATGCGCGGCCAGAAGACAGGATTCTTTGTTGACCAGCGAGAAAACCGCATGCTGCTCCAGAACTATGCCAAAGGGCGGCGCGTGCTGAACATGTTCTGCTATACAGGCGGCTTTTCCGTCTATGCCATGCGAGGCGGCGCGGAGAAGGTGGATTCGGTCGACTCCTCGGCCAAGGCGGCAGCCCTTACCGATGCAAACATAGAGCTGAATTTCCCCGGCGACAACCGGCACAAGACTTTCGCCACCGACGCTTTCCGTTTCTTGGCGGAGATGGAAAAAGACGCTTATGACCTCATCGTTCTCGATCCCCCGGCGTTTGCCAAACATCGCAGCGCATTGAAGAACGGCCTTATCGGCTACCGGAAACTCAATGCAAAGGCTTTCGAGAAGATTCGTCCGGGAGGCGTGCTTTTCACGTTCTCCTGCTCGCAGGTCGTAACCAAAGAGATGTTCCGCCTCGCGGTGTTCAGTGCCGCCGCCCAGTCGAGACGCAAGGTGCGCATCCTCCATCAGCTCACCCAACCTGCCGACCATCCCGTCGACATAAGCCATCCCGAAGGGGAATACCTCAAAGGGCTTGTGCTTTATGTGGAGTAAGAGCTCGTTTTGATAATAATTCTTATATTGAACAGATTAAACCAATTTAATATCATAAACGTAATGAAAAAAGTGATTCCCGCCCTCGTTCTCGGCGCAATGGTAGGCCTACAGGCCCATGCCGCCGAAAACAAGGATTTCAACTATCATGTCGACCGTTTCGCCGACATCGAGGTGCTGCGCTATGAAGTGCCCGGATTCAAAGACCTTTCTTTACAGCAGAAGAAGATGCTCTACTATCTGTCGCAAGCCGCGCAGATGGGGCGCGACATCATCTGGGACCAGAACGGACGTTACAACCTCAAGATCCGCAAAACCCTCGAGAACATCTACACAAACTACAAAGGAGACCGCAACAGCAAGGACTTCAAGGCTTTCGAGAAATACCTGAAGCTGGTATGGTTCGGCAACGGCATACATCACCACTATTCAAACGACAAATTCACGCCTGAATTCTCTCGTGAATTCTTCGAGGAGCAGGTGCGTGCCCTTCCGGCCGATATGCTCCCGGTGTGCAAAGGCAAGGACGCCCAGCATCTCATCGATGTCCTCGCCCCCGTAATCTTCGACCCGACCGTCATGGCAAAGAAAGTGAACCAGGACGGCACGCAAGACATCGTGGCCACTTCCGCCGGCAACTTCTACGGCCCCGGCGTAACCCAGGCCGAGGTTGAGGAATACTTCGCAAAGATGAAAGACCCCAACGACCCCACTCCCATCAGCTACGGTCTCAACTCCAAGCTGGTGAAGGACAAGGACGGCAATCTGAAAGAGCTACACTATCATCTCAACGGCCTCTATGGCCCGGCCATAGCCAAAATCATCTACTGGCTCGACATGGCCAAGAACGTGGCTGAGAACGATGCACAGAAAGCCTACATCACCAAGCTCATCGACTACTACATCACCGGCGACCTCCGCCTCTTCGATGAATACTCCATACTTTGGGCCGAGGACACCAAGAGCGACGTGGACTTCGTCAACGGCTTCATCGAAAGCTACAGCGACCCCCTTGGCATGACCGGCTCATGGGAATCATACGTGAACTTCAAGAACAAGAAGTCGTCCGAGCGCACCGAAGCCATCTCAAACAATGCCCAGTGGTTCGAGAGCAATTCCCCGGTTGACCCCAAATTCCGCAAAGAGAACGTGAAAGGGGTTTCAGCCAAAGCCATCACCGCCGCGATGCTCGGAGGCGACGCGTTCCCTTCCACCGCCATCGGAATCAACCTCCCGAACGCCAACTGGATACGTGCGTCACACGGCTCAAAGTCCGTTACAATCGAAAACATCACTGAGGCCTACGAAATGGCTTCGCACGGCAACGGTTTCAATGAGGAGTTCGTGATTGACGCGCCTACACGCAAGCTCCTTGAAGATTACCTGTACATCACCGATATGCTCCACACCGACCTCCACGAATGCCTCGGACACGCTTCCGGAAAACTCCTTCCGGGCGTTGACCCTGACGCGCTCAAAGAGAACGGTTCGGCTCTTGAAGAGGCACGCGCCGACCTCTTCGCCCTATATTACCTTGCTGACCCGAAGCTTCAGGAAATAGGTGTACTCGACAATCCTGAGGCCTACAAGGCCGAATACTACAAGTTCATGCTAAACGGCCTCATGACCCAGCTCAACCGCATCGAACTCGGCAAGGACGTGGAAGAAGCCCATATGCGCAACCGTCAGCTCATCGCCAAATGGATTCTTGAGCACGGCAAGAAAGACAAAGTGGTGCAGCTCGTGAAGAAAGGCGGCAAAACCTATGTCAAGATCAACGACTACAAGAAGATGCGCGACCTTATCGGCCAGCTCCTCGGCGAGATTCAGCGCATAAAGAGCGAAGGCGACTATGCCGCAGGCAAGAAGCTCATCGACACTTATGCCGTAAAAATCGACCCCAAGCTCCACAAGGAAGTGCTCAACCGCTTCTCAAAGCTCGACATACCTCCGTATCGCGGATTCGTCAACCCCGTCTTCAGACCCGCTTACGACAAAAACGGCGAAATAATCGACGTAACACTCGACTACACCGAGTCTTACACCGACCAGATGCTCAGGCTCTCACGCGACTACTCCACTCTCGGCTGTTCAGCACATTGATAAAAACATCCGTTTTTTATCAATGCGACAGAGAGCTTAGAGTGTGTTTACTTTTAAACCAAATTAAGGTTGAGAGGATTTTTTGAGATGATTCCGCAAGTTGAAGAAGGAGCATAGCGGGCTATGCGACTGAAGAGACTTGGCGAAATCAGACAAAAAAGACCTCAACATTGATTTGAAAGCTTCTTATCGCACACTTCTATTTGTTAATACGGTTTAAAAGTAAACATACTCTTAATTGCAATACACAATGGCAAGGCCGCAACCAGGTTTGCGGCCTTGCTTATAATAAAAACGTTCATCAATCCTACGCCACAATGACAATACAGGAAATCAAAAAGGAATTCTTCGCCATGCGCAACGGCATGCTTGGCGACACTCTCCGCAAGGCCGGGATGCCTTACGCAGTGATATTCGGCCTCAACATACCTCAACTCGGCGAAATAGCGCGACGTGCCCAAGAAGACACTGCTGAACGTGATGCTCTTGCCCGCGAGCTCTGGGCCGACACCAAAGTGCGCGAATCCCGCCTATTGGCCTGTTGGCTTTTCAATCCGCAGACGCTCGGCACCGACGAGGCCAAAGAAATGATGGCCTCCGTCCAGACACGAGAGGAAGCCGACATACTCGCCTTCCGGCTCCTCCGCCGACTTCCCTATGCCGCCGACCTCGCATCCGAGGTGCCGGACACCTACGCCCGCGAAGCCCTACTCCGCAACCTCGCCGCATTGGCCTGACACCCGGAGAAGGCTCTAAACGGCAATTACATTGAACGGCAAGAGATTTGTGTAATCTGAATTCATTATCGCCCCGTTGGAAAAGATTGTGCCATTGAGAGATTTCATTCCATGTTGGGCATAAATATGACCGAAGAGATGGGCTTTCAGATTAAGTGCCGTCAGCCTATCAAGGATTTCTTCCGAGCCATAGTTGATGTTGTCGTCGAGGTCAAGGATTCCGTATGCAGGAGAGTGGGTAATCAGAATGTCGGTGTCGGATGGGATTTTTGCATAATTGCGGCTTTGACGGTCTGATATACAATCACCCATAAACATCGGGACACCATAGAATTTCAGCCCGTCAATCTCAATTCCGGAGTTGCACAGGTAATGCACGTTGTCATCAAGGCCGTCTATGTCCGCTCCGTAAAGGCAGACATCATGATTGCCGCAAATTAAAATCTTGTGGCGATAAGGCAGGTCGCAGAACCAGTTGACAAAATCAATTGCCTCCTGCTCGCTTCCTACCATGCAGAAATCCCCGGAATGCACCACCACATCGGCCTCAGGAAGATTCTGAAGCCGATGATGGCAGCCATGAGTGTCAGAGAGATGCAGTATCTTCATCCCAAACCATAAAATTTTGCCACTTTCTCATCAAGAAAATTGTTTTTTGTGCTCGTGAATGTTTCCTGATAAGTGATGGGTGGTATTATTTCAATACTATTGATCGGTGTAAGATTAGAAAAACCTTTCTTATTTGCCCATTGTTCAATGGCTTTGAGGATATCTCGACCATTATCACCACAAAATATGGATCTATACAGTTTCATATAATCCGACACATCATTTTGACTGGAATGATATAATATTAGTCCGAACGATAATTCAATATTACCATTCCAGCCGGTATAGTAATCCTTCGGATAGCCGGGTTGACTCTTATTATACTCCTTAGGTCCCTTGACCAGTCCAATCAAGTGGCTGATTACCTGCTTTATTCCATAGAGATATTTCTTTGTTTGAGCCTGTGGTTTTCTTCCATTTATGAAAGTCTGTAAATACAGCTTGTCTGAACTCTTAGTTACAAATATCTCTTGGCTTCTCAATATTCCTGATAATGTGGAATTCTCATACAGGTCATGATAACCACGTCTAATCTCAAGTCTGCTGACCGCGTCGCGCAATGGCTCATATAATTTCGACTCTAAAAAGAGCCATTTCTTTTCGTTCTTCAAAAGGATATCAACGCACGACGGAAGAGTGATAACCTGATTCCGGACTTCAAAGAGACAAGATTTGAATTGCTCATTTTCTCCAACCTCCATTTGGCAGTCAGGCTCACCTGAATTGTATTCAAACAACGGATAGAAAGTCAGGAGAGAAAGCAACGATGAAGATATGAGAGAATTGACTTTCAATACTTCAGAACCAACGCCATGGGTTACAATCTTAAATGCTTCAATAAATCTATCCTTTCGATCATGTAAACAGAATAGATCCACATAATCGTTGGCATAGGACCCAATCGGGAAAAACAGATTTCCTGATGATGTCCTATCGCACCCGATTGTTTTCAGATTACCACGTAGGAATTTATTCAATGCATCCATTATGCAAATTTAACAACTATTTCAGAATATTCATTTCAATCGCCCCAACCGGTCATGTATTGGTCAAGGACTTTGAAAAGGCAGCAAAAGCGCCAAGCATAGATTTACACCGGCAAAATTACGACAGCATTGTCTCATTTCGTGAGACAGAATATGAAAAAAGTGAATTCTTAACCTGTCTCACGAAATGAGACACTGTGGATGTAATTTTGCGAAGTAAACATATCGACCAACGGATAGCAAAAAACATAAAAATGAATCGTCCGATAATTTTTCTTGATTTTGATGGTGTACTCAACACTGAGCAACATCAGGCAAAGCTTGCCGTGGATCGGCTGCCCAACAAGGATGCCTGGGGGCCGCTGTTCGATCCCCGCGCCGTGGCTAACCTGCGCAAGATAATAGACGCCACCGATGCAGCAATTGTCATTTCCTCTTCGTGGCGTTATATCCATCAACCGGGTAGCCTGCGTATGATGTGGGAAGTCCGGGAGCTACCGGGTGAGATATTGGACACAACTCCATATGGGGCTGCCTATATCTCACGCGGAGAGGATATTGAATGTTGGCTCAGCCAACACGGGCAACACGATTATGTGATAATTGACGACCTCGACGACTTTTACCCCACGCAACACGACCGATATGTCGAAACCAATCCCATTGTCGGCATTTCAGAAGCTGACGCAAAGACAGCAATAGAAATACTCAAATCTAAAGCCTGAGTCTATGCTGTATCTCAAAAACACGTCATTACTTGATTAATTCGCTCATAAAGAAAAAATGAAATCAACCAATTGTGCGCAGAATGATTGCGCATCGGCTTTATAATTTTGCGTCCGGAAAACCAATCAACACAACATGAAGACAATAGAAGGATATGACGTGAAGATATACACGGACAACATCGAGGAATCAGCATTGGAGCAGATAAAGGAACTGCTCTCAATAAATGTGTTCTCCGACAAGAAGATACGAATTATGCCCGACGTCCACGCCGGTGCAGGGTGCGTAATCGGTTTCACCGGCGACCTTGGCGACAAAGTCATTCCCAATATCGTGGGGGTTGACATCGGTTGCGGTATGCGCGTTCTCAACCTCGGCAAACTTGCAGATATTGATTATCATGCCTTCCATGAGCATATCCGCAGCAATGTTCCTTCAGGGAAAATTGTTCGCGAAGACAGCTTCGGTTTCAAGCCTCTCGCCGGTGAGGAGATGGAAATCTATCGTGAGGCGAAGAAACTCGTCTCCAGACTCTATTGCTATCGAGACATCAAAGATTCCGGTCGTATCAACAGAGCTATCGGCTCATTGGGCGGCGGCAACCACTTCATAGAGCTTGACAAAGACGATGAGGGGAATGTGTATCTTGTAATCCACACGGGTTCGCGCAATCTCGGCAAACAGGTGGCCGAAATCCATCAGGCCAAGGCCGTGAAGCATCTCACCGACGGTGCCGATGAATTTGAGGACACAATCAAGCGCACCATTGAAGAGTACAAGGCTTCAGGCCGTCGCTCTGAATTGCAGTGTGTCATCAAGAAGATGCGTAAGGAACATCTGGAGGCAGAGCCTTCGTTGCCTGCCGGCCTCTGTTATGTCGAAGGTGAATCCCGCGAGCATTATCTTCACGACATGCGTATCTGTCAGCATTGGGCAGTCCTAAACCGCAAGCTCATATCTTTGCTTTTGATGCGGTTCTTCCCTGAGGCGGAAATTCAGGAAGAGTTTGAGTCAGTACATAATTATATCAGCGATGACAACATCATCCGCAAAGGTTCTATCTCCGCGGCCGCAGATGAACGTTGCATCATACCGTTGAATATGCGCGACGGTTCGTTGCTTTGCACCGGCAAAGGCAATCCCGACTGGAACTGCTCAGCTCCTCATGGCGCCGGCAGAGTGTTGAGCCGTACAAAGGCATATGAGAAGATTTCGATGGAGGATTTCGAAGCTTCGATGCAGGGCATCTATTCGGAGTCGGTCAACGACTTCACCCGCGATGAGTCGCCGATGGCCTATAAGCCGGCCTCGGAAATCATAGCAAACATCGGCGACACCGTAAATATCGACACCATAATTCGTCCAATCTTCAACTTCAAAGCATCATGAAATCAATACAATCACCCGAAGGTGTCGCACTCCTTATGAATAACCTCGGGCTTCGCCATAAAGCCGGGATGCAGCAGCGTCCGTGTAATGTCTATTTGATCGAGCTGCCTCCACAAACAGAGGAAGAATTAGCTGAAGCCCGACGCAACGCGAAAGAGAACAGTCTCCCCGATGATGAACCCGAAGAAATGTACGGAGCATGGATTTAACCGATATGACATTTGAAGAAAGGTATGCCATGATGAGGAAACGTCATGCCTTTCTTAATGAGATTGTTTAGTAGATGACAAAAATTGAATTTTTGTCATCTACTAAAATTTTCACGAAAGAATCCGTTGACGAAGAGGAAATTTTGACCTCAATCCATAATCATTCTCATCCTGTATCGCGAAATGATACAGGAAATGATTAAATTTGCGGTGTAAAAGCTCAATGAGACATGAATCAACTGCAGAAATACACCTGGCTGATTGATACAATCCGCCGTGCCGGAAAAATATCCCATAAGGATTTGTCCGACAAATGGGAACGCAACAAAGACTTGAGCGACTGCAAGCCGCTCCATAGAGCCATGTCTAGTCCGGAAAAGTGTTGACCGTCAGATTCAACATTTTTTAGTAAAATGTGTGAAGAAAACAAAAAATTCTGGGACGAATCTCAGATTTCGGCAATCAATGCCTGGCACAGCAGCGGAAAAAGTTTCAGTCAGATTGACGAGGAATACAATTTTG
>CAJSYI010000005.1 GCA_910573745.1 Muribaculaceae bacterium | reverse complement strand
CTGGAAAACCCAGGCGCGGATGACCCCTGCGGCCAAAGTTGATCTGACCCCTGAAAACAATTTGTTTCTGACCCCTGAAGAGTTTGGCCGACGGGGTCAGTTTTATTTTGGCTTATCTGCCTTTGAAGGCTTTGAGCTTACGGACGCTTTCGCCGGTGAGCGTGATACGGTGTGCGGTGTGGACGATGCGGTCGAGGATGGCATCCGCCACTGTGGTGTCGCCGATGGCGTCGTACCAGTCCAGTTCGGGGAGTTGTGATGTGACGATGATAGACTTGCGTCCGTGCCGGTCTTCGATGATTTCCGTCAGGTGTGCGCGCTCCTTAGCGTCGAGGGGAACCAGAAAGAGGTCGTCGAGGATTAGGAGCTGCGTTTTTTCGAGTTTCTTCAGTTCCGACTCTATTGTCCCTTTGTTTTTGGCGATTTTCAGAGCACCCATCAGTTTGGAGGCGTTTGCGTACAGGACACGCATGCCGGCCTTGCAGGCCTCGTATCCCAGAGCTGTAGCCAGGTAGCTTTTGCCCGTGCCGGCACAGCCGGTAATGAACAGGTTGTCACCCTTGCGGACAAAATCCAGCGAGGCAAGACGTTCCATCTGGTTGCGGTCCAGACCACGCGGCAGCGTGTAGTCGATCTGTGCCACCGACGCATCGTTGTATCTGAAGTTCGCGCCTTTTACAAGGCGTTCGATGTTTCGGGCCACCCGGTAGTCCCATTCCCTGGAGAGCAGCCAGTTGAGGAAGCTGTCAGGTGTCATTGTCTCGGCGAAGGTTGCCTGAAGGCTTTCGGAGAACGCGGCGGCCATTCCGTGAAGGCGCATACGGTGCATGAGATCCAGAGAGACGGAGTTGCGGTCTTTCTCCGGAGTTACAGGGGAGGTTTTATGGTTGGTTTCCATTTTTTACGTTGTCGTTTTGAGTTGATTGTCTTATGCTGGCGGCAAAGTATTCTTTGCCTCGTATGTTACGGTGGGCCGGTCTATGAGGTTCCCGGTCATCAGTCTCGGCTCCCGGCAGATAATCCGCGTCCGCCCCGGACTCGAGGATGTCCACCATGTCGCTGATGCTGTAGCGGCGTGCGTCCATGGCCGCGGCGCACCCGGATACAAGGCGTTCCTGCCCGTACTTTTTCTCCAGGTTCATGATGCCACGGCACGCTCTGAATGCAAGTTCCGGATAACGCTTGTCCTCGATGACCGCACGCAGGTAGTGAACAACAATGTTGTCGATCACGGCCGCGCGGGAAAGGAGCTCCTGCAAGTCACTCTCGCAGCTCCCCTTGCGTCCCGGCAGATTGTGGGACGGCTTGGTCGTGTATTCATACGGGGTATCGTTGCGATGATGCGTGGTCACATGGGTAAAACCGTGGAAGATGTCGATCGTATCGGCGTCGTATACCATCTCCACGCGTTTGCCCACATACTGTACCGGCACGCTGTAGTGGTGCTTGTTCAGCGTGACGTAACTGTTGCGCTGGACCGTGGCAACCGTCCGCTGTCTCATCTGATAGCGGTCCGGGGGCAAAGGCCTCAGACTGTCTCTCTCGACAGAATCGAACAGCTGACGGCGGGATTCCCTGCGCCGGGTCAGGTTGCGCGCATTGAACTTTTCCAGAGATTTGAGGATTGCCACGTTGAGCGACTCTAGGTCATGGAACAACACTCCCTCGAGATCGACATACACAGACCGGTACATCAGTTTGACTGCGTTTTCCACCAGTGCCTTGTCCCTGGGGTGCCGCACCCGGGCCGGGACCACGGCGCATCCGTAATGCTCGGCAAAGGCTTCGAAGTCCGGATTGATTACAGGCTCGTTGCGGTCGCTGCGCGTGACCGCCGACTTCAGGTTGTCCGGCACAATGGCGCACGGGGCACCCCCGTAGAAACGGATGGCGTTCTCGCATGCCTTTATCAGATCCTCCTTTTTCTGCGACCACACTGCCTCGCAATATGTGTAGTGGCTGCACGGAAGTATGGCGACGAACACCTCGACCTTTCGCACTTCGGCAGTCGCCTCGTCGACTATCTCAAGTCTGTCTCCGGCGAAATCGACATACATCCGGTCTCCGGCACGGTGTTCGACATGGCCAATGGCGTTGGTCTGGAGCATGAACTGCCTGAGCTTCATTCCGAAGGATGCATGAAGGTATCCGTCGGGATGGCTCGCATGATACTCTTCGTACAGCTTCTTGACTGTCATGCCTTTCCGGGAGAGCCTTGCCGCATATTCCGGCAACAGGGCTTCGAGCCTGATCTGACGATCTGACGGTTTGCGTTCTCTCGCCCCGGGTATGGAGAACAGTTCCTGTAGCCGCGCATCGCTCAGCGACGGCAGCTTCTCAGCGGGGATACCGCTGTCCTGATACATTCTCACATAGCGCCGCACCGTGTTCCTCGAGATGTCAAAAGCACTGCTGATGCTTTTTATTCCCATTCCCGATGCGTGACACAGGAGAATGTTTTTTAACTTTGTATTCATGTTTCTTTGGTTTTATCCCCCGTCGGCCAAAACGGAAACCAAAGATACATATAAAATCCCCTGGTGGCTCTATGTCAACAGGGGTCATTTTTATTTTGGGCAAAGGGGGCAGCCCGATTTTGGCTTCAGGGGTCAAATCAACCTGGCCGCAGGGGTCATCCGCGCCTGGGTTTTCCAAGCGCATGGCTACTTGGTAGTTGATTTTTTTGACTGCGCAGGCTTTACAAGCTTCTTGTATTCGGCGATGACACCACTCTGGAACTCTTCACGCAGCTCTGCCTTTTTCCTGTCAGCCTCCAGTTTCTCTATCTTTCTGGTGGCGGCGTTTAACTTGCGTGTTAGATCCAGTATGGTCTGCTCGGTATCCGTGAGCCTGGTAGTGGGAGAGGTTTTCTTTGTCATTCCTTTCTTTTTTGTCGTTTGTGCCGGAGTTGCCAGGGACGATATGGCCTTTGTTGTCCGGCATCCGGAGCCGGGAATTAATGCTCCCGTCATGCGGCGCAGCCATTTGCTGATGCTTGACCGTGTGCCGCGATAGTCCGGGATTGCATTTACTATTGTAAACAATGTCCCGACCGCAAAATTGTATTCCTCGTCAATCTGACTGAAACTTTTTCCGCTGCTGTGCCAGGCATTGATTGCCGAAATCTGAGATTCGTCCCAGAATTTTTTGTTTTCTNCTCGCATGATACTCTTCGTACAGCTTCTTGACTGTCATGCCTTTCCGGGAGAGCCTTGCCGCATATTCCGGCAACAGGGCTTCGAGCCTGATCTGACGATCTGACGGTTTGCGTTCTCTCGCCCCGGGTATGGAGAACAGTTCCTGTAGCCGCGCATCGCTCAGCGACGGCAGCTTCTCAGCGGGGATACCGCTGTCCTGATACATTCTCACATAGCGCCGCACCGTGTTCCTCGAGATGTCAAAAGCACTGCTGATGCTTTTTATTCCCATTCCCGATGCGTGACACAGGAGAATGTTTTTTAACTTTGTATTCATGTTTCTTTGGTTTTATCCCCCGTCGGCCAAAACGGAAACCAAAGATACATATAAAATCCCCTGGTGGCTCTATGTCAACAGGGGTCATTTTTATTTTGGGCAAAGGGGGCAGCCCGATTTTGGCTTCAGGGGTCAAATCAACCTGGCCGCAGGGGTCATCCGCGCCTGGGTTTTCCACAAGCAAAGGGCATGAGGCAAGAGAATATAATCTTGATTCTGAGGATGATTTCAGAAGATGGAAGTCCGAGGTCTCACCTTATCACGGCTTTGATGTGGTGTATGCGAGAGTTCACTTGTACCCTACATATACCAATGGTCAATGGCATTTTTATGTCGGCACCGGTAGCTATTGGAATCTTGATGATTGCTTCCGAGCTGTCATAGGATTGTCTGATGCCGGAATCTCGGTTGAATTGGGAGAAGTCGATCATATTCTCGGAATCTTGAAGGAAACCGACTACGTAGAGATTACCCCTTATGCGTATCGATATATGCAGGGCGATGACATCGGTAGCCAGATGAAACTCCCTTATGCGGACGAAGTCGGCAAGGATGTTATCAAGGAAATAATCGCAAACACTGAATGGAATAAGCTTGAGAAGGTAAGTCCTCTCGCTTAACAACTTAACAATAAGGAAATATGAAAATACAATACGCATCTGACCTCCATCTGGAGTTTCATGAAAACAGCCGTTGGCTTAAAGAGAATCCGCTGGCAGCAGCCGGCGATGTTCTGATATTGGCCGGAGACATCGGCTATCTCGGTGATGACAACTACGTGCATCATCCCTTCTGGGACTGGTGTGCAGAGTCTTTCCGTCAGACTATCGTAATTCCCGGCAACCACGAGTTATACAAGAGTTTCGACATCAACGACCTTCACGAAGGCTGGCAGCAAGAAATACGTCCGAATGTAAAAACTTGCTATAACTGTGTGATTCAGTTGGCTCCCAACATCGATCTCATCGCATCGACTCTTTGGGCAAAGATTCATCCTTATGATGAGTATCAGACCGAACGCGGAGTAACTGACTTTCATCGTATCAGAAACGGACAGTTCCGTCTCTCGGCCCAGCGTTTCAATCAGGAGCATAAGCGTTGCCGTGAGTTCATCGAGCGGAGCGTAGGGCAGAGTAATGCGGAGCACATTATAGTCGCCACTCACCATGTGCCGTCTTTCGAGCTCATGGCCGACGAGTTCAAGGGTAGCCCGATAAATGGAGCCTTTACATCCGAACTTGGCGACTTTATTGCCAACAGTCGTATCGAGTATTGGATTTATGGCCATTCGCATCGAAACATAAACAAAACCATCGGCAATACCCGGTGCATCTGTAATCAGCTTGGTTACACCTTTCATGGTGAACAGGCCGATTTCCGCCGGGATGCTGTAATAGAAATAAATGACAATGAATTTCAAATTTGACGGTGACCGGTTGTTTTTCACTTCCGATACACATTTCAATCATACCAACATACTGCGATATTGCAATCGCCCTTTCAAGACTGTAGGGCAGATGAACGAAACAATCATCACTAACTGGAACAATGTGGTTGGGCCTGATGATGTAATCTTCCATCTCGGAGACTTCTGTCTCGGTGGAGCTGAAGAGTGGAATAAGATTCTTGACCGTCTAAACGGCAGAATCTATCTCGTTCTCGGTAATCATGACCTCAAGAATATCCGGCAAGGATTCATAGACAGGTTCGAGCACGTTGCAATGTCAATGTGCATTCAGGTCGGCAAAAAGAAAATCTATCTGAATCACTTTCCTTATCTGTGCTTTGATGGTGGCTATCATAACGATGTATGGCAACTGTTCGGTCATGTTCATACACGCCAATCAAACACCGGGATAGATGCCGGACGCCTTCAGTACCTCTTCCCGACACAACTTGATGTCGGGGTAGACAACAATAACTTCACGCCTCTGTCTTTCGATGAGGTACGACACAAGATTCAAAGGCAGATCGAATCGAACTAAGTATTTACCTTCTCGACAGCGTCTTGTCTGCTAACGAGACGTCGTCGTTCTGTTTATAAAGTTTTTGATTATGCTCTTTAATCCGGATAGATGGCAGTTTTGATGACGCCGTCTGAGCGGTTGGCGAAGAGGGCATAGGCTTCCTGGATGCGGCTAAGAGGGTAGCGGTGGGTTATCAGATGGGTTGTGTCAATCCTGCCTTCGGAAATCATCTGTATGATTTTGTCGCAGTCGCAAGCATCGACGCCGCCGGTCTTGAATGTCAGGTTCTTGCCATACATCCACGGAAGGGGCAATATCTGTTCCTTCTCGTAGAGTGCGACAATCGTAACGATGGCATTCGGTCGGGCACAACGCCATGCGAGTTCAAATGTCTCCTCGCCACCGGCAACCTCAATCACACAGTCGGCACCACGTCCTTCTGTTAATGACTTAAGGACTTCAAGACATTTTGTTGGCTCTAATACCTTGACATTCGGATAATGCTGGCGTACGAAATGCCGACGGCTCTTGTCAGCCTCGCAAACGACTATCTTATGTGGCTGATACAGTTGCACACATTCTAAAGTGCATAACCCGGTAGGCCCAGCACCGATGATCAGTACCGTATCTTCCTCGGAAATTTCAGAAATCTTGGCAGCCCAATAACCCGTAGCGAGAATATCGCCGACAAACAGAGCCTGTTCATCGCTCACGTTGTCGGGAATCGGAGTAAGGCCATTATCGGCATACGGCACACGGACATATTCCGCCTGACCGCCATCAATGCGGCAACCAAGCATCCACCCACCGGATGTGCAGTTGTTCACGTATCCCCGTTTGCAATAGAAGCACTCGCCGCAGAACGTCTCGACATTCACGGCAACCCTGTCGCCCGGCTTGACCTTGGTGACCTCCGAACCGACCGCCTCAACGACACCAACTAATTCATGCCCAACGGTAATGCCGATCTCTGCCTTAGGCACAGCCCCATGCAGAATATGAAGGTCCGACGAACAGATACTCGAAAGAGTCACCCTCACCATGGCATCTTTCTGGTTCAAAATTTCCGGCTTTGGTTTCTCAATCAGCTCAAACCGCCCCGGCTTCGTATATGTCAATGCTTTCATTCTAACTTTCTTCTATTCCTCTTTTTATCAAGTTCTGCATACAAAGCCGGACGGAGTTTACGGTTGTAATCCTCTATCTCTTTTATCTTCGGAGAATCGGGTGGTAAAATCTCATAACCTCCATCAAGCAAGTTTTGGGATTCATCATATAAATTATCCCCATAATGCTCCCTTAATCTTTGACTCACTTCATCACGAGAAATCTCACCCTTGACATTCCTGATTGCCAAATCAAGCAAGAGTGCAGATACCGTCAGTTCGGCCACATCTTGCAAGCCTATACTGACAAGCCATGCATCAGCCTGTTCTTTTATCTTGGGATTATCGCAGTGAGACAACTTTACAAGTTCCTGATATTTCTCTTCGTATGTCATGGGATTGTCATTCTATGTCCAATGGAAGTAAATTGTCGTCGTTGAAGCGGTCGAAGTCCGACTGAAAGAGTTTGTCTTGGATTATGCGGTATTTCTCAAACTCCGATTCTGCAAAACTCTTGGCAAATTCAGCGGTGATTTTGCCGGCATCTGTCAGAACGGCATCGCCGGACGCTTCAAGAATTATGTCGATTCGTTTTGCCCAGTCCTCCATTGTCATGGGTATATGGCGTTGAGCCATACGCTCTGCCATATCAAGCACCGCATTGACAAGTCGCCCCATGTCGGCAAGTTCCACCTCCTTGAGATAGTTCTTGGCAATACTTACGTCAGGTTTGACAATCTTTCCGTCAGGAGCGTTTTCCCATGTCGTCAGCCCCATGTGTTCTTTCTCGGCGTTGGCTCGTTCCACGATAAGCTCGGCGGCTGTATGACCATGAACAGCATAGTGCATCTTGTTCTGAACTTTCTTGAAGAAAAGTCGGGTGGTTGGCGCATCGCGGTTGTAGTCGATGGCCGTAGCATAAATGTCGGTCAGCTTCTGATAGAAACGCCGCTCACTGAGGCGAATCTCCCGTATCTCAGCCAACAGGTGTTCGAAATAATCCTCTCCTATAAACGACCCGTTTTCCATCCGTTTCTTGTCAATCACATATCCACGTATGGCAAACTGCCGCAAAATGAACGTACACCACTGCCTGAACTGCGTGGCCCTGGAGCTGTTCACCCGATAACCGACCGATATAATGGCATCGAGATTGTAGAATTTCAGCGAGCGGTTAACCTGACGCTCGCCCTCGGCTTGAACTACCGAGAAATTCTCGGTAGTTGCCTCCTGCCTCAACTCACCGGTCTCGTAAATATTTTTAAGATGCAGCCCGATGTTGTCAGAAGAGCAATCAAACAACTGCGCCATAGCCTTCTGCGTACACCACACAGATTCGTGATGGTACACAACCTGCACACCATCCTCCTTCCCATCAATCTGAAAGATCAGGAACTCCGCCGTGCTATTTCGTATCTCAAACTTCTTTGCCATAGTAAAGAACCGTCATAAGTGTTGTTTTTATATTTCCTCCTCTTTAGATGCTATTAGATTAAAGGAGGAGGTATCAGGAATCATCTGATAGACCTTAATTTCAGGATTGACTTTCTGTGCAAGTCGTATTATTTTCTCTTTATCATTAGGGCTGATATTCACGCCTAAGTATACGGAATCAAAACATTCCGGTCCAATTTTTATAAATGACCTGAATTCCTTCCAATCAAGCTCATTCTTTTCTTGTTGATGTGGCAAAAATGCCATAAACATTGGCGAGGGTTTAATGATGTATAATCTCATTTCCTGTTCATGTTCCCACGCTTTTGCCTTCGTGAATACTTGATAAGAGAAAAAATCTTCGCGGTCACGATAATAATCCGGTTTGTTAATAATGTCAGAATATTTTACTTCACGTGCTTGCGTATTTACCATCATACCATATCCCACATGAATATATTTTTTGATATATTCCATATTAAGCCCTAAACAGACTCCAGTATGTTTGTTATAATAGCTCCACATCAATAGAGAATCATATACTTTAGATAAACAACAAATCCATAAATCGTTCCTATTGTTTATGTATCTATTAGATTCTAAATCTTCAATTACTCTTGCATCCCATATTTTACATTTTTCAGATGGCACTTTAGAAAAGTCAATCAAAGATGGATGACAATCAAACGGATCATTAAATGTAGTTGCATTTGCATACATCAAGGTGTTATGATATAGCATCATTTTGGCACCGTTAATGTCTAAATATTTATACAACAAGTTATTCATTGGGAATTAAAAATACTCATGAAGCTAAATTAATGAACTAATCAGGATGCAAATCATAATTTAGTTATCGTAACTCTTACCTGCCGTAAGATTATGATAGAACAGAATCTCCTTGATAGATAGTTCCAAATCAATCATATCCTTAAGCAATTTTCTCGCTTCTGTCGTACTTTCGAGCCATAGTCCATCTTCGCACAGAGTTATTATACTATCGCAAAAAGCCTTAAATAGACCAGAAAGTGTACGAACATTTATTGAATCTATATATCTCTTGCAATCTGAAAGTGTGGCAATAATTGTATCCCCAATATCTTTATAGGAGCACTTTAATTGACTACACATATTTTGCCCGACAGCATCATCAGAATTAACTATCCCAGATAACTTTTCAGTCTGAGAACCTATCATAACCATAGAATAGAGATAACCTTTGACTTGATCAAACCTTTTGATTGGTTCGGGGACAGCTATCTCCACATTAGGGTCCTTTCTCAAATGAAATTCCCAATTATCTGATTCTGCTATTGAGAAAAGGTCTTTGCATGCAATAACATACTTAATCCCTGAAATATTGATAAGAGATCCATCTATATGCTTATAATAGAATTCTATCTCTATATTAGAAAATGTTGACTCTAACAGATATTGTTCAGCAGACATCCATTCAGAGGGTAAAAAGCTAAATCGAAGAAGATCCCGCGCTATTATATCTAGTTCTGACAATTTGCTGAATTCATCGTACTCCAATTTTAATTTAATTCGATTATTATTTGCAGAGAATCGACCACTCAAATGATAGTGAGCTGCTGCAATCTCCAACTTTTTCACACAACGTTTGATCAGAGTTTCAACACCGATATTCATTTTGGAATTTACAACGGCATCCGAAATATTCTGACCATGTTTATTGGAGATATAAGCCCATTGTTCCAATAATTTTACAATTGTTTTCTCTTCCTTATTGCAAAGTCGCTCAAGTTCTTCTATAGGAGAATAAGGATTTCCCAATAAAAGAGTCTGTTTTTTCATATCATTCAACTTTGCCAATGAATCGAAAAGGAGATATTTGGTAGGTATAAAGTTATCAGTTTTAACACATAGTAAATTAAATGCTTGATTTATAAAACTGGATATATTACTACTATACACGTCAAGTGCATTGGAATAACTACGTAAATTTTGGTATCTGTCTTTTATTCCATTTTTTTCTGAGTGGATATTTTCTATTGACAAAGGGTCGTGCATCCCAATAGGTAATTCCAAAGAAGGTAAAGACTTTAAATATTGATCTGCTTTTGAATAAGACAAAATTAAGTCTTTTGTAATTTTTCTTCCTTCTAAGATATTTTTTAGAACATTGGAAAGCAATGATAAACATTTTACATAAGCTCTTCTTAGTTCAATCGATTGATGATAATATGACTGCTTGCTTGTAGATTTTAACTTTTGGGCATAGAGATTGCAGACCATGTTCCTCGGAATATACATCAGTCGAACTGGTAGATTTATATTGGATATAGTCTTGACAGTATCGATCATTATCTCCGTAATATCTCCGCATTCAATTGAGCAATTGTAATATTCTTTGTCGGGGAAAGCCATTCTAAAGACTTCACATACCGCTAAAACTTTCTCATTGATGAAACTATACTTCTGTTTATCGTTATGATTAGAATCTCCATAGCCATCCTTAAAATTCGTAGAAATAATGGCCTCAATGCTTTTTGTTGAGACACTCAAATTGTATATTTTATGTAAATCTCTTGCAGAACGAATGAAATCTTCCTCTAATTCTTGCCATACCTCTGGCATTAAGCGGCAACTTTTCAAGCCGAGAAGTAATATTGCTAGTTCATCACTATTAATTCCCATTCTACTAGCAGGTTTAAGACCTGATAATGCTATATTGTCTCCAAGGTTCCCTAAACTTAATAAATACAATGTCTTACCCAAAAATACAAATTCATCTTTTGATTTAACGGAAATTGAGATTTGGGAATAATGTAACCATTGGGTTAGACTGTCAAATAATCTCTCTTGCCCCCACATAGATACTTTAAGATTATTGCATTGCTCTAATAATGATTTGTTCTCCTTAAATATTGTTCCCATAGAGTCTGTAAGGTCTATTCCTGTGAAATTTACGGGGATAAACCATGGGTAGATAGGTCCACAAATACTCCTAAGTTCATCAATTATGGCTTCATTATTTTCAACGTAGTCACAACTGCTTTTCCATAATAAAGCTACGACAATACTATAACAAGTTTTTGCATCGACTGAAGATAATGATGCAATATTATGAAAAAATAAGTCCAATTCCATACCGTTTTTAAACAAGTTGATAATATACCGATCAAGGTTATTAATGTTTAGTTTGCCAATCCAGCGACAACCGATATTAAACAATATGGCTTGACTATCTCTTGTTATAATGTCTTTTAATATTTTTGTCCTAATAGGATGTAAATCCTCGAAGTTACCTTCATTGCAGATGAAATATTCGTCAATGAGGTAGTTCAAGTCAGAGGAAACTTCTATAGGATCTAAATCCTCTAATTTGAACAAAGACTCCTCAGGAACACTACTACCTAAATAATTCGGAATTACAATTTGAGAAACAATTTTTCTTTGTGAAGGTGATAACCGATTAAATTGCGATTCCAGCATTGATCGCAATGTTGTATTATGTTTAATTGAATATAAATATTCAAGCAAAGGTACATCCTCTCCAAGCATTTCCCAAATGTCATAAAAATTGGATAGAGGAGCCGATGGACAGTTGGCAATGAATATGGATTTGGCTTCATCTTCAGAAAGATCCAAATATATATCCCCATATTCTATAATACGGTCCAATATATTGGATGTCGTGTTCCAATCCTCTTCTCTGATTGAAATTAGTATATGAACATTGTTATGCCTAGACAATTCACGTACAATCTCTACCCATGCTCTTTCATCTGGCTTTATATCAAAGTAAATGAGTACTGGAATACGTAATTCTGCTGAAATTTCTTCTAATGTGGCAGTAATATCTGCTATGTTGTGATTAAGCACATTGGTTATTTCAAAAGCAAAAGAATAGTAGTCAAACACATAACGATAGCATAGAGCACTTTTACCTTGTCCTGATGCACCATGCACTACTACTGTTTTAAAAGATTCAAAAGAATGTTCAATTTTTTCTAACCATTTTTCTCTTCTGACATCCAAATTGGCTAAAATATGATTAGGAGATACAGAAATACCTTTACTGAAACCGTCCCTGAGCAATTCAACATTATATTGGGATTCTTCATGGTCTGAAAATAAACGCTTCACACGTATACCTAGTTGATTCGTTGCTACGGATTCTGCGTTTTGAAACTTTCGGAAACTCAGTATTTGATTATGTAGATCTGTCAAAGTAAAACTTAATCTTGCTTCTGCTAGGGTATAAATCCATTGCAGCAGGTATTTTATTTCTGAATTTGGGTTGAAAGCAGAATATTGAGATTTAAGTTCACCAATTATGACATCAAGTAAATATTCCTCTGTAATGTTTTCTGAAATAAATGAATTTAGTAAAGCAGAAATCTGGTCTCGATTTACAAGAGGGTCACTCTTAAGATATGATGCTAATTTATTGTTATCCTTTAATTTGAGGCTAACTCCATTAAATGAAACCAAACGTAACTTAACATCAGGATATTTTTGAAGGAACCCGCATCCACGTCCAAAGAAAGATGTTAGTGACGCTTTAGATTTAAGGTCATTATAAGCTACGGCATGATTCAGATTTTTAACCTGAACTGCCTCAATCATTTTATCTCCGCAAAAAATATCTAAGTCTTCTATACCTTCTGGAACATAGGTATAATCGTATCTTTTATCGGCAACAACTCTATATAGGGCATATAAAAACTGAGTTCTATACCCTCGTAATGTATCTGAAACAGCCATAAGTTCTTTCCGCTATATCATTTTTACTCAGTGTAGTCATTTTCAGAACCAGAACTTGACAGATAAGACATCTCGGGTTCCTCTACAGTACTTTCTTCTAATTCAAATTCCCCATATCCATTGGACTTAACCATTATATTCCGGAGTTGGTTATAGCTCCATATTTGGTTAGCCATACGGGGAACTATGCCCTCTGTATATCGGTGTTCAAGTGGATGATATGAGCCGATCTTGATGCGTAGAGTTGGATAGTTCGGGATGGATAAACCGTCTTTGGTTTCTTTCGTACGTGTGCCGAATGATATTCGTTCGATATCATAATAGCCATCGATGGAGTTGTCGATAATGGGCAATAAATATTTTGCCTCTGATATGTCTCCACTAGGCATATTGAGCATAACATAAGTCGCGCCCTCTGCCTCGTGGTTGTAGAAGAGTTGATAGAGCTTCGCAATATTCTTACGCCCGTCTTCACCCATTTCTTCCTTACGCACAAGGCAAGTCAGGAATTTGCCCATACCGCAGGTACTTTCGACTGAGCCTTTGACAGCCCGTTCAGTTTCGAGGTGGTCTGATGGATCTTCACCCAACTCAACCGGAACAACATAGAAGTTTTCTCCGAGAGAAGAAAGCAGACGTTCATTGTCTTCAGGATATGATTTATCAAGTGCAAGCGAGAAAAGATTCTGATTCTCGTAAGGTCGGAAAGTCTTGCCGAGGGTTTCTTGAAAGTGCGCTTTGAAGTAGGTCGAGGCATCGACATCGTGGTGCGCTGCCAGAGCGTAAAACTCGAATTTCTCTTTGAGCATATCCTGCACGGCGCGACGGAACTTGTCGCGGACGCTGTGCCGCCATGCGGCTTTTGCCCCGGCATTGTTGCGGGCGTAAAGCGCGAGCACAAAGAGAAAATTTACGTCGTAATGCGAGAGCAGCAGCGTGTCACGGTCATAAAGACGGTTCTTGAACTGACGGCTGACCGGCGGCTGATTGGGATGCGGCTCGGTATAGTCTTCATACGACAAGGTTTTCTTGTCGATGGAGGCTGAGATGAAGAAGTTGGGGATGACATTGTAACCCTCGGTAACTTCGTCAAAGAGCTGTATTCGCTCGAATGGGTCGGCCATGTTCGGCTTGTGTGGCTTGCCATTGAGCCATATATCGAGATTCCACTGGATTACATTACGCGCGTATGTGCGTTGTTTGTAGATGGATTCCTTGCCGAGCGAGTTGCCGATTTTATAATATTTTGAGTCGCCGATGTAGTAAATATCATCGTCGGCTTTATCGTCAATGAGCAGACCGTCGTAGGTGTAGAAATGGTCGACGAGCTTACCGTCGTCCTGTTCTTTCAGACCACGCGGTATGTCGGTATCCCCAATAAGTTCGTCAATCATCGCCTCGAATACTATGTGGAAGGACTTCACAAGCAAGTATTCGCTTTGCGAGGTATTGACACGGATTTTGTATGTCTTATCGAAGAAGGCATAACATAAATCCCACAGTTTGACGGCGGTGTCAGAGAAATACTTGTATTTTATCTGACGCAGGCGAGTACGCCCGAAGCCGTCGAGGTATCGCTTGAATTTGGCACCGGTGATAAGTTTGAAACCGAAGTTTATGTTTGAGCGGAAGCCGTATGTGTCCGATATGTATTGCAGAATTGAGAAGAAGATCACAATGAGTTCTTCATCGAAATTCACTTGACGCTTTTTGTTGATCGGGTTAAGGTAGGTCGGGCTGCTGTCCTGAACAATGGCCGTAGTCCGGGCAATGGTCTTGCCCCAGTTTATCTTGTTGAAGCCGGAGTGCAGGTTCTTCAATATGAAAGTGAAAAACTGCTGATTTTCCTTATTGAAGCGTATTAGCGAAAGGATAACATCAAGGAGCGTGTTGCTCTTTTTCTTGTGCGAGCCCTTGCCCTCGTCTTGAATTTGGCGGTGGAGAACGATTTCGTTCTTCTCGTGCGAGTCGTTGTAGACAACGATTGCGCGGTGAATCCACACGGCAAATTCGTAGAGGAACTTGCGGTGCTTCTCGTCCATTTTCGCATCGTCGAGATGGATAAGGTCTTTCGGTTCATATTCACCAAACACATATCCCTGCTCGTCGATAAGCACTTTGGGGAGAATGAAAACTACGTCGCGAACTTTGTGGTGCGGATTGTAATAATACCCAACGTAGCTGACCGACACTTTCTGCTCAACATCTTGCAGGGTGAAAAGCCCGTCAAGCACGTTTTCAACGTCGGCTACGTTATACTGGTATTCTTCAATCAGTAGTTTCATTCGAACTCAGCATTCAAATCAATTGACAATAAACTCGAAAGTTCATTAATAATTCCAGCATACGGATATGTGTCTGGCCCAACTAAAAGGTAATAATCTCCGACTTTCTTATATCTACGTTTTGAACCGGGATTCTCAATCGCAATCTGTTCTTTGGTAATAAGTGGATAAATTCCCTTTTTCCTGTCTGCCAATACACTGAAGACCATATCGAGTCCAATTCTTTCAAGAGTTCTGGTGTATATGTCAATCATATTGCCTGTGTTGAGTATGGTACCGTCGGGGAATTTTACAGACAATCTGGAGATTCCGTCTTCTGTCATGGCTAAATTCACAGGCTCTATACTATTCAGGTCGAGATTGTCAATAAAGTTGCCGAGAGCTTCGGAGTCCTCGAAGAAGTCGGTGAAACGGAACGAGCGGTTAGCTTTCTTGTTTTTGAAAAGTTCACTTGATACGTCGAAGTCTTTGAATACGTCAGTCCAGAGATAGAACAGCACCTTGTTCAAGAAAACATCCTCGGAGATAATGCCGGTGGCATTATCGGCCTTGGCAAAGAAATAGCCCATCTGTTTGTCCGAAGATTCGGTAAGCGTATAGATTTCGGGGTTGATTTTGCCAAGGAATTGCCCCCAAGAATAGAGGTTGTCACCGATTTGGAATTTCCAATCAATCGGCTGCTGAGTTTTCTTGTCAAGGGGATTGTACTCGATAGGCATATACTTCCAGTTCCAACGACGCTTGAAAGCGGAGTCGATGGGGAAAAGCGACTGGTCGCTTGTGTTCATCGTAGCCCAAATGTAGAGATTGGGCGGTAAGAGCAGAAGTTTGCCGTCTAGAATGTTCTGACCGACAGCCTGTGTTTTGCCGTTATCCTTGTGTAGTTCAAAAGCACGGATAGCGTCTTTCTGCTCGTCAGAAAGAGCGGCAAATCCCTTGTTGTCGGAACTGAGGAACTGCGAGATGTCCTCGTCTGCATGAATGGCATACGACGAACTGCCCGCATTGTTGCGGTCAAGCAGTTGGAAAAGGTCGCCGAAAATCTGAGCGCAGTTGCCACGATTGATTTCCTCAATAATGAGGAAATAAGGCGTGTCAAGATTGCTCCATGCTGCCACGTATGCTTTCAAGAAAGCCTGAGGCACATATTTGTAGACAATCTTCTTCTCAGTGCCGGGATGTACACGTCCCTCACGATTCTTGTCTGGATTAGTATATCTAACCACTCCATCCGAATTGACGTAATGAATATCATCGTATTCCATCGTAGGCTTGTACGCGCCAACGAATGAAGCATAATCACTATCTGGGTGAAACGTAGTACGTACCGAGTTTTCATCGTCCGTTTTATCGTCAATGGTAAATGACTTACCAGTACCCGGTGCACCGTAATAAATTATTTGCAACGGCTCGTTGAGTGGAGGCTTCACTATTTTAGAATTGCTGTGTGGAGCAAATGAATCTGCTACTACATTGAGTTTGGTTATTGTATTTTCTAATGTATCAGGAGTAATACTTATGCGATTATCCGTATTTAAGTTATTTAAGGTGGGCTGATTAGCCCATTTAATAATTTTGCTCAGAGTAGAGAAAAGAGGCTTGGTTTGCACCGTGGAATTAGCATTGGCAACCGGATCAGAGAAATAAATAGACCCATTATCACGCCAAGGCTTCTCTTCATAATCCTGAATACGAGAGAAGACCTCAATGTTAGTAAGGATATCCTTTAGAGTAGTAAGAATTGAGTCTATACCAATTTGGAAATATTTCGTATCTCCACGGCGTCCAGAATTGCTAAAAGTAATATAGCCACCACGATTACTCAATTCCGCTCTAAACGGACTTGAAATAGACTCGTCATGCAGAAAGTTAAGTAGGGATTGCATATTATAATAATTGTTTGGTGATTTCAAGTGCAATTCTTTTTACAACTGGAACAGCGACACTATTGCCAAATTGTTGGTATGCTTCTTTTTTCGATACCACAATATTATAGGGCATTTGCTCGGTTGGCTTATTGGGTGTATCGTTTTCCCATCCCGCACCCTCAATATTATAACCTTGAAGCCTTCCGGCTTCAACTGGTGTAAGTCTGCGTGGATTCAGCCCAAGATCTGATTGATCAATGAGAATTTCGCTACCGTCTTTCCAATATCGTGCTGATATCGTGCTGCAATAAATACTATCGTCTTTGAATAGAGAATAGCCAAATCCTTTGCCGTTTTGGCGATTCCTTTCTTTTCTAGCCTGATGACCAGCCCACATTCTATCACTTATGGTGAAAGAAGAATCAAGAGAAGATTTAGGCTCAAATATATCTGAAACACTTGTTGGTCGAGCACATTCGGCGACTTTGTTTTTGTTGAAAATTGTATTGCCCTTGGAGTCTATGCCGTATGGGAAATGAAAAGATTCGGCTTTGATTAGGTCTTTGTGCCACGCAACGATAAATAGACGCTCTCGATTTTGAGGTACCCCAAAATATTTAGCATTGAGAATTTCAATGTTATAATTATAGCCCAATTCCTCCAAAGTAGCTAAAATCACTTTAAGGGTTTCGCCCTTTTCGTGATTCTTTAGGCCCTTGACGTTTTCAAGAAGAAGAACCTTTGGTGGGTTTCCTGCATCAATTTTGGCTTTTACAATATTGGCAATATTGAAAAACAGAGTACCCCGTATGTCTTCAAAACCAAGTCTATGTCCAGCAATAGAAAATGGCTGACATGGAAAGCCAGCACAACAAACATCAAAGGGTGGAATTGAAGCGGGGGCAACCTCGTTTATGTCACCTGCAAAGAATTGATTTTCGTTTTCAAAGATTTCGGGAGAAACGGATTTATAATTTGCTTCGTAAGACGCGCGAGCATATTTGTTCCACTCACTGGCAAAAACACAAGTTCCGCCAACAGAGTGCATGGCTTGGTGAAAGCCACCGATGCCAGCAAATAAGTCTATAAATGTAAATCCTTTCTTAGGCATAATAAAGAGAGAGCTTCCATGTAGGCTGACAGGCGACCAAACCTTTATGCGACTACACGGAAGTTCCGTTAATATGTTGTATAAGAAATGTTTCTTACATAATTGGCCTTTGTCAGCGCAAGCGCAGTTTAGATTGCAAAGTTACGACTTTTTTTCGAGACTTCGGCTATCGTTGACAAAGTTAATTGGCGGTATGGGCAAAAATAAGGTACACCAAAGTTAAGAATGGTTGTTTCTGCTATAAATATGCTCTGATTTAGGCTCAGCAGCTATGGATGTTTCATCAGTGTCAGACTCATTAGGGTATAATTGAACCAGATTGACAATGCGGTCATACAGTCGTTTAAGATATTCCTTGCGCTCTGCTACAGTCTTGATTTCGCACTCCCATACTCGGACGACACGCCATCCAAGGGCTTTCAGCTCGGCCTCGTTACGGACATCGCGGGCAACATTGCGCTCAATCTTCGCTTCCCAAAACTCGACATTGGACTTTGGCAACCGGAAATACTTGCAACCCTCGTGCCCATGCCAGAAGCATCCATTGACAAAAATGACGGTCTTGTATTTCGGCAATACAATATCAGGATTACCCGACAGCTTCCTTACCTGAACACGGAAACGCAGACCTCGGGAGAAAAGATACTTCCGCACAATCAGTTCGGGTTTGGTATCTTTTCCCTTTATAGCCGCCATGCAGCGGCTGCGCTGCTCCGGGGTCATCACATCTGCCATATTTTATAAAGACAAATAACTCATTAGACGATTGTTAAATGTTGGTTTGCGGGATTTATGTTGATTTATTTGCCGATTATTTGTCGCTTAATCTTAGCAATGGCACAGAAATATGGATTGACATCCTTACAATCAAGATATTCGCTTTCATTGACATTTCGAATAAGACATATGGAGCAATACTCTTTATAATCACAGTTTTGGCATTTAGGGAAATCACGTATAGTTAAGCTCCTTAATGCTAAAACATCAGATGAGTTCTCCCAAATATCACGAATTGATTGATTATTAATATTACCTAATATACAACTTTGCCAACCTTCACAAGGATATACCTTACCCAAAGCAGATATACATAAAGAACTGTAGCATACTGGGCATATGGATTTCAGGGATGGAGATTCTGCTTTAACCTGATTAGAATCTTTTGTTTGCAGTTCATTTATCAATGATTCAATTTCAGGTAAATCTAATCTGCAATGCAGGTTTTTACGAGAACCATCAAAACATCCAAATAGCATATAGTCGCTACTGGCTTCAATATTGTATGATTTAGCCCAACTTAAAACATCACGAAATGTGTTCCTATTTTGTTTCATTATTGGGCAATTTATCTGCATGGGTATATTGAGCTTGTAAAGGGTCTCAATCGCCTTCTTAGTTCGGGCGCAACTGCCTTTTACGCCAGTAATTGAATCATGGATACTCTCGTCTAAAGAGTAAAGCGAGGTTTGGACGCTAAGAAGAGGAGTCCTTTTGAATTCCTCGATGATGTCGTCTGTAATAGATATTAGATTGGAAAGAATGTTAATTGAAAAATTAGCCTCTCGGCATTTTTGTATAAAATATTTCAAATGAGGGTTCAGCATTGGTTCCCCTCCGCTCATTGTTATGTTTAAGACATTCAAATTCCGACATTGCGAGAGAATATCATCAAACAATTCTTTAGTCATTATTTCGCCTTTAGTATGGCAAGGAAAATAGCAGTGAATGCAATGCTCGTTACATGCACTAGAAATACTTAAATGAAGTCGGGTCAAACGATTATTGGTAAACCAATTGCTGTCAAATTGATCCGTATTATCATTAATTGAGTTTTTTTCTATGGGAAATTTCGCAAATTCGTATAAGAAAACCAATCATCAACATGGTCGTTTTCTGGATCATCTGAGCATACAACAAAGCCATCTGAAGACAATTCGCTTAAAAAATCTTTTGCGTCATTTTCAAGAGTTTGAAAAGGTATATCGGTGAATATATGTGATAATTTTTCGGCTATTTCTCGGATAGTCTGAGGACGATTGGTTAACGTGGAGTAAAACACACTTCCTACTTTAGAAATGACACGTTCTCCAATCTTACGACTGCTTTTTATAGCTGTATCATAACCAAAATTTCGGTTATCTGTTAGATAGCCGAAATTAGGGTAATCTCTAAATATAACGTGGGGTGACGTACAATAATTCATAATAAAAAGCGGCAGCAAAATTAGCTACCGCATGACATTAATCGTTGGAACTTGTAATTAATGCTTACCGGAAGGCTTTGTCGAACAGGAGGGCCTTCCGCAGGGTTTCTTTGAGCAATCTGCCATTTGGAAGAAGCTCTTGACAAGAACAGTGGGTTTGTCGTAGTTCATAAACGAAAAATTTTATTGTTAAACGTATACAAAGTTACAAATTATTTCTTTGACTAGCAAATATCTGATGGAAAATGTGAACGTCTTATTTTAGTGGTCTCAATATAAGACACCCCGGCAAGAGGGTTGGTCTTGTCGGGGTGTCGGTCATGGGATTATGGGAGCGTTAGTAGTGTAGGGTCAGAGGCGATAGCAGGCGATGCGGCAGCCGGGGACTTGGTCGGTGGTGAGGGGTTCGTGGTTCTCGTCGGCGAAGTGGAGGAAGCCGTTGATCTTTGCGGTCTGCTGAAGCCAGTGGACGAAGGCGGTCATTTCAGAGCGGGCTGTTTCCTTGATGCCTCGGACGCTGATGTTGATGACGATGAGGGTCATGTCTGGGATTCCGAGGTGGCCTTCGGAACGTTCCCACAGACGGAACTGGATGTTTCGGCGGTTGTCGAAATAGTGGATACAGGCACCGACTGCGTTCCAGTCGAGTGATACGTCTTCGGGGTTGCCGCCGAACACATCGGCGACATAGGCACGCACATCAAGGTAAATGTCCATGATGGCGTTACGGGTTGAAAATTGAAGTGATTGCATTGTGATTTGAGATTGAAGTTTGTGAATTACCAAAAGAGATTGCCGGATTCGGGAGTCCAAGAGTCGGAGGGACGGAAATAGACGTGGGTACGGTCGGCGCGTTTGCGGCGTTCAAGCTGAATAGCCATCGTCTTGATGCTGTCTTGTTCCTGTTTGTCTCCGACCATCATGGCTTCTTCCCTGAGCATCATGTTACGGATCCCCTCCGCGTCATAGCTTACGCGCTCGTAGCGATAGAGCCATTCGACTTTCTGAAGATGGGCGTTCTCCTGATTGAGATGATAGCACCAGATGCCAAGCCCAACGGCAATGCAGAGAATGGCTATGACTACGGCATACGCCCACTTGGGGACTGCCGCCCATACAGCACCGTTGACGATGCTATACATCCTTTCCCGGAGTCTTTCCGCCGCGTCCTTCAAGCCCTCGGTCTGATGGCTGAACTCGCGGTTGATTCCTTCATGGAGTGCGTTCTTTACATTCTGGTCAAGCCCGTCCTTGAACATTGTTACAAAAGCCTCAGACAAATCTTTCGAGAAATCCGAGAAGTCGAGCTTTTGGGCGATGTCCTTTTTTTGCTGCTTCAATGCCGCCTCCACCGTTGTCTTTACAGATTCGTTGGTGGCCACATTACTGGGCAGCTCGACTTGAATCGTTTGTGGAGCAGTTGATACGGGCGTTGGCGTTTGCACTGGAGCGGGTGCTGCTACCAGCCGGGTATCAATCCCCACAAGTAAATCCTTGTTCTCTTGCGCGATTTTGAGAAGGCCGTCAATCTTCTCATCTTGTTTCTTGACGATGGAATACATGTCTGCCATTACAGTGATCTTCCTTTCTTCTTTTTGGGTTTTCTTTTCATTCTGCGTTCAAACTCATCTTCATCCGGATTATAGCCGGGACCGACTTGGAACAGCCCGCCAATAGCCTGACATCCGGTTTCGATTACATTCTCGACTACATTCGCAATCGGGGACTCCTTGACCTTTGCGGTGACTGAAATCGGAGTCGGTTGCTGTGGCTGTGCCTCTCTGATCCCGGTGTTTTGGGCAAAGAATTTGTCAAGTCGACTGTAGGAAAATGCACGGTCAATTTTCGAACCGTTGAAGGTAAATTCGCCGTCTGAGAAGCGTATGCCCTGCGGTTTGCCTGTGTCGCGGTCGTTGTAAAATTCGACCGTTATACCTGCCGGAGCGAGGCGGCGACGGAACTCGTCCCAAGATTTGCAGCGGTACATCGCCGCCTGAATCCTGGGCTTCATCTCGGCAATCGCGTCTTCATACAGTTTCTTTTTAGGCGAAAAAGTCAGTCCGTATTTCAGTTTGATAGCTTTGGTAGCATCACGGCTTTTGTCGAAATTGTTGCTCTCGTCGATGGCTTTACCATGGAGATTGACGCGATTATAGACGATATGGAAGTGCGGAGAGCCGGTTTCGAGATGGCGCACAATCAGATATTGTGTGTCTCGGATGTCCATTTGTTCCATATATTCCTTTGCCAGTTGCACCATGAAATCATCTGTTAGGCGTGGCAAATCCGCCTTGTCGAAACTCACGGCGATGTGTCCGATTGGTTTGCTGATTCTCTTGTTGAGACTCGCTCCGATGTCGAAACTGTCCACAATTCTGCGGTAGTCATTGCCAAGAATCCCGTCGGAATCTATCACTCGCCAAGTGTCTGGGGTGAACTGCTCCTTGTCGTGAAACTCACGCATGACGTAGCCAACAATATCGGCTGCGGCTCCTATTGCGAGTATTTTTGCTATCATAACAATGAGGAATTTGATGTTTTCAACTTGCCGAGTGTGGCTAAAATTCCATCGAGACAGGCCTCTGCCTTTCGCTTTGTCGAGGGCCATGCGTTAGCCTGACACGCCTTGACTTGAGCGTTCAGATTCTTGCCTTGATACATCAGTTCGCGTATCGCCTCGCGTTCAAAATCGGTGAGGCGACCGACAACGGAGAGCCGGAAGACGCAAATTCTAAGCAGCTCGGCAATGCTGACACCGGCAGCCGCAGCTTTGGCTTTCACCTCACGCTCCTCCGCATCGGTAAAATTCACGGAGACTTTTCGGTCTCTCTTATCACTGGATTCTTTCTTTGGTCGCCCACGGAGTTTCACACCGGGAGCGTCCTGATTGAACTTTCTCATTCGTTGGATTGGGGATGGTGACCGCAGGGAACAGAGAGCGTCCTTCGGGATGCGAGGGGTTTCGGCTGGGGAATTTTTTACCTCCCGAAACATACCCTTGCATCCCCAACTAATCCACTATCGTTTCTTAGTTGTGCGCTGACGATAACCGCTCCCTGCGGTCGGGTTATACGTTAGAGTTTGCGCCAGATTTCGATGTCGTCACCGTAGATGTCGAGATGCTCGGCAAGGATGGCATTGATGTAGCTGCCGACAGTAGTGTCGCGGTCACCGAGGATGCGGGCGATGCGTTCAAGCTTCTCCCATACGCTGTCATCGATGTTTACCGGATGACGCTTTGACAGCTTTGACGGCACAAGATAGGTTGCCTTGAACTCGGCGAAGTCCGATTTGCGCTGTTGCTTGCCGATTCGCTGTTGCTTCGGCGGCTCAGTTATGGCTGTTGCCTCGGTTGAAGTATGCTCGTTGCCAAACAGATTTTCATTGGCAACGGCGTTGGCAGTGGTGGTGCTGTTAACAGCGTTGTCGCTGTTGACTGCGGGATTGGAGTTGGTAGAGTTATCGGGTTGCATAATAATTTGGGGGTTAGAGGTTGATACTTGGATTTCGGGTGCATCGGTCAACTTGGTTGACTTGGATGCAGTGGTTGTGGATGTTTTTGTGGTTTTCATTGTTTTGAGGGTGTTGAGGTTTTGTTGATTGCATCAGTATCCGGGGTGTACCGTTCAACAGACACGAGGGTGAGTTGCAAGTCGTCGATGAGTTTCTGCAACATCGGATTTTTTCTAATCATAGTTTGCAGCACTGCCTGGTCGGGTTCGATTTGCAGGAGATAGTCTGCAATGTCAAGTCCTGCTGTTCGCTCGTTATCAGTGGCAACTTCTTCAAGGTAGTTGAAGATACTTGCCTCGATATCGAGACTGCGTAACAAATTCAGCTTCTGCCGCCACTGGTCGGTCGCGCCTATATCGGGATACAGAATTACCTGACGGCCTCGGAGAACATGGAGTGCATCAGTATTGAAGCATCCGTTTTTACCACCTGTTGCCAGCCATACATATTCCGGCAGATAATATGCTCCCACAAGTGAAGTCTTTTCGCTCTCGACAATGGCGACAGGCTTGCCTCTGTTCATCGGCAACAGATGTTCACCGAAGAAACACTGACGCAGATTGAAGTCAGGCAGTCGGAGCAACGAATGAACCCATGTTACATGGTTGAATGGCTCCTTCACGCGCTTGCCTGTCTCGGCATCGTAAAGCATCACCTTTCCGGTGCGAATACTACCGTTGATATCGGTCTGCCAGAACACGCATGATCCGGGCCAGTGCTTTGAGGTGCCTACACGATAGTCTTTCATCAGTCGTAGGGTTTCCTCGGCTCCGAACTTGGAGCGGAGGAACAGATAGATATTGTTCTTCTCATATCCGTGCAGAGTCTGTGCAACAGTCTCTGACGCGATGAAGGATGTCGGCTTTTGCTGCTCGGTCGGCTTGGCTCGCCATGCTGACTGAGTAGTGTAATCGCCGTGTAATGGCTTAGCCTCCGGATTGCGCTCAAAGTATTCCTTTGGTGTGAGATGGTAACCGCAACTCTGTTCATGGTCACACCTGCCGACATCGTCGGGAAACGAGATTTGTTTTTCGGTGTCAATATACCGGCTAAAACAACGTTTCTTGTGACAGGCGGGGCAACAGTGACGGCTTCCGACCCCTTTATAGGGCTGGAGAATGAATCGATGATTATTCATTGTCAAATTATGGGATTAAGATGGTGCGGTTCTTGCAGTTTCCGCAGTTTGGCGATTGAAACTGCTGAAACTGCGGATATTGCATGGGTCAAAGTTTGATGTATTTGCCATGCGAGGACTTTTGAAACAATTTTCCGAGGTTATTCTTCAAAAATTCCATAAAGGTGCGCTCTGCCATACCGTTCTCCATTGCCACGGCGATACCTCCCCCTGTCTCAAATTCTTGGGGCAATGCGGTGACGATGGCCAACTGCTGGGCAGTGAGCGACAACTCTTTTAGAATTGTCTGTACCTTTACGGCTGATTCCTTGAAATACTCGGCAAGAGAAATGGCACGTTCTACCGATATGAGGTCAATCATATCCTTTCCGGCATCATTGCACGCCCAGCGTGCCATCTGAATAATCAGACAGAAACGTATGGCATAGATTTGTAGCTTGCAGTAGATGCCGACAATGGTCTCGTTGGGCTCACGGTCGCAGATGTCCGACAGCTCATGTTGCCACTTGAACAGACGCACCATAGCTTCCTCGGTAAACGGTATGCTTACCGGCACAATGTCGTTGTTTTCATCAACGGTACATTGCAATTCCATGAGCCTCGATAAAATGCGCTGCCATTCAGCGGCCACATCGAATGTCGGTTGCTTCATCGACCACCGGGTAGAAGTTTCGTGGCGGAGCAGAACAAACAGAATGCGGTCAATGAAACCGTTGGCAGAGCGTTCACCTTTGGCGAGTTCGGAAAGAATGCGTTTTTGCATCGTGCCGATAACGGATACAAACGGACGCTTGATGAAGATTGAGCTGCGCGAGCTTTTGCGGTCGGACATGGTAGGCTTGGCGCTGAACACCGACAGCCAGAATTGTTCCTCTGAGCCGTTATTGTAACGGTTGAAGTTCTTGACCCATGCCGAGAGTTCATCTGACAAGAGACATAGACCACGGCGATTCTGCGAATGGACGAGACTCAGACCTTCCGGGGTAATATCAGACACAAGAAAACGATGGCGGACAGGTTCACGGGGGCAGACCTCAATACCTTTTTCTGCACGTTCCTTCCGGCTCATGTCAAGTTGATCCTGATATTCCAGATACTGTTTCTCGTAAATCCGGTTCTGCTCGTAGTCATGCTCCACAAACGGACGCATTGCAAAACTCAGCGGATGGCTCTTGTTGGCACCGGGTCTTCCGATGAGTGCCATATACAAGATAGCACTCTCGTCCCAGCCCTCTTTCATTCGCGCAAGATGCGTGTTGCCTATCGCTACCGACACTGCCACCAGCATAGCCGCCGCAACATAATCGACTGGAAATCCATAGCAGTCGTTCACCTCCCTGATGATACGTTGTATTTTGGAGGGATAGAGGCTAATGGGAAAACCGCCGCCTGTGATTGCGGTGCAATGGTCAATGGCCTTGTCGAGCACGAGCTGAGGAGTAATCTTATCGCTCATAGGCTAACGGCTCAAACAGTTTCGTCCGCCTGGGCGCAGACCTTTGTTCATCTCGGCAACCATTTCATCATACTTCTCCTGCTGAGATTTGGGCTTGCCGGATGCCATGTATTCGAGAAGCTCGCTCTTAATGAACCTCCACGACTTGCCGCCGGGATTCTTGTATGCCGGTATGATTCCGGCGCGAGCCTTTTCATAGAGAGTGTTCTTGGACTCTCCGAGTAGTTGACAGGCCTCCTTTGTGGTGATGAAAGGAGAACTGTCTTTTGATGGTGGAGCAAGCGCGTTGCGCAGCTCCCGTAGCTCATCTTGCAAGGCTGAGACTCGCTCGATGAGATAGACAACCGCTTCGGGCAGTCTGTCGAAAGTCACGGGTGTTGTGAACATGATGCAACCGAAACCTTAGGAAACCGTCATGCCAACGCGGCACGTCCGGGCTAAGATTTCGGTTGCAAATGTATAAGGAGAAAAAACAGAGAACAATGAGGTCTAATCCCTCTCAAAACGTTCTCCAAAACGTCTCCAAAGCCTCTCCTACTGGAGATATATGATTCTCCAATAGGAGATTGAAGTTTTATCCGGCAATAAGGTCGCCACAGTCGAGACTTCTCGAATCCTTACCACGTTCCATAGAGCGTTGAACGAACTCTGCCCACTCTTCGTCATTCATAGGCTCATCGTTGTCATTATCCATATCTCTATCCTCATCGTAGTCGTTAAGATTATCGTAATCGTCGCGTTCTTCATCTGCTGGTTCTTGGGCTTCCTCTGATTCGGCAATTTTCGATTTTTCTTCGGTAGAGATTGGTGGATCGGGTTTATAATATATGGGAGCAGCCGTTTTAGGGATTGTTTCCTTAACGACCTTTTCAGTGGCAGGCTCAATATTTGATGCTTCTGTATTTGCGGAAGTGGTTGTATCCTCCTCGATATTATAATCCGCTATCGTTAGACCTTTGTCAAAACGTTCCTCAATTTTGATTACGCCTTGAAGAGGATTTTGCTTGAGCTTCTTTGGTAGTTGATTATCTGAAAGACCATCAAGGTGGTAATGGAACGTGGTCTTTAGAAAATGGTTAATAAAATTATTAGGTTTGCCAAATAGTCTTCCCATGTTCCAGCCAAAATGCAATAATGCCCACTTCTCTATCGGTGATGCGACCTCGATTCTTGCAGCCGGTATATTAGCCTCGATTTCCTCCGGAGTACGTGAATCCCAGTTTGGAGACGATGCTCTTTGAAACAATCCCAAACGGAAAAACAGCTTTTCCAAATCACAAGGTTTGACATATGGACCTAGTTTCTCGGCGGTGTATTCGCAGGCAAACCGATATTTGGTGTCTTCCTGCGACTGTACCAGAGATGCGGCTGATTCCTTCATGTCATTTATGTTGAAGGATACGACTCCGGTCTCATCATGTTTCTTTAATGATGCTTCCGGCGGGATTGCCGTTTCTTGCCGCAATTTAGTTACAACATTAAGCATCATATCCTCAAAATCGCCACGAGATAAGGGCCTTTCTTTGGACTGTGGAGTGGATGAATTGATGTCAATAACCGGTTGCGATACAGGAATCTGCTGTACAATCTTCGCTTCCTTTTCTTCTGTTTCGCCGATTAGCGGCATATCTTTGCCTGAAAGAAATTCGACGAGCAAAGCATATAGTGCAAGTCCGGCGACAATGACAATTAAAAAGAAAACGTTAGCATTGAACTCTGATTCTCCTTTTGATAAAATAGAGTGGCGGATGGTCAGTGCTGAAAAAATATCAACAGCAATCACCAACACAAGCAACCATGGATGATGGCCTTTGAATAGGTCTTTCATTCGCGTAATTGTTTAATTGTATAGCCTTAAAAAATGATGAGTTATGCAAACAAGGTTAAAACACGGTAACACTTTCGATTGTTCATTCTCCGAAAATTGAATCAGCATTGTTGGTTGGAGATATGCTTGATTCGTTGTACCTTTGCACTCAAAAATAACATAATGGCGACATCAGCTCAAAAGAAAATAATTACGTTCTCTCTGAGAGTAGATCTCATAGAACGTCTTAAAGATATGGCTAAACAAGAGCATTGTAGCCTTGACAATTTGGTTGAGAGCATATTGTTTGAAGCTGCTTATAATGAGTCTAATGAGATAACAAAGGCCGCTCTTGAGGAAGCTATTAGTGGAAAATTGAGGACTAAACCTCCCATTGATACATCATCTGTAGAGGCTATGTTTAAGTCAATCGATTAGACACTATAATAGCAATATAATTATAGACCGAGACAATGCTGACAAGGCAATCATCCCGGTCTATATTATTATTATTTCAGAGTGATGGCGTTGGATGCCTCGCGTTTTTTCTCGCTTACGACATCTGCGTAAATCTGCGTGGTTCGGACACTGCGGTGGGTCAGCATCTTTGATACTACATATACGTCGATACCCAGCGAGATAAGGAGCGTAGCAAACGAATGGCGAAGACAGTGGAACGAGAGTTTTTTCTCGATGCCTGCGGCCTTCACCCATTTCTTGAATGGCTGTTGTGCCATTGAGCGGCGGAAGCCTTTGAAGACAAGTCCTTCACCACGTTCACCGCAATATTTCAGAGCCTCTTCACTTATCGGTAATGTCGCTTCTGTCTCGGTTTTCTCGGTACATAGGCGTATGCAGTGGCCACCGTCCGGGCTTCGCTCAATATTATCCCATCGGAGCTGCAATAGGTCGCTAAGTCGTAGTCCGGTAAACAGCCCGAACATAGATGCTTGTTTGAGGATAGGCACCTCACACTCGGTAGCATCAAGGATTTTCATCTCGTCGAGCGTCAGATACTCCTTCTTTACCTCCTGCCATTTGATGCCTTCAAGAAAGTCGTTGACGTTCTCAGTGATATATTTTTCCTTATATGCCATTTTCAGCAGACAGCGGAATGTTGACCAATAGCCTGAAGCAGAGTTGTTGGATAACGGTATCTTTTTGTTAGGGTGGCGCAGATTATGTGCATAGAGAAGATACTCCCGGAATTCTTCGCACAGTTCCGTAGTAATATCGCCGAATGTACATCGGCCACCGCAGAATTTTTTGAAATGGAGATAGACGCTCATCCATTTGTCATATTTGCTTTTCGCCTTCTTCTCGAAGTAGGCAAGAAAGTCCATCTTCTGTTTAGTCTTGTCAAGGAATCCGAACTGTTCGTTTACGAGGCTCTGATAACGGATGCAACGGATGGCCTCGGCTTTCTCCTCCATTTCCTGATTGAAACGGCGTTGCATCTCGTTGGCCGGTTCGGCAAAGATGACTATGCCGAGAGTTTCGCGGCGGGTCATCTTGTTTGTGTGGGGATTGCGTATCGCGGGATAATAATCGAGATAGAGCGATACCTTACCTCCGGCATACGGGCGACGACGGAGGAACACTTTGGTGCAGGTGTTTGTCATTGCTTTATGGGGTTTGAGGGTTTGAAAATCAGATACAAAAGTAGCGGGAGAAGCATGAGAGAACAATGAGTTCTCCAGCAGTCCCAAGGCTTCTCCAAGGTCTCTCTGGAGATTAAATCTCCGGAGAACCGAGGAGAGAATCAAGTTCAGAGCAGAGTATGAGAGTGTATTTTCCTTTCTTCACACGAGTGATGTTGTGGTATTTCAGATAGTGGTGGAGCTGGTCACGGGTCAGTCCATACTTCTCCATCGCCTCGGGATAGGTGTAATATTCGGGGCCCTTTGGCGCGGCTATACCCTTTGCCAGATCGAAATGATACTTGGAATACATCACATAGTTGCCCTGCTTTTTCTTAGGAATACCCTCCTTTGACACGAGAGTATAGATTGCTGATAAGGTCATGCCATAGGCGGCTTGAATATCAGCCACGGTATACCACTCGTTGATTTTCTCTTTCGGTTGCTGATTTGCAAAGTAGCGGTCAACATGGCTGCGGCTCCAAAGCGTCTTTCCTCGGCTCTGAGTCTTAGGCCAACCCTCACGCTCAGCAATCTTATACATCCCGGAGTTTGACACCCCGAATTTTTCCTGCACCTCCTTCGATGTGTAGAACTCTGTAATTGGAGCTGATGGATTTTTTATTTGTGTACTTTGAATGTCAAGGACAGAGAACAGCTCATCAACATCGGCTCGACGGATGAGCGTTTTGCGTTTCAGCTTCCAAACCTTAATCACACCACGGTTAATATAGTTGTAGATAGTGACATGGCATACGCCTAATAAGGTCGCTGCTTGTGTCGGTGTCAGGAATTCCTGTTTGGCAACCTCTTTCTGTCCTGATTGCTGGTATTCATATTCTCGTTGGTATGAATCCAGTTTCTCCTGACGCTTCCGTTCCTTGTATGCGAGTCCCGAGCATCGGTGGCTGCAATACTCCGTTGTTGTCTTACGAGCGATGAACTCAGCTCCACACCAATGGCATTTCTTTTTGATTTCAATGTTGCTACTCATTTTTATTCTGTGTTAGTGTTTATTTCTCCTTTTATTTCGCCAAAAGTGTTCATGGGCGTAAACTGACGTAAACCTACGTAAACATCATCCACGACCTTGCGGCACGCATTGACGGGATTGACCGATTTGCTACAAATCGGGTACAAAAACACAGGTAAAAAGGGGTGAAAAGCGGTTATATTGCAGTATTGGTACGAAAAAAGCCGCCCGATAACGAGCGACTTTTCAATATTTTACACCAAATGGCACCAGTTATCACCAATAGGCTACTTGCCGATGCAGAATGTAATAAAAGCTAATATAATAAACTTATAATCAAATATTTAATGTGGGTATAATTTTGTTGAAGTCACGAAATAACAACAAAATCTAAAAATAAAGCTCTCCGACCCGGTTAAAACACGATTCGGAGAGCTTTCAACGCAAATGATGATTGAAAGAAATCATCGACCACAAAGGTAGTCAATAATTTTCGGTTTTCAAATATAAGTCGCGTTTCTCAACGTGGCTCTCATTCAATATATTATTAAACTAACTCACTTAATCTTTATGAGATAGACGGCGGCGTAACCTACGAATAATGAAACACAATGTGATAAACGCGGCTATTGCGCCGGTAATAGTGCTTACATAGTAGATGAATCCGCGTATTGGCTTTTCTTCAGATTCCGTATCGGTGGCGTTGTCTTCGTCACGTTTGGCATCTATGCTTTCATCGGACTGTGATTTATCTTCAGTCGTTATGTCGGCATCGGTTTTTTTGGTTCGATTGTTATTGAAGTCGATTCGCCCGGTCGTGATTGATTTTATGCCGCTGTGACTATTGGGAGGTTTCTTGCTCTCTCGATTCTTGGGTTTAGGCATCGGAGTATCGCCGGAAGTCTGCGTTGTGTCGGTTTCGCTTGTGCCGTCATTAAATTCAACTTTCGTAAACTCAATAACGGCATTGGTAATCTCGTTGATATTCTGCGAGAGATTGACGGCTTCTTTGTTCTGATTCTCGCTGTGACGGTCTTCGTGCTGTGATGATGTGATGTGCTGCTCGGTCGAGATTTGAGCGGTTTTCCGAGTTGTTCCGCACGATTCCGAGAGTGCTGCGATGAGCATAGCGAGCAAGAACGGCAAAATTCGGTTCTTAATCATATTTCAGTCCGTTAAAAGTGATTGCGTTGATGCGGCGTTTCCAACCGCGAATGAATTTCTTTTGCGATGGCTTACGAGCTACAATGTCATCGACAAATTTCAGCCTTGCGGCGTGTATCTGCTCGAATAGTTTACGCGGCTCTGCTGATTTGAGCGCGGCGAGTGTCTTTGCACCCACAATACCATCGGCAGTAACGCCGAGAATGCGTTGCGGAATTTTGATGCCGTTATTGCCGCTCGCCCATACCCAATCAACGAGTATGTTTGCGATAGCTTGATTCTCGATAGTGTCAGCTTGCCACTTATCCCAAAAGAGCTTTTTCATTATCGCTCTCCAGTCTTGATAAGTGATGTTTTTGAGGTCGGCTACTGTTGTTGTCTTATGACCTTGTGACTTGCGATAAGCCGCAAATGTTCCGATTGTCACACCGCACATTGTCGCGCCGCCGCTATCGTCCGGGTCGTTAGCAAAGCCGGTTTTCTTCGCTTGTTGAAACATTGCATCAAGCGGAAGCCCCAAATGTGCGCGGCTCAAACCGACTTCAAAATATAGCACAAAGGGTATGAGTTCTTCAATCTTCGCCATTGTTATCTTTTTTAGGTTCAACTTCTTCTAATGCTTTTTCCAAGTCGTGCCGCCCGGATAGTAACTTCCGGAAGTTTATGCGCCAAGGCAGTCCTTTATATTCAGCGTAGTTATTACCTGCGCTTGAAAGCTCGTTGAGATAAACATATAGAATACACGCTACCGAAACGACCGGGACACCAAAAACAACTCCAACGGAATGACGGCAAGTGTAAGCCACGAAAAGCCAACATCCGTAGTCAAGTATCTTATTCATCGTGCGGCGGCGCATACGCGAGCCTCGTATTTTTTCACCTCGTTTTTTTGCAGCCATAATGCCGAAACGGAGGTCTGCGAATATGAGAGCTATTGCGAAGCCTATCCACCATTGCATTGATATATAGAAGTCACTAAAGAGCGATGAGAGCAACGCTTGCGTGGCTTCGTGTAAAGACTGATGTTCCATTGATTGTGATAAAGTCGATTATAACGCAAAGATAGGGAAATAATACCTAATAGATACTACAATGAGCCAAAAAATTTTATTCTTCCGGCAATAATGCTTCAAGTTCGTTGATTTTGTCGCGTGTTTGCTGTCGTTCAGAGTGCAACTGCACTATGTCGTAAGGAAGAGTGTTGCCGAGCAACGATGCTTCATAACACTTAGTCACGCGATAGTCAGTTGATGCGAGCGAGTCTTTTAACGCCGCTATTTCAGCTTTGATTCGCTGTCGGTCAAACTTACGTTCATAGCGAAACTTGATGCAGTCCCCGGCATCGTAAGGTATAGCTACGATGATGTAGTTTTCATCATCTGAAATCATTTGAGATTCGTCTATCAGCTCAACCGGCTTCCACGATTCGGGCAGTTCTGCGATTTGTTCTTCAACCGAAACTTCAACGGCTTCCACTGTGCCGTCTTCTCGTTTGCGGTTATATATTGTCGGTTTGATTTCTATGGCTCTCAGATAGCCGTCTTCGATGTATCCGTATTCAGTCATAATGATTAGTATTTCCAACGTGATACAAGCCACGCTTCTTTTTTTGTAGTTGTATTCCCTGAAGTTACATATCCGATAGAGAAGACGAACATACCGGCATACCCTTCGCCAAAATCGTAATATTCGTTTTCGGTATGGTCATCGTATATACAATGCCCGGTTCGCGGTCTGAATCGCATATATCCCGACCACCATTGTTTTACAAATATAACTTGACCCTCGTATGGGTTTGCCGGAAGATACACCGTTGCGGCATCGGATGTATAACCGACTACCATAGTATCATTGTAGTTCAAATATTTAGTCACATTTTCCCCACTTATAGCCATACGATGCAGTATAAGTCCGTGTGCATACAGCTTGTCAAAGAATCCTCCGACTGCCATTGCGTTACCGCTATTGTACGAGCTTCCGTAAACACCCATTACGAGCGTTCCTAACTTATCTAACGACCATTCACTTTTGTTTACATTTGCACGACCAAGTCCGACAAGTGACGCACGGAATGTTCGCCCGGTTGTAGCCGACATCGCTTCAGTACCGGCACGGTTTGCGAATATGCCTGATGGCGACATATAGCTAACATCATAATCGGTTTTAGAGCGAACTTCCACAGTTCCGCGTGTAGCGTCTAACGTGATAATTGCCCCTCGGCTCGATTCTCCAGGCATCATATAATCGCCGCTCGAAGATGAGCATTCGAGAATGATTTTAGGCTCGTAGATGAATGTATTGCCGCTATATCTACCGACTTGCATGAGGATTCGGTTATTGCTTGTGTCGTCAAGAGTTGAAACTATCTGACCGGCTTTAATAAACCAATCGCCGATATTTGCACCCTCTGCCAAAAGTAGATTAGTTGCGATGCTTTCAAAAGACGCTCCAAACGAGTTCCATTTAGATGTATTATCCGGCGCGACATCGTAGAACGTGCCAGCATCAATTCGGGCGATGTAGAATGTATCGCCATACTTCACCGCGTCCAAACGATGCTCGTTGCCGTAGTATGTCTTCTTGCTGTCATATTTTCCGCAGAAAACCAATACAGGACTTTTGCCGTCTTTTCCCGGCTTGCCGTCAACGCCGTCATAAGGCGTAACTCGTACCGGCGTAGCCCATTCGGATAACAATTCGTTTGTTTCGCCGGATATTTTGGCGTATGTGCGCCACATATATTGCAGCGTGTCGAGTGTCGGTTGCTCTACGCCCCAACCGCTCGGATTGCGAGTGTTTTTGGAAAGAGCCGGAGCGACTGTTTTTGAGCCATTCACGGCATATCTGTATTCGGTGAAGTCGCCGTTGAGTGCGTATCGTAACCAAAGCGTAGGTGTTGAGAATGCGCCCCACACTCCGTCACGCTTGTAGCGTACTGATTCAAACTCGTACTGACGCGAATATGTAACGCCGCTCGGATTGTCAGTCCAATCATTTACGACTTTCCAATGAGTAAAATTCGGCATCCATAATCCGTTTATTTGAGTTACCGGCGCAATGCCGGTCAAATTGTTGGTCTTGCATCTGTATGGGCGATTGTTGCTACCAAGTACAATATCGCCGGAATTGTATGTTTGATTGGCATTATACGTTTCAGTTGTTCGTGTAGGCACATAGTCATCTGTGTGTTGGTCGCTGTAGGGAGTGTTCGGTACTGTGTCAGTATCTGACAACAAATATATACGCTCCGTATCGGTCGTGTCGATTGAGAACGGCACTGGCACACTCCACACACCGACATCATCCGACATTCCGTTGAAACGACCTACCGACACCCAACAATTTTCAACTGTGATTATTCGATATTTAACACAATCATCATACTTTGATGTTGAGGAATCTTTCGCATATCCGACTTCTACAAAGTGACTACCCGGAGTCGGCACGTTGACATAGAAGATTTGTGAGGTCTGACCGCTGATTCTCGCTGCATAGTTTGTCGTGCGTGTCATTTCGGCATTGTCAAGTAAACCGAGAATGCCGAAGTCGTAGTTTTCTTCTGATGAAACAACAAGCTCGATTGCTACTGTCTGATTCGCTGTCCAGGTTGTGAAACTGATTCGGTTCTTTGTGAGATTGCCGTCAGTTATTGCTGGAGATACACGGAAGCCGTTTTTAACCGCGAATGTCGAGCCGTGGGAGAATTGGATAATATCTTTATCGGGCGTGTCGCTCCAACCGGCAGGCGAATTGCCAACCGGCGTTGCCGGTTTGTCGATAGAGTAGCGATATATTAGCTTGCTCCAATCGCCGTTTGTGCCTTGAGATGCGTATAACGACCAATACGCATTACCGTCACCGCCTGGAGTTCGCCCGGTACAATACGACGGAGCGATGCAAATATACATTGAAGTGCCTTTGCCGTCATTGTATGAAACAAGGTCACCTTTGTAGTATGTCGTTCTCGCATTCCAAACGCCGCGATAGCAAGGCACCGGAAATTCATCGCCGCTCTCGCTTTGCACCATAGTACCGTTAAGCACAAGTTTGTTATCTCCGTCAATATTGAAACGGAGCTTGTTGCCGAGCTTGAATGCGTTGGCGAGCATATCAAAGAAACTGTTGCCGTCTGCTGAAACAACCTTATCAGTTGTGACGCGACCGGGCAGAATCTCCGTGAATCCGTAGAGTGTCGCAAAGCTGCGTTCACCGTCATACTCGCTGTTTAAGACACCAACGAGCAAATGATAATAATTCGCTTCTTGCTTCATTCCGATAGCAGTAGGCGACAATAGGAACGAGCCTACGAGCGCGGTATTTGTGCGATGCACTCTTGCATACAGGTAATACAGCTTCGCACCGTCAGTAAGCTGCGGCGACTGATAAGCATTCATCTCCCAAACGAGATATTCGTTAGGCTTATGTGAGGGCGCGAGCGTGTTAATGCCGAGCGTCAGGTGTTGTAAGAATCCGTGAGGGCAGTTGAGTCGCTTCGTTTCATAGTTGTATGTGATGTTGAGGTTGACCGATGTTTGCGATGTTCGGCTCTGAATGAATCGGAACTGCAAACTTTCGTCACCGACAAGCATCTGCATTGTCCGTACCGCTATCGGGTTTATAGAGTTCGTGAAGTTGTCGAGTAAGGCATCTTCAAGCATTGACATTGTTTCCGTAGCATCGCGGAAACGGCGTTTTGTGAAGCGTATCGCGTCATTGTGCGATTCTTCAATTTTCACTTCGTTTTGGCTGATTTCATTCAGCTTTGAGGTGATGTTTGTGCCGTGAGATTCATTCGAGATAGTGATGATAGGCGCATACGGAGATGATAGGTTTTCTTTAATGCCTACGATTCGTATAGGCACACCGTCCGGCGCGAATTGTTCGTCAGTAAAGAGAATGTAGCTACCGATTTTTAGGCGACAGCCGATGCGTAGCCAATTCTTCTTTGTGTAGAGCGATTGAAGCTCTCCGCTAAAGGTGAATTTCGGGTTTTCATTCTCATACAAGTATCGCGCTGCTTCGCGGAACATATCCCATGATGCGCCGGATTTGTCGGCATCGTTGCGGATATATTCATTAGGCAGCATGATTCCGAACACGGCGTACCTGTCACCGGCTTGCGGCTTATAAGACGCATTCGGCATCGTCACGCCGTCAATCTCCTGCGGCTTGATTTCAAAACGTCTTTTTTCGTGGTCGTACTTAAATTCAAACTGCTTATCGTCACCGGCAAGCATTCCGCTCTGAAAGACGATTGTTGCCGTTTCGCCCTCAATAAGATAGTCGTTGAAATTGAGATTTGCCGGAATCGTGTTATCCACGAAGTCATACCAATTTTTCGCGGCATCTACTGTCACGACTGAAGTCACCTCGCCGACACGCGAGGGGTATATTTCCGAACAATCGAGGCTGTCTTCTTTTCGAGCTGAAGATATTTTGTCGTATCGCTCTATGAAGTAGCCGTCATCGTCTGCTTTATAGACGCGCCCCTCGTATTCGAGCGTCTGACTTTTGGGTAACAACAAGTCGGGCGCACCATACTTGGAGCGGTCTATATTTCGCGAGCCACCTTGAACGTAAAGACGCTTGACCGGCTTTTGTCCGCTCTCGGTAGAGCGTCCGACACCCGGTTTGAATCCGTTGCCTTTTCCATAGCCGAGCGGCAGGGGGTCATCTTTGAAGTATTCTACTTTACGGAGGTGAAACACCTTACCTATTATTTCCCACTCTGTATTGAACACTTCCGACACACTCTGCAACGCTGCATCGCAGTATGTGTGATTAAACTCAATCGTTTTTTCTGTTGCATCAATGCACTCTCCGACACTCCAACCGCCACCGGCGCGTTGATTGAGATTTTCAACTATTATCTGAACAAACTCGCGAGGCTTGGCACACATAGACCACTTCAAACGGCGGTCAACATTGTTTCGCACTTTGTATTCGCCGAGCAATTCGGAGGGGTCGCCGAGTGTGAGCGTGTATTCGAGCCTACGAGAGCCTTGCTTCTTGAAATTCTCCGGCTTGTTGAGTGTGTATATCTCGCCTTGATACTCACACCACGCGCCAACCGGGATTTCGATAAATTCCGGCATAGAGAATTTCAGCGTTAATGTCGGCTTCTCCATGAGGGCGCGATAGCGGTAAGAACTATCGTCCTCATGGATTTTGAGCGTCTTGTCATTGAAATGCAGCGTTACCATACGATTGAGTTTTTAGTCGATGTTTAATGATTCACAGTCCGCGTCAACTTGTGCCTTGATAGCATCTCGCTCGGTGAGGAATGCTTTATAGGCGTTGATAGCTGACTGTGCTTTCTCGCCGGATTTTGTGCCGAAGCATCCGAGCGTGGCGGCGTTGTAGTCGTTGATTAGTTTCTGCTCACGGTTATTAGGCCACATAGCGGCGATGACGGCTTCAAGAATCTTGTTGCTTGACACCGGCGACCATATCGTGACTTCAAAGCACGAGTATTGTTTGCTGCTCTCTTGTGCTGTGACTGTTTCGCCGTCAGAGGTCGAATGTTCGGTGACGGTCTTTTCTTCTTCTTGAATGTCCCAACGGTAGAGATAACTTCCGTTGCCGACAGCCTCCAAGGTTGAAGGCATTTCATCGTAAAATGCACGTTTCATAAAACTGAGGTTTAATTATAGTTTTGAGTAAATGTTTCGAGTTGCACACTTTCGCCCAGCCGAACCAACTGCAAAGACGCTGTTTATATTCGGCGGCCGATATGTCGTTACGCTTGTTCAACCGAGCGGCGGCACGGCAAAAATTCTTCTTTATGCCTTTACGGATTAGCGTCTGATTGTGATAAAAGACAAATCCGACAAAATCCAAACCTCGACCGTGTTTGTCGTTTCGATTCTCCGCTATCGGAAATACTTGTTCGTTGCCTTTAAGCGATAGTTTGAGCGTAGCGAGATATGCTTTAATCTCTTTGAGCAACGCTTGCAATTCTTCCTTGCTTGATGATAGAAATACCATATCATCGGCATATCGGAAGTAATACCTAACGCGCTTGACCTCCTTAATCCAATGGTCGAAGTAAGCGAGCATAAGATTAGCGAAGTACTGACTTAGGTAGTTGCCGATAGGCACACCATCCGTACTGTCGATTATCGTGTCTAAAAGTTTAAGCGTGTCGGCGCACTTGATTCTACGCCGGATTACTTGTTTAAGCACGTCATGGTCGATAGACGGATAGAACTTGCGTACATCAATCTTCAGGCAATAGCGTGTATTCTCTTTGTCGCGTAGAGATTTCTTGACTTTCCGCATCGCGCCATGTATTCCTCGCCCTTTGATGCAACTGTATGTGTCGGTCGTGAATACCGATACCCATATAGGCTCTAACACATTCATAATCGCATGGTGCAAAATGCGGTCGGGATAATACGGAAGTCGGAATATCAAACGCTCTTTCGGCTCGTAGATTGTGAATGTCGAATAAGGCGAATTGACAAACGCCCGATTCTTCAGTTGCTCGTGAAGCGCGATGATGTTGGCTTCACGGTTTTTGTCGTGAAGTCTTACACCATAGGAATTAATCTTGCCGCGCCTTGCCTTTTCATCGGCAAGTTGCAGATTCTCCAACGAGATTATTTTCTCATATAGATTTCCGATTCGCTTCATTAGCTTTGCTTTTCATTATTGGGGCTTTCGGCGGCGTGAATTGCTCCACGCTGCCTACTAACTCCGTTTTGAGGTGAAGTTTTTTGCCAAGTGGCACGGTCATTGCTCCGAGTTTTGAGTAGTTTTTTTTACCAGATTGAAAATCATTGACGGGACCTGACATTCGCATTCGTATTCGAGGGCGTGTTATTCGTATTCGCATACGCAAAACCGGCATTCGCGCTGTTATTCGCATTACCGCTGAAAAGGACACCGCAAGAGCAATCAACCTTATATCGTCACTCGAAGTAATATCGGTTGCCGGTGACTTTCAGCGTCACTCTGCGAGGAAACGCATTGCGCTTCTTAATCTCGTTAAGAACGTACCGAATATCACGCGAGTTGGTGAAGAACTTTCGTGCGTCTTTATCCGGGTCATCAAGATTCATCTTGATTTTCACGAGGACGCGATTCTCGCCAAACTTCGTTTTCATTCCCTCGAAGAAGTCACACACCCAAAAGGTTGTGTTGATTAGATTCTGCTGATTCGTTTCTTTGCAGTTGAACTGCTTGTTTGTTTCGTCAGCCGGGATTTGGAGGAAGTCGAGCGAGCCATCATCGAATCTCTCTTTGTTTTCGATTGTTCCTTGTTTATTTTCCATATTGCGTTGTTGATTATTATGTTACTTGTCGTTTTTCGGGGGCGCGGCGTGCCGTGTTACGCTTTTGGGAAAAAGCAAAGACGGGACCCGACACGCGCAGCCGCAGCCGAGGGCGCGTCATCCGTAGCCGCATACGCAAAACCGGCCTTCGCGCCGTTAGCCGCATCACCGCCGAAAAGGACACCGCGCAGAGTTTCAGCACTTGGAATGTTAGTATAGTGGTAGTCGCAGAAATACGTTGTCGAGCCTGCGCCGGAGCTTACAGACGGCATGATTTCGCCGTACTCTCCGAAGATTATCTCTTTGACATATCCCTCGTTTCGAGCTTCGTTGCCAACGTGCGAATAGCCGTTGTAGTTGCTGTCGGTGAATTTCTCCGGGTCATCACATACGAACACTTTGCTTAATCCGTCACCGGTCGGAGCGTTGGGACTGATACGGATATTGATGCCGTCAGTCCATTTCCAAATGTGTCCGAAAGGATTTTCTATGCCACGGTAACGAGGCACTGTAAAGGTGTCAATGTAGTCACCGTTTTCGGTGTATAGGTAGTAATCTACGATGCCAGACTTGTTGCCGTGGTGGTCTGTATACCCACATGGAATGAAAGGATAGTTTCCATTGAAAATGCTCCAACTGTTCCAATCCCATGTAGTCACGCCATCGCCCAAACCGCCTTGACGATAGCCCTCCGAAGTTAATTGGGGGTTGTATGCAGCTTGGCTGTTGAGCGTGGCATATTCGATAACGAATAACCAATAAAGCGTCTTTTGAGCTTCATAGGTCATGCAGTTCCATTCCGTGCTTCCGGCTTTACGATTGCGAGCGTAAGCACGGAAGTTTGTGCGACTGATGCCAGTAACCGGGCGACCGAGTGCCGAACGGCATGTGCCATCCCAAGCACTTTGATTTCCGCAGCCTCGGAAGTCGGCAGAATCGTTCACGACTGATGAAAGTTTGTTGCCGGTACGCTGCAATGCCGCTTCGTATGCCGATATATACATTTTCGGAACGTGATGATAGCCGGGCAGAGGGTGTTCTGAGATTTTCACGCGCTGTTTGTTGCCGCTTGTTTCAAACTTGCGGTAGTGGTCGGGGATTTCGACCATTACTTGACCGCGTGAGCCGTCACGAGTAGAGCCGAGCCACGATTCCGGCGGCAGATACTCGACAACTTCGCCGTCATCGTTGAGCAAGCATCCTTTCATGCGGTTGTGAATCGGGAGCGAGCGGTGCAAGTCCGCGTTGCCGATTCGGGTGCAAGCCGGAGATGATACGGTTTTATCACGCTCAATGCCATAGGCGCATTGGCTCTCCAAATAAGGGAGCATAGACGCGAGCGCGGCTTTCTTGCTTTCGCCGTCTTTGTCGATAACGTGAGTTACGAGATTGAACGGATTGGTGCCGTCAACTTCCGGCAAGTCTTGAATGCGTTTGCCGCCCTCAAACGCTGCAAGCATCTGAATAACGACTGCTTCTTGTGCTGATGTTAATGCCATATATAAATATTTAGAGGTTAGTTGAATAGGAAATTACCCGAAGAGAGTAACATTGCGGTATTGCGATTCTTGACAAATGCAAGTCCGGCGCACTTAACTCTTATCGAGATTGTCTTGTATAGCTGTGTGTTGCCGGTCGGTATAACGTGAATCACGCTTACACCCTCGTGATTTATCGTTATTCGACCGTCCGGCGCGACTGACACGGCGTTATTGTCGCCGAGATACATAATGTTCGGCAGCGAATATCCCGGCTGGAGCTTGGCGCGTATGAATATCTCGGCGAGATTTCCGAGTGTCAGCTCTTCCGGGTATTCAACCGTCATGCCGGTAGGAAGCAACCCAAGCGATGTTACTTGTGAAGCTGCGTCAATCAACGCTTGACACAGTTCCGTAGCCGAGATTGTTTCTTCTTTCGCCGTGAGTGCTTCTTCTGCGGCTGTGTTGGCTGCTATTGTCGCCGCTGAAGCTGCTGCGGCTTGCGTGTTAGCGTTTCCGGCGGCTGTGTTGGCTGCATTCGCCATTTGCAACGCTTGTTCCTTTGCTGCGTTGGCGTTTGCCGCCGCCGTGAGTGCTTCTTCTGCGGAAACGACACAAAACCACCATGCCTTATCGGTAACGGCATGATTCGTGTTGCCGTCTTTGATAGACAAATACGCGCCGTTGTTGTGTGAAACGAGGTCTAAACGCTCGTATGTTGTCGCTGTTGAATATGCGCCTTTGGGCGATATTGCGACTTTTCCTAAGTCGATTGATAAATTGCCTGGCATAGATTACTGATATATGAATTTTAAGTGACCTGTTTCCTTGTCGAGAATGAATTGATTTTCGGCGATTTGGTCTTGATAATACATTACGAGGTGCATATTGCTGTCATCAACGATAAATGACGGATAAAGCACACCGCCTTTTGCGAGAATGCCGGTATCAACATACTTTTTGGCTGTTTCATCCCACTTCCACCAATTACCATTTTCGCCCATTTTCGGGGGATTGTCGGCTTGCTCTTTTGCTCGACCGGCTTGTTTGTCAGCTTCTTTAGCTGAATTGTTCGCGGTCGTAGCTGCATTGTTGGCGTTAGTGGCTGCAGCATTAGCATTTTTCGTAGCGTCTGCGGCGGCTTCCTTTGAATCGTCAACACTCTTCGCGGCATCGTTGGCGGCTTTCGTAGCGTCTTCGGCATTCTTCTTTAGAGTGGCGTGTTCTGTCACTCTATTCAATTCAGAGGTTACGCGAGCATTCTCGGCTTGTTTCCGGGCATTTTCATTATTGATGCGTGTAGTTTCATTATTCTTTCGCGTCTGCTCGTTTGACTGTCGTGTTTGCTCATTCGATTGTCGGGTCTGCTCGTTGGCTTCAATGGCTTTGCGTGAATTATCGGCATTCGTGGCGGCTGTATTCGCTCGTTGAGTAGCTTTGTCGGCGTTGTTGATAGCGGTTTCAACGCCCGATTTGAGCGATGCGATAGTGTCAGCGATATATTGCAGCGACACTCGGACGCTTCGGTTAAGAGCGTCAACGCCGATAGTCCACAAGCCGTTGAATGCGGTTGACGGAGTAAGCTCCGATATTTTCTTTCTTATTGCACCCATATCTATTCGTGTAGTTTCAAGTTAATTTCTACATCCTCGCTTCCCGGCTCGGTAATGACTATCTCTCCGTCTTCGGTTGCAAGCACGAAATAATTGCCGAGAGGTCGGCAGTTCGTGAATGTGAGCGTAGTGGTAAATTCGCACCAAACCGAGCCATTGCGCCGAATGTCAAACTTCGTCACGCTGTTGCTCTTATAGTGACATTCGAACTCATCTATCGGGTTGTCGATATATAACTTTCGCGATTCCGGCTTCAATACGACCGCCCAAAAGGAGTACCACCGTTGCCAAAAGTCCGAAATGCTCGGAGCGTGTATCAACAACTTCAGTCCTACATCTTTCGACTTATACATTACCCAGTCATTGTCATACACGACACCCGGCGAGTTTTTGACATTGACGGTAAGATTCGCCCTTACATTCGGAGCTTTCTCTATATTGTCATCGGTGCCGTCAAGCACATAGATTCCAAAGCGAGAAAAATCTATATCGTCAAGTTCATAGCCTTTCTGCTTGAATCCGGCTGGAGCTGTCGCATACGGCTTATGATTCAATATGATGTTGGAATCGTCCAAATCATCTTCATTAATGAAGTCGTTAAGCACGACCGGGGGGAAGTCATCTGCGAAGTTGACCGATATTTTGCCGAGATGAATCAGAGCCGACCGCGAGGGGTTTCCGACAAGTCGCAACTTGTAAGACTTGGAGAGTTCTGCAAAATGGAATGTGTGATATGATTTGTCCGACAGCAATTCAAAAAGATTGTCGACCATATCAATTTCAGTGATGCAGAACTGAATCGCGAATGTCTTTGTGTCGAGAATCGGACTTGTGAGGTCGGTTTCCTCGCCGTCATACTCATCCCATTCGGTAGATTCCAACTTTTTGAAAGAGGGCATCTGTACGAGTGCCTTGTACCCGTACTGTTCAACGAATACGCCATATTCGGCGTAAGCGTCTTTGCCGTCTATCAAAAGTTTGTTGAACATCATAATACTTTTGCGTTGTCTTGTGTCATTATCGCGACTTGTGATTTTTTGTCATTCTCGATTTTCACCACACTATACCCGGAAGCTATCACAGTAGCTTTCGCGCCACACATAAGGCATACCGTATAGGCTGCGGTTTTCCGGCATTTCACTACGGCTGTGGTATCACCCACCAAAAAGACATTTTGGGTATCGGTGAGCGTGATTTCTCCGAAGTCGATATACACGCCGAGGCGTTCCGGGTTGTACGGTTTGAACTTGCGGAACGTGTTGAGCTTCGGAAACTCAAACGAGGTCATAAACTCTCTGCCTTGTGCCGAGAACATAAGACGCACCAATTCCGGGAGGTCTTCATAACCGGCGAACATCTGACACTCGGCGAGCTTCCGAGCAACATCATGCCGCCCGGCTCTCTCGCATTGAGCTTGCGCCTTTGACTTGGCTTTGAGCCAATCTCGTTGTATGGATTGTATTAGCTGATTCATTATGTCCTGATTTTAAGTCCGCGACTTTCGATTTCGTCAACGCTGCTTTTTATCGCTTTCACATCGGTTTTTACATCATTGAGCTTATCGTTTGTTTCTTTGGTGTTTTCCCGGATGCCGGTAGCGACTTCAAGTAGCTTGTTACCGGTGGCGTTAAGCTCTTTCACGCCTTGCACGAGCGTATATGTATGCTCTTGAATCGTTGTCAGTCGGGCGTTGTTTTCATCTACGCTGTCTTGTGACGCTGTGGCGATTCCTTTCTGCGTACCCTCACGCTCGGCATCGTCTAACGGTGCAAACCACTTCTTCCAATCTTCCGGCATATTCTGCCATACTTGCATGAAGTTCGAGCCGACTTCGTTCAAGTCCGAGGATAGGGAGTTCATCGAGTTAATCACGTTGTCAATGCCTTTGAATCGACCGTCAGAGCCAAACCACTTCGTCTTGTATTTGTCGAATATCTGCCCGATAGGTTCTTCTATCAGTTTCGATATAAGCATTCGTTTCGTGATGTCGGCTATAATGTCCTTGACGGTCGAGTGCCACGCTTCCATTGCGTCTTCGCCTTGTGCGGCCGCGTCAATGAATGCGTCACCGAGCCGCTTTGAAATGTCGGCAGAACTGCCACCGATAATGTCCTCTAACATCTCGTTGATGATAGTGGCCATTTCGTGGGCTATCTCTTGAATTTGGCGTTGCCAATCTTCAATCTTGCCGTTATCGGTGTCTTTTTTGTCGCGCTCTTGATTGATTTGCCGTTGAATCAAGATTTGTTGCTCGGCAAGGTTCTCAATCTGTTTGCGCGATTCTTCATATTTCTTGCCGCCGAGAGCTTTGTCAGCGGTATATCCGACACCGGCGTATGCGTCTGCGAGCTTCTGAATGGATTTCTCGTAAATCTCGTTACGATACACCATTTGACCGAGAGTGCGTACCCACCAATTTGAATACTGCTGTGTGGATAGATGCAAGTGTAACACTTCCTCGGTCGTAGCTCGATAGACGCTGTTTAGTTTCTTGACGGCATCGCCTACGCGCTCTTTGAATCGTACTGTGTCGGCATTGTCAAGTTCCCATTGCAGTTGGTCGATACGCTCTTGCAGCCGCTCGATTTCTTTCTGCTTGGATTCATCGTCATTGAACAAGCTCGCTATCGCTGTCGCTATTTGCAGAGCGGCAGAGATTACGGTCAGAATGATAGACGCTTTCTCAACTGTCGATATTGAAGTGGCGGTCGTTTGTGCGGTCGCTTGTGTCGCTGTTCCTGCGGCTTCGGCTGTCTGTGCAACATCTTTCGACACACTCTTGCCGACATCTCCGATTGCCGAGATTACATCTCCGGCAGCGTCCACGACTTCATCAATGAAGCCGAGTGCCTTATCCATGCTGTCGGCAATATCGCCGGAGAATATGCGAGCGAGCTTCGATGCACGACCGCCGAGGTCTGTAACGACCGTTCCGGCAGATTTGAGCTGTGTCGCGAATGTCTTGTATGACTTCGTGACATTGTTCCGGGCGTTCAACACTCGTTGGTCTGCTTGTTGGCTCTTGGTCTTCGCGTCAGTAAGTTTCTTTTCTGAAGCTGTGACACGCTCGTTAGCGTCTGCAAGTTCTTGGCAGTCTTGCGCGAGTTCGCCGGTTTCGATTTGACCGAGAATCTCATTCTTTGCGAGCAATGCGGCTCTGTACTCGGATTCCGCATCGTTCAACACCGACTGCGCGGCGGCTACTTCGGCGAGTGCCGCCACAAGCTCGTCCTTTGATGTTGATATGTCTTTGAATGACTTGTGCAGGGCGGTGAACGGATTGCGTGATGCTATCTCGTTCTCCATTGCGGTTATTGCCTCCTGGAATGTCTTTATCTGCTCAACGCTCATGCCGTCTTTCTCGCGGTTAAAGTATGTTCTAACCTTGTCGAGAGCGTATTGCAATGACTGAAGCGACTGATTGCCGAGGTCGCCAAAGACAACATCCCAATTTATGGTCTTCTTGAAGTCTTCAGCTTTCAGCGATGCAAACGCTTCTTCCATTTTTTTCATTGCTTCCGGCAATAAGTCCGGCGCGATTGATGCGACAGTGTTAATCTTCTTCGCCCATTCGATAGTCAGCTTGTCGAATTTGTCATCATAAGAGCCAAATTCGTCTATTAACTGATTCATATACTTTGTGCGGACTTCCGCGAGTTGACGCTCTACCGAATTGGCTATGTCGGTCAAACCTTGTGCGTAATTGTTGGCAACATCTTTATTTTTCAGAAGTTCAGTCACCCAATCTTGCAGCGAGCGTTTGCCTTGTTCGGAGTTCTCCCACGCTTCTTCAGTCGCGCCTTTCTGCGTCATAAATATTGCGTGTGCGTTGTCGCGCATAGCTCCGGCAAGTTCAAGCAACGATTGCTCCCACGCTTTTTTGCGGTCTGCTCCGTTCTTGCGTATCGTAGCGAGTTCTTTTGCATATCCGGCTTCCATGCCGTCAATCATCGCTTGCGAGATTGCGTTATTGGTGTCGGATATGTATTTCTTCACCTCGGCTTGATACTCGGCAAGAAGTTTGCGTTGCTCTCGTGCGGCGGCTTTCGGGTCAAAAGTCTTGCCGCTTCCACCTTTGCCGCCGGATTTTGGGTCAATGTGAACTACATCGAAGTGATTTTCTTCCTGAAATGCCTCAAGCTCCGCTTTCTGCTTAGTCATTTCCTCTTTCCACATATCGGCTTCGTCTTGCGCTTCTTTCGTGATACGCGCCCGGCGTTCATCGTTGCTTTCTCCAAACCAACGAGCCGGATTATACCAACCTCGGTCAAATTCGCCGTTTTCGGCTTTGTGAGCGATTTCGAGAGCTTCAACGTATGCTTCCACATACTTGTTGAGCAAACCTTGCTGTACGGCTTTCATCCGCAGCATCTCGCAATACGCCGGACCGCGTTCGGTCAATACTCGCTCCCATTGTTCGAGAGAATCATAATATCCAAGAGCTTCGCCGTATTTGTCGTTAAGCTCCTTGACTTTCTTTTTCTCTTGTTCTTTCGAGCCGGTGAAATTTTTGCAAGCCTTGATATTGTCTTCAAGTGCGATTTGCTCTTGAATGTAGGTCTTCGCGGCTTCTTCTTCGATTTTGTTAAGCTCTTGCGTATGTTTCACCGCTTCGTCTTCGGCGGTGCATAGGTCAACTATCCACGACACGAGTTCACCGACAAGCACGACTAACGCGCCTATGCCGGTCGATATAAGCGCGAGTTTCAACACTCGCATTGCTATCGACATTGCCTTTGAAGCGGCAGTACCGGCAACCAATGCGCCGGTGTGAGCGTTTTGTGCCGCTGTCGCCGCGTTGGTGGCAGTTGTGTTGGTCGCTTGTGCGCCTGCTCCGGCAGTCGTAACGGAATTGTTCGCTTGCTGTGCGGCTGTTTCGGCTTCTGTGACTGCTGCATTCTCGGCTGTCGCTGTCGTATTGGCGTTCTGTGCTGCTGTCGCGGTGGCTGTGGCGGCTGCTTCTTGTGTCTGTGCCGATGCACTTTTTCCGATTAGCTTGTTCCACGTTTGTTTAAGCGAGTTGAGCGTTACGAGAGAGAATGCGGAATCCTTGTTTAATGTCTGCTGAACTTGCTGCAACCCCATTGTGATAGCCATTAGGGATTGCACTTTCAGCATTATTTCTTGGAGATGTTCATTCTCACCGGCGAATAGTCCTACTGCGCCCTGTGCTGCTGAAAACGCGCCCGATAAGCCGGTAAGTCCCGATATTACTCCGGCAAACTGATTTTCGTCATTGGCAAATACGTTTCCGGCTGCTTGTATGTCGCCTTGAATATCGCGTAAGCGTCCGAGTTCTTCGATGATTTCACGATAACGCCCGGTAGTCTTGTCTATCTCACGCCCTTGTGCTTGCTCGGCATCTCGCAACGCCGCAGCTTCCATTGTAAGCTCACGAATACGCTGGCGTAATGACTGTGTGGAATTAGCTTGTTTCTCGGCTGCGTTGGCGGCTGCAACTAATGACTTCTCGTTTTTTTGCAGTTCTTTTTCTTCAGCTTGTGCCGCCGCGATTACTTCTTTGCGAGCCGCGATTACTTCTTGAATCGCCTTGCGCTGCTGTCGTAGCTCTTTGACATATTCGCCGCGTCCGGGAACATTCGCGTATTTGTTGGCTTCATCCGTAACGTGGCGATAGGCATCTTGCAGTTCAACTACGGCTTCGTTGTTCTCGCGTATAACTCGCGCTATATGCGCGTATGCTTCGCCGATAGCGTTCAATGTCGGCGTATCATCGTGAAGAAATTTGAGGTCAACTTCCGGGATAGAAGACGATATGAGCTGTTGAATCCTCGCACTTTCCTGCTCAATCTGCGAAGTCACGCCGCTGACTTTCTCGGCCATGTGGTCGAGAGCTGCGTCATATTCCGAGGTATCAACCCTCGCGGCATAGGAAAGTCCGTCATTCGTGTTCATCTCGCTTTTACTTCAATTTCTTCGTCTTTGTCAAAATCATTGAAATTATCGGGGTTGTTAGCATCTTTGCTATCGTCATATAGCGGTGCATCCGAATCGTCTTTGTTACTTGTATCGTCCGGCATCGGCATTGCGCGGCAGTAGAGCAAAGCATTCAAAAAGCTAATGTCGTAAAGTGCGTATTTCTCGCTTACGCCGAATATCTTTGCAACTCCAAGTACCGATGCCCATATACTGTCGTTCAGTTTATCACTTCCGCTTTTGTTGGCTTTAGAATATTTACCGCGCTTAGGGAAGTGATAGTGGCGAAAAAACTTGCCGCCTCGTTCTGCTTCAGTCGCTCGATTATCGTGTCATTGAGTACCGAGGGGCGCACGTTCAGAAGTAGAGCGTTGGCAAGTTCTGCCTTGCGGTCTATCGTTTCAACGACTTTGACACGGCGTTTGAGAAGTCCGAAAAAGCGACGTTTCTCGATGATTCGCTCTCGTTTCTCGGTCAGATTCTTTGCACCGAGAATCAGAATCGCGGCTATGTCGCCGAGCGGTTTGTAGTCTTTCGCATAGTGTGCCACTATGTCAAGCCACTGCGATTTGTCGAGCTTGTCGAAAGTCGGGAGTGTCGATATTGTTTCCGATACGAGAATCAGCGTAGCGAGTGAGGGGGGCGCGATTTCGTATGTCACGCCCTCTATCTCGATAGAGCCTACCTTTCGTTCAAGGATGGCGGCTGCTACTTTGCTCTCTATCGTAGTGAAGTTATTTTCCATTGTCAGATGCGTTTATAAGTTGTGGCACAAGTTTGAATCGAACAAACATATCCCTCTAATATTGAGGTCGCTCTAACCGTTAAGCTATTGCGCCAAAGTGCGAGTTTCACCTCCAACTCGAAAGGGCGTCTTTCCGCTTGTCAGAGTGTTATGCTTCATCGGGTGCGTTCTGCTTTGCCGGGGCAGCGGCTTTCGCGGCGTTAAGGTCAGATGCAAACGTGGGGTCTGCCCAGTCCGTTTTTTTGACCCTAAACTTCTTGTAGAGGAGTCCGGCTTCAGTTTCGATGACTTTGAATGTGAGGTCAACATACGAGCCTTCTTCCTCGGAAGAGCCGGGGCGGAATTTGACGGAGCATTTGGGAGCTTTGATGCCCTGCGCCCCTATATTCTTCGGAGTGACTTTGACCGAAAATTCGCCTTGTACGATGTTGGTATTAACATCGAGTTCGTCACCGTCTGTGCTGATAACCGCGCCAGTAAGGAGATGCTCGGTGTCGAAGTCCATTTCCTTTACGCGAGTGGTGATTGTTACTTCGGGTTCGCCCTCTTCCTCGGCTACGGTCTTGCCGCCGGATGCTTTCGCTGTCAGAGTTTCGCCGTCTGAAGTAGCAAGCGAGGTCGATTTGTCGTTTATCGTGCCAACCGAAACGAGTTGCGTTGCCATTGCATCGTTCTCCCCGGTATGCCCGATTTCAACACGGCATTCCGACCATGACATAATGATTTTCTTACGTTTCATAATCTTACTGTGTTAATCGTTGAAATTTTAATCGTGCTACTATTAGATGTTGCTCTATATTCTCGGTGAGTTCCGTTGATTTCGGAAGTCCGTCACACTTAATCAGATACTCGGTGTCTTCGCAATTCTTCACAAACTCAATAATCGCGCTTTCCAATACCCCGACTCTCGCTTTGTCTTCGACCTTGCGACCGCTGTTGTTGGCAATGTCAGGCACATAGATGTGAATGAGCATCGTGCCGGACTGCACTTGTTCGTCAGTCCCGGCAAGAAACTTGACAACCAAATCTTCGCTATTAGCGTTGTCCGGGCGCATATCGCTTCGGTAAACGCTACCACGAATTGCAGAGCCAAGTTTGCTGTTCTTCACGAGCGTATAGAAGTCACGCTCAAAGTCTATTTCCGTTTTCGTCATTGTGGCGTTATATATCCTTTGAGAAGTTTGTTAAGTAGTCTTTCGGCTTCGAGTTCGGCAGATGCGAGTACGTTTTTGCCACGCACGTTTTCGACATAAGCGGCATACTCCATACCGGCGCACACAATCAGCACTACGCCCCAAGGAAATTTAGATTGCAGTCGCTTTAAGAGAGCTTGACCCTCTGCCACGCCTTGCGCCCCATTACCTTGTTTGCCGGAATACTGTTTTGTCGCGCCATGCACCTTAACTTCGCCGTCAACGAGAATCACATACCCGATAGAGCTTCGTAGATTGCCGGTAATGTCGTTGTAATCTCCGCTTTCACGCGCAATTTTGATGCAAGCCTCGCCGATATACGAAAATTGCTTAACGATATGCGCTATAAGCTCCTTTCGCTTAATCTTCAGCGATTGATACAGCTTGCGTGTGTCGGTCTTTGATACCAACACGCCTTTGTATTTGCCGTGTGTCTGCGTTGTCTTTGCCATTACACAACTATCTGAATGCGTCCTACAGTTGTCAGCGGCTCACGGTTCATTACCCGATATTCGCCAAGTTCTTCAGAGTGCCGGGTCAGCTTCACGCGGTCAAACTGTGCTGTTTCGTCATTCTCGATAAGCACGGTGAATGATGCCATGCGAAACTCGCCGTCTTCGTACTTGCCCTTGCGGTTGTCAGAGTTCGTTTTGATTGAGCAAGCTATCGGGTCACTCCATACGGTAGTGGCTTCGGTAGGCTCTCCAAACTCGTTTACCTCGCCGGGTACGATTATCTGATATTGAAGTGTGCCGTTTGTTCTCATTCTCACCAAAAGTTAGTAGCATCATCAATAGTCCGTAGATAGTCGTTTAGTTCCTCGTCTGCGTCAAGTCCGTATTGCTTGCACCAAAAAGCGAGCGATTCTTTCACGGCATCTTCGCGAACGGAAGTTGACACGCCATTCTCGCTCCGGCTGCTCTCGACATAACCCATGACAATGCGGATTGCCACCCGAAAGATTGTTGCATCTTTCGGTGTGGCTTCCGCTTGTGGGTCGATACCCTCATTGAATAGCGCGAATTTGAGTGTCGCGCTATCCGGGTAAAAGGTATTCACGATAGCATTGCAAAGGTGGCTTAACGCTTCGAGATTCTTCACGGCTTTACTATGCTACGGTTTTGAGGGTGTAGATGCCGTTCATTTCGGTTATGACCGGCAGCGACTGTGATTCGGCTTTGGTGTACTCGGTATGCTTCGAGCCTTCTTTCTGACCGACACTCCAAAGCGAAGTGACGATACGGCCATACTTGGAGTATGAAACTCCCTCGTCCGGCTTCAGCTCACAATCCGAGTAGGCATTCTTGACAACGCCGAGTTCGCCGGCAGGCACGAATACGATGTTGTCTTGATTCCAAGGAGCGTAAGGAATAGCCTCACGCCCTTTCTGAATGCGGACAATACGGCGAATCGGCTCGAATACCGGGTAATTGTTCGTTTCCATGAAGTCGTTGATGTCGCGGAGAAGTACCGGCTTCGATGATTTGTCTGCGCCCCAAATCAACTGCTTCATCTTCTTGGTGCGGCACATATACGAGATTCGCGAGGGCGAAAGGAGTGCCTTTGCAAGCGCGACTTTATCCTGCGATGCGTCAAGTATCGCTTGAATGTCCTCGAAACAATCTACGGTATCGATGTTTTCGAGCGTCCACGCGGTTTTGCAGCTTGCGATGTTCTCGCCCGGCTGATTGAACGAGATAGAGCCTTTGACACCGCCCTCCGGGTTGGTCGTTTCATCGAAGACGAATTTGCCCTCATTCGAGAGTGCGCCGAGGAAAATCATATCGAGCTTGCCGTAAACGGCATTGACTACGGTCTGAATGTCGCCCATCATAATGCTTATGAGGCGATTCTTTTTGTCTTCGTCTTTGATTAGATTGCTGTTGAGTAACGAAAGAATCTTTCGATAGGTCTTCATCAGCATCGGGAGCGTGAGCGCGTGATTTACGAGCGTTTCTTTGAGCGTTTCAACACCCGAAGTACCCATAATCGGCTCGGCGGCATTTTCACCGATAGTCGGTGCGGCTATCGTGATATTGTATTTGCCGATAAGCTCCTCAAAGTCGAGTTCGATTGTGGGGTCATCCCAGTGCATGAATCGCTCGAAGATTACTTGGTCGAAAAGCTGCTTGTTGAGTTTGCTTGCAGCATCGAATCGAATCTGCACCTCTTTTGTGAGGTCTCCGAACACGGAGCTATATAAAAATTCTTTAGGTGGCATAGCGATTACTGTTTAATGTAGATGATGTTGGGGTTGTTTTTGAGCGCGATGCCGGTTAACCATTCCGGCAGCATCGGGAAGAGAAGTGACGGCACGAGTACTACGGCTTCGTAAGCGGCATCGAGCGTAGGCAGTCCGCGCCCGGTAAACTCTTTGTCTTCGCCGTTGATGTTGTTGGGGGTGTAGCGTACACGGTTTGTGGTTGTAGCTGCTTCGCCCTCGGTGTCTGCGATACCCTCGGCAATGACATCATCGGCTTTGATGCCGGTGTATGCCGCTTTGAGCTTCAGAATGTCGTAGGCATCGTTGCTTCGGTCGATAGTGTCAATTTCTCCGAGCGCATCTGCACCGTGCTTAATGATTTTGTCACCATTCACGAAATAGTGACCTTTGGGGACTCTCACTTCCTTTGTGGTGCCGCCGTTGAGTACAGTCGCTGTCTTGCAGACTGCGGCAGTCATAGCGTCAAAATCGACATACAAAGGCGTTGCGCGGCGCACTACTGTTCCGTTCGGAAATTCCTGCACAGGCTTGAAGCCACCGGGGAGCATTTTGCATTCACCGCGCCAAATCTCCGGGAAACGACCCGGAATCTGTTGTGTCTTAAATTCAATAGCCATTGTAGGGTTGATGAATTAGAAGTTGATAATTGACCTTACTTTTTGTCGGGGAGCGTCTGCGCCCAGGCTTCGGCAGCCGCTTTCGCTTCTTCTTCAGAAGTTCCGAGTTCATGCGAACGGTCTTTCGGCATGAGATTGTTGTTAACAAGGTCTTGTTTAAGGTCGGATAGCTCCTTGTCGAGGTCAGCATCTTCGGCGAATGACATTCGCTTTACGAGATATTCGGGGATTCCGAGCTTCTTTGCCTTGTCAGCGATAAGCGAGGCGCGTTCCGTCTTGGCTTTTTCTTCTTTGAGCGTCTTGTTCTCGGTTTCGAGTGCTTCAAGTCGTTCATTAACTTTTTTCATCCATGCCGGTTCGTCATCTTCGCCGGTTTCGCCGTCTTCTTCCTCTCCGTCGCCCTCATCTTTGGATGGCTTGGCAGATGATTTTTTGCGTGACTTCCTCGTTATCTCCCCTTGCATCGCTTTTGCGTAGGGAACGAGCGAATCCACTTTTGCGGCTATTTCGTCATCGGTAGCTTCTTCCGTGAGGCCTGAAGCTCCGATTTCAACGAGTTCTTCGATTGCTTTGGGTGTAAGTCCGTATTGCTTACATTTTGCGGTCAATGCCGCCAATAATTTCTTCTTCATTGCAATGTGCGATTGATGTTTGAATATTCAGTACGCGCAAAGATAGGCAGAAATTTTTATATAATACCTATTAGGTTATGAAAAATTACACAATTTTTATTTCTCACAAGTCGCTACCTATAAGTAAAATAGGAATTTAAGCGAAATTTTCTTGAAAAATAGCCACTAAAATAGTTGCCTATTATTAGGATAGTCTATAACTTTGCAGTATCAAACAATACTTAATAGATAACGAAAATGAAAATGCGAAAGAAAACAATCAAAGTGAGCCGAGAGAGAGCTATCGAGTTAGCCGCTAATCTCAACTGCATCTCAAAAGAGATGGCAAGCAAGTACACCGACAGCGAATTGAAAGAGTGCCTGCGTCTTCTCAAACTCAAAGCTGACTTCTAAACATCAACCCTCAATCTCAACGCAAATGAAACCCGAATATCTCGCCGAAGCAATCGGCATCATCAGCAAAAGCAACTCAATTACCGTGTCTTTCAATGTGCCGGTCAATGATAACTACTCGCACACATACGCAATTCTCATTCATCAGAGCAACGCGAGTGTTATCAAGCAACTCACCGATGCCGGATTCTCACTCTCGATGAATCCCAAAGGCTTGGCAGTCGATAAATTCTAAAGCATAGTGACATGGCAACGAAAAAGATATATACCGTCATTCGCTCCACAATCAGAAGTGAGCGTGAAGTGTCCGGCACTCTTGATGAATTGACTGAATATTTCAGCTATACATTGGAGATTGGCAATAGTCGCGATTCTCGCATATCTCGTAAGCCCAAAACTATCAAATCGCTAATCAATGCCATTAATAAGAGCTTCAGCATATCGGGTCGTTACTATGATTGTGTGACGCTAAAAGAAGTAAAATAATAACTCTAAATACAACGCAAATGGTTACTGAAACAACTCTCGAAAACAAGATGTTTGACTTCGACAAGGCGAAAGTTCAAACGCTCTCACTCGCTCAATTAGAGCGTACCCACCGCGAAAACGATGTTTACGGCAAACCGCTCCGTGGCATCTATCACTTCGAGCTGCTTAACACGCTCATCAACGAATGCACCAATCTTGGCTACAATGTTGAGGTTTACGACCTCTTCGCCGCGCAGAACAAAGACCGTAGCACTCCCGGCGTTGTGCTGCTTCCGCAAGTCGAAGCACAGTACGGCGAAAGAGCTTTTGAAGCTCACATATTGCGCCGCGTCTTCGCTAACATCAGAATCACGGACTTTGACGATGAGGAAAAGACAACAAACCTCGCAGTCGCTTTTCATCAGAAAGGCATTCAAGTCGGATTCGGCAATATGGTGAAGATATGCCATAATCAAACGATGCTGTGTGCTGACAAATACATAGCCACATACAGCGAGCGCGGTAAAGGTCGAGGCGAGGCGATAACGATTCCGCAAGTTCTCGATGTCGTTAAATCGTGGCTCGTTGACGCTCGTAAAATCATCGTTACCGAGCGTGAGAAAATCGAGCGTATGAAAGAAATTGAAGTCGGCGCACAACAAGCACTCTTGCTCATCGGTATGCTGACAGCTATCCGCGTCAAGTGCGATTCTGCATACCTGGCAATCAAAGAGAATCGCGTCTATCCGCTCAATCAAGCGCAGATAACGAAATTCACCGAGAGCTTGTTACTGAAGTATCACGAATCGGCTCACCTTTCAGCGTGGGACTTGTATAACGCCGCGACTGACCTCTACAAAGCGGATTCAATGGATATTCCGGCTCTTATGCCGCAGAATCGCGCAATGGTTCAGTTTCTCAACGAGCAATTCAACATCTAACACAAATCATCAACCGGCGCGAGAGGTGGCGTTAGCCGCTGCCTCTCGCCCATAAAAACAAGCATAATGGCAGACAGTAAAGAAAAACTCACCGCAAATGATGAGGAACTTATCGAGCTTGCATATTCAACGACATACCGTAGTTCTATCCGTCAGTACATACGTGAGGCTGATACTCCACGTTGTCGTGAGATTCTAACTCGAATTTTGAATGACCCGGATATTGATTGGGAGGACTGAAAGATGAAAGCACTAATCATTGAAACCGGCGAAGTTATAAGCGTAGTTGACGTTATCAAAACGATAAGCAACGGTACGATATATCGCGATGTCGCTTCCGGCAAAACCTACTATGACCGTGAGATTCAGATATTCGATGATAGCGGTATAACTGATTTCATCGAGAAGTGGCACCCGGATTATTATCACTCTGACTTGATAGCGTGGATTGATGACCTGCATTGCGCTCTCGGCAATGAATGCGATGATGAAAAACTCGCACGCATTGAAGAATCGTGGGGAACTGACCCAAAAGGATGGCTCAAAGAGTTAATCACACTTGAAACTGCCGCTTATCGCCGCGCACTTGAACGATATTACTCATTGATGTATCCGAAACTTAATATTTGATAGGCTTTGTCAGATTAGCCTATTTCGCATTTCTCGCTTTCAGTCGATAGAATCTACATTTATACGGCTGAAATGCGAGGATTCGCAAGGAAATGAGTAATTTTGCAATACCTTAAAATTCAACGCAATTATGGAATCATCGAAAGTCGTACACGTTCACTTCAAAAAGCCACACGAGGGAATGACTGACCTCTATTTCGGCTCTCTGAAAGCGATATATCTTCAAGTGCCCGATGATATAATCGGGATAAAATACAAGTCGCTCACAAATGCCATTCGCGGCAAAGATTGTTACGAGAATAAACGCTGCATTATCCGCATCGGTGCATTGCAGCGTATGTCAAATATAAAAAACAAAGACAAACAATGATAGGAGCAATAATAGGCGACATTGCCGGTTCTCGTTTCGAGTTCAACAATACGAATGACTATAATTTCGAGTTCTTTCACAAAGATTGCAGTTATACCGATGACACAATATGCACGGTAGCCGTTGCAGACGCTATCCTACGCGGCGTAAGCTACAAAGATAGCATCTTGTATTGGTGTCGCAAATATCCGCGTCCTATGGGCGCGTATGGCGGTTCTTTCTCTCGGTGGCTACAAAGCGATGACCCCCAACCGTACAATTCATTCGGAAACGGTGCAGCTATGCGCGTCTCTCCTTGTGGGTGGGCGTTTAAAGATGAAGCCCAAACCCTCCGCGCTGCTCTCGCATCGGCAGCTCCTACTCACAATCATATTGAGGGCCTTATCGGAGCCTCTACCGTGGCGCGAGCTATCTTCAAATTACGCACAATGTCGTATCCCTCATTCTGCGACGGAGAAATATACGATTTTGTTGAATCGACTTATGGAGAGAACTGGTCTAAGGATGTGCCTGCTCGTGGGGTTTTCGATGAGACCTGTCGGGGATGCGTTCCTCTCGCTTTCTTCATTTGTCATCAGTCTAACTCTTTTGAAGATGCAATCCGTAATGCGGTATGGCACGGAGGAGATTCTGATACCCTTGCTGCAATAGTCGGCTCACTTGCCGAAGCTCGTTGGGGCATACCGATTGAGATGCAAAAAATGGCACTGAATATGCTTCCACAAGATATGCTCAAAGTCGTGATAAACTTCATTCAAAAATTCAAATAAATAAGATATGGATTCATTTTCAAATGAAAATTTTTGCGGTGGAGCTTTTTTAGCTGCTCGCAACCCGGCATTTCTTTCTGATGTATTTGTTTGGACTGAGGGTTATTTTATCAAATACAATTCGAGAGGAGAAATAGAAGAAGTCGGTAACAAATCAATTACTGAACGCGCTAATTTCAAGATTGAAAACATACGCCCTGCGTGTCAAATTGAAGTGTTTGCACTTCGTTATGCTGTTTTGAATAAATTTGACAAGGAGATATAGCACTATGCACAAAGATTCATTACTCAAATTATGCCGTTACTACCACGGCGAAAAGAATAATCCATACGAGGGCGATAAAGCTCTATTATGGGATTATGAAAGAGTGTGGGTTGAAGATTCTGCGAATGATTCAGATTCGATTTCCGAGTACCTTTCGGATTATCTGACTTACGGACTGCGTGACTTCTCGAAGTTCGATAAAATCCCGGTCACGCTCAAAGCGATGTTATTCAATCGTTATGCGAAAAACGCATACTCAATGAAAGATGCCGTTTCCGGCTTCAAAGAGTTTTATCAGAAATACTACAAGTAGCAAAGGGCGCGATTATGCGCCCTTTGTCTTACTTCGTCATGCCGGTTGGCTGTGTGAACTGCTGACCGATTAACATTAAGTATAAATTTTTGCCGCTCTTTCTAATTACTTTGAATCTACTGCCGCGCTGACCTATCCATTCAAACTCACCTCCTAACCCCACTTTTTCAGTACCGTTCCATATTCGGGTCTGATAGTCATAATAACCAGCGTTGTAATGAGTGAACGGTTCTGCGAATATGCCTTGTGCGCCCTTCGGTATCAAAATAATCATATTAATAGAGCCGCCGAATCCCTTATCTCGGTGACACGCCGTTGATAAGAATGCGCCGTCAATGAACGTATCGCCAACTTCGGCTTGGCTCAAATTCTTGCCGATTTCCGGAATATAATAATCGCTTGTACCTCGCCTTACGACCATATCTTGCTTTGTCTTAACACGGCTCAAAGCTGCTGTTATTTTCGGCATATCATTGTCATATTCATCTTTCGCTCGTCCGCCACAATATGACATATTACGCAATGGCTCGTTGAGGTAGCTATATGTCTGCGTATATTTAGTGAGCAACATACGTTCTTCTTCGATAAGTCCTTTCCATGCTTCTTCAGTAGCTGGACGCATCACATCATCCATGCCCTCTACTGTATTGACTTTGTAATCATCGAGCAACTCTTTTTGTCGCTTTTTTGATAGCTCCTTAAATGTGACTTCACCGATTTTGCTACCCTTGACAGCTTTTTGCGCTGCTGCTTTTTCTTGTAGCTCTTTTCGTTTTTGGGCGTAGTCAATCTTCGCTTTAATCGTAAGCATATCGCCGCCGGATGCAAGCAACAATTCTGCTTCCAAGACAGCATTAGCGACCGTAGTGGCTTTCGGGTGTGAAGCGACATACACTTTCAGTTTGTCAATAGCGTCTTTCGCCTCCGCTACTGCGATTTGCTTCTTGACTTCATCGAGCTTCTTCATATAAGCATCTTGAGCTACATTCCAAGTCGGATATTGCTTATGCGGCTTCAGATATGTAGGGTCAGATACCCACTTGATTTCTTTCTCAATCGCTTTGACTTGCTCGTATAATGGAAGTGTCGATATGTTCGCGAGTTTCGATTCAACGGCGGCATACACTTGTTGCAGTTCTGCAAGCGTGAATTGTTCGTGCCAAGTGTGAGCATCCGGGATTATAGCTGACAATGCTTGCTCGGCTTTCTTCATCGCGAGTACACTTTGAGCGATGGCGCGTGTCTGCTTGTGTATCGCTTCAAGATTGCCGGATGCAAGAGCTTCGTTGAGTGCGGTCGTATCGACTTCGCTATAACCGTCAGCAACACTATTGACCTTTTTGGCAGTTGCTTTGATAAGCTGCTGTTTTGCTGACATAGCGAGTGCGAGCGTCTTTGTCTGCTGTTGAATGAGTGCTGTGTTTCCGCTCTTGATTGCTTCTTCGAGTTCGGCGGTAGATATGCCGAAAGATGCAAACCGCTTGGCGGCTGCATTGAGTACGTTGTTTGCAGTAGCGTTGACTTGTCGCGAATGTATTTTTTCGGCTTCGATTCTCTCGCTTCGCTCTTTCCAACGGCGGCGAATCTCGTCCTCTTGCTCCGGCGTTCTCGCTTCATGCCGTTTCGCCGCGATTTGCTGCGGTGTGAGCTTCTTTAATGACGGGTCAAGTATTTCATCTATCGCTATAGCATTGTTGCGGATAAAGTACGGTTCTGTGCCTCTATCGCGAGATTGTGCGATGTCTTCTTTATGCTCTGACACCCACTGTTTGAAATTGTCCGGGTAGTCAGTTATTCGCTTGCCCCTCGGCACATACTTTTCTCCACGCAAAAACGCTTCTGATACTTTCGCCATTTCATCTTCATCCATCAGAATCGGAGTAACGAAACAAAAGCATTGCGGATGCCAACCGTCAAAGACAAAATCAACCGGATAATCACCTGCGAGCTTGTCGCAAATGTCTTTTTTCGGGTGCGAGCGTGAGAGATTGACACGTTGACCGAGAACAAAGTCCATTTGTTGCCACCGTTCATTGTCGGCTCTGCGATATGCGATATTCGTTTCAGTTCGAGCAACACGCATAGCGTTTTGAGCTGAAGACTTGTAATAGCCGCGCCCAGTCCATTGGTCTTGATAAGTACGCTTGTCGTAGTCTATCCATTTGACTTTGCCGGTTGCCGGGTCTTTGATACGCTTCTTCCATTTGCGCCGCCATTCGCCGGATTCGGGGTCTTTATATCTGAATCGGCGAAACATCAAGTCCGGGTCGTTGAGGTACTGACGGACTTTTCGCGACATAGACGCTGCCGATTCGCCCTCACCGACTGAAACGGTTATCGCGACTTCCATTTCATCGCGTAGCTGCTCGACTGACTTCCACACACGCTGCGATAGATTCAAGCCGTTTTCGCTGCGAGCGATAAACGCATTCATCGCCGCGCTGTTTCGTTGAGTCCATGCTGCAAACTCTGGAGATGATAATGCACGTTTGCCAAAGCACGATTTAACGAGCTTGTCGCATTCGTCATTCGCTTGCGACCATTCAAGGCGTATGCCTTTCTCGATAGCCATTGTCGCGACTGAATGAAGCAAACGGAGCAAGCGTTCTACTTCCTTTTGTCGCTTCATGGATTCACCGGCGAAAGAAAACATCTCGCCCTCGTCAAGCTGCGGCATTGACTTGTTGAGCGCGAGTATTTCATTAACCGTCTGCGCAAAGAGTAGCCGCACACGTTCGGCGTATGCTTCAGTACGTTTTATTCGCGCTTGTGTCGCGCTCTTGGGGTCTATGTTATTTTTCTTCGCCATGCTTGTATTCATCGGGGTAATAATCTTCATCTTCCACGTATTCCGGTGCATACTGCGGAAACACGTTGAATCCTATCTGACGGCGTGGAGCTTCTGATTCAACCGGCACTTCTTCTGAATAGATGCAAATGCCGAAAACGTAGAATGAAGTCCGTTGAATCTTTTTGTCAGTCGTAGTTTGTTTGATGATTAGCGGCTTCATTTCTTCACGGCTTTCTTTGATTTCTTTTCATCATCCGGCTTCTTTTCGTCTTCATCGTCTTCTTCATCGTCACCGTCAGTGAATGATTGTGGCCCGGCTTCCGCGCCATTGTCGCCGAATATCGACTGTTGCTGTTTCAATCGCTCATCTGCTTCTGCTTTGATACGCTCTTTTTCGAGAGCTGCGTCAGCGATTAGAGGATTCTTTTCGATAGCTGTTTCATTCGACATTATTTCAGCATCAAGGCAAGCTGTGATGTTTTTGATGTCTGCTTCGATGTCTTCGCCGAACGGTTCTTGAAACTCGTGTGAAACGCTCAACTCGTCACATTGGCTTTTGAGTGACACATCGAGTACGTTTCCGATGATTGCAGCAATGAGCGAGCCGGTACGGTCGAGCAATTCATCGTGGCTCTCCTTGCGTTTCGATGCCTTGATGTCAGCAAGCATCATAACCGTGCGTAATGCTTTTGCCGAGAGCTGCGAGATTGATTTCAGCGTGTCAAGCGTGATGTTCGGCGTGAATGACTTTGATAGGATATGAGCATCGAGTAGTTCGATTTCATCTTTCTTCGACTGTGGCGCATTGTCCCAAGTGACATAGGCCATTGCTTTATCTACGCCCTCTTTTGTGTTTGTGTAGAGAGCTTTGCCTACATCGCCTTTTTCGGGCAGATTCTTGATTACATCGATGTTATATACCGCGATAGGGTCAGCGAAGTAGTCGTTTGTATCGGCGGCACGCGAGATTATCCACTCTTGACGGTTGATAAGATGACCGACACCATCCCATTCTTTTTCTTGCTGAAAAAGAATGATAGGAATTTTGCCTATGAAGTTGATTTCTCTCTCAACTTGCCACCCAAGAGGCTTTTTCGTGCATCGGTATATAAATTCCGGCGTGAAGATGTCGAAGTGGTACACAACCTTATCTTCTTTCTCTCGCACGTTATATCCCCATGCAACCGAGATAAGATTCTCGTACTGGTCCCAACGTGTGTATATTTCATCGCCTTTGCTCTTTGCGAGTACGCGAATCTGCACATCGGGGGTGCCGTCATTGTCTTTGAAGACGCGGAATAACATCGCGCTCTCCGTTTCTTTTCCGGCAAGTCGCTTGCATTGGCGAATCTTGCTATTGAAGCGAGTTCGCTTGATTACATCAAGGAACTTCGCAAACGCTTCATCCGTTCCCTCTGACACTTGCGACCATTTCACCGGGCGACCGTAGAGAAACACAAGTGCGATTTCGTTTATATACGCTGGGTATGGAATGGGGAGCTTCCACAAGTGCTGAATACCGCGCCGATTGCCTTTCTTATCGGTTAGTATCTTGTCTTTGCGTGACATTACTTCGTGCGTTTCGGTGTCGTATTCACGCATCGCCGCTGTTGCTTCACTTCCGTTGGTACGCATCTTCGAGCGTATCTGCGAGATGTCGCCGGAAGCGAGCAATTCATCAAACTCTTGCTTTCTTCCGGCAATACGGTTGATTAGGTTAGTTGCTACTTGAACAATCTGCATAGTTTATAAAGATTGAGGGGTTAAAAAACTTGTATTTCGTCATAATCAATGTACTCGTCTTCTTCGTAGAGGTCGTTTATGGCATAGCCAAGAACATCCACAAATTCATCGTGTGAAGTCGCTGGAAATGCACATACTTGATTCAAAAATTCTTCGTTCCACGAGCCTTCAACGATGAATACACGACCGCACTCTATGCGCGGTGACACGACACGCAAACGCACTTCCTTGTCTTCGGTCGGGGTCGGTGTTTCCTTGACATTGAGCGTAGAGATTTCGCGTAACATCTGCACGACTGATACGCCGTTTGCCTTTGGCTCGATATTGAGCTTGCTTTCATTGTTGCCCTTGTGTGCTGATATGTAGTCCGGCAAGAATCGTAGCAAATCCGGCATTTCTTTATAGACGGACTGTGCATCGTAGAGATATATGTTATTCTGAATGCGACACGCCGCGAGAATACCAGATGGGTCGTTATCCTTGCCGACTTTCTTTTTGTTGTATGCCGTATCGAGATAGAAGTGCATCGGCTCGTTATATCGCAATGCGAGAAATTCAGCCATTGAGATTTTACGAAACCAATCACGCTTGACGATATTACCGCCCTCAATAGTCGGGTGTTGCTGATAGAGTGCTGCAAACTCGCGTGGGGCGCGTTGCTGCTGTTTCTGAAGTTTAGCGAGCGAATGTTTCCACGGCCATAAAGCATCGCCAACGTGTCGTTCAGATAGTCCATTGTCATTCTCAAACTCACATATCGCCGGAATCACAAGCACAGTCCAATCTTGCGGCTCTGCTTTAAGTATTCGCCCTGCCAAGTCGTCTTCATGCCAGCGCGTCATAATGAAAAGCTGCTTTGAATCGTTGTGAAGTCGCGTTGATAGAACTGTGTTATACCAATTCCACACACGTTCACGATATGTTGCTGAATATGCCTCGGTAGCGTCTTTAACCGGGTCGTCGATAATAGCGATGTCAACCGGCGTACCTGTCAAGCCGCCGCCAACGCCAACGGCTTTGTAGAATCCGCGCCGCCCGACTGTTTCAAAAATATCCACATTACGCAAATAGCCTTTTGTGTCAGTTCTCACATTAGAGCCGTTGAGATATGTGTCGGGGAATATTGCCTGATACTCTTTACTGTCGATTGTGCGTTGTATCGAGCGTGAGAATTGAGATGCAAGGTCGAGCGAATATGAGCAACCGGCAATCTTCAAATCGGGATTCTTGCCGAGTACCCACGCCGGGAAATTTCGAGATATGATTTCCGACTTGCCGTGCTGCGGCGGCATGAAAACCATTAGATTCTTGATTTCGCCAGAGTAGAGCTTTTGACAATAGTCAGCGATTAGAATATGAAACCACTCTGCCCGATATTTCGGGTTGGCATAGCCGAGAAAAGACGCAAAGCGTTCCGGCGCATCTCGCTTCAGCTTAATGCGCTTCAACTTTATCAATCTTTTCATCGTGTCGCTTGCCGTTGATGTCATTTCTTTTGTAGCATATCGAGCCGTTCAATCTCGGCGGCGAGTTCTTCTGCTGATAGTTGTTCATCCGGGTCATTCTCTTTCTTCATCGTCACATCGTTTCGCTGTCGATTCTGATAATGTTCCGGGTCAAGGTTACATAGCAAGAAGATTGCGGCCGCAACGTCTGACTTGACATGAACGGTCGTTGTCTTCTTTCGCATTCGGTGGATGATTGGCTGTAATGGGTTATTCGGATTCTGCCGGTACTCGGTATTCTCTTCCGTGATTTCGTGGTCATAACCCTTTGCAGATTTAGCGAGCGATTCAACCAATTCACGGCATAGATGCTCTTTGAAATACTGCTTTGCTCGCTCTACGGCTTCGCGAAACTCGACTTTCTGCAACCACTGATAGTAAGTCTTGTGATGCAAGCCCATAGCCTTGAAAAAGTCTTTGAGCTTCGCACCGCCGTGTTCCATTAGGCCGTTTTCCATTATCCACTCCTCGCATTCTTTGATTTTAGCTTGGGAGTATTTAGCCATAGCGGTTATGTCTTTTTCTTGAATTTCTCTTTGAGTATTTTCGGAGCTGTGAGCATCCAATTCACGCGATGATGCAAACGCTTCTGATTGACATACTCGTTACCCATAGTCCGCACCTTGACCGATGACGGTTGATACATTACCGTGAAGAATGATTTTAAGTAAGTGCCGGAATCGAGATATACTTCAGTCATGCCGCCAGCGTTTGATTGCGTCTGCTTCTGCAATAAGCATACTTGCTGAATCTGCAAAAACAAGTCACCGGTTGAAGTGTTGCGTGTGTAAGTGTTCACATCTTCGTTGATACGCCCTAAGAATGTAAACTGCCGCTCGGTGTCGCAAATAAACGAGTTCATCGCTTTGCGTTTCGTGCGTAGCTGCTTGCCCTCGCCACCGGCACCACCGCCGAGATAATCACCACCTTGTGCCATAGCGATAGACTTTGCCGGTATCTTCTTGAAGAAGTCGAGCATTATGTCAAATACTGCATCAAGATTGCATACTGCCTTGTCTTTTGTGATATACCGCAAACGGTTGTCGAATCGCCACTCAAAAACGGTATAATCATCGTCAAGCTCGATAAAGTAGCGGTAGCCGAGCTTTCTTGCGATGTCAAAACACGCATTCCGGGCATACACTATCGTGCGTCTATCGCCAGGCACTCCCTCATCGAAAGTTTCAGCGATAGCCGCTTTGTCGAAGATAACGACATTCTCACTCCCGAATCGTGAGATATATTCCGGCGCGGAGGGGTCTTCGTTGTCAAGCACGATGACAATTCGCCCGGTGTAGCCACTCTTTTTCAAGCTGTCATAAGTCACAACCCTGTCAGCTCTGCCGTGAGAGAGGATAAAAGCGACAAAATTCTTATTCTTCATCATAATCTTCTGATATGTCGTTTTCGGTTAGAGCTGCTTCGTCAGTAATGCCACGCTCAATGCGATATGCGTTTGCGAGGTCTTTTGTCATTGTGATAAATCCGTTCTCAATGGCTTTGTCGAAGTCGATTATCACGAGTGCTGATTGCTCCATAAGAGCTTGTATCTTCGGCGATGCCTGCGCGTAGTAGTCTGCTATCTTGGCATAGTTGAAAACCGTATGCCGCGCGGCTGCTTGCCGCAGAAACTCGCGTACCTCATCCGGTAAGTTCGCTTTCTCGATTTCATGAAGCAACGCATCTCGCTTTGTGGTGTCGTACATCTCGCCGAAGCTCGGTGTATGTCCGCTCGGCTCGTATGTCGGGGCAATGACCTTACGCGAGTAGCTTTCATTCTGCGCTTGTGCGTTCTCTGCATCTACCGCACTCGTGTCCCAATTATCGGGAAGCTCAACGCCCCAAGTCTGCAACTGTTTCGCATCCCAATCGCCGGACTTCAGCTTGCCCCAATCCCAAACTCCAAAGCCGTTATTGTCGAGAATCGCATACGCTTTCAGTTTCTCGTTCGGAGTGTTCGGGTCGATAACCACAGCCGGAACGAGTTTATACCCGATTTCAGTCAATGCGCGGAAACGCATATTGCCGCCGAGAATGATATAATTTCCACTTTCGAGCTGATAAACTTTGAGCGGATTATATTTCAGATATTCCGGGTAGTCGATGATGTCTTGCTTCAATAATGCGAAGCGGTCTTCATCAATCGTTCGCGGATTCTCCGGCACTCCGGCAAGTTGCCCGATATTTTCTTCAAGTTGCTCAATAGCTATGAGCCTGACTTGTGCGAGGTCGTCGAAATTTTCCATACTTTTTTTATGCGAGTTGAAATGCGGTTTTTGCGGTTTTTTTGCAAAGGTAATAAAAAAGAGTACTTATTAGGTACTCTTTTGAGATAAAAAATATATCAAGTCGCGGTTTTTCAGCTTTCAGCTATGTAATTTCGCATTAGCTTGATAAATTCTTCGAGTGAGCGTACTATCTCGTAGCGATAGCCAAAAGCCTCAACTTTACGTTGAAAACGCTTTTGCGAATCTTGCTGTTTGCCTTTCGGGGTCTTTACTTCAATGCAAAGTGCGTGATGATACTTATTAGGTAGTAGAAACAACATATCTGCAACTCCGGCTGTCACTCCCTCGCCTTTCATTATTCCGGCTTCTATTCTGTTTCTTGCTCCACCATTGGGAACGGCAAAGAGCAATAACGCGAGGTCTGCATATTGAAGTCTAAACCATTTCACGCAATTCTGCTGTATCTGACTTTCTTCGTGACGCATCTTCAGAACGGTAAGTCGGGGTCGTTCATTGGTGGCTGCTGATAGCCGTATTGCTGTTGCGGCTCTGCGTACTGTTGTGAAGTCGCTGTGCTTCTACGGTCGAGCATCTGCACCGTGTCAGCGTGTATCTCGGTCACATATCGTTTGATGCCGTCTTTGTCGTCATACGAGCGAGTACGCATCTTGCCTTGAATGTAGAGAGTTGCACCTTTGCGTATGTAGTCACGAGCTATTTCAGCGAGCTTGCCGAAAAGTACGATGTTGTGCCATTCGGTGCGGTCTTCTGATGTCGTGCCGTCTCTTTTCGTGTAACCGCGTTCGGTGGTCGCGACTGTGAGCGTTGCCATAGTCTTTCCGTTGCTTGTGGTGATGATTTTCGGGTCTTCACCTACATAGCCTATGATTGTAGCTTGATTTACGGATGCCATGAGTTTACTACGTTATATTGATTATTTAGTTTTATATATACACACTTATTGATTATTATATATTATATCAATAGAAGTGTGCGTTGATTATTTCGGTTTTCTGATTTTAACTTGCATCTTACAAGTGTACGTCGCACTGTCGTATATCGGCGACATAAACAAGAATGCTCCGGTATGCGGTATTCGCGTCCGGCATATCTTCTGCGTATCTCCCGGAATTTCTCGTATCGCTCACAGTTCGTTCTGATGATACAGTTCGAGCCGGAGCATACGGTTGAATCCATCGCGATTATTCTTGTCATGTCGCTTAATATCGAAAGTCTGTGAAGTGGATTATTACACCGTTGAAAGTCATATCGCCTTGCGGTTCTTTGCCGAAAAACCAATCTGCAAAGTCAGAGAGCGACAAACCGTCATTCTTCGCCAACGCCGCTACATCAATATCATTGCCGCCGATGATTCTTGCTGTCAAATACGGCTTGTTTGCGTGGAAGTCGTGATGATAGTTGATTTGAATGCGTTGCACACCTATTGGCGTGTCAATCGTGTGGATTTCTCGTTGCTTCGAGCGGTACGGCTTGCCGCTCCACTGTCTTACGGATAGGTAGAAGTCGCCACGCTGCATCTTTTCAGCGTTGACCGCCCACAAGTCATAGTTGCGGCGTATCGTGTGAATCTTCTTGCCGGTTTTGAGCTTTGTTTCAAACTCGGTCAGTTCTCCGGCTCTCGGCAATGTCGCCGGAAACACTCTCGAAAGAGTGATGCAAATCTTCTTCTTTGCCATTTTGTTAGTTCGGATTAAATGTTGTTATCAGTCTTCGGGTTGCGAGATAGTTCCGTGTTTCGGGGTCTTTTACCCGGTCGATGTCGATTTCTTCAAGTCTTATCTTGAGGTGAATCGCTTTGCCGCGTCTGCTTATCTCGGTATGTATGCTTTGCAGATTCTCGTACTCGGCGCGAATCTCCTTTTGCTTGCATTCGATGAATGCCTTTGCCCGGTCGTTCTTCTTCGCGATACGCACTTGATTCAGCACGAGAGCCAAGTTTATCACAAGGCAAATTATCTGAAATGTCATAGGTGCGGTTTTTACGGCGTTTTATCGTTCGGGTAGTCAAATATACTCGAAGCTTGCGGAATTGCGTCAGGCAAGCCGAGAAGTAGCTCTACGCGGCTAATCTCGGCATCTACCTGCGCTTCGAGTCTTTTGCTTTCGGTGAGGTCTGCTTTTCTGCGATACTTGAAGTAGTCGCGTTGCTTGACCCTCATCCGTCTTACAAGCTCAAAGAACTGTCGGTTATCCATTCTCTGACTTGCTTTCGAGTTTGGCGTTATACACATCCATTATCGCTGTTTCTGCGATTCCGGCGATTTCGTAGTCTGCCATAGTGCCTTTCATGCCCTCAATGAAGTTGTCGTAAGCTCCCTTGAAACTCGATGCCTGCACGAGTATGTAAGACGCTTTGCGCTTCTCTACGGCGGTCTTTTCGTCTATCGTGATGAATGCGACTTTGACTTTATACCAACGGTCACCGGTTTCATCTCTGAAGATTTCCGAGATGTTGGACTTCTTGACTGCCGACACATCGAAGTCGCCCGACATGAACGGCGTTACTTCTTCGTTAGTACGCGCTTCTGCTTCGGTGAATGAAAGAGCGTCAACGAGGTAGTGTTCGGTTACTTTCTTGACTGTGCCGTTTTCCATTGTCTTGTCGAAACGGACTTTTGTTTCAAACCATTTAGCCATGATTGATTTCGTTTTGAGGTTGATAGATATGTGAGTTATCGGTTATCTCCAGAGCCGCCGAGCATTCCGCGTTCCTTACGCGATTGCAGCTTGTTGATGTTTATTTGTGCGATTGCTTCAAGCGTGAAGCCGAGGTCATTGGCGAGAGTGGCGCAATACCGCAAAACATCGCCTATCTCTTTCGCTATTTCTATCTTTCGCACGGTGTCGAAGCTCTGATTGTTGTCGCGGATTACTTTCTTTACCTTGTCTGCGACTTCTCCGGCTTCACCACACATTCCGAGTGCCGGATAGATTATGCGCTTGTCTTCGGGATAGACGGCGGTCGTGAGTGCTGCCGCCTGGTATTCGTTTACTGTCATTTGATAGTAGTATTATATTGTTATATTGATATTATCTTATGTTGTAGTTAACTGCTAATGATACGGCAACCTCGCTCGGATAGTCGGTTTCGCACTCTGCTTTCTTCGATTGATAGCCGGGCGAGGTATGCCAATGATGGTCTGCACATACCAATACTCTATATCGTAGAAATGTGGATATAAGAGTCGGTGTTGAATTTCGAGTATCATATTTCGTTGAGTTCGATTAACGCCATTTGCGTGGCAAGTGTCTTTATGTATGTTTCCTTGATTGATATGAAGCGTTCTGATACCGGCTTATCGCCGACAAATGCGATAACAAGCGCGTCAAGCCGGTACATTTCATCCGGGAGTATGCGCCCGATTCTATGCCCGACTATCTTCTCTATCTTTTCAGTCTGCATTCTGACATAGCGAAAGAGCGAGTGCAAGAGTATGTCGCATTGATAGACAGCCGTCAGTAGGTCGAGATAATCCGGCGCGAGTTCCGGGTATTCGCCCTTTAGGTCGCAACGGATATTCACAAGTAGTGTCTTGAAGATGTCGTTTACACCGTCTTCAAACATATACATATTCTCCGTTTCGGAATTGCGGTGAGCATCATCTATGAACGGAGCGCGTACACGGTCGTAGTCACGGCGTAACTCTCTGATTGCACGGCATAGTTTCTTAGTCGCTTTGAGCCGCATCATTATCGCAAGGTCTATGATTGTATCGGCATAGTCCCACACGAGTTCCGCGATGACAAACGGCACATACGCGAATCTGAATAGCGTGTCTTTGTCGAGTAGCTTTGAGAGCTTTATAATTTCAGCTTCTTCACGCTGTTTCGGGTCGTCAAATATGACACATTTTGCAGATTTGCCATTGTCAAATTGAAGACGATTGATGCTTGATGCAACCTCGCTCATAAAGCCGATTTTCGCTTGAAGCGCGTAGTCGGGGGCTGCGTTCATCGTTCTATCGGTCGATGCAAGTAGTCCGCTTAAAAGCTCGGACTTTTGCTGCTCGGTCAATGCGTCAAACTGCTGTCGGAGTTTGAATGCCTCCAAGTTTGCATCTGCCGCTTTCTTGAATGATTCAATAAACCCAGGCGGCCATGCTGAATATTGTTTGTACGGACGATTCATTATTTCAGATTATTTCTTGCTTTCGTGTAAAAATCACTCACTTTGCCGAAGCTGCCAAAGACACGCTTCTTCATCGTATCGGATATGTCATTGCTCCAATAATTCGAGTTGATTTCGGCGGTTATGTCGCTCTTTAGCTGTAAAAGCACATTGACATTGTGGCGATAACGCTTGCTTGTTCGCTCTTTAAGCATAGAGCGAAATTCCTTGAATGAGGTTGGAATGTTGAATGTTATTGTTTTCATCGTTCAGTCGGTTTATGAGGTGAATCGGATATAAGATGTTCTCGGAATCTTTCCAAAGAGTTAATCATCTTGTCGATTTTCTCAATGAATTGAGCCGGTTTGTCCGTATGTGATAGGTGTAGTCTGATTTACCGTGGCAGTCTGCAATTTCAATAAAGACACATGGAGATTCTCCCTCGGTATATTCAATATCACCGTCATAGCAAACTATGCTCCCGGTAGAAGGTGAATCTTGGGTATTAAGCCAAGTTTCTGATTTGTAATAAGTCGTTCTATCCATTACGTTGCTTTTTAAGTCTTAATCCGAACAAACCTTTTGAGGGGTCAAATTCGGGGTATGAGTATTTATCTTGCGGATTGTAAGTGCTAATCCATAGATTTATTCTGCGTTCAAAATATTGTTTATCTTTTTGAGCTTCTATGGAGTTTAAGATATTGCAAAACTCTATCGCTGCACTCTGATAGTCGCCAAAATTTCTTAACGGCTTCACATCGTAGCCGTCTTTCCAACACACGACATATCCATCTGGAGTGCTTGACTTAATCGCATTCATTTTAAGCTGTCTTACGTTCTGCAAACCGTTTTACTGAATCGCATAGAGCGACACACCAAGCGCGGGCGATTGTCACCTCAACCGCGTTGCCGATAAACTTCTTTTGGTCTGCTTGTGTGCCGATAAGCACATAATCTTCCGGGAAGCCCATAATCAGTTTTAGTTCCGAGATTTTGAGCATACGCATTTTGATGTCAACGATACGGTAGAGTGCCATAAACTCTTTGATTTTTACCATTATCGGACTGTCGGTGTCATATACCGCTATCGCGAAGTCGCCGGATTCAGTCGATATGAGGTATGGCGGTCGCTTATCCATTTTCGCTATGAGTGTGAAGCACGGAGAATCGACCGAGCCGCCGGGTGATGCAAACTGCGGATTCATCAAGTAATGATGCTTGCGATTGGCTGTTATAACTCTTGACGGTTCGTCAATAGAGCTGCCGACATTGCTGTAATTGGTATCCATTACCCACGGGCATACGCTAACAAGTTTCTGCTTTGGATTGGTGAGGACTGCCGGATTAGGACTGTCGATGCTTGAAATTTGACCGCCGCCGGAATACTCGTTTGCTATGAACTGCGTCTGAACGAGAGCGAGCCTATCGCGTGTCAGCAACGTGGGGCAAGGATTGTCGATGCTTTTGCCGGTGTCTTTGAAGTTGTAGCTACATAAGAAGTCAGCGTGTATAAGCGCGTGGTGGTCAACGGTCGTTATCGTACCGGCTGGAGCTTCGATTGATATGTTCTTATCGTCCGGCGAGCCGCTGAATTGCTTTGATAGGAACTGCACGGAAGCGAGAGCCAACCGCCCTTGTGTCGCGACTGTTGGGCAAGGGTCTTCGAGTGACGGTGCGACATATCGGCCGCGTTGATTCATTGAGTTGTATTTCACCATAAACGCTTGCTTGCCACCGGCGACAAACTTAATCAGTCCGGCGTATATGCGTTCAAGCGTCTTATCTGATAGCGGCTTTTTGCGGTCGAATATTGATTTGCCCTCATCTTCCAAGTCGAGGACTTCACGCACAGGTTTCCACTTGTGTAGAGTGTCGAACAATGCCGCTTCGCCGTTCTTGCTGTGTGTCGGTTCGGGGAACACTATCGGCAAACCTTTCTTCGCGAATATGCCGAAGAATCGTTTGCGTGAGGTGTATGCGCCATAGTCTGCCGCATTTAAGATGCGATGCTCGAAGTTGTAGCCGTATCGCTTGACATTGTTAACCCAACGGAGATATGAGCGTCCCTTATCGGTCGAGAACGGTTTGCCGTTTTCGTCAACCTCGCCCCACGACATAAATTCTTCGACATTCTCAATCTGAATATAATCCGGGTCGATAGCTTCAATGTATCGGAATAGATGCTCGGCAAGTGTCCGGCTGTCTGCATCGCGAGGCTGACCGCCTTTTGCTTTCGAGAAGTTAGTGCATTCGAGCGATGCCCATAGCACGGTGAGCGCGTCCGGGTTCTTGATTCTGCACGATTCGAGATGCTCTACAAGTGGCGACAATTCGAGTGTGCGGATGTCTTCGGTGAAGTGTAGCGCGTCCGGGTGATTCGATGCGTGGGAAGCTATCGCGTTTGCATCGTGATTGACACAAGCGATGACCTCGGCGCATTGTTCTCCGTCAAGTCTTGCGGAGTTAACGCCGGTCGATGTTCCACCGGCACCGCAAAAAAGGTCGATATATAGTAACTGCTTCATTTCTTATGTGATAAGTTTATTTTGATGATATTATTCGGTTTATGCTTTGCTTCAAGTGCCTTTTCTCTCTCGGCTGCATACTCGGCGAGCATTTCAACGTGCCGTTCAAGTTCTTGCATGAGGTATTTGTTATCTTCTTGCAGATTCTTGATTTCGTCATTACGCCGCTTCAGTTCATCGTTATATCGCTTTCTCTCAAACTGTGAGAATGAGAGGTCAAAATCGCGGCAAGTGCATTGCTCGATGTCGCCGCTGACTGCGGCCGCCATACATCCGGGTATCAGCACTCGCCCGGCGTTTTTGTCAACGATATAGTGGCACTTCATTGATTCGTAGCATTTAGAAGTATAGCGGAGGTATCGGCATCCATGCAATTACGATGTCGGTTATATCTTCACGACAAGGTGACAAGTGTACTTTTACACTTTGCACTCGGTCATAGTGGTATCGTTCCTTGCACCGAAGCGTTGTTTTGAATCGCCCGGTTTTGGTGTACCAACATACTATCGGTTCATCTCCGGTATGGACTAATACGCGCGAGCCTATTGGGGGCAATTCTTTTTTAGGGTCATGCCATTTATATGTCTGACCGGCTGTGATTTCGTTTAGAATATTTGCGCCCCCTTTCACCTCAATAGCACATTTATCCCAATTGATGACAGGTTTTGTTCCCATATTCAGAAGTCAAAGAGTGTTGGAGTATTGATTTCTTGCTCGGCGCGTTTGATGTTCTTCACGGCTGTTTCAAAGTAGCTGTCTTTGAGTTCGCAACCGATACCGCGACGATTGTTTTGTACTGCGACATAGACTTCAGAGCCGATGCCGAGGAACGGAGTAAACACGACTTCGCCCTCATTGCTCCAAAGGTGAACAAGTCGCTTGATGACTTCAAGCTGCAAGGGGCAAATGTGCTTTTCATCGCCTTGCGCCGTTCCCTCTGCGCCGTTCAGCACATCAGTACGCTTTATATCCATCCACACCGGCGATGCCCAGCGTTGCCACGTTTCGAGAGGGAAGTTATCGCGATTGAGATTCTGAATCGGCTCCCAATCGGCTTCATCGCTCTCCCATTTCTTGAATATCGTTATGTATTCAGCCATTCCGATGCCGGTTTTGGAGCTATCCGAGGTGACTTGCTTGTAGAGTAGGCGTTGCGTCTTCGTGCGCTGCATCTCCAAAACCGGGTCACACCAAATCGTGATTTTAGAATGCAGCTTGAATCCCTCGGCGAGAACGGCGCGTGTGTGTTCGCCGGTGAAGTCATACATACCCGTGTAGCCGGAAGAGTTCTTATACACGCCGAGGTCTTTTGTGTGGCAGCACATAATTCTACCGGGTTTAAGGATTCGATAGAGTTCTTTCAGCAAGAATGCGTATTGCTTGAAAAACTCCTCGTGATTCTCGTTGTTACCCATGTCGTGGATATAGTTCGAGTAGGTGAATAGCGAGCTGAACGGCGGCGAGAAGATTATGAGGTCAACGCTATTGTCGGGGATTCGCGATATTTCGATTGTCGTATCTCCTTTCATCAGAAATACATAATTGTCGCGATACTCGTCATAGGTGTAGTCGTTGAGAAGTCCGTACTTGTGTTCGTTCACGTTTCGGTTGATTTCGCGCTGCATTTCTTCAAACCGCGCTTGCTTTTGTTCGATGATTGCTCTTGCATTCTGCATCGTGTCGGTTATTATGAGGTGAATGTTTACTGCGTCTTTTCGCCCGAATCGGTACGACCGGCGCACTTGTTGATAGAAGTCCTCGAAAGAGAAATCAGGAGCGATAAATATCTGCGTTCCGCAGCTTTGGAAGTTCATGCCGTAGCCGCATATCTTGGCTTTCGAGATTAGTATTCGGATTTTGCCGTCTGCGAAGTCGAGCAAGCGGCGTTCTTTCACATCGTCTTTGTCGCTTCCTCGTACCTCTACGGATTCTGGCAATAGCTCACGGAGTATGTCGCCCTCCTCGTTCTGCTTAATCCAAATCAGCACTTGCCCCTCGGTTTCATTCGCTAACTTCGCGGCAAGTTCAAGGCGTTCTTTCTTCGTCTTGCGAAGCTCTGCATTGAAGTTTGTAGCGTTCACGATGCCGCCGGAGAATAGTTGCCCTGCCTGGGGTTCGGTTTCGACCGGGTGAGTAATGTAGTTGAGCGGTGGCAGCTTGAATCGTTTGCCGGTTTCGATGAATCCGATATCTGCCGGATTCTCGAAGATGATAGCCCAAGATGCTATCCAACCGTAGAAGTCAGCTTTTGCATGACCTTTTAGGCGGTAGTTGTTCATGCCGTCTTCACGCACAAACCATTTAGAGCGCATATCCTGCGCGTCAAGCACGTTGAGAAATTCGGAATGATTGCCGATTTCGTTCAAGTCGTTAGGCGAGGGTGTAGCGGTGCAACATAGCTTATAAAGCGTGTGTTTGAACTTCGCTGTTATAGCGTTACGATAATGCCCGGTAAAGTTCTTCAGTATAGAGCTTTCATCAAGCACCACGCCGACAAAGCGAGCTTCATCAATGTTGTCTAACTGTTCGTAGTTGGTGATTACGAGTTTAGCGTCTGCCGGTATGTTGTCAGAATAGCGGTGAATACTGTAACCGAATGTTGCGCCGACTGCGATTGTCTGACGGCTCACCGACAGCGGTGCAAGTATCAGTACCGGGCGAGATTCGCGCTCGGCGACTTTCTGCGCCCATTCGAGCTGCATCAGCGTTTTTCCATTGCCGCAACCGGCAAATATCGCCGCTCTGCCGCGCTTCAAAGTCCAGCGTACACAGTACTTCTGAAAGTCGAAAAGTTGCGGATTGAGTTGCGATTCTTCGATGTCGAAGCCGCTATCAGCTACGCGCTGTATCTTTGTCGCGAGGAAGTCTTGATAAGCTGTTTTCATAACTTTTGCTCTTGTGGAAATTCATTGAAGCGGCGAGCGATTTCAGCGCATAAAGCGTTGGAGCTTTCTACATCGCCGGTGTGAATTGCAGCTATCGACAAATTCCAACCATCTTCGATGCAAAGTTCAGCATCAGTTTCATCGGGGCCGCAGATGCGTTTACCTCTTGCCGGAACACATATCAGCTTCATGTCTTTTGTGTCAACGGAGCCTCTTGCGTATTTCCATTTGATTTTTATTTCCATATCACTTGCGTTGATTAAAATTCAATTTCTTGCTATGTCACCGGCTCTTTATAACCGGGGTGATTCTCCATGTAATGCGAGCGTAGAGCATCAGCGATTTTGATTCGTTCTTCATCTGCAATATGCTGCTTGTCAGCTTCCGAGTTCGCTTTTAGAGCCAACTCTAAACTGCCTTTCAGCTTTTTATCAGAGAGAAAAATCGAATACTCCGTGAACATTCGAGTTGCACCTATCGCGTCTTTCAACTCGGTTTCGGTCTGCTGTCGCACATAAACTGTATGCTGATACTTGGCTATTGCCCGGAGCGTCTTTTCTTCTCTCATTTCGTCATTCTCGAAGATGACCGAGATAGCTTCTTTCTTTCGGATTTTACCGACTTTCGCCCATCCGTAGAACACTCGCAAGCTCTTTGACTTTGTGCGCTGTCCGAGTTCTGCTTTATGACTATTGTCAAGCATCGCTAACTTTAATCGAAGTCCGCTCATTACTTGTAATATTGTTTGAATGTTTCAATACCGAACACGAGTTCAAGAGTTGCTACTCGCTCCCAATTTCGAGCTTTGATTATCGGATTGCTTATGCCATTGCCACGTTTGGCATTTTGGTATATATCCATTATCATTTTTCGTTCTGCTTCATTACATCGCTCGATAAGGGGGGATTTAAGCAAGTGTTTCGCTCCGGCTATGAAGTCCCGGAATCTCGCCGGTTTGTTGAATGGTTGGCTGCGAGAGTAGTCCCATGCTGCATTTTTAAGGCTTGGGCTTACAGAGATAGGTTTATCTTCATCTATATTGAAGTCCAATCTATCTTCATGATAGTAGCATTTGTGAGCCGGGCAGTCGTAATACTTGCCTCCCATATCTTGATAGCCACATTCGTTGACTTCAACGATTGTATTGCTTCCAATTAGTCGCGCTTTCATGCTGCACCTCCTTTCGGAATGTCAACTACGACATACGGCATACCGCCGGGGAAGCATTGCCAAAACTCGCGAGCAAGCAAGAATTTGACTGCGCCGATTGCGATTCCAAGGCAAACCAACATATCGCACATTTGGTGAAAGTCGGTCCACTGCCGACCGTCTGCATCAACACAAAGATTGAGGAAAGTCCAACCGCCGCCTTTGAACGCATGAAACTCTTTAGGCAAGCAAGATAACATCGAGAGTATGTTATCGCGGTTAGCCGTCACCTTATCACGGTTAAAACCGGCTTTGATTCTCACCCCGGAAATGATTTGTCGAATTTTTTCGTCTGATTCTGCGAGGCAGTCTTTGAATATCGCCTCGACATTCTCCGAAGTGAGCTTCATCGGCTCACGGAGAGCTATTTTGTTTGTTGTCTGAAGTTCCATATTGTTAACCTTTCATTCTGCCGATATAGGCGAGCTGTAACACATCGTATTGCTTGTTGATTACGGCAAATTCAACCATGCAGTTATCATCTGCCATATCGTTGATTCTCAAAAGCGGAAAGCTATTACCCGAATTGGCGGCATAAAGCTCTTGATTTATATCTTCATTCACTCGCCAATCGTTAGCGTTAGCGAAGTATGCGTCAAGGCTTGCGACAACGTGCAAGTTGAGATAATCTTCGCCGAATGCTTCTGCGATTTTGCTTTTGTTGCGAAGTGCGTATCTCATTCTTCTATTTCGTCAATGTTAATGTACCAATACGAGCATGAACGGCTGAACAAACGCACGCTCTCAATATAGTTGAGTTCCTTGTCTTCTTCTCGGAGTAATGCAAACTGATTGCTGTATTTGTCGATATATCCGACTGCAAAAAACTCCTTGCTCGTGATGCGATTGTAACCTTTGACAAGGACGTGCATTCCGATAAGCGCGTCAGTCAGATTGAGTGTTTGCCACTTCATTGTACTTGTCTTTTCTTCAATCAGGTTATTATGGCTTTTGCGTTCATTGCGGCACATTTCAGCCACGCACGGTTTGCAGCGATTGCGATACGACTTCGAGAAGTCGGCTACCGGCTTTATTTCGCCGCATACTTCGCATTTTCGCGTTTCTTGATAGTTCTTTTCACTCATTTGCGTTATTTTTTATTGTTTTTGGTGGTTTCCTTGCGACTCTCCGCGCTTTGAGCGGTGAAATGATAGTTTGTATATCTGAGAGCTTTCATCGCGGTTAGGAGCGGTTATTTTCATCTTCGGCTTTCGCCGGTCAGATAGAGTACGTTGTATGTCTTGAATCGGTCTGCCAATCGACCGAATCCATCGTCAAATTCTTTCGTCAGCCTTTCCACATCGAGATTAGTTGTCAGATGCGCGAATTTCCGGCGGTCGGGAGCTGTCATTGTCCAAATCTCATTCCGGGCGTGTAGAAAGTCATTGACTATCGTTTTAGTGTCGATTCCGTAGAATGGTCGGTTTTCAACGCCGATGTCGTTCAAGCATAGATTAACCGGCTTACAAGCGAATCCGACTGAATTTTCCTCGTTGTATAGGTAGCGGTCGATATTGTTGTGAATCGTGTAATAGTTCACCATTTGCGTTACCGATACGTTGTGAAAGAAATTCGGGTTGTTCGTGTATTTCAGATATTCGGAGAAAATCTGCATCATCAGAGTTTTGCCGGTGCCGACTTCGCCCATTAGCAAAATATGCTTTTCCAACTTGTGACCCTCGCCCGGAAAGACTTGCTCGGCAAGAGGGCAGTTGTTGAAGTAGTAGAGCAAAAATCGGAGTACTTTGCTGTTGTGTTCGTCAATCACGAATTTGCGCCGCTGACCGGCGAGGCAGATTGTGTTAGCTATCTGAACTACAAGGTTACTGTGAGCGTTGAAAGTCGCGGTGTCCGACAAGTTCTCAAACTGTGTGACCTGCTTTCGAGCATCGCATATCACTCGCTTTATAACCGGCTCAATCTTCAATCTTGCAGATTCAGCCGCTTCACGCTGTCGCTTGGCTTCGACTTGCGCGATGATTTCGGGTGTCAATTCGTCTTTCATTTCTGCGCTGCGTTTAATATTTAGCTCCACCGAAGCCGCCGGAATAATTCATCTTCGTTGTCGGCTGCGCCGGAACTTCAGGCATTTGTTGTTCGGTCTTGATTTCCGGGTATTCGGTAGTCCACCGAGATTGATTGAGCCAAGTTGCGAGATGCGCGAATTGTGGCACAAACTCTCCAGCTGCTTTCGCGGCAGCGTAGTGTGCGGTCATTCTTTCGAGTGCCGGCATAAGCAAGGGGACTATTTCGCGCCACGTTTTCGGATTCTTTTTTTTGAAGTTCTGAAACTCTACATCGTGACCTCGCTTGCTTCCGGGATATGCTTTGCGGAACAATTCAAATTCAGATTCCAAATCGGAAATTTCCGAATTTTGACATATCTCGTTAGAGATAATATTATTTCTTATATTCTTTATTTCTTTACTTGTGTCCGCTAAGTTATCCGCTGTGTTGTCCTCTTGGTTGTCCGGGGTTTCGTTGGCAATACCATTGCAACCGCTTAATATTTCGCCATTTAAGCTATCCTTTAGGTTGTCCGCTGTCTGATACATATTATATTTGCAAATTGTAATGATTGTTGTATTGCCAATAGTTTCTTTCGTTATCATCTTTTCCTCTTGCAGCATCTTCAGGAAGGCAATGACTGTGTTATGCCCCTTGTGCCACCGTTGGCAGAGAAAAGCGATTGAAGCTACAAGTTGACCGCGTTTGATTTCGATTAGCCGAGAGCCGCCGGATAACACTTGACCGTCATCCCAAGACGCCATGAGGAGCAAGTCGAGCCACCATTTAAGGCGTTCGGCATCTTGCCAAATCCAATGCTTCGGCAACTCCCGGCTAATCTTAATCCAACCGTTCATCATTCACGCGCTCATCCGAAATAGAAGTCTTGCCAAATCTTGATAAACTGTGTACCGAAATACTCGGCGAGAGCTTCAGATTTTACGCAAAGACGGCACCCGACAGCCGCACTCGCACTCGAGGGCGTGCTATCCGTATACGCATACGCAAAACCGGCATACGCGCCGTTACGCGCAATACCGCCGAAAAGGACACATTTGGCTCTCTGCTTCTCGTTCATCTTGTCTATCTCTTTTTGAGTATAGAGCCAGTACCACGGCCACCACTTTTCTTCGCCTTTAACATACTTCGGCTCCCAACCCTCATTGAGAGCGGCGGCGATGATGCGGAGCTTCAGATATGCTACGATGTCTTTTGCCGTTTCATCCATTGGCGGATTCTGCTCCTTGACTATGCGGCGATACTGATTGACAAAGGCGTGATTGCCGAGGACTGCACAAGCATCCTCAAATGTCTTCACACGCTCGGTTATCGGTCGGGGGTCAACTTGTATCGGCTCGGCGGCGTCACCGTATAGGTCGCGGAGTAACTGCTGAATTTCGGGGTTTTCACCGGCGTTGCGGAAAGCCGCCTGGACTTGTTCGATAGTCGGCTGCTTAAATCCGACTGCTTCATTTTCTTTCATTGTTGATTTTGTTTAATTTGGGTAAAACTTCGTGTTTGAGTAATCTCACTGCATTTGTCAGTCGTAAACTTTTACGAATCGCGGCTGCATCGAGATTGTCAAGAATCTGCGGCAAGCATCGGCATAGAGTGGCGACAACATCATTAGGCACATTTCTCATCAGTACGGAAGTTTAGATACGTTGATTTCAATGCCCGGATTTGCCACATAAACCGGTTTTCCTACGGCTTTCGCTATTCGGTCGCGGAATTGTACTGCATCGCTGTGTCTGCCCGATAGGTGAAGCAATACCACTTCATTTACGGCTGTGAGGTCGGTCGTGCGTAGTATCTGCTCGGTTGTCTTCAGCTCCATGTGCGATTCAAGTAACCTTTCGCGTGTGCTGCTGACTGTGCTTCCGTTGCTGATAGCGTCTTCGAGTAGTTCGTCAGAGTAATTCGCTTCAATCATTATGTGGTTGAGCTTTTCAACCCGATATTCAAGCATCATCGTGTCGGTGACGAACAAGAGTTTGCCCATTTCGCTATGCTCGATAACGAATCCGAGGCACGGCACGTCATGGACTACCGGGAGCGCATAGACTTTGAAGCCGCCCACTATGTAGCCGTGCATCGGTTCGATACTCTTGCAGAACGTGCGGTTGAGCTTGGGGAATGATGCAAACACATCTTCGAGAGCCAATGCACGGATTCCGAATTTCAGATACTCCGGCAGATACTTTGAATGGTCTTTGTGTCGGTGGCTCACAACGCACCCGGATATGCCGCTCAACTTCCAACCGAGAGCTTTTTTAACCTCGACCAACGGCATACCGCATTCAATCAGTAATGCGCCGTTTGAAGATTGTAGAATGTAGCCGTTGCCACGTGACGAGCTTCCGATACAAAGTAGTTTCATTCGTGTATCTGCATTAGGTTAGTAATTCGGTTCTTGGGGTACTTCTTCGACCGCCGGAGCTGCTTCATCGGCTTTCGGCTGTTGAGTGACTTCGCCGGTTTCTTCGTTTACGACTTCTTCATACGATACCTCGGCGGCATCGAGATTGAGCGTTTGAGCGTCCGCGAGCTGAAGTGCATCGTTTCGGGCGGCAAGGGCGCGATTCTCGGCTTCGGTGTCGTGACCGAGAGCCGACATCATCTTGATTGAGAGATAGCCGTATTTTGAGAGAAGTCGGCGAATGACTGTCTTCAACGACATGTCGTTGAAATTGCCCTCCCAACCGACTGTATTAGACGCTATGCCGCTGTTGGCTTTCTTTATAAGGTCGGCGACTGTGACTTCTTTTTTGAACTTGATACCGGGAGCGTAACGCTTGGCATAAGCCGCCATATCTTCAACCGACATATAGAGCGTCTTTGAGTAGCCGTTAAGCAACTCGAAATAGCAAAAGTAGCCGATGATTTTGTCGGATGTCTTTTGTCCGCCAAGGTTAACTTCGCCGGATAGACGATTAGCGGTCTGTAACTCGCCTTCATATACCACATCGGCGTTGATTGTGCGATACTGACCTGTACGCATGGCAAGCTGAATGTAACCCTTGTAACCGGGTATGAATGTCGGTGTCGGCACTTTCACCTCTACAGTTCGACTGGTTTGTGGGTCGGTCTGCTTGACTTTGTTCTTATACACCACGATATACGCGAATCCGAGAGCGCGGTTTATAGGCAGGTCGAGTACGGCAGCTTTCAAGCACTCTTGTACGATTGTCGAGGGGTTGCACTCTTGCAGCGACTTGTCACCGTTGTAGAGGTCGATGATTGACGCGATGAATAGATTTTTGTTCTCTGCGAGTGCGTTTTGGAACTGTTCTACCACACTCGGCGCATTGAGAATTGATTTCAGCTTTGCGAGTCCGGTTTGCCCGGTAGTCGCGACTTGGTTGTTTTCTGCCATGATTTGCGTTGATTAATGATTATTGAATAGTCTTTTTTGAGACGGTGATTTCTCGATTACAAGCTGCTCATCGCGTGAAACGATAAGGCTAATGACTTGTGACTGCATCGGTATTATGTCGTTGACTGATTCGGCGTTATCAACGAATATCGGTGCATATACGCCTTGCGATTTGCATATAGCATTGATGATGTCTAAACCGATGATGATTCTCTCGGCATTGCTGCAAGTACCGTAAGGCTTGCCGTTGAGTGTGGCTTCGCATGTTTCTTTCTCCGCGCCGTTGATTGCAGTTGCTATCCAACGGAACTTTACGAGTGCGAAAAGACCGTTTATTCGCGATTCTATTGCCGCACTCCGAGCCTTTGAAAATTCGAGCATCGTAAATTCAAGGCGTTCAAGCTCCGCGATTTCATCGCTCTGCGTTGATAGCTGTTTTTCGAGTTCGTCAATACGTGCTTGTGTCTTTTGGTTGTAATCACGCTTTTTCAGTCGCGATTTAAGGCTGTCTATTTCAGCCGAGAGTGTGTCGCGTTTTGCTTTCAGTTCGGTATTGTTCGCCGGTGTAGCCGGTTGTTCGGTCTTCGCTTCAAGTTCTGCTATCTCGCTGTCGATTTTTGCAAGCTCCGAATCGGCGGCGATAAGCGGAGTTGCGTCCGGCATAGTGAGTTCTGCGCGGTAAATGTCACTCGCTTTCAGTTGCTCGATAGTTTCGTTATCTGCCTTGATAGATGCTTCGGATGCTTCCAATGCGGCGGTGGCACGCTGTATCTGCGTCTTGATTGCTGACCCTCTATGCTCATTGTCTGCTATGCTTCGAGCGATTGACGCGAGCGTGGCTTCACGCTGTTTCTCGAAACTCTCGATGATTTCAGCCTCTTTCGTTTCGATGTCTTCAAGGTCAAATTGACGGTGGCACATAGGGCAGCAAAAGTCGCTTTCGTTGATTTGCACTTGTTCAGCTTTGACGGCTTGGCTGTTGGTTTGGAGTGACTTCCATTCTTTGACAAGTCTTGCCCGGTCGTTTTTGTATCGCTCTATCTCATCTTTTCGGGCGACTACCGCGCTCTCGGTCGAGCGTATGCGCTGCATGAGGCTGTCTATCTGAAATTGCACATTGTCACGCTCACGCTTTTTGTTACGATAGTCGGCTGTGGCTTCGTCTTCGATGTCTGCCACTCGCTTCGAGCGTTTGCGGCGTAGCTCGGAGATTTGCGATTGGATTTTCATCCGCTCATTGTCGGCGGCGCGTTGAGCTTCGGCGGCATTCGCCATTTGCCCTTCGATTGCATCGCGTTCGGCTGTCTTGGTCTTGATGTCAGATTCGAGAGCCGCCCAGTCTTCCGGCTCTACAAGGTCGCGTTTCTTTTCGTCTATGCGACCGGGAATGTCGGAGATTTCGGCATTGAGGCGTGATTTCTTCGCGGCTATCTCTTTCTTAAACTCGTTCATCGTCTTGCCGGTGATTTGAGCGAGGAGTGCTTCAAAATCGGCATTTCCGGTGGCTATCTCGTTGTCGGAGATTGACCCTGCCATTTTGAGCAACATTTCTTTTTGCGATTCTGCGGACTGCGAGGAGAAGTAAGCTGGATTCGTGATAAACTTGAATACTGCTTCGTTGCAGATGTCGGCGATTTTAGCTTCATACTCACGCTGGCTGCATGGCACATCGTTGTAAAAGCGTTCTTCTTCGTTGCCGGTGAAAACTCGCTCGGTCTGACCGGCGCGTTTGACCCACTTCTCGGTGAATCGGCGGCAGATTTTGACTTCTTCGCCGTTTACGGTGATGATAGCTGACACTTCGTGCGGAAGCTGCGGTATGATTCTTCCGTCTGCATCGAGCGTCTTCAGGTCGAATTTCTTGCGGTCTTGGCTGTCTTTGCCAAAGAGTAGCCAAGTGAATGCGTCAAAAAGAGTAGTCTTGCCGCTTCCGTTACGCCCGAAGATGTCGGTCACTCTCTCGTCAAAGCTGACCGAGAGTTCTCTAATGCCCTTGAAGTTCACAAGCGAAAGAGATTTGATGATGATTTCTTTCTTCATTTTGCGTTATTATTACAGTTTGTTGATTGCTATGTGCGTTGCCGCTTTGCTGTTGATTTCCGCATTAGTTGGTATGCGGTCTGACAGTTGCCATTCTTCGATTTCGGATTTCTTGAAGAATGTGCGGTTGCCTTGTTTGTAGTGGGGGATAAGACGCTTGCTTACAAGGTGGCGTACCCGGTCGGTAGATACTGAAAGAATAATCGCCACATCATCGACATTCAGCACGTTTTTGAATTGCAGTAGCATTATCCGTTCAAGGCGTTCAAGTCTTTGCTCTATGCTCATCGCTTGACCTCCTTCTTTTTCTTTCGCGCGGAGCGGAGTTCGTCAACACTTGGCTTTAACATCAGCTTCCAACCGACATAAGCCATTATCGAGAAAAGCCACACAAAGACATATCCCGGACGGCTATCATCGTCTTTTATAGTTTCTATTAGGCACCGTACCGCATACGATATGCCGAAAAGCATCATTAACACGGACGCTATGACTTGCGCCCAATAGAATATCATTGGAATGCTGATTCTACGCATAGTCGTTAAGTGTTAGGGAATAGAGTTTCGGGGTCAACGCCAAATTCTTTCGCGATATGCTTTCGTGTCAGAGCGTCCGGGACTTGCTGCCCGGTCGCCCACTGACGGACTGTGTTAGGCGACTTCTCCGTCACAGTTGCGACACGCTCGATGAAAGACTGCACCGGCGTAGGTTTGTCCTTTTCTCTCTGATAGAGGTCTTTGAATGTGATTTTGCGACATTCCATATTCGTTATTTTTGTTTCATTACTTCAATGAGGGTACTTCGCTCCGAATCTCGCAAAGGCAGATTCATTTCGAGCTTCAAGATGATAGCCGCTTCAAGTCCGATTAATTCGATAACTTCACAATAAAGCTCATCATCAAGGTGCTGCTGTGCCTTTGAGAGCATAAGTTTTGCGACCCTCAACTCACTTTCTTTGAAGATGTGGATTGCTGAATCTTTGCGTTTGAGGCTCTGTGTAAACTCTTGTGTACGCTCAAACAATGCGTATAATATCTCACTGTTGGAGTGTTCTTTGAAATCTTTGCAGAACGTGTCTTTGTCGATGGATTCACCGACTGCGTAATATATCTGCTCTACTTCCTTGTATCGGTCTTCGGGGATAGTGTAGCCGGTACGGTCTTCAAATTCTTTCTTTGTCATATTGCGTTGATTTTCGGGGGTTGCTATTGCTTAATAGGTATTAAGTTTTTATATTTGCACAATTTTTATTTTGATTGTGGCAATTACTTTCGTGATTGCGATGCAAAGTTAATGAACAAATCTCATTGAGGCAAATTTCTGATGAGAAAATTTCATCATAATTTTCACAACACAATGGAAAGTATTGAAAGTCAAAGCGTTAAGGAAAGGTTAAAATCCTACATAAAATTCAAAAATATATCCGTGCGCAGCTTTGAAAGCACTTGCGGATTCTCATACGGCTTTGTTGGCAATATGCGAAACTCTATGCAACCCGACAAGATATTGAGAATATCTCATTGCTTCCCCGACCTAAATACGGGGTGGCTTATAACCGGCGAGGGCGAGATGCTGAAAGATTCATCTATGACCGTAGGCGAAGTGTCCGGCAATGACAACACAATCGGGATGACGGTCACGCAAACGATATCGGAGAATAGCGGTCAGAATGCCGGGCGTGATATTAATAACTATGGAGAGCGGCAATTTATGGCCGAACTTGAAGCGCAACGACTTCTTGCAGCGCGTCAGTTAGAGGTCTATGCTGCTTCTCTTGACAAAAAAGATGAGCAAATTCGTACTGCTCAATCTCAAATAGACACTTTAATCAAACAAAATCAAGAACAATTCAACCGCTTCATGTCGCTGCTTGAGGCAATGCAAAAAGTATGAAAGTAAGACTTGAAGATATTAGCCGCTTCATTGAAGACCACAACCTATCTCCACTTTGTCAAACGGAAGATGAAATGGTCACTATCTCGGACGCTTCTTTATCCGGGAAAGATGAAGTTGAAACGCCCGATGACTATTGGTCGATACTTGTTGAGCGCGATTCAGAGATGAAAGCCAAACAAGCAAAATGGGATGCTGAATATTCAGCGATTTCATTGCACCGCAAAGCCGGAATGGAATGCGAGGCAAACGGAGATATTGATGAAGCTATAAACGAGTATGCGGAATCAATACGGCTCGGAGAAAACGCGGAAAACGATATGTTTCACGCATTCGGGTATTCATACACACGAATAATCGTACTACTCGACAAAGTAAAGCGTTTCGCCAAGGAAATAGACTACATAGAGGCTGTGTTGAATCATAGCATGAAAGATTCAGAGCGTGGCAAGTATGCCGCAAGGCTTGAAAAGACAAAAGTTAAACTCGTCAAACAATCTAACGATGGGAGAATCTAACCGATTACCGTACTTCTTGATAGACTTGATGAAGTCTTATATCAATGGCGAAGTGCCTCTCAATGACAAAGCCGATGTGCTTAAATTTGAGATAGGTCGTCAACTCGTGAACTGTAACGCTCGTAATGAGCCGACCGCCGACCTTGAATATCTCTATGATACGGCGGAGTGGCTTCAATCTAAAATATTAGAGGAATGAAAAGAGTAGGTTTGTGTATATGCTCGATGCTGATGCTCTGCGCTTGCTCGAACAATGACGAAAAGCCGGAAGTTGTAAGATGCACCAATAAACTCGTTGAGATGTACCCGAACTATCGGAGCAATGAAATTGCCGAAGCTGCAATGTTGGATTCGATAGCTAATCATCCGCGACCAATCGGTCAACTCGCTTCTGATTTAGACGGTGTGGATTTTCGGTTTGCCCGGCTTATCGAGAATCCGAATGACGGTAGCCAATCGGCATTATTCGTGTCTGACGGCTGTATGTCGGATATTGAGAATCCTAACGGCAAGCCGAAATATCTAATTACCGACATTCATATTCGCGTGCTTGGTAAGGTCGAGTCTGAAACTGCGGCAAAGTTAGACGGTCACGCTCAATACCGTGTAAGTGGCATTCTTCACGCGTGGGATGCAAACGATGTGTTCTTTGTCACAAACAAAGTCGGAGCTTCAGTTGACTTTGGCACTTACATTCTCGATGAAATGACTGTTGAAAGAGTAGGGAAATGAGCCGCCGCCGAGTTTACAGTAATGACACCCTCGCAATAATGGATAGGTTCTTTATCGCGCTTGATGCGTGTCTGCAAAACAATCTATTCAAGACACTCAAAGAGTATTTTGAAAAAGCCGGAATCGAGCCGCCACACTTCTACACCCAACGAAAGAATCGTGATAGAGGTTATTTTGAGGTTGGCTGGCTCGTTCCGCTGATAAAAGACTGTGGCGTGTCGGCTCGTTGGCTTATGACCGGCGTAGGAACGATGTTTGCAGAATAATCACGATTCCGGCAAATTTGGGAACGCTTTTTGGCTCTTTATCGCTCGTTTTCGTCATTTTGGGAACGCTCTCCGAAAATGTCCGGGATTCTCGCAACGGCAGCTTGCTTGTTTTTGTCAAGGACTTTCGCGTATATCTGCGTTGTCGATAGTTCACGATGTCCGAGTAGCTTGCTGACTGTGTAAATGTCGGTGCCGATGTCGAGCATGAGGACTGCGAATGTATGGCGGCCACAATGGAATGTGATGTGTTTGTCGATGCCGGCGCGTAGGCACCACTCTTTAATGGCGTGATTCGTGTCGCTCGGATATCGGATGTCACCAAAGACATATTCGCCCGGCTTTCCTCGCTCTCCCAGGAGGTCGGCAGCTTGAGGCGTGATGTCGAGATATTCTTGACCGCCGGTTTTCTTTTGCCGGAAGATAATGCGTGTGAAGTCGCCTTGCTTCTGCATTTCGCCCCAAGTCAGCTTCACGATATCGCTACGGCGTAAGCCGGTAAGACACGAAAAGAGAAAGGCGCGTTTGATTTCCGGGAACTCGCATTGAGTGTCAACGAGCTTTCGGATTTCTTCGAGCGTCAGATACATTCGCGTACCCTCTTCGCCGCTGAATCCGTCAATGCCACGCATAGGATTGTGCGGAATGATTCTATCTTCGTATGCTTGATTAAGACACGCCCGGAGCTTGTTAAAATAACTCTGCTTAGAGTTCTGCGACAATGGGCGGCGGTCTGCTCTCACTCGCTTGTCATTGCCGAATGCCTCGGCTTTCTTGTCAAGGTAGGTTCTGAATCCCTCGACCCAACGCGGCGTGATTTCGGCGAATGTGATGCGTTTGTTCCGCTCGTACTTTTCGAGATGCTTCAAGCACGATAGCCAGTTGCCCCAATTGCCTCGGCTCTCTTTGCCGAGCCGCTTTTCAGTCATAGCGCGGTAGTAGTCGAAGAATAGAGTATCTTCGGCAAACTGTGATTTGAATCCGTAGTCGCCGTTCTGCATCTCAACGAGCCGTTTGCCGAGAATCGACTGTGCGAGTTGCATAGTCTGCTTGTTTTTCTCCTTGTCGGCGCGTGTCTTCTCCGGGATTAGGTAGAGCTTCAGAAACTCGTAATCTCTCTTGCCGTCTTTGTGGTATATGTCGAGATACAGGCTTATGTTACCGTTGAGTAGTTTCCGTTTCCGAAGCCGGATAGGTGATTTGTTTGTATCAGTCATATTGCGTTGTTATTTTTGTTACTTTTGTTACTTCGGAATTTGGAGTAACAAAATAACAACACAAAGGTAACATATTCTCACCATACCCACACCATATTCACGCCAATATTTTCATCTATGCTAAAGCTCACGTTTACTTATATAATATGGTATCAGTATGTTATGCGTATGGTGTCAGTCTGTTATTTTTATTTGTATAGAAACTCCGATACTACTTTCCGATGCAGAAGCGGGAGAATATGGTGGTGAGGAGGTCGGGGGTGGTGATGCTGCCGGTGATGGTGCCGAGGTGGGTGAGGGTTTCTCGAAGGTCTTGGGCCACGAAGTCGGAGGGCAGGCCGGAGGTGAGGCCGTCGATGGTGCGCTGCAGTGAGTCTGCGGCTCTGGTGAGTGTCTCGTAGTGCCTGGCGTTGGCGATTACCGTCTCTCGCATCGGGTCGTAACCTGATGTGGTTTTGTTTGCGATGGTTTCTATTGCCTTTTCCGTACCTGTGCCTTCGGCTGCGCTGACAAGGAAGATGTTGTCTTGTGCAATGCCGGTATTTGCTATGGCATTGCGGAGGCCGGTGGCGGCATCGGGGGCGATGTCGTATTTGTTGATTAGTATTAATATGCGGTCGGCAGGCAGAGATTCCGTATGTGTGTGCAATAGCTTCATCTGCGGGGCGATGTCTGCCGTAGGGTCGATTAGCCAAAACACGTAGCGCGATTTTTGCAGGGCGGTTATGGCGCGTCGGATGCCGAGGTTTTCTATCGTGTCGTCGGTTTGGCGCAGTCCGGCTGTGTCTATGAACCGGAACAGAAGTCCGTGCCGGACGGCAGTGGCTTCGATGGTGTCGCGTGTAGTGCCGGGTATGTCGGACACGATGGCTTTGTCGTCGGCCACGAGGCAGTTGAGGAGAGTCGATTTTCCGGCGTTTGGCATGCCGGCTATCGCCACGTCTATCCCTTCGCGCATTGCTTGTCCGGCGGAGTATGATTCAGTAAGCCTTTCGATGGTGCCAAGAATCTCTTCGGCAAGAGAGAGCAGGCGCGTCCGGTCGGCGAATTCCACGTCTTCTTCCGAAAAGTCCAGTTCGAGTTCAATCAGCGAGGCAAGTTCCGTGAGTTTGGCGCGCATGGATTCAAGGGAAGCGGAGAATGCCCCTTTGGTCTGGGAAAGGGCTATGTCGTGGGCGGCGCGTGAAGAAGCGGCTATCAGGTCGGCTATTCCTTCGGCTTGGGCGAGATCCATTCGTCCGTTGAGGAAAGCCCTGCGGGTGAATTCTCCCGGTTCTGCAGTGCGTGCCCCTGCGCGGATGACGGCATGCAGGATTTCACGCTGGATGAATTCCGAGCCGTGGCAGGAAATCTCCACAGTGTCTTCTCCGGTGAATGACTTCGGTGCGCGGAAAAGCGTAGCGACGCATTCGTCAATCTGGCGGCCAAGCGAGTCGGCAATGGTGCCGAAGTGGGCTGTATGGGTCTGTGCATCGTTCAGGCCTTTCCCTTTCCATATTTGAGCGAATATTGGCAGGGCCTGTGGCCCGGAGATTCGTATTACGGCGATGCCTCCCACGCCAGGAGCGGTAGAGACGGCCGCTATTGTGTCGGTGTTCAGTTCCATGCTTTAGCGTTGAAAGTTGATTCAGTCTGGTCTTCTATGTCATCCGGAAGCGCGTGGAAGAAATCGAACCCGGTGATTTTTTCGAGTTCGTCTATGGTCATCATATAGTCCCGCATCTGTCCGTGGGCAGGCATGTTGGGATATACGAATGCCACGGCTTCCGTGTCTGTGCCTCGATGTGAAAGGAATGCCTTGAAAAAGGCGGACGGCACACGCACGTTTGTTTCACCTATCCTTAGGCAGTCCGACTCCTCGTATATTGGTCCGGCCACAATGATTAGGCCGTCTTTTTCTTCAGCCCATTGTCGTTCCCTTTTTTCAAGCGTCGCCCATGCACCTGCATTCAGGCGTCGGTCTTGCGGGCATATGTTTGCCATGACGAAACAGTCTGTCATTGCTTTTTCACTCCATTTCTGGTCGGCCGCAGGGCACATGTGTCCTCTGTCGTAGCCTGAGCGAGTATAGTCGGACGATGCCGGGCAGCCGTTTATTTCAGGGTCTTGCCAGAATTTGTCATGACGGCTTTGTGCGCCGTCGGTCTCGTGAGGAAGAAGTTCCCAGCTCACATAGTTGGGTGTATGATTGTCGCTGTTGAACGACAGGTTGAAGCCTTCATATTCTTTGATTTGCGAGGGGAGGAAGGACGGAATGGCTACGTCGAGCAGTTGTGAAGCGTCTTCCACCGCGCTTTCCTGTGCTTTTCCGGAATCTGAAACCAGGAATGCACTATCAGTGATTTTTGAAAAGGCCCATATGGCCAAGCCTGAGGCTATTGTGATGAGGATAATCAGTGTTTTGGGTTTCATGTCAAAGCGATGTTCTTTTCGGCATAAGCAAGGTCTGACGTATCGTCTATTTCATACCATTGCAGCCTTGGCATATTTAGTACGTGCATCGGACAGTATGATTTTGCAGTTCTCAATATCTGGAACTCGTATCCGAGCTTGGGTTCTTCGTCCATAGTCCGGGAATAAGAGCCGGTCATGGCTTTGTAGAATCCTGGTGATATTTTGTGAATGCCGACGAGTTCGCCCGAAGGTGAGACCTCCGACTTGTCGGTGGAGCATCCGGCGAGATTCCCGCTGCTGTCAGCTTCGACATAATACTGGTCTTGGAACTTGGTTACAGGCGTTATGAGCATTATGTCGGGATGCGGGTCGTCAATCAGTGTCTTGAGCGCAGAAATGTCATAGACTATGTCGGACTCAAGCAGCAGGAAAGGACGCCCGGCTATGGCCTCACGGCATCTGTAGAGCGTCTCCATACTGTTTGTGTCGGCAAAGCGAGGTGAGAATACGGTCTTCACTTCAGGAAACAGCTCCGCAAGACGTTCGTAATGCTCGCGATGATAACCTGTGCCGATTATTATCTCCTTTATTCCGGCATCTATGAGGGCTTCAACCGAACGAATCACCATCGGTTTTCCTTTGAAGGGGATGAAGCCTTTGGGCATCTCTGCCGTCAGTGACCCGAAGCGGGTGCCTTTCCCCGCTGCCATTATAACGGCGATTTCAGGCTTCATCGTTGACAGTCTTTATGCCGAAGTGTATGAAAGCCTCTTTGAGGGTCCTGAAGAAGGCTTCGATGTCGGGCGTGTCGATTGCCCCGAGGGCACACAGGCGGAATGTGTCGGCTCCGTCTATTTTTCCCGGATAGATGGTGAAGCCTCGCTCGTAAAGATAGTCATGGACTTTTCCGAAATCCCATTCCTGGCAGTCGGGATAGCGTACGGAAACCACAAGCCCTGACCGGAATTCAGGCTTCACGGCTTCCTTTAGCCCGAGATTGGCCACGCCTTCCGAAATCGCTTCAAAGACGCGGCGGTGGCGTGCGAACTTCTCCTGCTCCCCTTCGGAGAAATACTCGTCGATGGCCTGCCGCAGGGCGTAGGCGGTCTGGACAGGAGGTGTGAAATGCATTTCGCCTGTTCGCTCGAAGTAGTCGTATTGCAGCCAAAGATTGCAATAATAAGAGCGGGTAGGATAGTCTTTGGAGGCTTCGATGATGTCTTTCCTGCCGATGATGAATGAAAGCCCCGTCATCGCCATAAGTCCTTTTTGGGCAGAAGCCATACAGAAGTCCACATTGTCGGTGCGCAGGTCGAGGGGAATCATGCCCAGCGAAGACGTGGTGTCAGTAATCATTATCGCGCCGTTATCGTGGGCAATTCGGCCTATCTCTCTGATAGGATTGAGAATCCCGGTTCCGGTTTCGTGGTGCGTTACGTAGACTATGGCAATGTCTGTATTCTCTTCGATGGTGCGTCGGTAAAGCTCCATATCGACGGGTTCGTATACAGACATCTTAAGGTCTATGTGCGGCAGATGGTAATATCTGCACACTTCAGCCGCGCGGGCGGAATATGCGCCGTTGTCGAGAATCAGAGCCTTTTTCCCTTCAGGAAGCAGGGAATTCAGGCATACGTCAATGTTGATTGTTCCCGAGCCGCAGAAAAGCACGGAAGTGTATTTGTCCGCGTCGGCATGTGCCACTCTCAGGAGATCGCGTCTGATTCCTGCCATAAGGTCGGCAAATTCACGTTCACGCGGACAAATGTCAGGAACCACCTGTGCCATCTTCACCGTATCTGTGGTGGTGGCCGGTCCCGGATTGAGGAGTATGTTTCGTTTTATCATATAAAAAGTTGAGAGAGGAAACTTCAGGATGCAGAGAGGGTTAACGGTTCTGTTTTTCTCTAAGGAAAGCGATGAAGGCGTCGCGGTTTTCCGCTGGGGTTGTGGTGGGCCTTCCGAGGTCGGGGCGCGCTCCTTTGCGTACTCTGATTTCAATCAGATGCGGGCCGGGCGACGCTTCGGCGGCTTTGATTGAATCGCTGATTTCTTCAATGGATTCTATCCGGCATGCCGTTCGGTATCCGCAGGCAAGGGCAATCGCAGGTAGGTCGGTATTCATCGCCACGGTGTCTTGTCCGCCTACTGAATCATGTGCCCCGTTGTTGAGCACGAAGTGGATGAACCTTTCCGGCTTCCTGCTTCCGATTATGGCAGTGCCGCCGAGGTGCATCAGGAAGGCTCCGTCTCCGTCGATGCATGCCGTTTTGCAGGTTCGGTCCGCGAGGGCGATGCCGAGGGCGATCTGTGAGGCATGTCCCATCGAGCCTACTGTAAGGAAGTCGGAGCCGTGCCCTTCTCCGCGCGCCACACGCAGCTCGAACAGCTCTCGCGAAATCATGCCGGTTGTAGAGACAATGGCCGTCGCCGGATCGATGGCCTTGACAATCTCCTTTATGGCTTCTTCGCGGCACGGATAGGGTAGCGGCGGCTCGTCGGTGGCCTTGAATGGCGCAAATGTGCCTTTGCGCACTATGACAGCCATTTGGCGACCTGTGTCGTTGATGAAACCCGCTGCGGCTTCTATCTGTTCGGCGGCTACGTTTTCTTCGTCCGAAAGTATGACGTAAGGAATGTCCATCGCTTCGAAAAGCTCTGGTGTTACGCGTCCCTGCTTCACGTGCTGCGGTTCGTCATGCACGCCAGGCATTCCCCGCCAGCCTACCACGAGTAGTGCCGGGATGCCATATACGTCGGCATCGAGAAGCGAAAGGAGCGGGTTCACGGCATTGCCGATGCCCGAGTTCTGCATATATATGCACGCCGGGCGGCCGCTTGCAAGGTAATGTCCTGCGGCAAGGGCCATTGCCCCTCCTTCGTTGGCGGCGATTACATTTGCGTCGGTGTCCAGGTTGTCTTTCATCCATGCGCATAGCGGCTTCAGGAGCGAGTCCGGCACGCCGGTGAAGAAATCCGTTCCGAGGCTTTGCAGCTTTTTTATGAAAAATCCAGGAGAAATCATTTTGTTCCGGGTATCAGTTCAAGTATTTCTTTGATGGGCATGCAGAGGGGGTTTGCCTCAAGCGAACGCTCGTTTTCGAGAATCGATGTCGCTGCTGCTTTCATGGCCGGATATGCGGCCCTGAGCATGTGGTTGGCATATATCACGACGTTTATGCCCCAACCGGCGAGCTCCTCCTCATAGATATGATTGTATGTCGTAGGTACGACCACCAACGGCACTTTCCGGTGCTTCTCTCTGAATGCGAGGCAGAACTCACGGATGTCATCGCCGGATTTGTCCTTGCTGTGTATCATTATCCCGTCGGCACCGGCTTCTACATAAGCGTCGGCCCGCTGGAGGGCGTCCAGCACGCTCTTTCCGGCAATGAGGCTTTCTATCCTGGCGATAATCATGAAGTCTTCTGTTATCTGCGCTTCTTTGCCGGTTTTGATTTTATTGCAGAAGTTTTCTATTGAATCCTGCGTCTGCACCGCATCCGTGCCGAAAAGGGAATTCTTTTTAAGCCCTGTTTTGTCTTCGATTATCACGGCTGATACGCCGTGGCGTTCGAGAGTGCGTACGGTGAAAGCGAAATGCTCAGTTTTTCCGCCGGTGTCGCCGTCGAAGATTATGGGTTTTGTGGTGCATTCGAGTATGTTGTTGAGATCCTGCAGGCGCGTTGTAAGGTCTACCGCTTCGATGTCGGGTTTGCCTTTTGATGTGGAGTCTGTGAGCGAACTGCTCCACATGCCGTCGAACGCCTCCACGCGCTCACCCTTTTCCACTTCGAGATTTTCTATTATCAGGCCGCATAGGCCGTCATGAGCTTCCATTATGCGCACTATCGGCTTGGCCTCAATCAGGCGGCGAAGCATCTTCATGCGCACCTCAGGCGTGGTGCCCAATGCCTTTACCTCGTTGAAAAGTCCAGAAGAATTGATTCCGTGGGTGTAGGGGACCTCTATGACCTCTCCTCCTATCTCGGCCATAGTGTCAAACACTTTCTGACGCATTTCTGCCGCTGCCCCGTTTTTCCAGTCATCGCCATGGATGAGGCAGTCGGGGCGAAACTTCAGAATGTTGGGTATGTAGCTCCATTCGTCCTGAGGCACCACCCGGCTTACTCCCTTGATGCTTTCCACAACTTCACGGCGTTGCTCGTAGCTGAGGAACGGCAGCCGTTTGCGGCTTGCCACGGCACGGTCGGTGAAGAGTCCCACGACCAGCTCTCCGTGTTTGGCTCCCTCGGATATTATGCGTGTGAGTCCTGGGTGCATGATGTCTGCAATCATGCCGAGATACACGGTCTTTGTCTTTGCTTCGTTCATTTGGTGTCCCGGCGGCAAGTGTGTTTTGATGTGCTTGGCCGGAACTGCAAAGTTAATCATTTTTTTGCCGTCGGTTCGTGTGAGAGGATGAAAAAATCTGTTGTTGGATATGGTTACGGAAAATTTTTGTAACTTTGCGGCCTTATTCAAACACAATAAACCGACATAAACAGTAATAAAATCTATGAAGGCTTATGTTTTTCCGGGCCAAGGCGCCCAGTTCGTAGGTATGGGCAAAGACCTCTACGACAACAATCCTGAGGCTCACGCCCTTTTTGAAAAAGCCAATGAAGTCCTCGGTTTCCGCATCACCGACCTGATGTTTGAAGGGACGGAAGAAGACCTTAAGCAGACCAAAGTCACCCAACCAGCCATATTCCTTCACAGTGTGATTCTTGCCAAGAGTCTCGGTGAGGAGTTCAGGCCGGATATGGTGGCCGGCCACAGTCTTGGCGAGTTTTCAGCATTGGTTGCAGCCGGTGCCCTTTCTTTTGAGGAGGGTCTTAGGCTTGTCTCCAAACGTGCGCACGCTATGCAGAAGGCCTGCGAGGCCCGTCCTTCTACAATGGCGGCTGTTCTTGCATTGCCTGATGAAAAGGTGGAGGAAGTGTGTGCGGGAATCGACGAGACTGTTGCTCCGGCCAACTACAACTGCCCGGGCCAGGTGGTGATTTCAGGCACTGTCGAGGGAATAGACAAAGCCTGCGAAAAACTTCTTGAAGCAGGAGCGAAGCGTGCCATGAAGTTGAAAGTCGGAGGCGCTTTCCACAGTCCGCTTATGCAGCCGGCACACGAAGAACTTGCCGAGGCCATTTCTGCGGCGGATTTCCAGGTGCCGTTGTGTCCTGTGTATCAGAACGTGGACGGCAAACCCCACACTGATCCGGAGGAGATAAAGGCCAATCTGATAAAACAGTTGACCGCCCCTGTGCGTTGGACTTACGATGTGCAGGCAATGATTGCCGACGGAGCGGATGAGTTCGTTGAACTCGGTCCGGGCAATGTGCTTCAGGGTCTGGTGAAGAAGATTGACCGCAAGGTTGCCACTTCCGGCAAGCAATGACCTGAAATCGGATATTATTTGGTATGAACATAGCAATAGTAGGCGTAAGCGGTGCCGTTGGGCAGGAGTTCCTCCGTGTGCTTGACGAACAGGATTTTCCGGTCGGCTCATTGCGCCTTTTCGGTTCAAGCAGGAGCGCGGGGCGTGTCTATTCCTTTCGGGGGAAAGAATACGAGGTCGAGGAGCTGACTGAGGAAAGCGACTTCCGCGGAGTGGACATTGCGTTCACCTCCGCAGGAGCTTCGACGTCAAAAGCTTATGCGGATACCATCACTCGCCACGGAACCGTGATGATTGACAACAGCAGCGCGTTCCGTATGGACAAGGACGTTCCGCTCGTCGTGCCTGAAGTCAACGGTGCCGATGCGCTCGACCGCCCGCGCAACATCATCGGCAACCCTAACTGTACTACCATCCAGATGGTAGTGGCCTTGAAGCCGATTGAGGATTTGTCCCACATAAGGCATGTGCATGTGGCGACATATCAGGCAGCTTCCGGGGCAGGTGCCTCAGGTATGGAGGAGCTTCAGATGCAGACGCGCCAGCTTTGCGAAGGGGAGGAGCCTCGGATTGAGAAGTTCTCTGCCCAGCTCGCTTTCAATCTTATCCCTCAGGTGGACGTGTTTATGGAAAATGCCTACACTAAGGAGGAGATGAAGATGTATCACGAGACGCAGAAGATCATGCATTCCGACATACGAGTGTCGGCCACATGTGTCCGTGTGCCTGTGATGCGGGCCCATAGCGAGGCGATATGGCTTGAGACCGAGCGGCCTCTCGGCCTTGACGAGGTAAGGAGGGCTTTTGAAAACGCTGATGGCCTCGTGGTCGTAGATGATCCTTCAAGAAAGGAGTATCCTATGCCTCTCGACATTGCAGGCAAGAATCCGGTCTACGTGGGACGTCTGCGCAAAGACCTTTGCGACGATTGCGGACTGGCATTCTGGGTTGTCGGCGACCAGATAAAGAAAGGAGCGGCACTGAATGCCGTGCAGATAGCCAAATGGTTGATTGCCAATGATTCGCAATTCAAATCGTAGGATTTTTGTCAGATTTGGCAATATTAAAATAAGTTAAAGGCAGATGGGCTTGGAACAATAAGAGGACACAATGTGTTTAACTATCGAAAAGAAAGAAGATAGATTTTTGTTCATTAAGTTCAAGACATAGCGGCTTTCGGGTCGCTGACAAAAACGGCCACTCGTGAGAGCGGCCGTTTTTTATTGTTTAACCATATGTCTGTCTTCAGTCGGCTGATGAATTATGCAAAAGTTTCAGCACCTGGTTATGAGACATTTGTGGTATTTGTTGTGTTTGGCTCGGTGAGGATGCTGATGATTGAGTCGCTTACGGAGACTATGCGCCGCAGGTCTTGTTTGAGCACCTTTTGCGAATGAAGCCCCCATAGCCATACGGGTATTCCGACAGGGAAGAACGTCGCCAACGTGCGGCTTAGCCATTTCCTGCGTGCCGGATGGTATGCCCAAAGAATACGGAGCACCGGATAGTCAATGAGTTTGTTGACTGCCATAGGGTTGCGGCAGTCGGCCATATAGGCCACGTCTGCTTCAAGCTGTGAAGAAATCTCCTTCAGCTCTGAGGTGTCGTAGCCGCGCATCCAGTAAGTGATGTAGCTTTGGGCAGATGTGTGTCTCTGCACGTATGCTGATGCGCGTTCCCGCAGGGACGACAGGCGGCTTATTGCCTCGTTTTCCGAGATATCGTTGATTATGACTTCCTTGTAGCTGACCTTACGGCTTGTCCTGGTGCCGAAAATTTTCTTGAGCAAGGAGATGTAGAGGTCTTTGTCAAAGACGGAAGAGTCGTTCATCGCCTTGTAAGTTACATATATGCCCAACGGGGCGAGGATGGCTGTGGAGAGCCACATTCCGATCCAGACGATCCAGCGTCCGTCGCGGGCCATCTTGTAGCCGGTGTTGTCTATTATGTAATACACAAGGAAAAGCAAAACGGAAATGACGAGAGGAGTACCTATGCCGCCCTTGCGTATTATGGCTCCGAGCGGCGCACCGATGAAGAACATGATCAGGCAAGCCACAGAAAGCGTATACTTCTTCAGAAGCTCTATTTCATGCCGGCGCAGGATTTTGCGGTCGTCCGCCATCGTAGCTCCCTTGAATTCAAAGTCGTCGCGTTCGCGGCGTATGCTCTGCATCGCGCCCTCGACGACCATACGCCTTCCGCTGTCGTCGAGTTTTGAGAGCAGCGAGTCGAGTATCAGCGGGCTTTTTTTGTCCCTGACTTCATCAGGAGCTGACTGTATGCCCGGACTGGAGAAGCTTCTTAGACCGCCGTTCAGTATGGCAAGCGGCCCGTTGTGTAGTTCGCGGGTATAATCGCGTCCTATCGAGTCAAGCCTTAGGTTGACTGAGTCTATTGTATGATGCAGCTCCGAGATGTTCTTCCCGACATACTGTTTCCTCATAGAATTGTCGTCAAGACGGTTGAAGTTTGCGTCAAATGGAATCAGCACTTGCTTGTCGAAGAAAGTCTCACGACGGAACGGCACGTTGGCGTCTCTTGATGTCTGGTCGCGGAGGTTCTCAAACTGTTCCCCTTGGTAAAGATGGAGATACAGATAGCGGTTGTCGGGAGTGAAGGCGAGCCGGGCCGAGTCTGCGAGGAGTATTGTCCCTTGGTCGCCACCTCGGCTCACGTCATAGATCATCACGTCGTACAGGATGCCTGTCTCCTTGTCCTTTTCCTTGACGAACAGATTGTAGCCGGGAATCTTGTCGTAGAACACGCCTTCCGGAATCTCCAGCTCAGGGCTTTTCTGCTTCATGGAAAAAAGCAGCGTCCACATCTTCACCTGCGCGGTCGGAAGCACATTGTTCTGGAAGAAGAACGCGCCGACGGCTATGCCGCCTATCAGGACGATGAGCGGCGCCATCACTCTGACAAGTGAGATTCCCGAGGCCTTCATTGCCGTCAGCTCGAACTTTTCGCCGAAGTTGCCGAAAGTCATGAGGCTTGCCAGCAGAATGGCAAGAGGCAGTGCCATTGGCACCATGCTCACGGCTGCGTAGAAGAACAGTTCGGCGAGAACTTCGAGTGAAAGTCCCTTTCCCACAAGGTCGTCGATGTATTTCCACAGGAACTGCATGAGCACGATGAAGAGCACGATGAAAAAAGTCATCGCGAACAACGGAAGAAAGCTCTTCAGCACGAACCAATGCAGGCGTTTGATGATGCGCATAGTCTGGTTTTTTGTTTAGCAACTGCGGAAACTGCTGCGTTCAAACTGCAAAATTAATCATTTTTGCCGATATTGGGGTTTTCGTGCCACGACATAATTTCATCATATTTTTTAGGGTGCGATTAAACCATCAGGAGGCTGCCTTGTCGTATTAATCGATGGGCATCCGTTGTGTGTCCGACTCCAACCTATTGCGTATTTTACGTACCAAAGTCAACCAAATGAAAAGACATATAAAGATTCTTGCTGCTATGGCATTGCTTCCCGCGATGGCATATGCGAAAGGCGACATTTCCGGAATCGCTCTTGAAAAGGGGAGCGGAGACCCGATAGCGTTTGCCACTGTGCAGCTGATAGACGCTAAGACCAACAAGCCGCTTGCCGTCGGTGCCAACACCGACGAGAACGGACGGTTCCGCCTTTCCGGAGTGAAGGACGGGAAATACATAGTGAGGGTGTCGAGCGTAGGGAACATCGACCAGGAACGGCCTGTTGCAGTGGCGGGAGCGAACATCGACCTTGGCACTCTGCGTCTTGCCGACGACACCAAGCTGCTGCAAGAGGTAGTGGTAGAAGGCGTCCGTTCCCAGATGCGTTTTGAACTTGACAAGAAGGTGTTCAACGTCGATGCCAACATAATGGCCGCCGGCCAGTCGGCAAGCGAGCTGCTTGAGTCCATACCATCGGTAGAGGTGGATCAGGACGGCGAGGTGTCGCTTCGCGGCAACAGTTCGGTTACCGTGTGGATTAACGGCAAGGAGTCTGGTCTTACCGCCGACAACCGGGCGCAGATTCTCGAACAGATTCCGGGAGAATCGATTGAGCGCATAGAGGTAATCACCAACCCATCGGCGAAATACAGCCCGGAGGGCACGGCCGGAATCATCAACATCATATTGAAGAAAGACCGCAGGGGTGGCTATTTCGGAAGTGCCGAGCTCGGGGCCAATTCCCAGGGCGGAGGAAACGCTTCTGTGAATATCAACTATTCCGACCCGAAGTGGGAGGCTTATGCCAGCGTCGGTTTCCGTATGCGCCACGGCAAGAACGGCTCCAAGACGCTGCGCGACTATACTGACGGAAGCTTCCTTAACTCTGAGGCGGACGGACGCAACCACGGCAACAACCTTTTCTTGCGGGCTGGTGCGACTTACCATCTTACTGACAAGGATGCCTTCTACGTGAACGCTTTTGGAATGTTCGGACATCGATGGGGGAAGACCACCACTGACTACGAGTCAGACATCCCCGGCCAGTGGACAGACAACACGCAGTTTGCCCACAACAAGAGCGACAATCGTGGGGCGCATGCCGAATTGGGATATACAAGGAAATGGAGCGATTCGCACACGCTCGACATAATGGTGTCCTACAACCATTGGGGAGGCCCTTCGTGGAAAAGCTATCTGCAGAAACAGGAGTTCCCGGGAGAGATCCTTTCCGACAATTATCAGGAGCAGGATCAGTCCATCAACGTCAATTCATACGAGGCAAAGGTGGATTATACAAACCAGATCCTTCCGTGGCTTAAACTTGAGGCCGGTTTCAACGGCAATTACAATCATGAGAACACGCCGGTAACGACCCGTGAGGGGACATCGGCAGCCGACCAGTCGGTGGTTCCGGAGCTTTTCAACCGTTTCATATACAACAACAACATATCTGCCCTTTACTTCACTTTGGGCGGAAAGGTGAAGAATTTCAGTTTCTCGGCAGGTCTTCGTGGTGAGGCTTGGCAGGTGAGCACCAAGTCTTTGGCATACGGAGAATCGGCCGACGACGCGGACTGGTACAAGAAAAACAATTTCGCATTGTTCCCGTCGGCATACATTTCATATGCATTGCCGCATGACAATGAACTCCAGATAAATTATACGCGGCGCATACGACGTCCATGGGGCGGTCAGCTCAATTCTTTCCGCGACATTTCCGATCCCACCAATATACGGTTCGGTAATCCTGAGCTTGAGCCGCAGTATTCCAACGCTTTTGAACTCAACTACATCAAGAGCTGGACATACCATATGATTTCCGTATCGGCTTATCTGCGCACTTCTGACAACGTCATAAACCGAATCAGCTATCTTTCCGGCGACGTGATGTATACCACTTACGCCAATGTGTCGAAGGTCGCCAACTCAGGTGTTGAGTTTGTGGTGAAGAACAATCTGTTCAAGTCCCACCTCGACCTTACCACTACGGTGAATCTCTACAACAACCATATTTCGGCCTGGAACTACACGCTTAAGGATGATTTCGGCAATCCCGTTACTCTCAGCGGAGACAAACAGAACTCTTTTGCATGGGACATCCGGTGCATGGCCACTGTGCGGCTTCCCTGGAACCTGAATTTCCAGGCCACAGGCCGCTACAGTTCAAAGCATCTTGAGGCTCAGGGCTCACATCAGGGCGGCTGGAGCGTAGACCTCGGTCTGCGCAGGGCCTTCGGCAACTGGTCGGTGTCGCTCAATTGCCGCGACCTGTTCGATTCCCGCAAGTTCAAGAACACGGTCAACGACATCGACTATTCGCAGTATTCAGAACGATGGAGAGGCGGAAGACGCATTCAGCTGACGATAAAGTATTCGTTCGGCAATATGAAGTCGAAGCCTGGGCGCCATCAGGATTCCGAGCCTATGGACGGAAGCGGATACGGCGACATGGAATAGACGCAATTCAGAGTTTTCTCTCGAATGAGAACTCGTTCTTTCATAGTTAGAGGGCTGGCGGACGTCGTGAGACGCCCGCCAGAGTTTTTTTGTTTGTCAGATGTTGGAGCCGATTTCCGATGCATATTGGCGTCCTACGGGGAGAGTCTTGCCCCCGATTAGCCTTACCGACTGTTTGGAGTAGCTTTCTATCTTCGATGTAGGCACGACGAAAGACCTGTGTATCCTCAGGAAGCCTTTTTCGGGCAGCATGTCCATTGCCTTTTTCAACAATATGCGCGATACCACACACCCGCCCGAAACCTTGAATATCTTTGAATAGCCTTCCATGGCTTCGATGTAAAGTATGTCGGCCAAAGGAATCCGGACATTGTTGTATTCCTGCTTCACTACGATGTACTCTTCTGCATTTGCCTTTAGGTTAATGCCGGCAATTCTTCTGAGTGCCTTTTCATAAGCGGCTCGGAACCTGTCGAATGGGAAGGGCTTGTGCAGATAGTCAACCGCATCGAGTTCAAATCCGTCAAGGGCATAGTCGAGATATGCGGTTGTGAATATGAAGCATGTGTTTTCCGGAAGCCTGCGGGCTATGTCAAGGCCACTGACGTTTTCCATCTCTATGTCGAGGAAAACCAGTTCAGGGGCGGTTTCCTGTATGAAATGTAGACCTTTCTCCGGATCTACGAAAACACTGACTTCCATCCCGCCTATGCGTCGGCAGAATTTGCTGATCACTTCCAGAGCAAGCGGTTCGTCGTCTATCGCTACGCATTTCATTGTGTGTCCTGTTGTTGTAAGTAAGAGTGTTAAATCGACTTTTGGCATATCGGATAAGTGTTTCCGATTGAATGGGCTCAGATGGCCAAACGGTCTCTAAGGTCAATGCTGAGTCTGACTCTATAGCCGCCGTTTTCCTCGAAAGCCTCCAAGGAATGTTTTCCGGGGAAGAACGCAGACAGCGTGGCACGGCAGTTTTCCATCCCTACAGGCATGTCGCTTCTGAACTCTTCGCAGTTTTTCATGATTTTGTTGTACGATTCAAACTCAAGGATTCCCTTTTTCAGTGATACAGAGATGCATACAGTGCATTCACGGCTGGTGGAACTTCCGTATTTGAACGCGTTTTCAACGAGTGTCAGTAATATCATGGGCGGTATTTCCATTCCGGAGTCATCGATTTCTTTTGAGAAAACCACTTTGGTGCAGTCGCCGAGCCTTATCTTCTGGAGGTCGATGTAGCTGTTTATGTAGTTCGCTTCGGCTTCTACAGTCGTCTTGTCTTTGTCGATTGAAGTATAAGTGTATTTGAGTATCTCAGTGAATTTCACGAAAGCCACTTCGGCTTTTTGCGATGTGCCTAAGACGAGGCTGTACAGGGTATTGAGCGTGTTGAAAAGGAAATGGGGGCTGATTTGCGCCCTGAACACGGCAAGTTTTGCCTTGTCGCGCTGATGTTCAGCCTTCTTCTGCAGAAGAAGACGGTCATAAAGCTCTTTCACGAACGACATCGTGAAGGAATAGCATGCGACAAGCGAAAACATCATCCACAGGCTCAACGATATGCCATAGTCCCTCACCCTTGTCTGGTATGCGCTCATCGCAGGGGTTACAAAGTCGATTTTCGGCAGAGGGAAACATGTCAATGCGTAGTTGCACAATATGAGGATGGAAACTACTATGGCGATTTTTACGTATCTGCGTGAGATTATAAGCTCAGGGAAGTTGACACGCGTGATTACGAAATACGTTGAAACCATAAAGACGGTTACGATCATGGCGAATGCCGGCCATTGTGCAAACCAATGTCCTGCAGGCCCCAACGCAAGCATTGCCGGAATGAACACCGCGCAGAAAAACAGGTCAGAGACCAAGACGGATTTCTTGTCTGTGTATTTCATCCCGCAAAATTACAACATCCCTTTCTATCAGGCAAGCGGGAACGGGCGTAGTTGATTGGCGGATTCCGGTCGTTTATTTGCGTTTCATTTTTTTGTCTCTTGAAAACACGCTATCTTTGCATCGGAATTCAAGTCATTTTCTGAAAATCAAATGAAAACAGGTGCCTACATATTGATATGCGTGTATTTGCTCTGTTCATGCAGCGGCCCTAAGCCCGACGGTGCGCCGGACAACCTTATGGAAGCTTCCAAGCAGGAGCTTGCCGCCGCAGTGTCGGAGCGGGACAAGCTCTTCTCGCTTGTCCGGGATGTAACGTGCGATCTGGAGGAGATAAGGCGTCTGGAGGGCTTGCTAAGCGCGACGGACAAAAGAGGCGGCGAAGATTCTTTCCGACGTTCAAGGATTCTTGCTGACATAGCATCAGTCAAAGCTACGCTTCAGAAACGCAACAGGCAGATTTCAGAAATGGAGTCCAGACTGAAGGAGTCGTCATTGTTCAACGAAGGCCTTCAGTCAACAATAGACATTCTGAGGAAACAGGTCAATTCCCAACTGTCTGAAATAGAAGAGTTGAACAGGCAGCTGACGGACGCAAGACGGCATATCGGCTCTCTCAACATCACTGTGGATTCGCTCAGCAGCACCGTGGCCACGGCCTATTCTGAGCTGGATTCGGCAAAATCCGTTTCCGTCAAGCTTGAAAACGAACTTAACGCCGGCTACGTAATAATCGACAGTAAGGCCAATCTGAAAAAGCAGGGCATCATCGAGACCGGATTCCTGAGGAAAACAAAGGTGCTCAAAGACGGGGCTGACAAATCGCGTTTCAGGACATGCGACAAACGCACTGCTGAATACATCAGAATCGGTGCGAAAAAGCCCAAAATACTCACTCAGCATCCTGAAAGTTCCTATTCTATGTCGGGGAAAGGGGAGCGCACTTTCCTTCATATCCTCGATTCAGACCTTTTCTGGAGCCTTTCCAATTATCTTGTCATACAGACGGACTGATTCCGCCCTGCAACCCGACTGCCATAGCCTGATGCGGCTATGATGTGCGTTCATTGGCACTTTTCGGCTGTCTGTTGGCAATCTCTGTGTCGGTAATGTTTTTGTGGTTAATTTTGCCGAAAACCACAATAACCCACCGAAATGAACAGAACATTCCTGTTGCTTTTAATGTTTGTCGCGGTCGGCTTTGGCATTAAGGCCGATGACATGCCGAAGCAGCTCGTCCGTCAGATTCATGGCATCGTGTCGGACAGCAAGGGCGAACCTCTTACTGGAGCTGCCGTGAGTCTCAAGAAGAAAGGAACGGTCGCCACAACCACTGATGCCGACGGCCTTTTCGTCCTGGACGGAGTTCCGGAGAAAGGCACGCTGCAAGTGTCTTATTTCGGATACGTTCCGGTCGAGATACGCCTGAAACCGGGAAAAGACGATTATGCTGTTGTCATGGAAGAGGACGGCTCTACTCTCGATGAAGTGGTGGTGGTCGGCTACGCTACTCAGAAAAAGGCAAACCTTACCGGAGCTGTGTCTTCGGTATCCAGATCAGAACTCGAAGACCGTCCGCTGACAGACGTAACCAACGCGTTGGCCGGACTCGCTCCTGGACTCACTGTGTCAAACTCCGGAGGCACCACTCCCGGATATGAATCGCAGAGCATCCGGGTGCGAGGACAAGGCACGCTCAATGATGCCGCCCCTCTCGTGGTGGTGGATGGCATGACCGGAATATCCCTGAGCGACATTAATCCCGGAGACATCGAGAATATTTCGATTCTCAAGGATGCCGCTTCAGCGGCCATATACGGTTCGAGGGCGGCAAACGGCGTGATACTCGTTACCACAAGAAAGGGTAGCGAACGAGCACCGAGGGTTACTTACAGCGGCAATGTGTCGTTCGAGACAGTGGCAAAACGGATGAACCTCGTTACCGACTATGCCGATTTTATGGAAATACAGAACGCCGGGCTTTTGGCCAACGGTCAGGCGCCGAGGTTCTCGCAAGGGAAGATAGACGAATGGCGCAACGATGCAGGCCGTAATCCGACCGTGTATCCCAACACCGACTGGCAGGATCACATTTACCGCAATCCCTCGGTGGTGCAGAAGCATGATCTGTCGGTCTACGGGGGAGGCAAAACGGTGAATTACAATCTTTCCGTCGGATATGTAAACAATCCGGGGATGATTTATTACACAGATTATCAACGCTATCAGCTAAGGGCAAACATAGATGTCAAGGTAAAGCCGTGGCTGAACTTGGGAGCCAATCTGTTCGGCTATTTTGACAAAAACAACCCATCGTCGGAAAATGCCACGGCGGGAGGAGACGTGATATTCGGGTCAGGCGCGTTCAATACCGTGCCGGGAATGACTCTTTATGATCCGGCCACCGGACTGTACGGTGGAGTGCAGAACCCCGAAGAGGAGAATGTCAGCAACTTCAATCCGTATCGCCGTCAATGGTTCTACAAGACCGAATTCCCTGTGAAGACGTTCCGCACGGTGGCCAAACTGTTCGCCTCTGTGCGTCCTGTGAAAGGACTTGTCGTACAAGGGGCTTTTGCGCTCAACTATTGGCAACGCAAAGTGGAACACCATCTGTGCGACCGTGATTTGTACAGATTCACGTTTGACGGCCCTGTCTTGATTCGGGAAGGGACTGTGCGCACCTATATACGCCGTTACAACTACCAGAACACTTTCCGGTCTTCTGAACTCACGGCGCGCTACGACCTGAGTCTCGGAAAGCTCGACGCTTCGGTGTTTGCGGGAATGAGCCAGGAATACAACCATTATGACCGCGACTATTACAGGAAATATGACCTTGTGGATTCTTCCCTTACCGGAATCGATGCCGGGACAACCAACGGGGAGGTCTCCGGAACGTACGATGAATGGGCCATGCGTTCTTTTTTCGGTCGCATGAACCTGAGTTGGGACAGCAAGTATTTCCTTGAAGCCAATATGCGCGCCGACGGGTCGTCAAGGTTCGCTCCCAGCAGACGATGGGGTTATTTCCCGTCGGTATCCGCGGCTTGGAGGATTTCAGACGAGGGTTTTATGAGGAACGCATCAGTATGGTTGAACCAATTGAAAATAAGGGCCTCATACGGTTCGCTCGGCAACAATGCCACTACAAGCCTATATATGTATCAGTCCCTTTATTCCACGGCCAACTATGTGCTCAACGGCACGGTGGTGGGCGGACTCGCGCAGACTGTTCTTGCAAATCCGGATCTGACGTGGGAAAAGACATATATGGCCGACGTCGGAGTGGACTTCTCTTTGTTGGGCAACCGGCTTGCCGGGAGCATAGACTTCTACAACAAAGACACGAAAGGAATACTCATATCCCTGCCTGCCCCGCTGGAACACGGGACGAGCATTGTCCCCAACCAGAATGCGGGTGAAGTCAACAACAGAGGCGTGGAATTCGACATCAATTGGTATGACCGCATAGGGAAGGTCGGTTACCAGATAGGCTTCAATATGGGATTCGTCAACAACAAGGTTACGAAGTTCCAAGGCGACACGCCTTCAATCAGCGGAGTGTATAAAACCCAAGAGGGAAGGCCCATCAACCAGCTCTATCTTATTACCGTTGACCGCATAGTCCGCGATCAGGCCGACCTTGATTATGTACAATCGCTTGTAGACCGCAATCCTGACTATTTTGCCACATACCAACGTCCGGAACTCGGGGATTTCCTTTATGCCGATGCCAACGGGGATGGTCGACTGGATGCCGCCGACCGTGTGGAGATAGGCCACGGCCAGCTTCCGCGTTTCACCTACGGCGCAAGTTTCGCCTTGCAGTGGAACGGATTCGATTTCGGAATAATGCTTCAGGGCACGGGAAACCATCATGTTTACTACAATAACCAGGCGTTCAGGTTCACGACCGTTATGGGGCAGTCTTTGAACAAAGACATTGCCGACAATGCCTGGACTCCGCAGAATCCGTATTCATCCAAATATCCCATTCTCCGCAACAACGCAAATCCGAAAAACGATGTGGCGAGCGATGCATTCGTGCATAATGCCGCCTATCTCAGGTGCAAGAACATACGTCTTGGCTACACGATTCCGCAGAGGATTACACGTAAGTTCTTCGTGGAGAACCTCAAGTTTTACGCGAGCATCGACAATCTTTTCACCATAACCGGATTTCCCGGTTTTGACCCGGAAATCGGTGCCAATGTCGGTTATCCCGCTGTGCGCCAGTATTCTGTCGGGGTAAATATAACTTTCTGATTACCAGTTAAACAGTAGAATTATGATGAAGAAAATATATGTTTTTGTTTTTTGCATCCTTGGCATGTTTCCGCTTCTGGCGCTCACCGGATGCGAAAGCCTTGACTACACGCCGTCCGACCAGATGTCGGAAAAGACATTCTGGCAGACCGAAGAGCATGCCCGTCAGGCCGCATTAGGCATGTATGCGGCTATGAAAGCACCATGGTGCTTCGGAATGGAATTCACGTTTGACATGTGTTCCGACCTGGCCGACGGCACATCTCCTTGGGCTGACATTTCCCGAGGCACGGCGTTTTCATCGGCAAGCGGAGGGGTGCAGAACCATTGGCAGAATCTTTATGAACTCGTGCATCGGGCCAACACGGTGATACGCAAAGTGGCCGGAATGCCGATTAGCGGCGAGACCATCGACCGCGTTACCGGCGAAGCCAAATTTTTGCGTGCAATGGCATATTTCCGTATGCTCAATTGCTGGGGCGGTGTGCCGTATTACGATGAGACATGCGACATAAACGAACAGTTCGCCAATCTCAGGAATCCTCGCAGCACGGCGGAGGAGATACGCCGTCATGTGATTGAAGACCTCGACGACGCCATACGTAAATTGCCTGTCAGATGGGATGCCGAGAATCTGGGGAGAGCCACCAGAGGCGCGGCGTACGCGCTCAGGGGGAAGGTGTACCTCTTCGACCGCCAATGGGAAAAGGCGATATCCGACTTCGAGGAGATAGTCTATGGCAAGTCTGCCGACTACGGGTACGCACTCCATCCCGACTATGACGACCTCTTCAGGCTCTATAACGGACGGCACAGCGACGAGATGATATTCTCCATCCAGTCGATAGACGGGAACACCGCAGGGAATGCCCTCGACATCGTGTCTTATTTCGGCAACAAGTCTACTATGCGGCTGATTGCATCCAACCGCATAGTGCCATCCACGACCCTTGTGGACATGTATGATAACATTGACGGCTCTCCCTTTGACTGGGACGACATCTTCCCCGGTTTCAGCTCCGGCGGCCCCGAACTCCGGAGGAAGTATATGTGCGTGGCCATAGACCAGGGGAGCACGGTAGTTACAAGTACGCTTGACTGCGACACCACCAAAGTTATGGATGCCTATAGGCTCCGCGACCCTCGTCTGTGCCTGAATGTGATAACCCCTTATTCGCATTATCTCGGCACAGACGCAGGTTCCAATCCGATGGACAAGCAGTTCGTGCTGGCCGACCCGGCCAAAGGCGGCGCGCCGATGGAGGCTATGGCATTCATCCGTAACTCGGAAGGATGGAACTCATATTTCTGGCGAAAATGGATTCCTACCGGGAATCTTGACGGATACTGGGGCGAATACACTCGCACTCCATATGAGTTTCCTCTTATCAGGCTCGGGGACGTGATTCTTATGCTTGCCGAAGCCTACAACGAAACTGGTGCCGTAGGCAAGGCGATAGCGGAAGTCAACAAGATAAGGGCGCGGGCAGGCATGCCCGGCCTGAACTCAGGCAGTCCGCATCTTGCCGTAGGAGGCAAGGAAGACATGGGCTGCCGAATACGCAAAGAGCGTGCCTGTGAACTTGCCGGTGAGGGACAACGCTATTGGGATCTGCGTCGGTGGGGACTCCTGCAGGAGTCGGTGAAGGACGCAACGGACATATTCGGAGATCTGATGTACACACGTGCTTATCAGCCGCGCCACGAGCTTTGGCCGATTCCTCTTGTTGAAATGGACCGCAACCGCAATCTCACGCAAAACGAAGGCTGGTAGCTTAGTAACCTGAACCTAAAGTCAAAACGCAATTTTTACATTGTGTAACCACCATTTTTTGAGGCGACAGGGTGAAATTGTTTTTCGGTGGGGAGGGGCTATGGGTTTGTGCCCCCTCCCCACCGAAAAACAATTTCACCCAGACCAAAAGGCAGTTATCCCGAAAGGAACTGATTTTGCATTAGTTACACCCCCCCAAAAAAAAATTATAAAAAAGTGCAGAATAAATTGAATCGGAGAACTCGTGAGAAACTGAATTTTTCCACGCCTACGGTTGAATTCTTAAGTAACTATTCAGCGGACACGCTAAGGCGATAATGTGGAATAGACATCACCATTATAGGTAAATTTAACCTGCTGGTTTTATAGAAATTAGCGGCAATTTTATTTGGTAAAGTCAAATAAGTTTTGT